>NZ_LMTS01000278.1:10649-17282 GCF_001541225.1 Variovorax sp. WDL1 | reverse complement strand
GGGCCGCCGATCCAGAGCAGCAGCTCGCCGCCGGCACGGCGCTCGCGCCGGGCGATGTGCTGACCACGGGGCGCGACAGCTTCCTGACAGTGGGCTTCGCGGACGGGAGCCGTGTCGTGCTGCCCTCCAGCAGCTCGGCCCGCCTCGTCGAGGCGCACGGCCGGCGGACGCAGCTGGAGTTGATCAGCGGCCGGGTCGAATCGTACGTCGAGAAGCAGAGGGAGCGCGAGTTCGAGATCCGCACCCGCAGCTTCGCGCTGGGCGTGAAGGGCACGCATTTCCGGGTCCGGTCGGAAGACGGGGCGGAAACGCTGGAGGTGCTCGAAGGCAAGGTGAAGGCGACCGAGCTGGGCGGCGGCAATCGCAGCGCCGAAGTGGCGGCGCTCGAAGGCGTGCCACTGGGCGCCGCGGGCTCCGCACTCGAGGTGCGCAGCCTGCTGCCGGCGCCGGCACAGCGCGCGCCCGCCGGCCGGAACACGGTTGCGGCGGAAGCGGTGGCGGGCGCGGCCGCGTACCGCCTGCAACTGGCGGCCGACGCGAGCTTCCTGCGCCTGGCGACGGAGTCGCGCGAGCCGGTGCCCCGCTTCGCGTTGCAGGGCTCGCTGGCGACTGGCTTCTATCACACGCGGGTTTCCGCCCTCGACGCGCAAGGCGTTGAAGGGCAAGCGAGCGAGGGCGTGACCTTCGTGGCACCGCCACAGCACCCGATGCCCAGCGAGGCACGCGCGGCGGGCAACGGCCTATGGCAGATCCGCTGGACAACACGTCAGGGGCAACGCCATACTTTCGAACTCGCGCGCACGCCCGATTTCGCGTCGCCCCTGGTGGCCGAATCGGGAACCTACATGAGCGGCGTGACGGTCGGCCCGCTCGAAGGTCCCGCACGCTACTACTGGCGATGTCGCGAACAAGCCGAGGGGGAGTCGTCGCCGCCGGCCGAATGGGGGGGCAGCTTCGAAGTAACCTCCCCTTGAACCGGGGAGTCGAGACGGGTGGGTACATGCAGCGACTGCGCCGTCGATACTTGTTCGAGTGGATGCTGATGTTGCTGCTGCTGCCGCCGACCATGGTCTGGCTGGACGGCAAGCCAGGACTTGTGGAGGCCAATGCCGCCATCTACGACAAGATCCTGCTCGACAGCGAACAACGCCCGACCCAGGACATCCTGATCATCGGCATCGACAGTCGCACGCTGGACGTTCTGGGCCCATGGCCGCTTCCGCGCTCGATGCACGCACAGTTGCTCGAGCGATTGGCCGCGCATGCACCGCGCGCGGTGCTGCTGGACCTGTTCTTCGACACGCCTTCCGCCGATCGCGCGCACGACCAGGCGCTCGCCACGGCAATGTCGAAGCTGCCGGTCTACCTGCCGCTCGACTACGCCGCGCCGCCGATCGGGCTGCCACGAGGCGAGCCCGCCTTCAAGCTTCCAATCCCGGAACTGGCGCAGCGCGCGCGAGGGCTCGGCCACGCCAACGCCGCACCGGATGCGGATGGCCTGGTGCGGGCCCTGTGGCGCTACGAGGGCCGGCCGGACAAGGTCTGGCCTATGTGGGACTCGAGATGGCCACGCAGACGGTCGAGCCGGTACCGGAGGAAGTGCTTGGCTTGCAGACCACTGATCGCTGGGTCCGCGGGGGGCGCTTCGGCGTCGACTTCGCGGGCGCCGCGGGCAGCTATCCGACGGTGTCGTACCTCGACATGCTGCGCGGCGATTTCACCGACGAGCTCGTGCGGGGCAAGCTGGTGCTGGTGGGCGCTCTGGCCAACGCTGGCCTGGGCGACACGATGCCGGTGGCCGGCATCGGCGCGCTCACGAGCCTGCCGGGCGTCGAGATCCATGCCAATGCATTGGATGCGCTTCTCACCGACCGCACGATCGACATGCCGACCGACTGGCGACGGGTGCTGTGGATCTGCGCGCCGATCTGGCTGGTGCTGATGTTGTTCCTCATCAGCGCGACCCACGCGGTGACGTGGACCATTGCAGTATCGCTCGCTTGCATCGTGCTGGACTACCTGGCGCTGGTGCACTGGCGTGTCGCCTTGCCGCTCGCGTCGCCGCTGTGCGGGGTGATTGCATCCTATGTGCTTTGGAGCTGGCGCCGCCTGGACGCGCTGCTGGTGTTCTTCCGCCAGCGTGCGGCGCTGCTGAATGCCGTCCCGGCCGGCGCCTTCGAGCCGCCGCTGCCCCTGCACCCGGCGCCGCTGGACTCGGTGGATCGCCGTGCCAATGCCCTGGATCTTGCGATCGAGCGCCTGACGCGCCTGCAGGCCTTGCTGACCGAGGGCATGTGGAGCCTGCCCGTGCCGGTGCTGATCTGCCGTGAGGACGGCATCGTGAGCCAGAGCAATGCAGCTGCCCAGAATCTTCTCGCCACGGCGCTGGTGCGATCTTCCACGGGTGCGGTGTTGCGGCCGGCCGCGGGCGGCGTCGACCACCTCAAGGGCGTCGACCTGCTGCGGCTGCTCGCCGATATGCAAAAAGCCGAGATCGCAGGCTCGCCCGCTGCCCGCACAACGACGGTCTGGGAAGAGGCGATGGGCATCGAGTACACGACCGAACAGGGAAGCGTGTTCACACTGCGGGCGGCGTCGCTCGGGGAGCTGGGGTCGGGCGCGGCGGCATCGCGCGCCTGGGTGGTGGTGCTCAACGACATCACCACCGAGCGCCGGGCCCAGCGCGAACGCGAGCAGTGGTTCAGCTTTCTCTCGCACGACGTGCGCGGCCCGCAGGTCACCATGCTCAGCCTGCTGGCGCTGTACGTGGAGGGGGCTTCCAACGTCACCATGCAGAACGTGATCGACGGCGTGGGCCGCGAGGCCCGGCGCACGATCCAGCTGGCCGAGAGCTTCATGGACATGCTGGAGGCGGAGTCGAAGGTCTACCGCTTCGCGCCGACCTTCGCCGGCTCGGTGGTGCTCGATGCGATCGACGCCACCTGGGCCGCGGCCCATGCCCGCGGGCTGGTCGTGAAGCCGCGGCTCGGCGCCGCGGAGGCCTCGCTCTCGGCCGATGCATCGCTGCTGACGCGGGCACTGGTGAACCTGCTGCACAACGCAATCCGCCACAGCAAGCCCGACAGCGCGATCCACATCTGTGTCGAGACGAACTTCGACGCGAACGCCCCTTATGGCGAGGTGCTGATTTCGCTGCAGGACAGCGGGAGCGGCATGGACGAGCCGCAGCTCGCCAAGTTGATGACCCCCAGCAGGGGCCGCCGGTGGAGCGCCAATGCCGATCCCGAGGCGGGACACGGCTGGGGGCTCGGCTTGACGATCGTGCACACCGTCGTGGCGCGCCACGGCGGCTGGATCGACGTCATCAGCGCACCGAATGCGGGGACGACCTTCTTCATCGGGCTTCCCCTGAGCCCGGAAGAGCCGGCCTTCGAGCCTTGAGGGGCCGGCGTTTCAGAATCCGAGGACGGGAGACGCCTCGAGCTTCAGATCCCTCGCCGACAGGGTCACCAGCTTCGGTGCCTTCTTGCCGGGGCTCCTGCTGAGCTTGAAGCCGGCATAGCGAATGGTGCTGAGCTTCCATTCGCAGCCGTGGAAGGCGATGAGTCCGAGCTGGCTGCGCAGCCGTCCCACGCTGGCATCGAGCCATCGGCCACCCGTTTCCGGCGCCAGCCCCGCCGCCATGGTGCGCAGCCAATCGCGCGACAGCACGTGCTCGATGTTATGGAAGAACTCCAGCGCGAGCTCGAAGTCCAGCGGACGCATGCCGATCTCGGTCCCGTCGAGCACCACGGATTCCTTGGACGGCAAGAAGCGATAGCCGCCCCACTCCAGGCCTGCGTCCTCGGCGGCGAGCCCGTGCTGCGCGAAGAATGCCCTCATTCCCTTGTAGACGTCTGCGAATGATGAAGGCGCCGCGAGCACTGCGTCTCCCGCGGAGCAGCGCAGTGTCTCGGCTGCCTTGACGGGGTTCTCTCGCGCCAGGAAGAGCAAAGGCACTTCGGGACCGACCAGGCTCCTGGCGGCGCGGATCCAGGCCTGCTGCTCGAGCGGGTTCGGCGGCAGGCCGACGCACAGGGCCGAGCACCGCAGGAGGCTCCCGCGCAGCGGGAGCAGTTCCTCCAGGTCATTGAAAACGAGCGGCGCATGACCCAGGGCGCGGATGGCGCGGCGCATGTGTTCCCGCGAGCGAAGCATGGGGTCGAGCACGGCGACTCTTCGACGCAGTTCATTTCTGGCAGACATGTCATTAGCTCCAGTGAATGCGTGGGTGCTCACAAAGAAGTGAAACACAGGAGCTTCCTTGTCGCCGCCACGCGTGATGTAAGACTTAAGGATTGCGATAGTGCCGAGCAACAAAAGTCACGTGGAGGCGTTGTGACAATTGATCAGGATTGGGGCACACGGAAAACAAGGGTTTCCAAGCGGCCTTCACGAAACGAGGCCGCGAGCGATCGGATCCGTGCAATCTGCAAGGCGTGGGCATCGCCCGGACGCGCCGGCGCGCTCGTCGCGCGCCATCACAACCTGATGAATTGTCGCGTCGGGCGAGCCTCGCCCCGATTGCAGCCCTAACCTGCCAACCGCTATCGAGACAAGGGCTCCTCCACTGGCCCGGCGGCTTTCAGCGGCGAACGGAGTGGCTTCTTTCTGATTGTGGTTCCATGTCACTTTCCACGATGATCGGGGCGCCGCATTTCCCCTCGCATTCCCCCTCGCATTTGCCAGGGCGCGGATTCAACGCCCTCACCCGTCCTGCACCGCGGCAGTCCGTACTGCGCTTCGTCGCCGCGCTTCCCTTTCGCAATCACACGGGCCGGGACGCACTGGTCTGGGTCGAGTTCTGCATGGCGGCGCTGCTGAACCGGGAGCTCGAAGCGCAGCAGGCGCTTTCCGTGCTGCCGCTCATCGACGTGGTCACCGCGCTCAAGAGGAGCGGCGAAGGCCCTTCGAGCGCCCGTGCCATCGAGCAGGTCCGCGCACTCGGTGCCCGCACGGTGATCGCTGCCCAGGTGCACTCGCACGAGAACGGCTTCGAGCTGCGCTACCAGCTGCATGGCGACATGGCGCTTGCCGATGCCAGCCCGCTGCGAGGCGGCGACCTGACACAGCTGACCATCGCACTCGGCCGGAAGCTGGCCCGCGAGCTCGTCGACGAGGAGCCGGCACGCGTCTCCACCGACACCTTCACGAACGAGGCCTTCACGCGCGCCATGCACGCGGCCCGGGAGCAGCGCTACCAGGTGGCGCAGGACTACCTGCAGGTGTGTGTCGCTTCGCAGCCGCATGCGCTCGACATGGACGTCGAGCACGTCGAGAGCCTGGCCGCGATCGAACACCCCGAAACCGCGCCGAAGGCCCAGCACCTGCTGGCACGCGCGGCCGCATCGGCCGATGTCGCGACACAGGCGAGGGTGCTGCGCGCACTCGCCGCCTACTACCGCGCGCTCGAAAACAACGAGCTCGCCCGAACACTCATCCACCGGGCACTGACGCTGCTCGAGGCGAACGGCGACGAAGCGCTGAAGGCGGCGGTGCTGCTGGAGCGCTGCGAATTGGCGATCGCGGATCGCGAGTTCGAGCTCGCGCAAAGCATCGGGCGGCGTGTTCTCGCCGCAGCGCAGGGGGGAGACCATGACCGGCTGACGGCGCAATGCCTGCGGCAGGAGGGCGTGATCGCGCACCTGCGCGGCCAGGCAGATCCCGCGCTGGAAGCCCTGCAACGTTCGGCGCGGCTCAGCCGCACCCCGCACCCGCAGCACGCAGACCTCGCGCGTACCCTCTACCAGATTGCAATCGTCCACCGCGATGCCGGGCGCATGCGCGAGGCGGCCCTGGCAATCGACGAAGCGGTTGAATGCGCCAAGCTGGCCGGCACGCCGGTACGCCATGCGCTCACGCTCGCGCTGGCGCTCACGGTGCACAGCGATGCGGGCAACCACGCCGTCGCGGACGCGGCGCAGGCGACACTGGGATCGGCGTCGATGCAGCAGTCGCGCGCCGGACGGTTTCTATCGCAGCTGACGCAGGCCTGGCTGCACTGGCGCAGCGGCCGGACCGTCGACGCCCTGCAGCGCATGGAGCAGGTTCGCATGCTCGGGCGTGAGGCACGGCGCTTCTGGCTCAGCTTTGCGATCACCATGCACACGGGCATGGCCATCGCGGGCGGGCGCTACGACCTGGCGCACGACCTGATCGCCGAGATCGAGGCCAATCGTCGCTTCTACGAAGGCACTTGCCTGTACGGTTGCGCCACCTTCTTCAAAGCGGCGCTGGCCCACGCGAGAGGCGACCGGCAGCAGGCCTGGCGGATGCTCCGCGAGACCCTGGCGGTCTCTTCGGTCGGCATCGTCCGCTCCAACGCCTGCCTGGCGGCCGCCTGGCTTGCCTGCGAGGATCGCGCGCTCCACGAAGTCCAGGGCTGGCTCGACCAGGTACCCGCATGGACCGCGGAACATCCGAACGGCATCATGGCGCTGGCGCGCTTCCGGTTCGAGCAAGGGGACTGGGCCGCGGCCGCGGAGCTTCAGGCGCGCTACGTCGAGCGCTGGCCGGCAGACGAAGTCACCTTGCACCAGAGACGCCTTCTGCACGACTATCGCGAGGCGATGCAGACGGGAAGAGCCTTCGCGATCCCGCGGCTGCCGCACCTGCTGACCTTGCGTTTCTGAG
>NZ_LMTS01000278.1:0-10603 GCF_001541225.1 Variovorax sp. WDL1 | reverse complement strand
CCGGCGGCAACGGCAGTGGCAGCCGCTGCGGCGGCCCGTGAAGAGAGGCTCAGGCCTCCGCCGTCAGCGTCTGCGCGGCAACGACTGCCTCAGTTCGGTTGCGCACGTTGAGCGCACGGAAAATCGCCGCCAGGTGGATCTTCACCGTGCCCTCGCTGATGCCGAGCGCGCGCCCGATCAGCTTGTTGGGCTTGCCTTGCGACAGCAACTGCAGCACCTCCACCTGGCGTTCGGTGAGCACGGTGCGCAGGTGCGCGAGGGTCTGGGCAGTGGCGGCGGAGGAGGCACGCTGCGCGGCCTCGCCGGCCCCGGGCGGCACGCCGGCCACCACGCCCGGAGGCACCGCCGACAACAGCATCGGCGGCACATAGACGCCACCGGCCAGCACCAGCCGCACGGCCGACAGCATGACCTCGGGCGAGTACGCCTTCGGAATGAAGCCCAGCACGCCGCGCTCCAGCGCCGCCCGCATGATGGCCGGGTCCTCGTAGCCCGATAGCACGATGACCGGCACGGCCGGGTGGCGGCGCCGGATCTCGTCCACATGGGCCTGGCCCTCGGCACCGGGCATGTTGAGATCGATCACGGCCAAGTCGATGTCATCGGAGGCGGCGGCGAGCAGTTCGTCGACGCTCATCGCCAGAACGAACTCGATGCCGGGCTCGATCTCCGAGAGCTTGGCCTTGACCGCCTCGATGACGAGCCTGTGGTCGTCGGCGATCAGGATTTTCATGGCAGGCCTTGATAGGTTAAGCGTAGTGCACGCAGTCAACTCAACGAGTAGCACGAAAGATAACGGCGAACGCGCAGCCCTGCAAGCTCGCCTGCTCCACGAACGACATAGTCCCCAAGCGGTATGGCAGCTGTCCAGGGGCGGCGAAAGAATCGATCCAAGATCCACCGCTTCAACAGGGACATCGGCATGTGCCATCGAGACAGGCGCAAACCCAAGGCTCCCGTTGCCACCGAAGAATAGCGCGAGCGCTTCATGGCTCGGCTGTTCGACTGTTTCAGCACACTCTTCTCGTTCGGCCTCGAGCTCGACGCGGCCATCGCGGCCGGCCGTGCCGCACCCTCGCCCGAAGCCGCCCAGCAGCGCGCGCTCCATCTGCTCGACGAGGCCCGCGCCGCGGCCCGCGAAGCGGGCAGCACGCCGGCGCACGTCGAATCGGCCTCCTTCGCGGTCATCGCCTGGCTCGACGAGGTGATCGCTCGCCATCCGGCGTGGACCGCCGGCGCGACGCCGCTGCAGGTGCGGCTCTTCAACTCCAACAACGCCCACAGCGAGTTCTTCCATCACCTGTCCGCCCTGCAGCCCGACGACGGGGAGGTGCGCGAAATCTACTGGCATGCGCTGGTCCACGGCTTCAAGGGCCAGTACTACTTCGAAAGCGGCGAGGGCGGCGAGCTCGGCAAGCTCAAGGAACTGCATGGGCGGCAGCTGCCCGTGCGCCCGCTGGCGCTCGACGCGCTGGCCGAGGAGCGCATCACGCCGCAGCCCTATGGCGTGCCCGATCCACCGGGCCCGCGCGTGCCGGAGCGGCGCGAGCGCGCGCTGCTGCGCGCCGCGGGTGCGATGGCGCTGCTCGTTCCGCTGGCCTACCTGCTATGGACCATGCTGGGCGGGGCACGCGAGTCGGCACCCACGCTGGCCCAGGGCGTCGAGCAGCGGCTGCAGGCCTTTGCCTGCGCGGACCTCACCGTGGCGGTGGGCGACGACGGCACGGCGCGGGTGAGCGGTTTCGTCCCCACGGCGGAAGACATTGCGCGCGTGGAGCGCGAGGTGCGCGCCATGCCCGGCATGGGCACGGCAAGCTTCGCGCTCCGGCTGCGCATCTGGCCCCATTGCGAGGTGGTTGCCATCCTCAAGCCCTACCAGGCACGCAACCAGGAGAAGCGGCAGCGGCTGAAGGTCACCGCGCTCACCGCGCAGGAGGGCCGGGTGCGCGAGGGCGACACGGTGGTGGTGCGCGTCACCAACGCGGACCACGAAGGCTACCTGCGCGTCGACTACTACACGGCCGATGGCGCCGTCATGCACCTGCACACGAACCGCGGCCCGCAGCCCCTGCGCGCGGGCGAAGTCCTGGAGCTGGGCCGCGATATTCCCTCGAGCTGGCTGGTCAGCCCGCCCTTCGGCACGGTGCTGATCACCGCCTTGTCGTCCACCGCGCCGCTGGCCGACGCCCCTGGCACGCCGCCTTTCGAGCTGGCCTCGGCCTACCTGCAGCGTCTGCGCGAAGCGCTGGCCTCCACCGAGGCCGCGGGACGGCCGGTTGCCGACTTCGTGTTCCTCGAAACCGTCTCGCGCTGAGACTGCGACACCCCGCCCTCGCATGAACATGCTGTACCCGCTGCCCACCCACTACGGCGCCCTGCTGGCGCTGTGCATGGCCGGGCTGCTTGCGCTGTGGTGGTTCATGCTGGGCTCGCGCTACCTCGCGCGGCGGCGCCTGCTGCGCCGGCGGATCGAGGCGCTGGCCACGCCTTCGGGTACGGCACCGCCCGAGACCTTCGCCGAGCCACGCGCCGCGGTCGCGCATGCGCGCGAGCACCTGCTGTGCTCGCCTGCGCTGCGCGCGCTGCACCACCCGCTCTATGACCTGCCCTGGCTGCTGTTCATCGGCGACGAGGACGCCGGCCTCCCGGCGCTGCTGGCCGCGGCCCGCCGCGAGGCCTCCGTGCCTTCCGGGCAGGGCACGGACGAGGGCGGGGACTTCTGGCGCTGGCACTTCCTGCCGACCCTGGTCGCCATCGAAACCCGTGCCGCTGCGGTGCACGAGCCGGCCACGCCGCACGAGCGCGGCCTCTGGTACCAGGCCTTGCTGGCGCTCGCCGAGCAACGCGAGCGCCTGCCGCTCAACGGCATCGTGGTCTGCGTGAACGCGGCTCGCTTGCTGGGCGACGCGCAGCACGTGGCCGCCGATGCGGCACGCCTGCGCCAGCGCATCGACGAGGCGGCCGAGCTCCTGCGCCTGCGGTTGCCCATCTACCTGCTGGTGACCGGGCTGGAGCGACTTGCGGGTTACGAGGTGCTGCGCGAGGCCCTGCCGCCTGCAGTGCGCGCCCAGGCCCTGGGCCACCGCCTGCCCGACACGGTTGCGGCCGTGGCGCGAGCCGATGCGCTCTTCGAGCCGCTGGCGCTGCGCCTCCATGCCTTGCGCATGGGCCTGCTGCGCACGCAGCCCGAGCCCGCGCGCCGCCAGGCGATCCATGCCTTCGTCGAGCAGGCGCGCGCGTTGCAGCCCGGGCTGGGCACCTTCGCGCAGCAGCTCTTCGACACACCCCGCAGCGGTCATCCAGGCGCCCGCTGGCGCGGTCTATACCTCGTGGCGGCAGGCAACGACAACCGGTCCGCCTTCGTCTCCGACCTGTTCCAGCACTTCCTGCCCGCCGACCAACCCCTTGCGAGATAGCCGCACACATTCGCGGCCGGCTACACGAAGTGAGCCAACCTGGGCGCGAGCTACTCGATGCGGATCCGGCGCGCACCGAAGGTGGTGGTCAGCACCAGCGGCTTGCCCGGCTCGACCACGCGCACCTCGCGCCAGCGCGCGCGATCCAGGTCGCGGTAGGCGGCCATCACGCCGATCGCCTTGACGTCGGCGGCCAGCGTCATCTCCAGCTTCCTGCTTTCGCCGGGGCGCAGCAGCAGCTCTTCGCGCTGCGCCATCTCCGCGCCGAGCGTGGCCTGGTCCTTCTCGAACAGCGAGAAGAAGTCGGCCGACTCGAAGGCGCCACGGGTCTTGAGCGCATAGACGCGCACCGTGAGCGGCGAGGCCCGGCCGCGCGCATCGGGATTGGCATCGGCGCCGGCCACCAGCGTCATCGCCACCGGCGTCGTGACCGGCGGCGGCGGTGGCTTGGCGCATCCGGACACCAGCAGGCCCGCGGCCAGCAGGCCCAGGCCCCAGCCCGACAGCACGCGGCGGCGGTCCGCGTTGCGCAGGCGTCCATAGGACGAACGGCGTGTACCCAGCTCACTCATGCTATTCCCTTCGTTGCATTGACCCGCCCCGGGCCATCTTTGATTATCACCAGCGTCTGTCGACACATGAATCAGCCGGAGGGCCGGGGGGAAGGAAATCCTCATGCCGACGGGCTCTTGTCCATCCAACAGGCAACATGCTGACACCCGAACTCGTCGATGCATTGCAGGCTCCCGTCAGCGAGGCATCGCCATGCGGCGACGATCTGGAATACGACCCGGCATTCACCGCGCTCGAGGCTGCCGCCCAGGGCAAGGCCGAGCAGCAGTTCGGCGACACGGTGATCCCCGCGGTGGAGCCCGAGTGGCGCGCGGTCGCCGACCAGGCAAAGGCGCTGCTCGCGCGGACCAAGGACGTGCGGCCCGCCGTCCTGCTGTTGCGGGCCAGCACCCGGCTGCAGGGCGCGTCCGGCTTCGGCCTGGGCCTGCAGTTGCTGAGCGGCCTGCTCGAGCGCCACTGGGACGGCATACATCCAAAGCTGGATGCCGACGACGACAACGACCCCACCATGCGCCTCAACGCGCTCGCGCCGCTGGTCGACGAGGGCATGGTGCTGCGCGACCTGTACGACGCCCAGGTCGGCACCGCGCGCGGCGTGGGTCCTATCCGCGTTCGCGACATCGCGATCGCGCACAACGCGCTGGCCGCAGTGGGTGGCGACGCGGCCTACTCGCAGGCGCAGGTCCAGGGCGGGCTCGAAGCCATCCACGCCGAGGCGCCCGGGATGCTGCGTGCGCTGATGGCCACGCCGGCGCAGGTGGCCCGCCTGCAGGCGCTGATCACCGATCGCACAGGCCGCGCCGATGCCATCGATCTCTCTCGCCTGCGCGCGATCGGGCAGGTGCTGCACAAGGCCTGCGCTGCCGTGGCCGGCACGGCAGCGCCCGCCGAGCCCGCGGCCGCTGCCGATGCCGGCGAGCAACCCGTGGCGGCCGACAGCAACGCACCGGCGCAGCGCCCCGCCGTCGCCGGCGAACTCCGCACCCGCGAGGACGTACTGCAGACACTGGACCGCGTGATCCGCTATCTCGAGCAGGCCGAGCCGGGCAACCCCGCGCCGCTCCTGATCGCGCGCGCCAAGAAGCTGATCGGCGTGAGCTTCCTCGAGATCATGGCCGACCTCGCGCCGAATGCGCTCGACACCATCGAAACCGTGACCGGCAAGCAGACCACCGAGTAAGGCCCCTGCCGCCGCGCTCGCCTACCCATCCATCCCGCAAGGAGTCCTTCCATGTCCACCAAGAGCAGCCAGAAGTTCATCGCCCGCAACCGGGCGCCCCGGGTCCAGATCGAGTACGACGTGGAGCTCTACGGCGCGGAGAAGAAGATCCAGCTGCCCTTCGTGATGGGCGTGCTGGCCGACCTCTCGGGCAAGCCGGCGGACCCGCTGGCGCCGGTCACCGACCGCAAGTTCCTCGAATTCGACGTCGACAACTTCGACGCCCGCATGAAGGCCATGAAGCCGCGCGCCGCCTTCTCGGTGCCGAACACGCTCACCGGCGAGGGCGAGCTCAAGGTCGACATCAGCTTCGAGAACATGGACGACTTCTCGCCCGCCGCGGTCGCCCGCAAGGTGGACGCGCTCAACAAGCTGCTCGAGGCCCGCACCCAGCTGTCGAACCTGGTCACCTACATGGACGGCAAGGGCGGCGCCGAAGACCTGCTGGCCAAGGTGCTGGAAGACCCGGCCCTGCTGCAGACGCTCGCCGGCAGCAGGAAGCCCGAAGAGGGCGCCCCGTCCGCAGCTTCCGCCGCCTGAAGCCCCACGACACGAATCACGAGGAGAAAGCAACATGGCCGAAACAGTCGAACAGCAGAGCGCACTGAAAGACGTCGCCTACGCAGGCAGCGACTTCGCGTCGCTCCTGCAGAAGGAATTCAAGCCGCGCAGCGACGAGGCGAAAAGCGCGGTCGAGGCGGCCGTGCTCACGCTGGCGCAGCAGGCGCTGGCGAACACGCAGGTCATCGGCAAGGACGTGACCAAGTCGATCCAGGCCATGATCGCCGCGATCGACCAGAAGCTCACCGAGCAGGTCAACAAGATCCTGCACCACGAGGACTTCCAGAAGCTGGAGAGCGCCTGGCGCGGGCTGCACTACATGGTGAACAACACCGAGACGGACGAGAACCTCAAGATCCGCGTGATGGACGTCTCGAAGAAAGAGCTGCACAAGACCCTGAAGAAATTCAAGGGCGCGGCCTGGGACCAGAGCCCGCTCTTCAAGAAGATCTACGAGCAGGAGTACGGCCAGTTCGGCGGCGAGCCCTTCGGCGCCATCGTGGGCGACTACCACTTCGACCAGAGCCCGCCCGACGTGGAGCTCCTGGGCGAGATGGCCAAGATCGCGGCCTCGGCCCACGCGCCCTTCATCACCGGCGCCAGCCCCAACCTGATGCAGATGGAGTCCTGGCAGGAGCTCGCCAACCCGCGCGACCTGACCAAGATCTTCTCCACCCCCGAGTACGCCGGCTGGCGCAGCCTGCGCGAGTCGGACGACTCCAAGTACATCGGCCTGTGCATGCCGCGCTTCCTGGCGCGCACGCCCTACGGCGCCAAGACCAACCCGGTGGAGGACTTCGACTTCGAGGAAGACGTCGCCGGCGCCGACCACAGCAAGTACGCCTGGGCCAACGCGGCCTATGCCATGGCCACCAACATCAACCGCTCCTACAAGCTCTACGGCTGGGGCTCGCGCATCCGCGGCATCGAATCGGGCGGCGCGGTCGAGAACCTGCCGCTGCACACCTTCCCGAGCGACGACGGCGGCGTGGACCAGAAGTGCCCGACCGAGATCGCCATCAGCGACCGGCGCGAGGCCGAGCTGTCCAAGGCCGGCCTGCTCTCGCTGATCCACCGGAAGAACTCCGACTTCGCGGCCTTCATCGGCTCGCAGTCGCTCAACAAGCCGACCGAGTACGACGACCCCGACGCCACCGCCAACGCCAACCTCGCCGCGCGCCTGCCCTACCTCTTCGCCTGCAACCGCTTCGCGCACTACCTCAAGTGCATCGTGCGCGACAAGGTCGGCAGCTTCAAGGAGCGCGACGAGATGCAGCGCTGGCTCAACAAGTGGATCACCAACTACGTGGACGGCGACCCGGTCAACTCCTCCGAGGAGACCAAGGCCCGCAAGCCGCTGGCGGCGGCCGAGGTGGTGGTGGAGGAGGTCGAGGGCAACCCGGGCTACTACACCTCCAAGTTCTTCCTGCGCCCGCACTACCAGCTCGAGGGGCTGACGGTGTCGCTGCGCCTGGTGTCCAAGCTGCCGTCCGTCAAGGGCGGCAAGTAGCACGCGCCGAGGCGCATTTGTTTGCAGTTGCCGACCAACCCCCGCCCGCCGCAGCCGGGCTTCTTGAAGGAGCATCGAGATGAGTTCTGACTATTTCGCCAAGATCACGAAGGCCGACGGCGAGTCGAAGAAGGAAGGCCACGTCAACGAGATCGAGGTCCTGAGCTGGAGCTGGGGCGTCTCGAACGCCTCCAGCGCCGGCGTGGGCGGTGGCGCCGGCAAGGGCAAGGCCACGCCCTCCGAGCTCACCTTCATGCACAACTACGACAAGGCCTCGCCCGTGCTGGCCAGCTTCTGCGCGAAGGGCACGCACATCGACGAGGTCAAGCTCACCGCCCGCAAGTCCGGCGACGGCCAGGAGGACTACCTCATCATCACCATGAACGGTGCCTTCATCACCAGCACCCAGTTCAGCGGTGGAGGGGGCGGCGACATGGTCGAGAGCGTGTCCTGCGCCTTCAAGAAGATCAAGATCGAATACAAGCTCCAGGACGACAAGGGCAAGCTCAGCGCCGGCCCCGAGATGACCTGGGACCTCGAAGCCAACAAGGTCACCTGAGGTCGCCACCACCCGCCCCATCGCGAAGCCCGGGCCGCTGCCGTCCCGGGGGCTTCGTCATGCGCACGCAGGAGCAAGAGCATGGCATTCACGCACAAGTTCAAGGCCTTCGACCCGACGCGCGGGGAGGTGGTCGCCTACAACGTCGACTGGCCGGTGGGGCGCGGCGGCTCGAACGTCCGAGAGGACGTCATGCTGGTCCAGGCGCTCTTCAAGGTGTACTACTGGGAGATCACCGACATCGGCGAGGACCTCACGCCGCCGCCGGGCGAGAGCAGCATCATCGAGGTCGACGGCTGGTGGGGCCCGACCACGCAGAAGTACATCGAGCACTTCCAGGCCCAGTCGGTCGCCAAGGGATTCAACGTGCTGCGCGACGGCCTCATCGACCCGTACCGCGACGCGCCCTGGACGCCGTCGACCCTCTCCAGGACCACCTACACGCTGGTCGTGCTGGTGCAGCGATGCCACCGGCTGTGCGAACAGAACCGCGAGACCTACTACCAGGACCTGCCCAACCGGCAGGACATGCCGCAGCGCCTGCGCAACGCGCTGAAGACGGTCAAGACCCGGGCCGACAAGTACAGGTGAGGAGCCGGGCGGCCCGGCCACGCGGCGCTACGGCAGCGGTGGCTCAGGCAGCGGCCGCGTGACCTCGTCGTCCTCGCCGTCCTGGTGCAGCCATAGGGCGACCGCCGTGTAGTTGTCGTGCCCGGGCTTGGCGCGCGCGCGGATCTCGGCGTCGAGCTGCCCCACCCATCGGCTCGGGTCCTGCGAGGCCTGCAGCGTCTCGCACAGGCATGCGTCGCCCAGCGGCTCCCACACGCCGTCACTGCACAGCAGCAGCACGTCGTCCACGGCGAGCGCCATGCGCTCGGACACCGTGATCTCCGGCAGCGACTCGATCGAGCCCAGCGCCGACAGCAGCATGTTGCGCTTGGGATGAAGGCGCGCCGCCTCCTCGTCGATCATGCCGCCCGCCACCATCTGCTGGACCAGGCTGTGGTCGATGGTGCGCGCCACCGGCGCACCGCCGCGGAACAGGTAGGCGCGGCTGTCGCCGCTGTGGGCCCACACCACCGCGTTCTCGTGCAGGTCGACGGCGGCCAGCACCACCGTGGAGCGCATGGCCGCCAGCTTGCCGCCTTCGGCCTGGCGCGCGACCACGTCGCGATTGGCCTGCTCCAGCAGGTGCCGCAGCCGCTCGGCATCCAGCCCCGGCGCCGCCGCGAAGCCGCCCAGCACGCTGCTGCGCACGATCGACGCGGCCACGTCGCCGCCGCCGTGGCCGCCCGCGCCATCGGCCACCAGGCAAGCCAGGAAGCGGCCGTCGTTCCACTGGCCGAACACGTCCTCGTTGTAGCTGCGGCCGCCCTGCCTGGACAGGGTGACGATCTCGATTTCCATGGGGCCTTCCTCGTCCTCTTCCTTCTTGCTCTTGCTCTTGCTCGCGCACAGCCTATGGGCGGCCTTCGCCCGACTTCAGGCGCGCCATCTGCTCCTCGTAGGCCTGCACGAAGGCCTTGCCGAAGAGCGCGTGGAAATCGTCCTCCGCCTCGCTCGCGATGCCGGCGTAGAGCGCGGTGAACTGGTCCCACAACTTGGCCTTCCGGTTGGCGGCGAACAGGCTGTCGAGTGCGGACTTCGCGGCGATCTTCTTCTCGAGCTCGCCGGGTTCGAAGCGCTCGATGAGCTGGGCCAGCGCGGCGCGCATGCCGACCATCACGCCGAACTGGTGCGCGCGCAGGTCGTCGAAGGCATCGCGCATTGCCGCCTCGGCCGGCATGAAGCCGCGCACGCCGGGTCCCAGCAGATGCGCCAGCGCGACTTCGGCCGTGGGCGAGAACTTGAGCGGGTTGTTGGCCTGCGCCGCAATCATCGTCACCTCGGCGCGCAGCTCGCGCTTGAACTCCTGGCGGGTCAGCAGCAGCTGCAGCGTGCCCTCGGTGGCCGAGCGCAGCAGCACGCCGATGCGCTCCATCAGCCCCGGCGTCAACATCTCGGGCATCTGGTGCGTGCTGCCGAGGCCGCGCAGCAAGGCGGCGAGCAGCGCATCGGAAGCGGCAGCAGCTGACGCGGACGGCGATGGCGACGGTTCCGGCGGCGACTGCGGTTGCGGTTGCGGTTGCGGTTGCGGTTGCGACTGCGGTTGCGACTGCGGTTGCGGTCGCGGTTGCGGTTGCGGCGCGGCGCGGACCGGCTCGCCCGTCATGTCGTCGAAGCGCGCTGCGGACGAGGGCGCGGCCGCGGGCACTTCGCGCGGCGGCGCATAGCCGAACTGCCCGATCGGAAGATGGTCGCCGCGCGGCGCCGCAACCGGGGGCGGCGCACTCTGCAGCGCGGCAAACGGATCGGCCGCCGCCGCGGTATTGGGCTGCCGCAGCGGGTCCGCCAGCGGCGACAGCGCGAGCGGATCGCCGCCCGGACCCGCGCTACCGGTGCCACCGAACAAGTCGTCGATGCCCGTCCCCTTGGCCGCGGGCGACACCAGGCCCAGGTCGGAGAAGTCGTCGTCGAGCAGGCCGCGTGCCGGCGCGACGGCACCGGGTGCGGCCGGCGGCGGCGCCAGGAGATCCGCGAAGGGATCCTCTGCCGAAGCCGCCGGACGCCCGGCGCCCAGGGGATCGCCGAGCGGCAGGTCCTCCATGGCCGGCGCAGCGGGCGCCGGCGCGGCCGGCCCGAGCCCGGCGAGCAGGTCGGCGAAGGGATCGTCCTCCGCGGGCCGCGCGCCGCCGGCCGGCGCTGCGGCAGCGGCCGGCGCTGCG
>NZ_LMTS01000273.1 GCF_001541225.1 Variovorax sp. WDL1 | reverse complement strand
CCGGCGGCCGCGTCATAGAACAACAGATCCGTGCGTCCGCCGCCTCCGAAGTCACCCGGAATGATCGCCTTCCAATCGCGGCGCCAACCCCTATTGAGGCGCAACAAACTGATCTCACCACTTCCATTGGTGGTGTAGAACGCACCATGGCCTCCCACGGGGAACGGATCGACGGTCAGATCCATCTGCGGGCCAGCAACAGGAATGTTCAGCACCCTGAAGCCAGTCGCCGAACGGTCAGCCCAACGAAGGGTGGCGTGCGCGCTATCCGGATCACTGGATAGCAGATCGTAGCCCGTGGATGTACTCAAGCCGTCCCAAAGCGGCAGGGTTGCGGAAAACGGTGGTGCCCGGAGCGGCCGCACCATTCGGATTCCCTTCCGCGACCAGTCGGCGAAGTCGCTCCAACTCTTAGGTACCGCTCCTGGTGGCGGCATGGGGATCACACCGTCGGGAGCTATCTCGTAGCTACGACTATCTTCAATGACGTGCCATATCCCAAGACCAGCCCAGTCGAGCGCATTGTCATACGACGTGCCAGGCCAGCGGTTCTCAATGAGAAAGTACTCTCCGACCCCGCGCTCCAGATCGACTAGCACGAGAACGATCCCAGACCGCTCCACGTTAGGCAACTCATAAATGCCAGAGCGGAAGATGACCCTGGGCCGTAGCCATCCGAGCTTCAGCTTCTGCGCTGGGTCAATATGCGGCGCCTTTCCATCCCAATCCATTAGTGAATAGGGACCGGCGGCTGTCGGATTGAAGAATTCGGGGAAGTACATGTCACCGAGACCCAGGAGTGGGTGCGACAGCTCGTGAGCGATGATTCCTGGGCCTGGAGGAGAGCCGATGCTCACCTCAGCAATCGTGGTTATTCGAACACCGTCGACCACGACGCCTTTGCCCTCGCCGCGAGGGACGTAGTCGTCGCCGACGGGCCTCCCGAGTCCACCGCCATCCCCTCGACCAGGAAGCACGAACAGGACAAAGAGCTCTTCAATCCCCAACTCTCCGTCCCCGTTTTCGTCGAACGCTGCAAAGTCAAAATCTCGCGCGGCCTTGCGGATAGCCTCGGCACCACTATCTCGTCCGACGCTCCCCCCTCCGGGCCAGTATTCAGTGGGCGGGAAGTCGCTTTCATACCAGCCAAGGGTGGCCACGTTTTCAATCGTGAAAACTCCGCGGCTGTTTTCCAGAAAGTAGTCCCGCACACTGTCGACGGCGCCTTGCACTACGCGATCCACTACATCTCTGTCTGGTCGTGGTGCATCGTTCGGTCTGTGCGCGTCCCACAGGATCGTCACCACCTTCCGGCGCACGCTCCGCATGGTGTTAACAGATCGGAATGGCTGTTGAATTTCATCTGTGACCCGTCGTTCAGTGCCGTGTCCAGTAAGAATGACTAGGTCACCCTCGCTGGTACAGCCGGCCAAACGTTCCGTCTTGCCATCGCCGGGCCGAATCCAGGCGGTCGGATCACTTGCCAAATCACGACCGGTGACCTGCGTGAGATCGCAAACTTGCCAATCGAGCGTCGGGCTCCACCAGTGCATCAGGACGTGACCGGCGCTTGACCGAGCTCCGAGCACTTCCACGCCGGTAACCGTTTGGAACGCCGTTGGGGTACCCGTGACCGGTGATCCAGCGGCGATGTCTGAGGCATTGACAACCTGCCACCGACCAGCACGAGAAGACCACCAGAAAACCAGCAGATCACCCGATGGGCTGCGGCCCGCCAGATGTTCGACCGTGAGGTCGTCGGCCCTGGTTACCCATGCCGTTACAGGGCCGTCTATGCGTGCACCTGCCTCCTGGGAGGCG
>NZ_LMTS01000019.1 GCF_001541225.1 Variovorax sp. WDL1 | reverse complement strand
GAAACGTCACTTGGCTTCGCCGAAAATTTGCACCAGAGCCAAATAAACCGCCCGGGGTGCGTTGCCGCTGGCCTGGTAGCGCTGCAGGGTGCGCCGGCTCACGCCCAGGTGCCGGGCGATCTTCTTGCGCGATTCCATCTGGTCGGCCAGCAGATAGGCCAGGGGGTGGCAGCCGTGCGAATGTGGGCGCGAGGAATGGCATGGCGAAGCTCCTGCGAAAGGCGAGACGGCGGTGGTGCCGTCTCTGCAGGCAGTGTCAGTTTGTCGCGATGCGGTGGCGCCCTCTTCTGCCCTCTTCTCCCCTGTGCGGGCGGCCTTTGAGGGCGCGAGAGAATGAAATAAACATAACATGCGCTTGGGTAGTCGGCAGCTGCAGGGCCCCCAACAGTCGCCTTGAACTCCCCCTTGCTGGGAGTGCTAGTACGTCGCCCGCAAGCAACATGGCCTGAGATTTCGCGGCGCTAATCTTCCTCTGGCCTCAAAACCTGCAATCGCTCAGGCAAGTCGGAGCTCAAGGCGCTTGCCCATGGCGCGCAGCGCAGCCGCGACGGTATCGATCTTGGTTGGATGGTGCAGATCTACTAGACGGGTGACCTCTTGCGGACGCGCGTGCATCAACCGCGCCAACTCAGCAGGACGCTTGCCCTGCGCGATCATTTCATTGAGCAACAGTACTTTTGCCGAAACGCTCGGGGGAAGATCGACTGCGATCTGCCCTCGCTTTGGAGGGGATGGCATCGGGACGGGCCGCCTATCCTCGAAATAGAAGTCCATTGCCGTCGTCAAGGCATCCGCCGCCAACTCGATGGCTTCGGCTCGGCTCTTGGCGCCAGTCAGGGCTTCAGGAATGTCCGGGAAGGTCACCATATACCTATCGCCGTCCCGCGTTACTCGTGCGGGGTAGCTAAACATCGTTCACCTTCAATCTTTGATTTCGAGCTGACGCAGGATGCTCTTACGCAAGCCCTCGCCGATCTCCTTGCTATGACGCGGCAGCGTGCATTGCCTGCCACCGAGATAAACCTTCGTGTGCTTTGCACCCTCAGCAAATTTGGCCCCCTTGGAGGCGAGAAAGCGCTTGAACTCTGAAGTTTTCATGTTTCCAACTAGTTGATCGGGCGCCGCTCGCCCTATTTGCAGTTGCCATGTCTTTTCTCCTGTTCCGCGCCGAAGTTGGCACCTTTGTCCGTCGACCCACGACGCACGTCTTCGCGTGCTAGCGGGCGTCGGAGCGGAGGAGCTGCACACCGCCTATCGGTGCGCCGCATCTACCCGCACCGCTAGTATAAACAAAAATGTTGATTCTCGCTAGGTCTTGCGCATTGAGCAGTTGCGTCGCCGGGTGTCGTGCCGGCTCTCGCTGCCGTGCTGCGCATCAGGAAGCAGACCAGTTCGATCTCCCGGCAGGTCTAGGTCGCATGAAACACCGCCGAGTTGGCCGCAGGGCCGCCCATGCGCCTTCTCGAGCGCGCGGATCACGTTGCGCAGGCGCTCGCACTCGCGCTACAGGGAGGTGATCCAGGCGCGGGCGTGCTGGACTTCGTTGTAAGCCTGCGCATGCAGAGCGGCCATGCCTCAGCGGCTTTCGAACTAGAGGGTCAGGTAGACGGCTCAGGGTGCGTTGCCGGTGGCTTGGTAGCGCTGCAGGTGCGCAGGCTCACGCCCCGCTGGCGGGCGATGTTCTTGCGCGATTCCATCTGGTCGGCGAGCAGGAAGGCCAGGGGCGGCAGCCGTGGGAGCGAGGGTGCGACGAATGGCATGGAAAAACAGGCTCTGTTGAATTTCAAGTGGGTTGCCCAGCATGAGGGT
>NZ_LMTS01000316.1 GCF_001541225.1 Variovorax sp. WDL1 | reverse complement strand
AGGTCGAGACGTAGGTGAAGTCCGCCACCCACAGCTGGTTTGGCCGCTGGGCCTTGAACTGCCGATTGACGCGGTCCAGCGGGCAGGTCGCCTTGGCGTCGGGCATCGTGGTGCGCACCCCCTTGCCGCGGCGCACGCCTTGCAGCCCGCACAGCCGCATCAGCCGCTCCACCGTGCAGCGGGCAACAGCCGTGCCTTCGCGCCGGAGTTGGCGCCAGACCTTGTCGGCACCGTAGACGCGCAGGTTCTGCTCGTACACACGCTGCACCTGCGGCAGCAAGCTCGCATCACGTCGGGCTCGCGCCGGCAGCCGCGCAGGGTCGCGCTGGCGCGCCGCGTGGCGCCTGTACGCCGACGGGGCAACCTGCAGCGCGCGGCAGATCGGCTCGACCCCGAGGCGAGCGCGGTGCTCGTCGATGAAGGCGTTCACTTCTTGTGGTGGCGGTCGAGCTCCGCCTGGGCGAAATACGCGCTGGCCAGCTTCAGGATCTCGTTGGTCTTGCGCAGCTCGCGGACTTCGCGCTCGAGTTCCTTGATGCGCTGCTGCTCGGCCGTGGTCGCGCCTGACCGCACGCCGCTGTCGCGTTCGCCCTGGCGCACCCACTTGCGCAGCGTCTCGGCCGTGCAGCCTATCTTGCCGGCGATCGACTCGATCGCCGCCCACTGCGACGGGTACTGGTCCTTGGCATCGAAGACCATGCGCACCGCGCGCTCGATCACCTCGGGGGAAAACTTCGGGGACTTCCTCATGTTGGCTCCATTCTCAATCGAAGGAGCCTCCTCAAAATCCG
>NZ_LMTS01000022.1 GCF_001541225.1 Variovorax sp. WDL1 | reverse complement strand
AGTCCAGCGCGTAGCCCAACTCGCCCAGGCGGGCGATCTGTGCACGCAAGGCACGGCGGTCGATGGTCGAATCCAGTTTCACGGACTCGCCCAGCGGCCACAGCAGGCCGAACAGCGCAGCGTCACCGTCGTCGGTACTGCCAGGGGCAGCAGCCGCAGCAGGTGGCGGTGCTTCCACGCCG
Source organism: Variovorax sp. WDL1 (assembly GCF_001541225.1). Taxonomy (GTDB): domain Bacteria; phylum Pseudomonadota; class Gammaproteobacteria; order Burkholderiales; family Burkholderiaceae_C; genus Variovorax. The sequence continues at coordinate 755 of NZ_LMTS01000022.1, read as the reverse complement.
AATGGCGTGGTATCGACCATCGGGTCCGCGGACGCCTGCACGGGTGCGGGCTTGGCGGGCCTGGACGCTTTGGCGGGCTTGGCCGGTGTTGCCGCAGGCTGCGCCGCTTGCTCTTCATCGAGCGGATCGACGTCCTGGGTGGCGAAGCTGCGTGCTTCGTCGCGGCTGAGTTTGTCGATGCCGTTGAGCGTCATCCCGTCAAGGCTGGCGCGGATCTCGAACCGCATGCCGCCGCCGACCGGGTAGGACTTCGGGAAGATGTAGCGGATCACAAACTCCCCGTCGTATTTGCCTTCGGGGTATTGCTCCAGTTCCGGGTCTTTGACCTCGAACGTACCGAGGTGCGTGGCGAGGCGGCCGACCGTGAACGGGCCGTTCTTGCCACGAATGGTGCGCAGCGTGAGCTGGCCGGGGACGACGATGGGCGCGACCGATTTCTCGGATGCCGATGTGGCTGCCATGATGGTTCTCCTTCAAGAATAGGAAAAAGCAAGGCCCCGTGAGGGGCCATGCCGGATCAGAACGAAGCAGCCAATGCCGGCTCCTGCTCCTCGACTTGCGCCTCGGGCTCGCGCTCGGCGGGCTCGGCAGGCTGGTCGGCAGCGGGGTCGGCGGCCGTGTCGATGGCGTCGTCGGCTTCGGGCGCGGATGCGTCTTCGGCCGGCGGCGCCTCGGCTTGCGCCTGGCTCGTCGGATAGACCTGGGTGCCGTCGACCTTGATGAGACCGATGTGGACCAGCGTCGATTCCAGGCTT
>NZ_LMTS01000267.1 GCF_001541225.1 Variovorax sp. WDL1 | reverse complement strand
TCCTAAGCCGCATTCAAGATGGGATTGCCGGACGCATACGACCAGAGCGACGAACTTGCCGAAGCGGCATACACGATCACGGAACTCGCCGGCGAGGTCGAAGAACTCCGCGCAGTGATAGCTGTCGGCCAGATGGATGCGCCAGAGGTCGAGCGCATCAGCGCGGCCGAGTTGATCGCCGACCTCCGCGCGCAGATCAAGACCCTGAGCGCCGAACTTGCCGCGATGCGCGTGTCCCGCGACACGTTCCAAGCCGAGAACCGCGAACTCATTAAGCAGCTTGGCATGAACGCCAAGGAATTGAAGCGACTGAGGGTCGCATGAAAGAAGCGTTAAAGCTCTACGAATACCAAGAAGGCATCCTTGACCTGTTGCGTCTGGGCTTCCAGCAAGGTCATCGCACGCAAATCCTCGTCGCACCCACCGGTGCCGGCAAGACCGAGATGGCGATTGCGCTACTTCGAGCAGCCGCTGCGCGCGGCAACCGTGCGGCCATGCTGCTCGACCGGATTGTCCTGTGCGATCAGACCAGCCAGCGCCTCCAGAAGTACGGCATCGACCACGGCGTGATGCAGTCGGGTCACTGGCGCTATCGACCCTACGAGTCCATCCAGATCTGCAGCGCGCAAACCATCGAGAAGCGCGGCAGCTTCCCTGGTTTGAAGGTGCTCATCGTCGACGAGGCGCACCAAACCCGCAAGCAGACCGTCGGATTCATCAAGAACAACCCCGAGGTCCGCGTGATCGGGCTGACCGCCACACCGTTCACCGAGGGTCTCGGCGCAATCTATTCCAACGTCGTGTCCAGCGTGACCACGCGCGAGCTTGTGCAGCTCGGCCGACTCGCTCCGCTGCGCGTCTACGTCGCCAAGGAAATCGACATGACTGGCGTGAAGAAGGTCGCCGGCGAGTGGTCGCAGGACGAAGTGACCGAGCGAGGCCTGAAGATCACTGGCGATATCGTGACCGAGTGGGTCAAGAAGACGCACGAAGTGTTCGGCGGTCCCCGCAAGACCGTGGTCTTTTGCGCCGGCGTGGCCCATGGTGCCGACCTGGCGAAGAAGTTCGCCGACGCCGGCTACAACTTCGTCAGCCTGTCCTATCAGGACGATGACCAGTTCAAGCAGGACGCCGTTGCGGAGTTCGCCAAGGCCGACAGCAGCATTCACGGCCTGATCGCGACGGACATCCTGACCAAGGGTTTCGACGTGTCGGACGTGATGATTGGCGTGTCGGCCCGGCCCTTCAGCAAGTCGCTCAGCTCGCACATCCAGCAGATGGGCCGAGTGATGCGCTCCCACAAGGGCAAGGACTTCGCGCTGTGGCTCGACCACTCGGGCAACTACATCCGCTTCCAGGAAGACTGGGACGACATCTACGAAAGCGGCGTCCACGAGCTCGACGACGGCAAGGAAAAGACCAAGAACGAAAAGACCGCTGCCGAGAAAGAAGCGGCCAAGTGCCCGCGCTGCTCGCACATCTGGCAGAGCGCCGCCGGCTCTTGCCCCTGCTGCGGCTTCGTGCGCGAGCGTCGCAACACTGTCACGGCAGTGCCGGGCGAAATGGAAGAACTCGCCGGCTCGGGCAAGCTGAAGCAGGAGCGTCGCGAGTGGTATGGCCAGTTCCTCTTCGTGTGCCGGGACCGCGGCTACAAGCCCGGCTGGGCGGCAAGTAAGTTCAAGGAGAAGTTCGGCTCGTACCCGAATGGGTTGCAGGCCGACCCCATTCCGCCGATGCCTGAGGTGTCGCGCTGGCTCAAGGCCTCACATATTCGGTTCATGAAGTCGCGCCATCGGACCGCCACCGCATGACGTTCGTCGACTTCTGCCGCGCGCACGGCATCATCATCGACACGCTGCCTCAGGTCGGCGTGTGGAAGCGCTATCGCACCACCGACAAGCCGTCGCATCGCAACGGTGCCGTCAAGTTCATGGGCGATCACGGCTTCGTTCAGAACCACGCGACCATGCAAGAGGTGAGCTCGTGGCGCATCGAGGGCGATTCGCCGATCGCGCATCACGAGATCCAGCGCATTGCGCGCCAGGCCTCGCAGGAGATCGCCAGGAACAACGCCAAGGCCGCAAAGCGTGCGGCGTGGCTCCTTGCCCACTGCGAGACACGAAAGCACGCCTATACGGTCGCGAAGGGCTTCCCTGATGAGGTCGTAAACGTCTGGGAGATGGACGCGGGTCCAATCGCAGTCATCCCCATGCGGATCGGCCGCAAGTTAGTCGGCGCGCAACTCATCACCGAAGCCGGCGAGAAGAAGTTCTTGTCCGGCCAGCGCTCGGGCGGCGCGGAGTTCGTTTTCGCGAACCGTGGCCCCCACATCCTTTGCGAAGGCTACGCGACCGCACTATCGGCTCGTGATGCCCTGAAGAACCTCAAGCGCCCGTACACGCTACATGTGTGTTTCAGCGCCGGGAACATGAAAAAGATCGCGGCCGATCTGCCTGGCGGGATCGTGCTCGCAGACAACGACGCCAGCGGTGTCGGCGAGCGCGTCGCCCGCGAGATCGGATGGCCATACTGGATGAGCGATGCGCTGTGCGAGGACGCCAACGACTACCACCGGCGCGAGGGCTTGTTTTTGCTGTCACAGGGCATCGGGAAGGCCCTCAGGGAGGCGATGGCCGTGCCGTAGCACCTCACTGCTTTCTCACTGCGTTGGTTGGACATTGTTTAACGGCAGCGGCGCAGGGTGAGTCCCCTACTGTTGGATCAGGTGCTGAAACAGGGGAAAGGGTGGCGAAGCCAGAGCCCTTGCATCGAACGTCTGGCGGGTCATGCGGCTCCGGGACAGGAACACATGTGAAGGCCTTCCCAGGATGGGCTAGGTCTGCTCACCAGGACAGGATGCAGTAGAGATGGAAGACAACGGTTCTACAAGAGAAGACTTGATGATGAAAGAACAGCCCGGATCGTCAACAGCCCATAAGGTGCCGACGCTGTGCACCGACTGCCACCATTACTCCCGCTCGTAGTGTGGCGTGTGGCAGACCGCCGGCCTCACCAGCCACATCGTCCCTGGCGCGCTGGCGCAAGAGGCCACGCAGTGTCCCGCGTTCGCCGCACTCGATCAGTCGAAGCCCTCGCGCTCCGGCGCATCGCTCGCTGATGCGATCACGCGACCAGTGGTTCGCGTGGATCTCACCGCGCCGCGGTCCGGGTCCGTACCCCTATAGGGCTTCGCCAGAACGCCGGCATCCGCGACGATTCCTCTTCATGAGAAATAACCATGTTCGGTTTCAGCCGCTCGCTGAGCGCGAACCCCAAGTTGGCGACATTGAATGAGGAACATGCCCATGGCTGAGCCGCGACGCAAAAGTACCACCCATATGGTCCTGGATGCAGTCGATGAACTGCACGCACTCGAGCAGGTCGTCACCCGCGAGACGCTGGTGGAGCACACCGGCCTGAAGCTCGCCATCGTCGACGACCGCATCGGCGCGCTCATCGAGGACGGCCAAGTCCATCGGGTGCGCAATGGCGTGTTCGTACCGGCCGAGAAGCATCCGCCGGCTCGGGCGATCAGCAAGACTGTCATGCCCGATGGTCTGGTCAAACTGGAGATCGGTGACGACGTGCTGACGCTCACGCCGCGGGAGGATCGAGCCTTGGCAGCGTTGCAGGCCGGCGTGGCTGTTCAGTTCGCGGCCATCAATCTCGGGCACCAGGCGGCGGTGCTGAATTCAGGGATCAATGAACGAGTGCTTCGATTGGAGCGGATCGCTGCCCGGCAGCAGGAACCCGACGAGATCCTGGGGACGCAAGCGCGGGCGGATCAATGCGCAGTGTCGAAGCAGGCGCGCTCATTTGAAACGGTCGCAGAACTGGGACAGCCATGACCAAACACACCCAAAGGCCGCTCCCGACTGGGAATCGATCGAGCTGGAATACCGCGCGGGCGTCAAGACCCTCCGCCAGATGGCAGCCGAACACGGCATCACCCACGGCGCAATCAACAAGCGCTCCAAGGCAAATAGCTGGGAGCGCGACCTTTCGGAGAAGATCCACCAGAAAGCCGATGTGCTGGTATCCAGGGCGGCAGTATCCACGGTATCCACTGAACCCAAGGTTGCCGAAAAGCAGATCATCGAGGCCGGAGCACAGGCTCTCGTCACTGTCCGCCTCTCCCATCGGCGTGACATCCACCGCAGGCGAACCATCCTGATGCGGCTGATGGACGAGATGTAATTGCAGGGTGGCCCGGAGAACGCCAGCCTGGGCGAAGCCTCGGCGTTGGCGGCCGCTTTCAGGGAAGTATGTCGGATTGGGTCGAAGCCGCCATTAATCACTAAGCCAACTCTTCCACCTTTCCTTCAATAGCCGGCTACTATGGTCCGCATCTGCATTGGTAGTGCAGACCAGTTCTGACAATCCGTGCATTCGTCTTCTGAAAATGACAGCCAGCCCCGGCTTGGAAATACACGGGCCACCGGCATCAGCCATCCACGCGGGTCCGCGGGCGTCCCATTACTACAGGCTCTGGTCGCGGCTGGAGGTGGCCGTTCAAAAGGATGGCGATCTCTCTCAAGTCGCTGCCAATGGGCATATGGGCAGCGGATCGCGACAATGGGGACGATGGGACGCGCGCTGTGATGGCCCGGCGATGCCCCACGCCTGCGGGTGGGCCCACAATCTATATTGCCGCCGGCGCCGGTGCCGGCCCGCCAGGAACAGTCGATGACCCCTGATGCCTTTGTCCACGTCCCGAGTCTCCGCGGCCGGATAACACCGCCCGAGCGCTCCGAACTGCGCGCGACGCCGGCGGTGCTGGCGGTCTGGGACGAACGCGCGCGTAGTCTTGGCCGGCCGAACTGGCGCTGGACCGATGAGGCGCTGCAAACATCGCGCCGCGACGTGCTCGGCGCAACAGGCGGCGAGCGCGACCTTTGGGTCTACGGCTACGGCTCGCTGATGTGGGACCCGGCGTTCCATTTCGCCGAGATTCGGCTGGCGACGCTGGCCGGCTACCGACGACGCTTCACCTTCCGCTTGACGATCGGTCGGGGCTCGTTCGAGTACCCCGGACTGATGTTGTCGCTGGAGACCGGCGAGGGTGCCTGCGAGGGCCTGGCGTTCCGCATCGACGCCCTGCACGCCGACGCCGAGTCGACGATCCTGTGGCGGCGCGAGATGATCCGCAGTGGCTACTTGCCCGCGCTGCTGCCGGTGCAGACGCCGCAGGGCCCGGTCACGGCGCTGGTGTTCGCGGCGAACGCCGCGCACCCCGACCACATCGGCGAACAGCCGCTGGACGAGACCGCGGCGTGCATCGCCCGTGGTGCGGGTGTTCTGGGCACGAACCGCGAGTACTTAGAACAGCTGGCGGCGCAGTTGCAGACACTGGCGATCGACGAAGCGTACGTCGGGAAGCTGCTCCAGCAGTGCGCGCTGTTGCTGAGACCTGAGGCGCTCGGCTGGGGCGGCCGCTCTTGCCAGCGCGGCTCAAGTGAGTAGAGTTCGCGAGCAGCCAATCCCCCCAGGGCCGCCTTTCGGCCATAAGGCGACCTTCGTGACGCTGGTCCAGTTTATGGATGGACACTCTGTCGGCTTGGTTGGCAACCGCTAAAGTCGAGCTACCCATCGAACTGACCTGGAAGATCTGTCGGAAAAAATCACTCTGCCCAAACTGCTAGGGAAAAAGATGCTGACTCGTAACCACTTTGATTCCTCGACGTTGCCGGTAATGGACGACATCGCGTCGCTCTTGCATATTGCGCTGTCGGTCAAGGGAATGAATTCAACTTTCAAGAACGCCCGAGAGCTTGATGCCAGGCGGTCCAAGCCTGCGGCGATGCGGGTGATCAAGGCGACCTCCGCTGCGGCTCAAGACCTGCTGGACTTGGCGTTTAAGCAGAAGCCAGAGCATCTGCGGAAAGTCCACCGTCAGCACATCGCCAAACTGACGGCGGCAGCCGAGGCGGCTGCAGGGTTGGCGCAGCAAGAATACGCGGCGTTACCAGAGGTCGCGGGTAAGGGGACGTTTGAATTTGGCGTGCTCCGACCGCTTCAAGAACTGTGCGAGCGTTGGCAGGCGACCAACTAAATTGGAAAAGGGGCCTACGACATGTCAACGATGAGCAAACTGGGGCGGCGGTGCTCTCGGCCGTCAGCCGTATTTGGCAGGGCGGACGACAGTCCGCGCTTCTGTAGCTATCGCTCTCGATCGGATCGCTTGCAAGTGCCCAGCCGTTGCCGGATCGCTACTGGTCTTCCCCAACCTTTGTTGCACGCGCATGAACAGGTTGCTTGAAATCGGATTCGACCCCGCAGGTCGTTGGGTTCTAGTGAACGAAGCGTTGGACTATTCGTTGGCTCGGCATTCGACGCAACAGAACATCCTTTACGCCTTCGTGTCCGACGGCCAGGTCATGTATGTTGGCAAGACCGTGCAACCACTCGCGAGGCGGATGTCTGGTTATCGGAAGCCGGCTTCGACACAAAGCACCAACATTCGGAACCACAACAGCATTCGGAATCTACTCGAACGAGGCTCAGCCGTCGAGATCCTCGCCCTTCCTGATAACGGCCTACTGCACTATGGGCAGTTTCACCTGAACCTGGCCGCCGCCTTAGAGGACGACCTTATCCGCGTCATCGATCCCCCCTGGAATGGCGGCAACGTCGACGATGGCATACATCCCCCTGCCACGCCCGACGAATGTGCCCGCGATGAGGCGGATGTGAAGGAGCCGCTGCCCCCCGCTGTCAGCGGGTTCACCTTCATTCTTCAGCCCACTTACTTCACGAAGGGGTTCTTCAACGTCGGCGTTGCCGCCCAAGACCTACTGGGCCAGGACGGGGCGACCATCGAGATCTTTCTTGGAGACGATCCTCAGCCAATTCTGGGCACCGTCAACCGCAGCGCAAACTCGAATGGAGCGCCGCGAATCATGGGCGGGGTCGGACTGCGCAATTGGTTCCAAGCGGTTGCAACTGTGTCCACACCGATGTCGGTGGAAGTGCTCTCGCCAACTTCAGTTCACCTTTGTGCGCCGGTGCGCCAAACGGATGCTGCGGCCTCTGCCCTTCGCCTCGCTCGAACAAGCCAGGACGCCATCTGGCCCCGCCGCAAGGATTTTCACGTCCTCACCTACGCCGAGGAGGGCTTTGCTCCTCTGAACATCTACGCACGGGAACATGGCTTCGAGGGGGCAACCCTGGGCGACTTCGCAGACGAGGTGAATCGGTTGAACGAGCCCGGATCGCTCCATCCTCATGCGCCGGTGAGCGCCGTCCCGCGCTCGGTCGTGCGTGATACGGAGGATCCGATCGCGTTGAGGGATCAGATCGTAGCGTTTCTTCGCGCCAACGAGACCAGCATTCATGCGAAGAAGCTCCTCCTCGATTTCGGCACTCCGAGAGTCGCATCATTCGTGGTCACTGCGATTGAGCAGGCCCTTGCCGCTGCGGCACCGTTGCTTGATGAGGTCGTCATTGTCGAATGAATAACGAGCCTTTTAAAGTCGCTCGATGGCCGATGGGCGATGGACCTTGGACCTGCGGTCGGATGGAGAGCGAGCGTCGACCGCCGCTGTCGGCCACGAGCGGCCCTTAGACCGTGTCGTCAACGTGGCGACGTTCACTACCGCCGCCTACGGGTCATCGCAAAGCCATTCCAGCAACCACCTGGACGAGCTGGTGCAGCGCTTCTGGGGTGATCTGAAACCACTCGATACCGGGCGCGTCTCGGACATGCCTATCCTGCACCTTCAGCACCTTGTGGACGGCCGTTTCAAGCTGTTGTGCATCGCGGACACGGTAGGCGAGGAGGCACACGAAAGGCGAGTGAGATGAAGTGGATCCGATCTGGGCAGCCATGCGCTGCGTGTAATGCTGGCGTGTCTGACCCACCTTCAGGAGAGGCTCGATTCCTGCGCTCGCGAAGTTATCAAGTTCGCGCTTGAGCGTGTACACGTACAGCCACTCGTTCCCGACATCGTCCAGCACCCACTCGTCCCGCGCGGGGTAGCGGGGCGCAGGTACAACCACTTCTGCCGGCGCGACCCGCGGCTCTCCGACAGATGTCGCGGGCTCGAAATCCTCCGGGCTCGCCGGCAAAACCCCTGCTTCGGCAAGGCGTGCGTAACGCGGTGTGGGCCCCAATCGCGGACCTACGAAGAGCGCGTCAATCTCGGGCGTGTTCCGCAGTGTGGCCTTGAAAACGAGCCGCCACAGAGGCAGCCCGCCTTTCTCCTTTTTACGCCGGAAGTGGATCTCCTCGCCTTGCTCGCGCAGCTCGGGGCTCAGCTTGCTCGCTTCGCACAGCCACTTCCACATGGCGGCGCCAATCAGGTGCTTCTCGCTGAAGCGTTGGTCAGCGTGCAGTCGGAGGAACTCGTCCTTCGACTCGAGGAACAGCTTCTTGAGCGGCACCCAGCCGGGCGACTTCGTGTGGGTGTTGAATTGAACGGGGTCCATGCGCGGAGGGTCCACTGCCTTATTTTATCGCGGGTGGACTGGACAGCGGCGACAAACCCGCCTTCGCTGCCCGACAGGCATGTGTCCGATGCCGCTGAGAGCCTCTGCGAAGGCTCACGGGCTCCCCGCGACGCAGTGAACCAAAGCGCGCGGCGTATCGGAGCTCGGCGGTTAGGTTCGGCTACGGATGCCAACGGCTGGTTTGGGCCCAATGCGCCATCCGCATCCGACTTGCGCTGGGTGTTGAACTTAGCGCGGCAGTCGGCGACCCCATGTAGGGTTCGCCTGGTTCCCGAGCACCGGGAACATTCCCGGCCATGCACTCGTCCCCTACGGGCAAAAGCCCCATGTCTCGAAGAAGAGCACAAAGCCGGCACCTCGTCAGGAGGCTGCGGGCATTTCAACTGGCGCGAAGAAGAAGCCCGCCACCACCGAGTCGCCAGCCAAGCCCAAGACCGCCGCAGGCGCGCGTCACCTACCAGGTCCGCCACCGCCGGGCCCGCCCCCAGGTCCGCCACCGCCGGGCCCGCCCCCAGGTCCGCCGCCGCCCGGGCCACCCCCAGGTCCGCCACCACCCGGGCCACCCC
>NZ_LMTS01000096.1:164862-176423 GCF_001541225.1 Variovorax sp. WDL1 | reverse complement strand
AGGGGGTGGGCGGCTACACGAAGTGAGCCAACCTGGGGGGCGAGCCATTCACTTGCTCCTGAAAACTTCGACCCCGACCGCCGCGCAATCGGGATACACATCGGGCTTGGCGGTCGACACACGTGCCGCCTGCACCTTGGGATGCATGAGCACCTGCGTGAGGATGTCGTCGCACAGCGTTTCCTGCAAGTGGATGTGCCCCTTCGAGAGGCGCGTGGCGACGGTCCGGCGGATGAAGTCGTAGTCGACCACCTCGTCGAGCTCGTCGGCCTTGGGGGTCGAGACGTCCAGCGGCACGTAGAGGTCGACGTTGATCACCACGCGCTGCTCGGCCCGCTTCTCGAACTCGTGCACGCCGATGTTGATCCACACCTCGTAGTCGCGCAGGAAGAGGCGGCGGCAGCTGCTCAGCAGCGGGTCGATCGAGGCAGGACTCATGATTTGGGTGCTTTCAGCAGCTCGTCGACGACGAACATGATGTCGCGCGGCAGCGGCACCAGGTGCTGGCCGTTGTCCACGCTGAGGGTGCTGCCGGTCACGCTGGGCGTGCCGGCGAGGAAGACGCAGGTTCGCGCGACGTCGGCCGGATCGATGGGCCGGCGCAGCAGGTTGGCGCGCGCTGCCTGCTGGAAGTTGCCCTCGTCCTGCGGCCCGCTGCGGTAGAGGATGCCCGGCGCAACCCCGCACACGCGCACCGCCGGCGCCAGCGACTGCGCCTGCAACGCCACCGAACGCTCCAGCGCCAGCTTGGATACGGTGTAGGAGAAGTAGTCGGGATTCAGGTTGTGGACCTTCTGGTCGAGGATGTGGATCGCGCAGCGGTCGATGCCGTCGCCCGCGGCCGCGCGCTGCGCCAGCAGTCGCGCGAAGTCCAGCGGTGCGATCAGGTTCACGGCGATCTGGCGCAGGGCACTTTCCTCGTCGAAGTCCAGGCCGGTGTCGGGCTCGAAGGCCGAGGCGTTGTTGACGATGCAGCCGACAGGGCCCTCGATGCCTTCGAGCAAGGCGCGCCGCCCCGCGGCGCTGCCGATGTCGGCCTCGATCGCCGTGGCCCGGTGGCCTTCGCCGCGCAGCCGGGCGCACAGCGCCTCGGCCTCTTCGCGCGAGGCGCGGTATTGGCACCACACCGGCCAGCCCGCGCGCGCGAAGGCTTCGCAGACCGCGGCGCCGAGCCGCTTGCCGCCGCCGGTCACGAGCACGCCGGGACGTGGGGTGGATTCGCGCATGCTGATAGATTTCCTGTCTTATGAACGAGGAGCCGGGCGCCGCGCGCGCCAACCCCCTGACCCGGATTATCGACGCCGCCCTGCAGCGCGACGGCGGCTGGCTGTCCTTCGACCGCTTCATGGCCCTCGCCTTGTATGCCCCGGGCCTGGGCTACTACGCCAACGCGAGCCGCAAGTTCGGGCGCATGCCCGATTCGGGCAGCGACTTCGTCACCGCGCCCGAACTCACGCCCCTGTTCGGGCGGACCCTGGCGCTGCAGTTGGCCGAGGCGCTGGAGCGCACCGGCACCGACGAGATCTGGGAGTTCGGCGCCGGCTCGGGCGCCCTGGCGGTGCAACTGCTCGGGGCCCTGGGCGAGCGCGTCGCGCGCTACCGCATCGTCGACCTGTCCGGCACCTTGCGCGAGCGCCAGCAGCAGGCGCTCGCGCCCTGGGCCGCCAAGGTCGAATGGCTCTCGGAGCTGCCGGCGCGGATGCGTGGCGTGGTGGTGGGCAACGAAGTGCTCGACGCGATGCCGGTCCAGTTGCTGGCGCGCCGCGGCGGGGCGTGGTTCGAGCGCGGCGTGATCGCGCAGGACGCTGGTTTTGCCTGGGACGACCGCCCGACCGAACTTCGTCCGCCGGTGGAGATCGCCGGCGCGCACGACTACCTGACCGAGATCCACCCGCAGGCCCGTGCCTTCATCGCCACGCTGGCCGAGCGCCTCGAACAGGGCGCCGCCTTCTTCATCGACTACGGCTTTCCCGAAGCCGAGTACTACCACCCGCAACGCCACATGGGCACCGTGATGTGTCACCGCGGGCACCTGGCCGACGCCGATCCGCTGGCCGATGTCGGCCTGAAGGACATCACGGCCCACGTCGATTTCACCGGGATCGCGCTGGCCGGCCAGGATGCGGGCCTGGCGGTGCTGGGCTACACCAGCCAGGCGAGATTCCTGTTGAACGCCGGCATCCTGGCCATGATGGAACAGGCCTCGCTCCCGGAGCGCACGCTGGCGGCGCGGCTGATCCACGAGCACGAGATGGGCGAGCTGTTCAAGGTGATCGGATTCGCCGCCGGCGCGGCCTGGGAGGCGGTCGGCTTCGCCGAAGGCGACCGCAGTCATACGCTGTGATGCAGAACAGGCGGGTACCAGAGGCCCGAGCGCGATTGCAGCACCCCGAGACCCTCCTCCTGGCCGCCGTGCGCGCCGCGCCGCGCAGGTTCCGCATGCCGCCGTTGCCGGCCGACGCCGACGCGGCCGCGTCGATCGGGGTGGACGCCGCACTTGCCTTCGCGCTCGAAGCCGCGCGCGCCGTGCAGGAACACGGATCGACGATGCCCGCTCGCGTGGAGGATTTCTTTGCGCATGCCCTTGCCGGGCTCATCCGCAGAGCGGTCGCATCCGAGGGCGGCGATCCGGCATTCCAGGCACTCGTGCTCCAGGCGCAGAGCGTGGAAGTTCGCGAGCATGTGCGGTTGACTGCGCAGCTCGCGAGCGACCGTCGTGCGGTGCGTGCCATCACGGATGCCATCGGACATCCCGGCAAGCTGCGCGACATGCCCGCCGGCGCGACGCGGGATGCGCTGGCCCGCTTGCGTCGTCTCGCGGCTGAGGATGCCTGGACAGAGCTTGCTGCGGCGATAGGGCAGCCGCTCGCGCAGGACATCAACACCACGGCAGGGCAGCAGGTGCCTTCGCTGCTGGAGGGGCTCCGATCGAGCCCGGCGCTGCAGCGTCTTGCGCATGGCAGCGCATTGCTGCGCAATGAAGCCGTGCAACATTACCTGCGGCTGAGCGAACGCAGGGGGCCGCTGGCAGGCACCGATGCCGCGGCCGCGTCGGGGCGCGCGTCGGCCCGGCTTGGCGAGCAGGCCGAGCACGCCACCGGGCAGGCCCTGGGCGCCATCGCCGAGCTGCTGAACCGGCACCGCGAACCCGGCGCCGCCTATCGCGTCGTGCGAAGCCTTCGCCCGCCGCGAGGATTCCCCGGGGAGACGAACAAGGCGAAGGACGAATGGGACGCGGCGATCGTGCGAAGTGGCCAGGACGGCGGCGCCGACGAGATCGTTCTTCTTGCCGAGATCAAGGCATCTCCCGCGGCCGCCACGTCCGACTTCCCGCGACTCCTGCGCGGCTTGCGGCGACTCGCGCATGCCGACCCCGGCCAGACCTATGCCTTTGCTTCGGCAACCGGCCAGGCGCAGGTCGCGGGCACGTCGCTTCGCCGGCTCCAGCCCCACGGCCATTCGCTGCCGCCCCACGTGATCTATTGCTGTTCCGCACCGGCCGAATCGCATCCGCCATTCTTGAGTGCAGCGACAAAGGCGGTCCTGCTCGGCGAGCCTGCCAGCCTGGCATCCGCGTGCCGGCTCGCTCGCGGCGAGGCGCCGCCGGATTCGGATCTCCTTGCGGTGTGGCACGCGCTGCCGAAAGAGCCTCGCTTGCGCTCGGCGCTTTACCAGTACGAAACCGCGAAGCGGGTGCGGGAGGCCATGGTGCATCCGCTCGACCTGCTGTCTGCCATGGGCGACGGGCCTGCCTAGATGCGTTGCCTCGGCCCCTCGAGCCGAGCGCGAGAAGGATTCACGAATCGGCGGGCGCGTCAGCGGCCTGGCCGGCCGCTGTCCGCTCTCGCCAGATCTCCACCGCGGCGATCGCGACCGCAAGCACGAGGGGACCCAGAACGAGGCCGGACGCACCGAACGAGAGCAGGCCGCCGACGATTGCAATGAAGACGAGCAAGGTATGCAAGCGCAGCTTGCTGCCGACGAAGATGGGATACAGCAGGTTGTCGATGAGTGCAACCACGACCGAACCCCACACGGTCAGGATCAGCGCCTTCTCCCAGCTGCCTTCCATCACCAGCAGGACAGCGGCAGGAATCCAGACGATCGCCGCCCCCAGCAGGGGCAGCACCGACAGCAAGCACATCACCGCGCCCCACAGCAAGGGCGCCGGCAGGCCCAGCCACCAGAACATGAGACCGCCCAGCACGCCTTGAATGGTTGCCACGAGCAGTGTTCCGAAAACGCTGGCCCGCACGACCTCCTCGATCCGATTCGACAGCCGGTCCGCCTCGCTCGTCGTCAGCGGCAGGATCCAATGCAGGTAGCGCAGGGCCTGATCGCGATCGCGCAGCAAATAGAACAAGGCGAAAAAGGTGATCATCAGCTGCATCCCGGCCCAGAACGAACCGGTCACCAGGCCCGAGACACCCGGCGCCAGCTGCTTCGTCAGTTCGTCGGAAGAGGGCGCATGCCTTGACACGAAGGAGGCGACCGGGGCAAGGGATGGATTGCTGCGAATCGCCTTGTCGACCCTGCTGCGGACGGATTCCGAACGCAAGTTCTCCCAGCCATCCTTCACCTTGCCCGCGAGGGTCGGCGCGGTGGCCGCGATCGGCACTGCAATGAACATGACCATGACGGCAGTAGCCAGGGCTGCGCTCGCGTTGCGATTGCGAATGCGCTTCGTCAACCTGCGGTGCAAGCGGGAGCCGAGGATGGCCAGCGCAAGCGCCCAGGCCAGCGCCGGCACGAAGGGCTGAATGATTCGCCAGCACAGGTAGAACACCAACGCAGTCATCACCACCAGCACCAGCGCCGAGGTGCGCGGCCGCGTGAACCAGCCGGCCGACTCGCCTTGCTCTTCGCCACCGGCCGCATCCCTCGGATGTGCACCTTCGTTCGGATGAAAATTGCCGCCAGGCAGCTTCATGCTGTGCCTCGCGATCAACGGCCGGGCAGGGGTTGTGCGGTCGGTGTCCGCGACGGGCCCTGCTGCCGCATCGCGTGCAGCTCCTGCATCAGGAAGTCGCGCGCCTCCCGCGCCTTGCCGTCCGCGAGCTTGATCATGTAGGGCTTGCCCGTGACTTCGGAACGCGAGGCGCAGCGCTCGATGAAGTCTTCCGCCGTCACGATCTCTTTGCGGAAATGCTTGTACTTGGCCTGCATGTGATCGGCCGCCTCGGCGGCGTCGTGCGGCTCGTCGTTGCGCACGAACTGCATTGTGGTCATGCCCTGGACGCGCGCGATCAGGGCCATGATCAACTTGTGTTCCTGCTCCGAGGGCGTGGCGGCGGCCAGCGGCGCCATGGTGGCAAGCAGGGCGAGGGCTGCGATGCGAATGCACCGGCGACGATCGGGCATGTGGGCCTCTTGTTCGAGCTGTTTGAAGGCCATGCTCGCCCAGCCCGGGCAGCATGTCAAACCGCCGTCTCGGGTCTAATCGGCTTCTTTGGCCCGTTCCCCCATGAGTTCCACCGTCTCGCCACAGGATGCCCTGCGCATCGCCAACGCCCTCGCAGACGCCGCCGCTGCCCATTCGCTGCGCCTGTTCCGCACGCCGCTGGAGGTGATCGCGAAGGCCGACGAAAGCCCGGTCACGATGGCGGACCGCGCAGCCGAAGCGGCGATGCGCGAGATCCTGGGTGCGCAGCGGCCGGCCGACGGCATCTTCGGCGAGGAACACGGCCTGGAGCGCGTGGACGCCGCCGACGTCTGGGTGCTCGACCCGATCGACGGCACGCGCAGCTTCATCACCGGCTCGCCGCTCTGGGGGACGCTGATCGGGCTCGTGCGCGGCGGCCGCGTCGAACTGGGCATGGTCGACATGCCAGTGCTGGGCGAGCGCTGGGTCGGGCAGGCCGGGCTCGGTGCGCAGCGCAACGGCCAGCCGGTGCGCGTGAGCGCCTGCGGCAGCGTCGAGGCGGCGCGCATCTTCACCACCTCGCCGGACATCTTCGCGCCCGCCGACTGGGAGGCCTTCGACCGGCTGAGCCGGCGCTGCGCGATGCGCCGCTTCGGCGGCGACTGCTACAGCTACGCCCAGCTGGCCGGCGGCAGCATCGACCTGGTCGTGGAGACCGGCCTGCAGCCCTACGACTACCTGGCGCCCGCCGGCCTGATCGAGGCCGCGGGCGGCGTGATCACCGACTGGGAGGGCCGGCCACTGGGCCTGGCCTCGAACGGACGCGTCGTCGCCGCGGCCACGCCCGCGCTGCACCGCGAAGCCCTGGCGATCCTGAACGCCTAGGTTTCTGCCGCGCAGACTCCCAGGGCCGTGCAAGGGACAGATGTCCCGCTCGCGCGCCGCGCCGAGGGCTCCCGACCGCGGAAAACGGGACAGGCGCCCCGGGACGGCGCGCACCCGGCCAAGAACAATCGATGCGCACCTTCATGTTTCATGGGAGTCCTCGATGTCCATTCACGCGATCCATGCCGCGCCCGCCAAGCGCTTCCACGTTGCGCATGCCTGCGCCGCTGCCGGGCTGCCTGGGCGGCACGTGGCCTCGCTGGGCCTGGTCGACGTCGAGGCGCTCGGAGGCGGCGTGCACCGGGGGTTGCCGCATGAGCTCTTCATGGTCACGGCCTACTGCGACGAGCGGCTGGACTGCCGCAGCGCCGGCGATGGCGGCGCGCTGCGCGTGATGGTCTCGGGCTTGCGCACGCGCCCCGTCGACTTCCAGACGCAAGGCCGTGGCCAGATGGCGGTCGCGATGCTCACGCCGCTGGGTCTGCTGCGCGCCTTCGGCCGGCCTTGGGACAGCCTGCGCAACGAACGCTTGCCGCTGCGCCAGATCGTTCCCGCATACCAGGAGGCGATCCTGCATGGCGCGCTGGTCGATGCGGCGGCAGGCCCGGAGCGCTGCACCGTCTTCGGGCGCTGGCTCGAGACCCGCATCGGCGAGCGCCGCCCGCTGGGCTGGCAGGCCGAGCGCGTGGCGGCGGCGGCGATGTCGCTGCTCGAGGCGCCCGGCCTGTCGGTCGACGAGCTCGCCTGCCAGCATCGGGTGAGCCGGCGTCAGCTCGAGCGTGACTTCCGCCACTGGCTGGGCCTCGCGCCCGCCGGCTATGCGCGGCTGGTGCGCTTCCAGCGCGCTGCCTGCGCCATCGCCGAGGGCGTGCCGCTGGCCCATGTGGCGGCGGAGCAGGGCTATGCCGACCAGGCCCACATGACCCGCGCCTTTTCCGAGGCCGCGGGCGTCACGCCGCGCCAGCTGCGCGAGGGCGGCGGCCCCGCCAGCGCACTGCGGGCGGCCTTCGCGCAGCGCATGATCATGCTGCCCGCCGGCGGCGAGCCCGAGGCGCTGCGGCTGGCGGCCTGAGCGGCGCATGGCGCGCCCGCGCGACTAAGCGCACGACCGCGAGCGCGGGCGCTAGACTGTCTCCATGATTCGCTGGCTGATCGTCGTCGTGCTCGCGCTGCTGTTGATGAGCGGCCTGACGCAATGGCTGCGGCGCTTCGGCTTCGGGCGCCTGCCCGGCGACTTCGAGTTTCGCGCCTTCGGGCGCGAGTGGCAGCTGCCGATCGGGAGCACCGTGGTGCTCAGCATGATCGCGGCATTGATTGCACGATGGATCTGACCCCATGAGAGCCTGCGTCGATATCGGCGGAACCAAGGTGGCCGTGAGTCTGTCGCCCGACAGCAGCTCGCCGCTGGTCGGCCGCCGCAGCGAGCCGACCGCCAAGACCGGCAGCAACGATGCGGTGGCGCTGCAGATCCTGCGGCTCATCGACGAGATCTGCGCCGGGCAGGGCATCGCCCCCGCCTCGATCGACCGCGTGGGCGTCTCCTCGGCAGGCCCCTTCGTGCTGCGCGACGGCCAGGTCGAGCTCGCCACCCCCAACATCTGCGGCGGCATCGCGGGCCCGGCGCGCGGCCTGCCCAACGACTGGATGACGGCTGTGCTGGAGGCGCCGCTGCGGCGGCGCTTCGGCCAGGTGCGCGTGGAGAACGACGCGGTGGCCGCGCTCGAGGCCGAGCGCACCTGGGGCGCGCTGCAGGGCATGGACCACTGCGCCTATGTCACCTGGAGCACCGGCGTCGGCGTGGGCCTCTGCGTGGACGGCCGCATCCTGCACGGCAAGAACGGCAATGCAGGGCACGCGGGCCACAGCTTCGTGGCCGACGACGACAGCGGCGCGCTGTGCGGCTGCGGCAACGTCGGGGACGTCGAGGCCCTGGTCGCCGGCAACTCCATCGCCCGCCGCTTCGGCCAGCCGCCGGCGGATCTGTTCGCCGCTGCCGCGGCCGGCGAGCCGCGGGCGCTGGCCACCGCCGAGGCGCTGTGCCGGGTGATGGGCCGCATGCTCTACAACCTGATCGCCACGCTCGATCTCCAGCGCATCAGCCTGGGCGGCAGCGTGTTCTGGCACAACCGCGATTTCCTGCTGCCGCGCCTGCAGGCCGAGATCGACGGCAAGCTGGTCGCACTGACCCGCGATGCGGTGCTGGTGCCCGCCGGGCTGGGTGACAAGGTCGGCGACTACGCCGCCCTCGCGTTGCTCGATTGAAGAAGCATCCCGCCCGACACTTGGGTGCGCTGCCCGGTGATCCTGCGGTCCTCCGGCGCCGATGCCGGGCCTGCAGACGCCGGCGCCCTTGCGGCGCCCGGGCCCAGCGCAGTGGCGATGGCGCCCAGGCGCCGCAGCGCTGCATCGACCGCCTCGCCATAAGGCCAGCCGCAGTTGATGCGCAGGTAGTGGTCGAAGCGCGAGGAGTTCGAGAACAGGGTGCCCGGCGCCACCACGATGCGCTCGGCAAGGGCCGCTTCGAAGACCCGCATCGATGACAGTCTTTCCGGCAGCTCCACCCACAGCTGCAGCCCGCCCGGCGGCAGGTTGATGCGCGTGCCCGGCGGAAAGCAGCCGGCGATCGTGTCGGCGGTCTGCTCGCGCTGCGTCTTCAGGCATTGGCGCAGGTGGCGCAGGTGGCGGTCGTAGCCGCCGCTGGCCATGAACTCGCCGGCCGCAGCCTGCGCGAGCGCCTCGTTGTTGCGCGTCTGCGCGAACTTGAGCATCTCCACCCGCGCCTGCCAGCGACCGGCCGCGATCCAGCCCAGCCGCAGGCCGGGCGCGAGGATCTTGTGCAGCGAGGCGCAGTGGATCACGTTGCCGGCGCCGTCGAAGGACTTGAGCGCGCGTGGCTGGACCGGCGCATCGAGCAGTTCGCTGTAGGTGTCGTCCTCGATGAGCGGGAGGGCATGCTGCTCGCAAAGCTGCGCAAGCCGCGCCTTGTGGGCATCGGGCATCACGCTGCCGAGCGGGTTCTGCAGGTGCGGCACCACCACCACGGCCTTGATGTTGTCGTAGGTTCGGATGGCGAGGTCAAGGGCCTCGATCGAGAGGCCGGTCTGCGGGCTGGTCGGGATCTCCAGCGCCTGCAGTCCCAGGCTCTCGAGCACCTGCAGCAGGCCGTAGAAGGTGGGCGACTCCACCGCCACCGTGTCGCCCGGCTGCGCAACCGCGCGCAGCGCGAGGTTCAGCGCTTCGATGCAGCCGTTGGTGACCAGGATCTCTTCGGGCGAGATCGCCATGCCTACGCGCAGGCTGCGCTGCGCGAGCACTTCGCGAAACGGGGGGTGCCCCTTCAGCGGCGCGGCAACCGCCAGCATGCCGGGGCGCTGGCGCAGCAGGCGCGTCATCGCGTTGCGCAGCGCCTCGGCGGGGTAGAGCTGCGGCGCGCCGCGCGCGATGGAGAGGTCGAGCTTCTCGGGCACCTGCCGGCGTCGCGCCACGAAGTCCGAGACCTTGGCGTGGATGCCCACGTACTGCGCCGGGTCGGGCGCCCGGTCGGCCGCCGGCTCGTCCATCGGCGCCATCGCGAGGCGTCGCGGCCGGCGCACGAAATAGCCGGAGCGCTCGCGCGCCTCGACCCAGCCTTCGCTTTCCATCGAGCGGCACAGCTGCAGCGCGGTCGACAGGCTGATGCCGTGCCGGCGCATCAGGTGGCGCAGCGAGGGCAGCTTGTCGCCCGGCTTGAGCGAGCCGGCCCGGATCGCGTCGAGGTAGTGCGCGGCCAGCTGGCGATAGAGCGGGATGGAGTCCATGGGGCGATGCTGCGGGAAGGACCGTGGCGGGAACAGATGCAGAAAGCAGCGAAAACCACCATAACAGATGCGGTGTGTGGGTGGCTGTTCCGGCTTCGATCGTCCCCGGCTGTGCCTGTTTTTCGAGCGGCTTGCTGCCTACGATTCAAGCATCCACCGCCCGCCGAGGTTCACCATGATTCACACGGATTTCTCTTCCGCCACGATGCTCCTGCCCGGGCAGTCGCTGCGTGTCGCCCTCGATGCCGGCACCGCGCTGATGGTGCTGGAAGGTCGCGTGCGGGTCATCTCGCCGCCGTCATGGGTCGGCGAGACCGCGTTTTCCGTGAAGAACGTGTTCGAGGAAGGCGAGGCCCATGTCGCCGAGCGCGGGGGCTGGGTCGAGGTCGATGCGCTCGCACCGGCACTGATTTGCGGCCTGCCGCAGCCGGCGTCGGGCACGGCGCTGCGCCCTTCGCCGGTGACGCGGCTGCTGCGCCTGCTGCTCGCCTAGCGCACGCTCTCCGCCTCGCGCAGAGCGTCGAGGAAGGTTCGCCGCCACCAGTGCACGTCCTGCGCGCGGATGCGCGACAGCAGCTTCTGGTGGCGCTCCCGGCGCTCCTCCAGCGGCATCTGCAGCGCCTGCTGCACGGTCTCGGCGGTGCCGTGGGTGTCGTAGGGATTGACCAGCAGCGCTTCCTTCAACTGCTCGGCGGCCCCGGCGAAGCGCGACAGCACCAGCACGCCCGGATCGGCCGGGTCCTGCGCCGCGATGTATTCCTTGGCCACGAGGTTCATGCCGTCGCGCAGCGGCGTCACCAGCCCGACCGCCGCGGCCCGGCACAGGCCCGGCACGCGCTTGCGCGCCACCATGCGGTGGATGTAGCGCACCGGCATCCAGTCGAGCTCGCCGTAGTCGCCGTTGATGGCGCCGCACAGCGCCTCGAGCTCGCGCCGGATGTCGGCGTAGGCGTCGACCGTCTCGCGGGTGGGCGAGGCGATCTGGATCAGCGTCGCGCTGCGGCGGTTCTCGGGGTAGTTGGCCAGCAGCTCGCGGAAGGAGCGCACGCGGTTGGGGATGCCCTTGGAATAGTCGAGCCGGTCGATGCCCAGCAGCAGCCGCCGGCTGGAATACTCGCGCCGCATCGTCTCGAACATGTCGCGCGACTCCTTGCCGTGGGTGAGCGCGGCGAATTCGTCGACGTCGATGCCGATCGGGAAGGCGCCGCAGCGCACCGTCTGGCCGTAGGCGCGGTACAGGTCGCGGCCGAGGGACTCGCCATTGGCCTCGTTGCGCACGTACTGCTCGAAGTGCTGCACGTCCTGCTGCGCCTGGAAGCCGATCAGGTCGTAGGCGAACAGCGAGCGCATCAGCCATTCGTGCTGCGGGATCGCGGCCATGATGATGTGCGGCGGCAGCGGGATGTGCAGGAAGAAGCCGATGCGCTGGCGGCAGCCCATGCCGCGCAGCTCGGCCGCCAGCGGTATCAGGTGGTAGTCGTGGATCCAGATGATGTCGTCGCTCTTCAGGAGCGGCA
>NZ_LMTS01000096.1:163595-164829 GCF_001541225.1 Variovorax sp. WDL1 | reverse complement strand
GCAGCTTGCGCGCGAACAGCTGGTTCACGCGCCGGTAGCCGCCGATGAAGCCGGCGTCGAAGTTCGCCAGGTCGAGCCGGTCGTGGAATACCGGCCACAGCACGTCGTTGCTGTAGCCCAGGTAGTAGCTGTCGTGGTCCTCGCGGCTCAGGTCGATGGTGGCGAGCGTGACCTTGCCGGCCTGCTGGATGCGCAGCTCGCCTTCGCCGGTGGGGCCGTCCTCGACGATGTTGCCGCTCCAGCCGAACCAGAGGCCCCCGGTCTGCTGCAGGCTCTCGCCCAGGGCGACGGCCAGTCCTCCGGCGGCGGGCTTGCGGGGATCGGCGACACGGTTGGAAACGACGACGAGACGGCTCATGGGCTCCTTGCAGGTCCGGCCGCGCTCAGATGCACGAGTCCCACGGCGCCGACAGGCGCACGGCCGCGTTGATGATGCCGACCATGGAGTAGGTCTGCGGGAAGTTGCCCCACATCTCGCCCGTGACCGGATGGGTGTCCTCCGACAGCAGGCCCAGCGGATTGCGCGCCGCCAGCATGGTCTCGAAGATCTGCCGCGCCTCGGCCTTGCGGCCGATCTTGGCCAGGGCATCGATGCGCCAGAAGGTGCAGATGTTGAAGGCGGTTTCGGGCTTGCCGAAATCGTCGGCCGCCTCGTAGCGGCGCATGTAGGGGCCGTCGCACAGCGTCTTCTCCATCGCCTCGACGGTGGAGATGAAGCGCGGGTCGCGCGCGTCGATCAGGCCGACCTCGGTCATCAGCAGGATGCTCGCATCGAGCTCATGGCCGCCGAAGCTCTCCGCGAAGGCCTGGCGCTCCTCGCACCAGGACTTTGCGAGGATCTCCTCGCGCATCCGCGAGGAATGGCCGTGCCAGTAGGCCGCGCGCTCCGGAAGGCCCAGCGAGCGCGCCACCTTGGCCAGCCGGTCGCAGGCGGCCCAGCTCATCAGCGCCGAGCTGGTGTGCACGCGGGCGCGCGTGCGCAGCTCCCACATGCCGGCGTCAGGCGTGCCGTAGACGCGGATCGCCTGCTCGCCCACCGCCTCCAGGTGCGGGAACTCGGCCACCCCGCCGCGGCTGAGCAGCCGGTGGTCGTGGAAGGCCTGCGATGCGCCCAGCACGATGTTGCCGTAGACGTCGTGCTGGAAATGCTCCTGCGCCTGGTTGCCCACGCGCACCGGGCCCATGCCGCGGTAGCCGGTCAGGCCCTCGACGAAGGCTTCGGGCAGCTCGCGCT
>NZ_LMTS01000096.1:112599-163557 GCF_001541225.1 Variovorax sp. WDL1 | reverse complement strand
CCAGGCCGATGCCGTAGAGCGGCTGGATGTGCTCGCCGTGCGAGCCGATCACCACGTTGGCCAGCCAGCGCAGGTAGTCCTCCATGGTGCCGACCTCGGACAGACTGTTGAGCGCCCGCACCACGAAGAAGGCATCGCGCAGCCAGCAGTAGCGGTAGTCCCAGTTGCGCTGGCTGCCCGGCGCCTCGGGGATGCTGGTGGTCATGGCGGCCACGATGGCGCCCGTGTCCTCGTAGAGGGACAGCTTGAGCGTGATGGCGGCACGGATCACCGCGTCCTGCCATTCGAAGGGAATCGCCAGCCGCTTGCTCCAGGTGCGCCAGTAGGCGATGGTCTCCTGCTCGAAATGCCGCGCCGTGTCGGCGATGCCGTCCATCAGCGTCTCGTCGGCGCCGAGCACGAAGTTGTGCTCGCGCGACAGCACGAAGGGCTGCTTCGAAAGCACGTGCGAGACCGGCGCGTCCATGTTGAGGCGCAGCGCGAAGTCCGGGCCCACGTAGCGGATGTGGTTGCTCCCGCGCGTGATCTGCGGCGGCGTGCTTCCCCACTGGAAGCGCGGCGCCAGCGAGACGCGCACGCGCGGCGTGCCCTGGATGGGCTTGACCCGGCGCACGATGGTGAGCGGCCGGAAATAGCGCGAACGGCTGTAGAAGCGCGGTGCGAAATCGGTAATCTCGACGCCTTGCCCGGCGCTGTCGAAGAGCTGGGTGCGCAGCACAGCCGTGTTCGGCTCGTACCACTGCTTGCTGGAGGCGAAGTCCTCGATCTCGATGGCCCACGCGCTCGCGTCTTCGCCCGTGTGCAGCAGCGCATTGAAGACCGGCTCGCCATCGAAGCGCGGCAGGCAGCACCAGACCACGCGGCCGCGCGCGTCGATCAGCGCACTGAAGGAGCAGTTGCCGATCACGCCGACATTGAGCGAAGGATCGGCCGGCGGGCCGAAGCCGCCGCGCGCCGCGGGCCGGGTCACGGCTTCCGGGTGGGCGGCGGGCTGGTCGCTGGCACTGGCGGCGCCTGCGATCGAGTCGCCGGCTCGGCTTCGCTGCTGCTGCTTTTCCTCCGTGGTCTCGACCTCTTGCAGGTTTTTTGTCATGCGGGCTTTCCTTGGGTGCCGGATGGCGTGTCGGCCAGCAGTTTGCGTGCCTCGACCAGCCATTCGAACACGGCGAGCGGGGAATCGAGCCGGTGCAGCGCCAGGCTGGGCCCCGACCCGATCTTGATCGCCACGCCGCCGCGCGGCTGCACGACGGCAAACCCGCTTTCGTCGGTGGTGTCGTCGCCGGCGAACACCGGCGTGCGGCCGGCAAACGGCGCCTCCCGCATGAAGGCGTCGATCGCGGTTCCCTTGTTGGTGCCGGCAGGCTTGACCTCGAACACGAACTTGCCGTGCATCAGTTCCAGCTGCGGCTGGTCGGTGATGGTGCGCAGCAGCGCGTCCCGGCACACCGCCTCGAGCTGGGGCGCGAGCCGGTAGTGCAGCGCGATCGCGGCGTGCTTGCGCTCCACCAGCAGGCCCTCGTAGACGCGGGCCAGCTCGTTGGCCGTGTCCAGCACCTCGGTCAGATCGGGCGGGCGCTGCTCCTGCATCTCCCCTTCGGCATCGCGGCGCTGCACGCCGTGCTCGCCGGCGGCCGGCAGGCGCAGCGGCGCGAGGAAGCGGTCGAGCACGTCGATCTGCCGGCCGGACACCACCGCGAGCGCGCCGCCGAGCAGGTCGTGCAGGTCGCTGAGCAGCGGAACCAATGCGCTGGGCACCTCGATCGCCTCGGGCGTCTCGGCGATCGCCACGAGCGTGCCGTCGAAGTCGAGGAAGAGCGCAGCGTCGGGAGTGAGGCGGGGGGGCGTCTGCATGGGGGAAAACCATAGCAGACTCGGCGGGCGAGGGGGGTCGGCAAAAATCCAATTCAATTGAAACAAGGCGAACGCGCGGGGCTGCGTCCGATGCGTCGATGTGCCGATGTGCCGATGTGCGCGTGTTCGGAACTTGTGTCCCGCCTCTACTCGTGCGTCGCCAATGCCTCTGCCACGGCAGCCACGCGCGCGCGGGCAATGCTTTCTGCGATCTTCGTTCCTGCCGCCCCCTCTGCCTGCGCCCGCGCCGCGATCGGGGCGGTTTGCACAGACCGCGCCGCCGCCAGCGCCGCAAGCAGACGCTCCCGCTGCGGGTACGGCCTGTCTTCCATGCCCAGCCGCCCGCGCGCATCGCATTCGCAGGCCAGCAGCGCCTGCTCGAAGCGCGCCGGCTTGCGAAAGGCATCGCAGCGCTCGAGCAGCCGCACCAGCGCCTGCGCGCCGAACTCACCGCTGCGGTGAATGTTGCCGTGCTCGCGCGCCACCACCTCGGCAAGTTCGCGCAGCTCCACTGGCACGCGCCAGCGCTCGCAGACATCGCGCAACAGGCCCACGCTGCGCTGTTCGTGGCCGATGTGGCGCGGCAGCGCGTCTGCCGGCGTGGTGCCCTTGCCGAGATCGTGCACCAGGCAGGCGAAGCGCACCGGAAGCGGCGCATCCAGGCGCGCCGCGATGTCCAGCACCAGCATCAGGTGCCGGCCGGTGTCGACCTCGGGATGGTGGGCCTCGGGCTGGGGCACGCCCCAGAGCCGGTCCACCTCGGGCAGCAGCACGGCGAGCGCGCCGCATTCGCGCAGCAGCTCGAACATGCGCGAGGGCCGGGCTTCCATCAGGCCGCGCGCGAGTTCCTGCCAGACGCGCTCGGGTACCAGCGCGTCGGCCTCGCCGGCGGCGACCATCTCGCGCATCAGCGCCATGGTTTCGGGCGCGACGCGGAAGTCGGCGAAGCGGGCGGCGAAGCGCGCGACGCGCAGGATGCGCACCGGGTCCTCGCGGAAGGCATCCGTCACGTGGCGCAGCACCTTGTCCTGCAGGTCGCGCCGGCCGTGGAAGGGATCGACCAGGTGCGCGAGGTCCAGCGTGGCCCCGGCCTCGGCGGACGGCAGCGCGATGGCGTTGACCGTGAGGTCGCGCCGCGCGAGGTCCTGCTCCAGCGTGACCTCCGGCGATGCATGGACGACGAAGCCGCGGTAGCCGGGCGCGCTCTTGCGCTCGGTGCGGGCGAGCGCGTATTCCTCGCGTGTCTCGGGGTGCAGGAAAACGGGGAAGTCGCGGCCCACGGGCAGGTAGCCCTGCGCGGCCATCTCCTCGGGCGTGGCACCGACCACGACCCAGTCGCGATCGCTGCCGGGCCGGCCCAGCAGGGCATCGCGGATGGCGCCGCCGACGAGGTAGGTTTGCATGCGCCTCAGTTTAGGCGCTGGTTGCGCGCGGGCTGTCGAGCGGATCGACTGTCCGTATCCCTCAGCTCTCGATGCGATACGGCTCGTCGACGACCACGAAGCGCTTCTCGACCAGCGCCTCGTCGATCCACGCCTTGACCCCCGGCAACTGCTGCACGCGCTCGATGTAGGCCGTGACACCGGCGGGCACCGGCAGGCCGAAGGTCTTGATGCGCACCCCGACCGGTGCGAAGTACGCATCCGCGATGCCGAACTCGCCGAACAGCATCGGGCCGCCATGGGCCTCCAGCAAGCCGCTCCACATCTGCACGATGCGCGCGAGGTCTGCGCGCACCTGCGGCTGGTCGCGAAGGATGATCTTGCCCTGCACGCGCAGGTCGGCCTCGATGTTCATGCCGCAGTGGTTGCGCAGCGCGGCGAAGCCCGCATGCATCTCGGCGCAGATGCTGCGCGCATGCGCGCGGCGGACCTTGTCGCGTGGCCAGAGAACCTTGTCAGGGCAGGTCTCGGCGAGGTATTCGCAGATCGCCAGCGTGTCATGGACGACGATCTCGCCGTCGACCAGCACCGGCACGCGGCCGGCCGGGTTGATGGCCTCGATGGTCTTCTTGAAGTGCGAGCCGGCCTCGAGGGTATCGAAGGGCACCATCACTTCCTCGAAGGCGATGCCGGCTTGCTTCATCAGCACCCACGGGCGCATCGACCAGGACGAGTAGTTCTTGTTGGCGATATAGAGCTTGAGCATCGAGATCTCCGGGGGGCTTGAAAGAAAAGCTTCCGATGCTAGCGCCCGGCCGCCGTGCGATTGATGCCGAAGGCGCGCGGGATTGATGCTCAGCGCCCGGGCGCGCCGTCGCCATCGTCATCGCTGCCCGGCGGGACGATCAGGCGCTTGCCTTCGTCGCCCGACGGCGGACCGACGACGCGTTCGACGGCCTTCACGACATGCGGCACCAGCGAGAGCACGGCCAGCGCCAGCAGGGCACTGAGCACTGCCGTCACCTCGCGGCCGAGACCGCAGGCCATCCCGATGGCGGCCGTCATCCAGAGGCCGGCCGCGGTGGTGAGGCCCTGCACATGCCGCTCGTCGCGGCCCTGCTTGAGGATGGTGCCGGCACACAGGAAGCCGACGCCCGCCACCAGGCCCTGGATCACGCGGCTCATGTCGGCCGGCTCGATGCCAGCCTGCTGCGGGACGAGCACGAAAAGCGCCGAGCCGATGGCCACCAGCATGTGGGTGCGCACGCCGGCCGCCTTGCCCTGCTGCTCGCGCTCGAAGCCGAGCGCGAAGCCCAGCACCGAGGCCAGCACCAGGCGCACCATGATGCGGGTGAGCTGGGCGACGTCGCCCACGTCCGAGAACTCGGCCGCGACCGTGGCTGCGACCTCGTCCCACCAGGTCATTCGACGACCTTCCCGGGGCTCGTCAAGGCAGGTCCTTGTTGGGCTCGGGTTCGGCGGCGTCGCGCGGGCCCACGGTGCCGAGGCGCTCCTTGAGCGACTGCGGCCGGCCGGTGATCAGGGCGGCGTAGTTGGTGGCATTGGCCAGCACCTTCTTGACGTAGTCGCGGGTTTCGTTGAACGGCACGTTCTCGGCCCAGATCGCGGCCTCCACCACCGGGCCATTGCGCCAGTTGCGCGGCCGGCCCGGGCCGGCGTTGTAGGCGGCGGCGGCCAGCGCCATGGAGCCGTCGAAGTCGTCGAGCGCGAGCTTGAGGTAGTTGGTGCCGATGGTGATGTTGGTGTCGCGGTCGTTGATCTGGCCGGGCGTGAAGCCGGAGAGCCCGATCTTTCGGGCGGTCCAGCGCGCGGTGGCGGGCATCACCTGCATCAGGCCCGAGGCGCCGACGCCGGAACGCGCGTCCATGATGAAGCGGCTCTCCTGGCGGATCAGGCCGTAGACGTAGGCGGGGTCGAGGCCGATTTCCGCACTCTTGGCGACGACCGTCTCGCGGAACGGCATGGGATAGCGCTGCTCGGCGTCGATCATGCCCTTGGTGCGCTCGCTGGTGTTGATGCAGCGGTCCCAGACCTCGCGCTGGCAGGCGAGGTCGGCGGCGGCGAGGAGTTCGCGGTCCCCCATGCCGCCCTTGTCGTGCAGATTGGTGGCGTAGTTCCACTCGCGCACGCCCTCGGGACGAAGGCCGGTCTCGATCGCGTACAGCGCGCGCGCCAGCGCCGGGTTGCTGCGCGCTGCTGCCTTCTCCTCGGGCGTGAGCGGCGCCGGGCGGGTCGGCACGCTGGCGCGCTGGCCCAGCTCCTCCAGGGCCAGCAGCTCGTAGAAGCCGCGAGTGCCGGCAATGCCCTCGTACAGCGCGCGCGCCTCGGCCCGGCGATCGTCGCCGCCCTGCGCGTGGAGGGCGCGCGCCTTCCAGTAGATCCAGGTCGGGTCTTCCTGGGTCGAGTCGCTCATGGCGGTGATGGCGGCCCGCACTTCCTTCCAGTTGCCGCTGCGCAGGGCCGCGCGGGCCTTCCAGGCCAGCATGTCGTCGGACAGGTCGGCGTTCTTCGTGACGTTGGCGAAGGCACCGGTGGCGGCCGGCGAGAGCTTGACCGCGTACTGGCGGCCGATCGCGCCCCACACCCAGTTGCGCTCCTCGGGGGAAAGCATCACGCTCCACTTGCCGTCGAGCTGGGAGGCCGCCATGTCAGGGTCGGCAATGGTCATCTTGATCAGTGCCAGCGTCACCAGCTCGCGCCGCGCCTTGCCCGGGGCCACCCCGCGGCCGGCCAGGAACTTCGCCATGCTGGCGTTGAGCTCGTCGAAATGCGGGACGGCATCGGGCGCAGCCAGCAGCACCGCGGCGCGCGCGGCCTGCGGGCGGTTCGCCTCGATCGCGAGCCGCGCCTTCTTCCAGGCGTCGTTGGGCGACATCATGCGCGACGAGATCATGCGGTCGGCCGCGGTCAGGCAGCCATCGTCGAGCTCGCGCTGACCCAGCCAGTTGCGGCGCACCTCCGCGGCCTGGGCAGCGGTGGGGCTGCCCGAGCGCAGCGCCTCGACGAGCACGGCGTAGCAGCGCACCTGCGGATCGTCGTTCATGCGAAAGGCGGGGTGCAGCGCGGCGAAGGCGTCCCAGTCGCGGCGCTGGCCGAGCAGGATGAGCCAGTCGTTGCGCAGGCGGTCCTCCTGATAGGTGCCGGCGTAGCGCGAGAGGAAATCCTGCACCTCCGAGGCGCTGGCTTCCCCGAGGCGTGCCTTGAGCTCCCAGTAGGCCGCCCAGGGCTCGAGCACGTGGCCGCGGGCTTGCGGCAACAGGGCAGACAGGCGCGCCTTGTCGCCGCGCTGGGCGGCCTGCTTCATCTGCACGATCACGTCGTCGCTTCCGTTCTGCGCGCGCGCCGGCTGCAGCCATGCCGTGGTGGCGATTGCGAGCGAAAGAAGGAGGGTGGGGATGGGAGCGCGAAGACGACTGCGCGCAGGTGACAAAATGCTTGCGAACTGCATCGGGGGATTATGGACAAGTCAAAGGGTGCCGACACCTCGGCAACTGCCAACTTTCTCAAGCAACAGCTGCGTTCCGCACTGGTTGCGCAACGGCTTGCCATGCCCGACCGCCTGGCGCGCGCGGACCTGCTGCAGCGCGTGATGCGGATCTGGCTGGTGGGCCGTCCCGAGACGGTGATCGGCGCCTACTGGCCGATCAAGGGCGAATTCGATCCACTGCCCGCCCTGCACCGTTGGAAGGAAGACGGTGAGTTGCAGGGGGAGCCGCAGCGCCGCCGCATCGGCTTGCCCGTGGTCGACAAGGTCCACAAGACCCTGACCTTCCACGCCTGGCACCCGGGCTGTCCGATGGAGGAGGACGCCTACGGCATCCCGAAGCCCAAGGACACCGAGCTGATCGTGCCCACGCTGCTCTTCGTGCCCTGCGTCGGCTACAGCGCCGGCGGGTACCGGCTCGGCTACGGCGGCGGCTTCTACGACCGCACTCTGGCGGCGCTGGAGCCGCGGCCCTTCACGGTGGGGCTGGGCTTCACCAACGGCTTTCTCGAGGACTTCGAGCCGGAGCCGCATGACCTCCCGTTGGATGCCATCCTGAACGACAACGGGGTGGTCTGGCCGGTGGGGTGAACCGGAGGTCGACGGAAGGCGGGCCTGGCCGAAGGTCCGCCGTTACCGGCTGCCTTCAATCCATCTGATCCACCGTATCGGGGTCCGGCACCTCCCCGATGGTCCCCCGCGTGGTGGCCGCCTGCGCCTCCAGCCAATCGCGAAACGCCTGGATCTCGGGCCGCTGCGCGCTGCGCGGGCCGACGATCAGCCAGTAGGCCATGGGCGAATCCATGCGGTGCTGCGGCAGCACCTCCACCAGGTCGCCGTTGGCCAGGCTCTCGGCGATCAGCGAGCTGCGCGCCAGCACCACGCCCTGGCCGGTGAGTGCGGCCTGCACCATCTGGTACGCGTAGTTGAAGTAGAGCCAGCGCCTGGGCTGCGCGCGCTGCAGGTCGTTCACCTCGAACCAGCGCCGCCAGGTCAGCCATTCGAGGTGCGTGCGGTGCGCGTCGCCGGCCTCGATCAGGGCAAAGCGCGCGATGTCGGCGGGTGCCTTGATCGGCGGGTTGCTCTTGATCAGCCAGGGGCTGGCCACCGGCGTGAGGTTCTCTCCGAACAGGCGTATCGCGCCGGCCGGCATGTTCTCGCCGGGGCCGTAGCGCAGGGCGATGTCGATGTCCGCGAGGTCCAGGTCCAGCGCGGAATCGCTGGCGTCGATGCGGATGTCGATCTCGGGGTTGTCGCGCTGGAAGGCTTCCAGACGCGGGATCAGCCACATGGAGGCAAAGGAGGCGAAGGTGGTGAGCGAGACGCTCTTGCGCCCCGCGCTCTGCCGGATCTGGCGCACCGCGCCGTCGATGCGCGGCAGTGCCTGCTGCACCGCCAGCAGCAGCTGGGCGCCGGCGCTGGTGAGCTCGACGGCGCGCGTATGGCGAAGGAACAGGCCTACGCCCACCTCTTCTTCCAGCGACTGGATCTGCCGGCTGACGGCGGACTGGGTCAGCGCCATCTCCTCGGCAGCGGCGCGGAAGTTCAGGTGCCGGGCCACGGCCTCGAAGGCCCGCAGGTGGCCGGCGGAGATCGGGCGGGAGCGCAGGTGGGTCTGGGAATGCTGCATGGAAGAGAAGTCCGGAAACCGCGGATTGATGCGAAAGCGGAATCATTAGGGTAGCGCGTTTTCATTGGACCGCGAACGGACGGGCGCCGATCATTCATTCCCGAAGCGCGCCATTGCGCTGTCGGAGAAATCCCTCTTCCAGGAGCCTCTTATGTCCGCCGTCTGCACCACCTCCACGTTCCCGTCATCCCCCGCCCTGAACACCCGTCCGGCCGCCGTTGCGCCGGCCGTTCGCCGCGGTGCGTGGCAGCTGGGCGCGGGCGAGGCGACCAGCCTCAGGGCGTCCGCGGCAAGCATCCTGCGCATCCGCCAGGGGCGCGTGTGGGTGACGCGCGACGCCACCAGGCAATGGGGCAGCGAGGACCTGGTGCTGGCACCGGGCGAGACGCTGCGTGTCGAGGCCGGCGAGCGCATCGTGATGGAGCCGTGGGACGGCCACGGCGCTACCTACAGCTGGGACCTGGCTTCCTCGTCCGACCTGGCGTGAACAGGTCCTAGATGTCCAGGCGGGGGCGCAGCGCCATGAAGCGCGCGAGTGCCTCCACCCCGTCGAACTGCTCGACGACTGCGATGTCCTCGCTGTCCTCGACCTGGGCGAGGCCCAGGTTGAATGCGCGGTAGCGGCGCTGCAGGAGCTCGCCTTCATACACCACCCGCATCTGCACGTGCCTCGAGTCGGCCTCGAGCCGCTCCATCAGGTGCAGCACGTTGCGGCGCGGGCCTTCGAAGTGGTGGCAGAAGCGCATGCCGTCGAAGACCAGCAGGCCCGTGATCCCCTCCATCGCGTTGCGGGCGCGTGCCTGGGCCACGATCTGGCCCACCACGTCGGTAGGCTGGTCTGGCGCCAGCTGGCTGCAGTAGAGGATCTCGTGGAGTTCGGTCATTCTTTCCGGGGTCGAGGACGCTCGGAGTGTAGGAGTGCCCCGAAGCGAGCGAAATGTGAAAAGACATAGATTGCCCGCCTATAGTCGGAAGGTGACTCTCGACTATCCAGCGCTCAGTCATCCGCCCACCGGCACGCATCCTTGCGACCGCTGCCTGCTGCGCTCCAACCCCGCCTTCCTGCCCGTCACGATCGAGGAACTGCGCGTCATCGAATCCTTCCGCACCGGCGCGCGCACCTTCGAGGCCGGCCGGCTCCTGATCGAGGAGGACCGGCCCAGCCCCCTGCTCTACACGATCTACTCCGGCTGGGCCTTCCGCTTCAAGACGCTGAGCGACGGCCGGCGGCAGATCCTGGGCTTCCTGCTGCCGGGCGACTTCGTCGGGCTGCAGGACGAGTTCGCCGAAAGCCACACGCACGGCGTCGAGGCGGTGACCAACGTCACGGTCTGCTGCTTCGCCCGCGACCGCCTGTGGGAGCTGTTCCATGCCCAGCCCAGGCTGGGCTACCAAATCACGTGGCTTGCGGCGCGCGAGGAGAAGATGGTGGACGACAACCTCGTGACCGCCGGCCGCCGCAATGCGGCCGAGCGGGTCGCCATGCTGCTGATGCATCTCTACCGGCGCGCCGAGCGGCTCGGCATGGCGCGCGATGGCTGGGTGCAGTTCCCTTTCAACCAGCAGCACATCGCCGATGCGCTGGGCCTGTCGCTGGTACACACCAACAAGACCTTGAGGCGGCTGCAGCAGTTGCGGCTGTACAAGCTCGATGCAGGCTGGCTGCGTATCCTGGAGCCGCATGCGCTGGAAACCCTGGGCGACTATTTCGACCGGCCGCTGCAGCCCACGCCGCTGATCTGAGCGAGCGTTGCCGGAGCAGCCACGCGGTCCGGTCGCTGCCATCGCGTATCGTAGAGGCCCTGTCCGCCCGCGCGGATGAAGTCTCGACCCGGCAGCCGCCGGCCAACTCCATTGACCGTCGCCCGCTCATCCGTGAAGCTCCTGCCCCGTCTGCGCCAGATCGCCATGGTCGGCAGCGTCGAAACCTTCGGCGTGGCCATCGGCGGCATCGCCGGCCTGCTCATCGTCAACGTGCTGCCCAAGGACCAGTATGCGGCGTACACCTTCCTGGTGGCCTGCATGACCCTGATCCTGGGGGTGACCGACCTGGGGCTTGCACACTGCTGCATGCCCATCGTCGGCCAGCGCGCGAACGAGCGGCCCTGGGTCGTGGGCGTGTGCCACCAGGTCTTCCGCAAGCGCTGGGTGCTGCTGGCGCTGGGACTGGCGCTTGTCGGGCCCTATTGGTACTACAGCTCGCAGCAGCACGGCTGGTCCGGCGCCGCCTACCTGGCGGGCTCGCTGCTGATGGTGTCGGTGGTCCTGCTCACGCTTCGGGAGCACTACGCCAACACGGTGCTGCTCATCCTCAGCCAGATCAGCACCCTGAACCGCATCGCGCTCGCCTCGCACAGCGTGCGCATCGCATTCGTGGGCGCGGTGCTGCTCTTGCCGATCACCTCCTGGTCGATGGTCGGCATCGTGGCTGCAACGGCCGCCGCCAGCTTCGTCAGCGTGCTGCTCTACCGGGGCGCCTTCCGCAAGCAGCAGGTGCCCGACGCGGACCTGCACGCCGCCGACTCGAAAAAGGTGGATGCCGAAATCCTGCGCATTGCGAAGCCGCTGGTACTGCCGGGCGTGTTCTACCAGGTGCAGGGTGTGATCACTGTGTTCCTGGTGTCGTTGTTCGGCACTTCCAGCATGCTGGCCGAGGTCGGTGCCTTTGGCCGGCTCGCCATGGTGCTGATGGTGGTGGATCGCGTGACAAACGTGCTGCTGTTCCCCGCGATTGCGCGTGCGCCGATGGGCCCGCGCCTGGGCACCATCGTGGCGCAGGCCCATGTGGCCTACTTCGCCATGGGCACAGCCGTGCTGCTGACGTCCGTCGTCTTTCCGCAGTATTGGATCCTGCTGCTGGGCAAGCAGTACGCGAGCATGGCGCCGCTGGTATGGATGGTGTTCCTGGCATCCATCGTGATGAATGCGTCCGGCTTTGCCTTTCGCACGCTCTCGGTTCGCGGCGCGACGTCGGGCCAGACCTACAGCATCGCAGTGACGCTGGTCACCCAGGTGCTCTACCTGTGGCTGGTGGGCGTGAGCGATCTGCGCTCGGTGCTGTGGTTCGGCATTGCCACCAGCCTGGCCAACTTTTTCTACCAGTACGTGTTGCTGGCGGTGCGGTGGGTCGAGTGGCGCAAGGACAAACCCCCGCCCTCCGATGACGCTCAGGCGCGCTTGTAGACCCGCCCGATCGCCGCCGCGATCTTCAACGCCAGCTGGCTCTTGCGCAGCTCGCCATCGGAATACACGCGAATCGGCGCATTGGCGTAGCGCCAATACCATTTGCTCGCGAGCGACGGCGGCCGCCCACGCAGGGCCTGGCCGATGAACCCGCCGTGCCAGGGCTTGACCGAGCCGATCGCGTGCGAGAGGTAGTAGCCGCCGGGCGCGAAGTCCATCGCCTCCGGGCCCGCCGTGTTCAGGGGGGCTTCGCACACCGTCAGCGCGAAGTTGAGCGCATCCTGGTCCGTCGAATGGAAGAGCGCGGCAGAGCCGCCGGCCTTGAGCTGCTTGGCGCCTTCGTTGTAGTCCACCACCAGGTCGCACAGCCGGCGCCACAGGTCCAGGAAATCGAAGTGCGCGCGCGAGACCGCGATGAAGCCCGCGTTGTAGTAGCGGTCCAGCCCGCGCCGTGGCGCAGCGCCGTGCGGCGCGAAGAAGCGCGCCCACAGCAGGCGCTTGGGATGCCGCGCCGGAAAGCACCAGTTGACGTCTTCGGCCAGCGAGATGCCGTCTTCGGTGAACCAGCCCGCCAGCGACGGCCAGTCGCACTTCACCACGATGTCCGGGTCGATATAGGCGCAGACGTCGGCCTGGGGGGTGTGCTTTTCCAGCATCTCGCGGATGAAGGTGGGCTTGTAGTAGGTGAAGTGCAGCGGCGTGTCGAGCTCCAGCATGCACAGCGTCAGCCCGGGAGCGACCTGCAGCCGGCCGCTGGCGCGGTCGAAGGCCGGCGCGTCGACGATCCAGCCGGGGAGGGCGCCGCGGTAGCCCACCCACAGCTCGCCTTCGTAGCCGGCCGCGATCAGCGAATTCGCCAACGCGGCGACGCCGAAGTGGTAGTTTTTCTCGAAGAGCGTGCAGAGCGTGATGTTCATGGAGAGTGTAGGAAAGTCGCGCTGAGTGTAAACAAATGTTCTACCGCGCCGTTCAGTGCTCGGCGAACAATTCGCCGAGGTCCCGCTCGTAGGCGCGCAGGCGTCGGACGGCGTGTTCACGCTGAGCCGCGCCAGCCGTGTTGTGCAGCGCGGCCAGATTGCGGCAGCCCTCCTGCCGAAGCGCCTGCTGGCGATCGCGCCACGGACCCGGGGGCGGCTCGGCGACGCGAAGCACGTAGGCATGGATGGCTGCCCGCGCTTCGGCAGGCGGCGTTCGCTCGGTCTGGAAGCGGCGCAGCAGCGCCAGCACCTCTTGCTGGCGCCGGCGGCGCTCGGCGTCGAAGGCATGCGGATCGAAGGCGGACTGCGCCACCTGCTGCTTCAGCATTTCGCGCTGCGCTGGCTCGAGCCGGCCGTAGAAGTCCTCGTTGCGCTCGAGGAGCCGCTCGTAGCGCCTCTCCTGCCAGCTTGCCGGGCCGCGCTCGAGCCACTCCTTGCGGTACTCGGCGTCGTTCTTCGCGTACTTGCGTTCCAGGTGCTGCAGCTGGGCTTCGCCCAGGCTCAGCGCCAGGGCGGTGCCGGGCCCTTCGGCCTGCACGGCCACTGCGAGCAGCCGCTCGCGGATCTGGTCGGCGAACTCGCAGGCCTGCTTGGGCGTGACATCGTCGGGCGCCAGCGCCTGCGCCCGGCGCAGCAGCTCGACAAGGCGGGGCAGCTCGTGGCGGCGGTGCCAGGCGAGCAGCTCGGCCAGGTCGTCGCGCACCCGGGGCGTCTGCGCGCCGTCGAAGTCCAGGTAGCTGTCGAGCCACCAATAGCTCAGCTCCGGCAGGTTGTTGTAGGCCAGCTTGAGGGTGCTGCAGGCCGCCAGCGTCGCGGCGGCGAGCAGCACACCGATAATTCGCGCCAGCCAGACCCAAAGCATTCGAGAAAGTGGCATGAACAAGACTCCGCAGGACAACCGGCAACCGGTCGATGTCGTCATCATGGCGGCCGGCAAGGGCACGCGCATGAAAAGCAGCCTGCCCAAAGTGTTGCATCGTTTAGGTGGCCGCGCGCTGGTGGCGCACGTCGTGGACACGGCCACCCGCATCGGCGCGCGCAAGGTGGTGGTGGTCACCGGCCATGGCGCCACCGATGTCGAGGCCGCGCTCTGCGAGGGTGCTGCAGGCGCGCTGCCGCAATTCGCGCGCCAGGTGCCGCAACTGGGCACCGGCCACGCGATGCAACAGGCTGCACCGCTTCTGCCCGACGACGGCACGGTGGTGGTGCTTTCGGGCGACGTGCCCTTGATCGGCGACGCCACCCTGCGCGCGCTGATCGCCCAGAGCGCCGGGCGCCGGCTCGCGCTGCTCACGATCCGGGTCGAGGACCCGACGGGCTACGGGCGCATCGTGCGTGCGCCCGCTGCCGAGGGCGAGGGCGAGGTGCAGGCGATCGTGGAGGAGAAGGACGCGAGCGAAGCGCAGCGCGCCATCCGCGAGATCTACAGCGGCGTAATGGCCGTGCCGGCCCAACTGCTCAAGCCCTGGCTGGCGCGGCTGGACAACAAGAACGCCCAGGGCGAGTACTACCTGACCGACGTGGTGGGCTTCGCCACCATCGACGGCGTGCCCGTGCTCGCGCACCGCATCGACGACCCGCTGGAGGTGGCAGGCGTCAACACGCCGGCCCAGCTTGCCGCGCTCGAGCGCGCCTACCAGCGGCGCCAGGCCGATGCGCTGATGGCGCAGGGCGTGCGGCTGGCCGATCCGGCGCGCATCGACGTTCGCGGCACCCTGGCCTGCGAGTCGGACGTCGAGATCGATGTCAACTGCGTCTTCGAGGGTGCGGTGTCGCTCGGCGCCGGCGTGCGCGTGGGGGCCAACTGCGTGATCGCCAATGCGCGCATCGAGACCGGCGCGGTGATCCATCCCTTCACCCATATCGACGGCGAGAAGGCCGGCGTGACGGTTGGCGGAGGCGCGCGGGTCGGCCCCTTCGCGCGGCTGCGGCCCGGCACCCGCCTGGGCGCCGACGTGCACATCGGCAACTTCGTCGAGGTCAAGAACTCCACGCTGGCCGCAGGCGCCAAGGCCAACCACCTGGCCTACCTGGGCGATGCCAGCGTGGGCGCACGCGTGAACTACGGCGCCGGCAGCATCACCGCCAACTATGACGGTGCCAACAAGCATCGCACGGTGATCGGTGACGACGTCCACGTCGGCAGCAACTGCGTGCTGGTGGCGCCGGTCACCATCGGCGCCGGCGGCACGGTGGGGGGCGGCTCGACCGTGACCAAGAGCACCGAGCCCGGCGTGCTGACCATCTCCCGGGGGCGGCAGGTCAGCTTCGCGAACTGGAAGCGGCCACAGAAAGCGCCGAAGGCGTAGGCAGCGGTACGCGCGGATCGAACTTCGCGCACTTGACGCTGAAGAAGGCCTTCACGTTACGCACGCTGGCATCGGTGGTGAACAGCCGCTGCGCGAGCGCCTGGTAGCCCGGCATATCGCGCACGGTGGCGATCAGCACGAAGTCCGGGCCGGGCGAGACGCGGTAGCACTGCTGCACCGCGCGGTCGGCAACCACCCGCACCTCGAAGGCCTCCAGCGCGGCGGCGTCCTGGCGGTCCAGCGAGACCTCGATCACCGCCGTGAGCAGGGCACCCACCCGCGCGGGGTCGAGAACGGCGGCTTCCCGCACGATCCAGCCCGACTCGCGCAGCCGGCGCACGCGCCGCAGGCAGGTTGCGGCGGAGAGGCCGAAGCGCTCGGCAAGCGACAGGTTGCTCTGCGACGAGTCCTGCTGGAGCGCTTCGAGCAGCTGCCAGTCCACCGAGTCCAGGGTGATAGATTTCATCTGCATCAGTTTATTGAAATTTTCTGTCAAACGCCCAAGATGGCGAAATCCTGAGTCTCGCTTTTTGGCTATTTTGATGAGAAATTTCAAGTCGCCCTGACTACCATCCTCGAACTTCAATCGCAGGAGCTCTCCATGTGTGGCATCGTCGGCGCCGTCTCCGGCCGCAACATCGTCCCCATCCTTGTCCAGGGGCTGCAGCGCCTCGAATACCGCGGCTACGACTCCTGCGGCGTGGCCGTGCATTCAGGCGGCCTGGGGCGTGCCCGTACCACCGCCCGCGTGGCCGACCTGCTGGCGCAGGTGCGCGACGATCGCATCGAAGGCAGCACGGGCATCGCCCACACGCGCTGGGCCACGCACGGCGCGCCGGCCGTGCACAACGCGCATCCGCATTTCAGCCACGGCCCGGGGGTGGGCGCGGATGGGGCCCGCCCTGGTCGCGTGGCACTGGTGCACAACGGCATCATCGAGAACCACGAGGCGCTGCGCGCGAAGCTGCAGGCCAAGGGCTATGTGTTCGCGAGCCAGACCGACACCGAGGTCATCGCCCACCTGATCGACAGCCATTACGACGGTGACCTGTTCGAGGCGCTGAAGGCCAGTGTGCTGCAACTGCAGGGTGCCTACGCGATCGCGGCGATCTGCCGCGACGAGCCGCACCGCGTCGTGGGCGCGCGCGCCGGCTCGCCGCTGATCCTCGGCGTGGGGCAGGAGGGCGGCGAGAACTTCCTCGCCAGCGATGCGATGGCGCTGGCCGGCGTGACCGACCAGATCGTCTACCTCGAAGAGGGCGACCTGGTCGACATCCAGCCGGGCCGCTACTGGATCGCCGATCGCGCCCACAAGCCGGTTACGCGCCCGGTGCGCACCGTGCTCGCCCACAGCGGCGCCGCCGAGTTGGGCCCGTACCGCCACTACATGCAGAAGGAGATCTTCGAGCAGCCCCGCGCCATCGCCGACACGCTGGAGGGCATCGAGGGCATCGTGCCCGAGCTGTTCGACGGCGTGGGCCAGGACGGCGCGCCGGGCGCCGCCGCCTGGCGCGTCTTCAAGGAGATCGACAAGGTGCTCATCCTGGCCTGCGGCACCAGCTACTACAGCGGCTGCACCGCCAAGTACTGGCTCGAGAGCATCGCGAAGATCCCGACCCAGGTCGAGATCGCGAGCGAGTACCGCTACCGCGACTCCGTCCCCGATCCCAGGACCCTGGTCGTGACCATCAGCCAGTCGGGCGAAACAGCCGACACGCTGGCCGCGTTGAAGCATGCGCGCTCGCTGGGCATGGCGCACACGCTGACTATCTGCAACGTCGCGACCAGTGCGATGGTGCGCGAATGCAAGCTGGCCTACATCACGCGCGCCGGCGTCGAGATCGGCGTAGCTTCCACCAAGGCCTTCACCACGCAGCTCGCGGGCCTGTTCCTGCTCACGCTGGCCCTGGC
The DNA here is from genome assembly GCF_001541225.1 of Variovorax sp. WDL1. GTDB lineage: Bacteria > Pseudomonadota > Gammaproteobacteria > Burkholderiales > Burkholderiaceae_C > Variovorax. Next base: position 146,809 of record NZ_LMTS01000096.1, on the reverse strand, counting down.
GCAGGCCAAGGAGCGCCTGAGCGAAGCGGACGAGGCGCGCTACCTGAAGGAGATGCGGCACCTGCCGGTCGCGCTGCAGTCCGTGCTTGCGCTGGAGCCGCAGATCATCAGCTGGGCCGAGGACTTCGCGCGCAAGGAGAACGCGCTCTTCCTGGGCCGCGGCCTGCACTACCCGATCGCGCTCGAGGGCGCGCTCAAGCTCAAGGAAGTCACCTACATCCACGCGGAGGCCTATGCCGCCGGCGAGCTCAAGCATGGCCCGCTCGCCCTGGTCACGAGCGAGATGCCGGTGGTGGCCGTGGCGCCCAACGATGCGCTACTGGAAAAGCTCAAGAGCAACCTTCAGGAGGTGCGTGCGCGCGGCGGCGTGCTCTACGTGCTGGCCGACGGCGACACGCACATCGAGCGCGGCGAGGACCTGCATGTGATCCGCATGCCCGAGCATTACGGAGCGCTGTCGCCGATGCTGCACGTGGTGCCGCTGCAGTTGCTGGCGTATCACACGGCGTGTGCGAGGGGGACGGACGTGGACAAGCCGCGCAACCTGGCGAAGAGTGTGACGGTGGAGTAGCGGCGCAAAGTCGCAGGCGCGCGGGCGCGAGCTACTAATGAGCGGGCGCTATTGGCTAATAGCGCCCGAGGGCTATTCGCCCTTGATCCCCGCCTGCTTGATGATCTGGTTCCAGCGGACCATCTCCTTGTCCACGAAGGCCGCGAACTCGGCCGGGCTGCTGCCCACGGCCTGCAGCCCCAGCCCGGCCAGCTTTTGCTTCATCGCGGCGTCGGCGAGCACGGCTTTGGCCTCGGCCGCCAGGCGGTCGACGATGGGCTGCGGCGTCGCCGCGGGCACCATGAGGCCGAACCAGCCGTAGCCGATCACGTTCGGATAGCCCTGTTCGGCCAGCGTCGGTGCTGCCTGGTAGACCGGCGAGCGCTGCTCGGTGGCGACGCCGAGCACGCGCAGCTTGCCGGACTGGATGTGCGGCAGCGCCGAAGTGATCGCGGTCATCGTCGCATCCACCCGGCCGGCCAGCAGCTCGGTGTAGGCGGTGGCGTCGCCGCGGAAATGCACGTTCAGTCCCTTGACGCCCGCTTCCTTGAAGAACAGCTCGGCTGCAAGATGCGGCCCCGAGCCACTGCCGGGCGACGCGAAGGTCAGGCCGCGCTCCTTGTCGGCCTTGCCGTGCGCGACCAGCTCGTCCACGGTCTTGAAGGGCGAGTTGGCGTTGACGATCAGGAAGACCGGCGCTGTCACGGCCAGGCTCACCGCGCGCAGGTCCTTGCGCGGGTCGTAGCTCAGCTTGCCGTACAGGCTCTCAACCGTGGCATAGGGCGCCGCGGCGTACAGCACCGTGTACCCGTCGGCCGCGGCGCGCGCCACCTGCTCGTTGCCCAGGCGCGTGGCCGCGCCAGGCTTGTTCTCCACGATGAACTGCTGCCCCAGGCGCTTGCCCAGCTGCTCGGCGAGGATGCGTGCCGAGATGTCGTTGGAGCCGCCCGCGCCGTATGGCGAGATCAGCCGCACGGGCTTCTCGGGCCAGGCGCCCGCCACCTGCGCCTGCGCGCTGCCGCCCCAGGTGAAGGCGCAGGACAGGGCGGCTGCCTGCGCGATGAAGTTTCTTCGGGTCGTCATTCGTCATGTCTCCGTTGTTCGAGTCTTGCGTGGATTCAGTCCAGCCGCCTAAGCGGCGGATAGGTGAAGCTGAATTCGAGGTGCGCCCGGCGCGGCTGGTACAAGCGCAGCGTCAGGTAGAAGGGCTCGCGCGGCGCGGGCAGCCAGTTGGCCCCGGGGTCGCTGGGCGCATCGACCTGGATCGCGATGCGCAACCCGCCATCCGCCTCGTAGCGCAGGCCGGGCGTGCGGTCGCCGATGGAGTAGCGGTCGATCGGGTTGTCAACCAGCAGGCAGGTGGACTTGCGGTACATCGTCAGCGACCAGAAGGCATCGACCTGCGGCGCCGCGCCGGGCGGGAAGTACAGCTCGTAGGCATGCCGCCCGTCCAGCGGCAGTCCCTCCGCATCGACCTCGGCCACCGGGTACATGGCCTCTTCGATCCCCAGTGCGCCGATGAGGTTGCGCGCGACGCGCGCCCGCAGCAGGGTCTGCGTGCCGTAGCCATTGCGGACGGTGACCGGGATGCTCCAGCCGCCGCCCACCTGCGAGGCCTGCGCCTCGTGGCGAAGCGAACTGCACACCTGCACCAGCGCCGCCTGCAGGGCCGCAACACCTTCAGCCTTCGTCCGATGCCAGTCTGCGCGCGCCGCAGTGTCATCCTCTGCGGCCGGATTGCGCGCCCAGGCCGCGTCAACGATGGCCGCGTATTCGTCGGCGTCCGGCGTGTCGGTCTTGCGTCCGTTCATCACCGTGTCGACGATGCGCGCGGCCGGTTCGAGATCGCTCGCGCGCAGAATCGCGAACTGCTGCTGCAGGGCCCCGACGCTTGCAATGTCGGCTTCATCGGGATCGACCAGGATGCGGCCGATGATCCAGAGGTCCGCACCGGGCGCCGCGATCCCGACCAGGCCCGCGGGCACCTCGCCGCGCCATCTGGGCCCGTGGACGAAGAGTCGCTGTGCCCGGTTGCCGGTGGTGCGCCGCCCGGCGTAGGCGAAAGGATTGGTCCACATGTCGAGGAAGCCCAACGTCCAGTAGCGCTCACCCATGTCGGGCACCTCGATGACCAGCGGGCCGTCGGAGAGGTCGAGCCAGGCGTTGGTGTAGAGCGTGTCGTTGTTGGGCGTCACCACTTCGCGGTCATTGGGCGTGAGCAGGCGCCGCGTGTGGGTGAACAGGTTGACCCAGCGCAGGGTCGAGGTCGGCTCGCTGGCCGCGAAGCCGTGCACGGGGTGCTTGCGCGGCGAGGTGGCGGCGCGCATGCGCGCCATCTCGAACAGCGGCAGGGTGTGGATCACGGCGTCGCGAGCCGCTTGTGAAATTTCTTCGGTGCCTATTGGAGTACCTTCGCCTGCGGCTGCGGTAGGAGCCGCCTTCGGAACGACCGGGCGGGGGCTCATGCGACGCGCTCCAGGGGGGGGAGGCGGTAGCTGCCATTCAGGAAGGCCTGCTGCGGGTGGTAGAGCCGCAGGATCAGGTAGAAGCCGCCGGCCGGCGCGGGCAGCCAGTTCTGCTGCGGGCCGGGCGGTCGCTCGCGCGACACGTACAGCGTCAGGCCGCCGTCCGGGTTGCGCTCCAGTGGGCTGCGGTTGCCGAGGGCGTAACGCCCGATCGGGTTCGGCGACAGGTAGCGGTCCTGGCCGTACAGGGTGACCGACCAGAAGGCAGCGGCCGGCACGCGGCCGCCGTCCTCGAAGTGCAGCCGGTACAGGCGCGAGCCGTCGAGCAGCTCACCCTGATCGTCGTAGTCGGTGGTGGCATAGATGGCCTCGTCGCCCGCCAGCGCGCCGAGCCCCTTCCAGGCGGTGGCGGCGCGCAGCATCAGGTCGTCCCCATAGCGGCCCAGGCGCGTGGAGTAGCGCCAGGGTGCCTTGGAAGCAGCGCGCGTGGTTCCTTCGATCATGCGCATCCCACTGTCGTAGGCGGAGCGAAGCCCTTCCAGCGTTGTGGGCCGCAGCTCGGCCAGCATGCCGTCGGCGGGCAGCGGCACGTGCGCGGCGCGCAGCACGTCGAACACGCCGCGCTGCGACGCCGGCGGCGGAAAGTCGTGCAGCGCGCGCGCCAGGTTGGCAAAGAAATCCAGCGCCGGGTCGCCGCCCTGCTGCCAGCGCGCCACGCTCGCCGGCGGCTCGGCCGCGGGTGGGCCCTCGATGGAGAAGCCGGCCTGGAATTCGCGGGCAGCCTCGACGTCGGCATCGCCATCGACCAGCACGCGGCCCAGCACCCAGACCAGCGCCGTCGGGCAGCGCACCACCTGCACGTCGTGCGGGAGCGCGGCACCTGCATCGGCGCCGGCATCCGGCCCGAGCAGCGCGAAGCGCCCACCCGCCTGCGGCACGTTGCGCGTGCCGATGTTGTGGAAGTTGTTGGTGTAGGCGTCGAGCAGCTCGAGTACGAAGTAGCGCCCCGCCTGCGCCGGTGCCGTGATGAACACCGGCCCCTGCCGCAGGTCGACCCACGCATTGCTGTAGAGCAGGTCGTTGGCCGGCGTGACAATGTCCCGGTCGCGGTCGGTCCAGCGCTCGCGGCTGTGGCCGAAGGTGTTGAAAGGCGCGCGGCCGAAGGCCGGCGCGCCCGGTGCCGTCTGCACGTGGCAGGTGCGCACCGATTCGAGCAGCGGATAGCCCGCCACCACGGCCGGCACCGCGGCGTGGGCGATCCAGGCGGCCTGCGGCGACGCGTGCACGGTGCTCAGGAAAGCAGAGGTCGAGTTCATGTCCGGAAGGTCTCGGTAGGTTGGTGGTGCCGTCAATCCATCTTCACATTGCTCAGCTTGGCGATGCGAGCCCAGGTCGCGATGTCGGCGTGCCATTGCTTGGCGAAGTCCGCGCGCGACACCGGGTCGGCTTCCATGCCCAGGCTGTTGATCTTCTCGACCACTTCAGGCCGCTGCAGCGCGTGCGCAGTGGCTTGCGACAGCTTCTGGACTTCGGCCTCGGGCAGGCGTGCCGGGGCGAACAGCGCGAACCAGCTCTCCGTGTCGAAGGCGATGCCGCCTTCGGCCAGCGTGGGCACCTGCGGCAGCGCCGAGGAGCGCTTGCGCCCTGTCACTGCCAGCGCCTTGATCTTGCCGGCGCGCAGCAGCGGCAGGGCGCCCGCCACGTCGGCCATCGCCACCTGGACCTGGCCGCCCACGAGGTCCTGCAGCAGCGACGCGACGCCCTTGTACGGCACGTGTTCCATCTTGATGCCGGTGGCGATGCGCACGCTCTCGCCGGCCAGATGCCCGCCCGAGCCGTTGCCCCAAGAGCCGTACATCAGCGGCTCGCCCGAGCGCTTGACCAGCGCCACCATCTCGGGCGCCGAGTTGGCGGGATATCGGGGGTTGGCGACCAGCACGTTGCCGCCATGCGCGATGCGCGCGATGGCGGTGAAGTCCTGCTCGGGGCGGTACTTCAGGTCCTTGAACAGGGCCGGCGCGATGGCGTGGGTGGCGCTGATGCCGAGCAGCAGCGTGTGGCCATCGGGTGCGCTGCGCGCCACCTGGGCGCTGCCGATCGTGCCGGTGGCGCCGGGCACGTTGTCGACGATCACCGTGGAGTTCAATTCACTTCCCAGCGTCTGCGCCAGCAGACGGCCCATCACGTCGGTTCCGCCGCCGGCCGGGAAGGGCACCACCAGGCGGATCGGCTTGCCCTCGGGGCCTGCGGCCAGCGCCGTCGACCAGGGCGCCGCGGCCAAGGCGGTGGCGCAGGCCAGCAGGGCGCGGCGCCGCGCGCCATTCGGAAGTGCATTCATCACTTGTCTCCTTTGTGTTCGGGTTTGGGGCTCAGGCGGGCACGAAGCTCACCACTGCATCGGCCGCGGCCACGCCCTCGGCCGTCACGATTAGCGGGTTGATTTCCAGCGTGCCCAGGCGCGGGCCGAGCGCGGCCGCGATGTCGGCGAAGCGCAGCACCGTGTCCACCAGCGGCTGCGCGTCCACTGCGGGCCGGCCGCGCCAGCCGCCCAGCAGCTTCAGGATGCCCAGACCCGCGAGGCAGGCGTGCACGCGCGCTGCGCTCGTCGGCGCGGTGAGCACGGCGGTGCGCGCATGCAGCTCGACCGCCACGCCGCCCAGGCCGAGCACGATCACCGTGCCGAACACCGGGTCGTGGCGCGCGCCCAGCATCACCTCGGCCAGCGGATCGAGCTTGCGCGCGACCAGCAGGCCCTGGCGCCGTGCCCGCGGAGCGAGGCGGGTGACCGAGGCGACGATCGCGTCGTGGGCCTCGCGGACCTCCTGCTCGCTACGCAAGCCGACGCGCACGCCGCCGACGTCGCTCTTGTGCAGCAGGTCGGCCGAGACGATCTTCAGCACCGCCTGGCCGCCCAGCGCCTTCCAGGCGCTCACCGCTTCCTCGGCCGAATGCGCCAGGCGATGCGGCGCGGGCGGCACGCCGTGCCGGGACAGGAAGGCCAGGGCCTCGACTTCGTTGAGCACCGCAGGCGGCTGAGCCAGCGGCGCTGGCACCGCGACTTCTTCGGCGCGGTGCGCCGCCCAGCGCGCCTTGGCGGCCAACACCTCCACTGCGTGGGTAGGCTCCTCGTAGACCAGGCAGCCGGCATCCAGCAGGGCGCGCCGCGTTTGATCGTCTGCGATGCCGGAGAGCGCCACGGGCATCTGCGGCGCCGCGGCGAGGGTCTCGCGCACCATCTGAACAATGGGCGGCGCGAGGGCCGGTGAGCCGAGCGCGGCGGCGACAAAGATCGCCAGCGCGTCGTACTCGCCGCTGGTGGCCGCACCCTGCATCGCCATGCCCAGCACCGGCAGGTCGGCCGTCACCTGGCCGGTCACGTCGACCGGGTTGTCGGTGGCGCAGAAGGGGATGCGCGCACGCAGCGCCTCACACACGGGGGCGGGCAGAGGCGGCAATTCAAGGCCTTCGTCCGAGGCCGAGTCCGCCATCAGCGTGCCGACGCCGCCCGAGACTGTGACGATCGCCAACCGGCGCCCGGCCGGCGGCATGCCGAGCGCAAAGGCCTGGGCCAGGCGGAACATCTCGTCCACCGTGCGCGCGCGGATGGCGCCGGTGGCGTCGAACACTGCCTGATAGACCGCGTCTTCGCCCGACAGGCTGGCGGTATGCGACATGGCGGCGCGCGCGCCGGCCGCGGTGCGGCCCACCTTGGTCACGATCACCGGCTTGCCGGCGGCGCGGGCCTTGAGGAGCGCGCGCTGCAGGGCCGCGCCGTCGCGCGCTCCCTCGATGTACGCGAGGATGACCTGGGTGTCCGCGTCGTCGGCCAGCCAATCGATCACGTCGGCCACCGACACCGCGGCCTCGTTGCCGGTCGTCACCCAGTGGCTCAGGCCCAGGTCGTTCTTTCGCGCCAGGGAATATGCGTAGGCACCGAAGGCGCCGCTCTGGCTGACGATGGCAACCGAGCCGACCTGCGGCACGCCCGCCAGCGGCGCCGGCGAGAAGGTGGCGAACAGCTTCTGCCGCAGGTTCATCACGCCCAGGCAGTTGGGGCCCAGCAGCGCCAGGCCGCTCTTGCGGGCGCAGGCCGCCATGCGGGCCTGCACCACAGCGCCCTGCTCTCCCATCTCGGCGAACCCGGAACTCAGCACCACGGCGGCGCGCGCCCGTTGTGCGACCAATTGCTCGATCACCGGCTCGACGCTGCCCGCGGGTACTGCGACGATGGCCATGTCGACCGGCTCGGGCAGCTCGGCGACCGAGGCAAAGGCCTTCAGCCCCTGCACCTCGGCGGCGCCGGGATTGACCGGGTAGATAGCGCCGGCGTAGCCCAGTTGCCCGAGCAGGTGCACCGGCATGCCGCCGACCTTCCGGGCGTTCTGCGAGGCGCCGACGATGGCGACGCTGCGAGGGGAGAAAAGGGGGTCCAGGATCATGTTGTCTGGGTCTCCAGGAAGATTCGTGTTCCTCAGGCGATACCGGCCGTACGCTCGCAGCGCCGCACCAGGTCCACCAGCCGGGGGCCGAGTGTGTCGACCAGTTCTTCCGCGCGCACCTGTGTGCCAGGCACGGCGCAGTTGAAAATCAGGTAACGCGTGCCGTGCCGGATGCGGGAGCACAGCGCGACGCCCTGTACACCGAAGCCGGCATCGCCGAAGTTCACCGCGAACCCGCGACGCTCCTGCATGGCGAGCGATTCGTCGATCGCTGCCGCGCAGCGTGCCATTTCGTCGGGGCGCTGCGCCTTGAGTTCCCGCAGGACTTCGGTGCGCGAGGGTTCGTCGAGCGAATGCAGCCAGGCGCGGCCGATGGCCGTCGTCGCCACGCTGCGCAGCGCCCCCACGTCGGGCTTGGCGAGCGTGCCGCGCTGGTAGGCACAGGTCTCGACGTAGACCACGTCCAGCCCCATCGCCACGCCGATCGACATTGCCCCGCGGACCTGGTTGGCCAGCGCCTGCATGGCCGGCCGGGCCTGCGAGCGCAGGCCGATCGAAGCGAGGTACGGATAGCCTAGTGCCACTGCCGCCGGGCCGATGAAGTAGCGATCGATCCGCTCGTCGCGGTCGAGATAGCCGAGCGCCAGCAGCGTGCGGCACAGCCTCGACACGGTGGGCCGCGGCAGCCCGAGCAGCTCGGCCAGCTCGCTGTTGGCATAGGGCCGGGACTCGCGAAGGAAGGCCTGCAGGATCATCAGGCCCTTGGCCAGCGTCCCCGAGAAATCGGGGTCGTCCTCGCGGACCGCCGCCACGTCGGATTGGTGCCGGAGCCGTTGGATCATGCGGTGACTGTAGGAGAGGGGGCGGCGTTACGGAAGCTGAGTTCCAATATTCGAAACTCATCGAAGAGCGCCGAGGTGCGATCCGTCCCTTGCCGCCTCGGGCAGCAAGGAAATCAGGATTGCCGAAGCTGGCCGCAGTGGACACAGCCGCTGCGGCAAGTGGCGAGCTTATCGACAGGCCGGGCTCAGGCGGAGGCGACCCTGAAGCCTTCCAAAGCTCGCCTGTGTCAAGAAGGACCGCGACTTTAGGAAATCCACGGCGGCCTCAGGTGGACTGACGCGTGGGATTTCTGCCTCGAGGGGCTGGTGTGAGCGTGCAGGGCATGTTCTTGCTCATCCGGCAAGCCTGGCGAGGTCGAGTACGTCCTCTTCGAGCATCTCGCCGGGGATCGCCGGACGCAGCACGCCTCGGCGATCGATGCAGCAGGTCAGTGGCATCACCTTGCGCGGCGTCAGCGGCGCCTTGAGCGCCTCGCTGTCCAGCGTCACGGGAAAGGTGTAGGCGTTGCGCTGCATGTACGCGCGCACGACGGCCGGGTCCCGATCCGTGGCCGCCGACAGTATTTGCAGTGGCAGGCCGCGGGTTCGCTTGTAGAGCTTCTCGATGTGCGCGTTGTGCCGCGCGCAGTACGGACAGTAGGTGGCCCAGAAGACCAGGATGAGCGCCTTTCCGGCGCGGACCTGCGGGGCGAACCTGGTGCCGTCGAGCAGTCGGACCACGGGGAGGGCAATGGGCCCATCCGATGCCCGGACCGGGTCGGCGGCAGCCAGCGCAGCGGCTGAGATCAACCCAGCAAGGAAATCACGTCGTATCGGATCAGAGAGTTCCATAGGAATGCAGACCGCTCAGGAACATGTTGACGCCGAGGAAAGCGAACGTGGTGACTCCCAGGCCGCCCAGCGCCCACCATGCCGATACAGTTCCGTGCAGGCCCTTGACCAGCCGCATGTGCAACCACGCGGCATAGTTCAGCCAGACGATCAGGGCCCAGGTTTCCTTGGGGTCCCAGCTCCAATAGCCACCCCAGGCATCCGCTGCCCAAAGTGCGCCCAGGACCGTGGCGATGGTGAAGAACGCGAATCCCACCGTGATGGACTTGTACATGACGTCGTCGAGCACGTCGTTCGACGGCAAGCGAGAAGCGATGCGCTTTCGCCCCAGCAGGATGCCCGCGGCGATCACAGCGGAGATCCCGGCATACACGACCCAGTAGCTGCCGCCCGCTTCCTGCACGCGCTGGCGGAACGCCACCGGAACGAAACACAGCGCAATTCCGAGCAGCCACATGGGCGTGAGCTTGTGCCAGCGCGTCTCGTCTGCCTGCTCCTTGATCAGATAGGCAAATGCCACCATGGCGGACAGCGCGAAGGTGCCATAGCCGATGAAGTTCGCCGGAACGTGCAGTTTCATCCACCAGCTTTGCAGCGCAGGCACCAGCGGCTGGATCTCGTGCGCTTCGCGCACCAGCGTGTACCACAGCAGAAAGCCGACCGCCGCGCTGACGACCAGCATCACGAATGCTCCGAGTGAGCGGGTTTCGTAGCGCGACTCGAAGTAAAGATAGAACGCCGCCGTCAGCCAGGTGAACAGCACGAACACCTCGTAGAGGTTGCTCACGGGAATGTGGCCGATGCCCGGACCCAACTGGTGGCTTTCGTACCACCGCACCGCTGTGCCGATCAAGGCCATGGTCACCGCGGCCCAAGCCAGGCGAGAACCGATGAGGTCCATCGTGTCGCCCTGCTTCCCTGCAAAGAAGCCGATCCAGTAGAAAGTCGTGCTCATGAAGACCAGGACACTCATCCATAGGATGGCCGACTGGCTTGAAAGGAAGTACTTGAGCCAGAACATGCTGTCCGCACGTGCCAGATCGCCTTGGTAGGATGCGATCGCAACCAGGGACGCAACGGCGACCATGATCGCGAGCATGCGCAGCGGCCGCCAGAACCAGCCCAGCCAGATGGCGGCAGGCATGGTGGCGAGAAGAATGCTCTTCTCGTAGCCGTCCATCGCGGCCGAATAGCGCCAGAAGCCGAAGAACCCGCCTGCCACTACCAGCACTGCGAAAAGCCAGTCGAAGGCGCTGCGTCGGGAGAGCCACCGATCATTGAGCGTCGGTGTCGCGATCGCTGGCGTCGCGGCCTCCCGCGGCACGGCCTGGCCATCGTCCGATCTGCTCACGTCCTGGGCCGAAGGACGCCATCCTGCGGCTTGGGGATAGGGGTGAGAACTCATGGAGATCCTTTGGAAGCCGCGCAGATATCCCCAACTGGCTGCAACGGGACACAGACCAGCGCGGCGCTGCGACTGCACCAAGGGAGACATGCGACCAGCGTACATAAAACGCAATATGCGCGTATACGGATATTAGAGATCCGGCATCACCTCGAGGCGGGTACAAACCCGCGCTCCAGCGCTCGAGTCCGCGCCCGCCGGTCAGTGTCAGGAAAGGGAGCGCTCCGTCCGCCAAAGCTGGAAACGCAACGCTGCATAGGCGCCGGCAATCATGGCTGAGACGGCCATGAAGCTGGAAAGGCTCAAAGTCGAAAGCCCGGTGACACCCTGTCCGATGCTGCAACCGAAGGCCGTCACGCCGCCGACGCCCATCAAGACCCCGCCCACGAGGTGGTTGCGCATGTCATCCACGTTCCTGAACGACTCCCACCGAAAGGAACGCGTGGCGACGGCATGGCCCATGGCCCCTAGCACCAGCCCGAGTGCTGAAACCATGCCGATGGTGGCGAACTTGTTGGCATCGCTGAAGAAGAGGAGGTAATCCAGGGAATACGCCGTGGCGGAGACAAAGCTGAATCCTTCCATGCGGTGCGTACTGGTGGCGATATAGACGGACTCGAGGGTTTCCGGGTGCTCCTGCACGTGGCCCAGCACGCCCGAGATCCACCAGGCGCACGCCGCCAGCGCGCCGAGCCCGAAACCACCAAGCATCGATTCCTTGCTCCGCCCGTCACGCGGAACCAACGCTGCCGCAATGAGGAGGCCCCCGATGACCAGGCCGGCGAAGCCGGCGACGTCGGCTGCGTCCAGGCCGGTCAGCCGCGCAAGGATCGATGGAAGGTCCTGACCCCCGGCCAGGTTCGCGTGCACGCGGTCCACAGTGGCGCTGCGCAGCACGGCCGTGATGCCCTTGAGCGTCGCGAAACCGCTGCAGGCGACAACGACCAGCACCACGACCGCCTTGAGGTTGCCAGCGCCGGCTCGCAGAAGGTTCTTGCTTGCACAGCCGGAGGCCAGAACCATGCCCACGCCGAACAGGGCGCCGCCGGCCAGCGTCGACAGCCAGAGCACGGAAGATCCGGCATAGATCGTGTTTGCCGCGCTGATCCAGCCCAGTGCCACCATGCCGTTGAATCCCAGGATGGCCGTGCCCATGGCCAGCATCCAGCTGCGCATGCGTGACCAGCTGTCCATGGTTGCGATATCCGCGATGGCACCCATGGTGCAAAAGCGGGTGTGCTGTGCCACCGCGCCGAAGAGCAGGGCGACGGCGAAGCTGGCCCACAGCACCCAGCCAGTGGCAGCCTGCAGTTCTGATAGCGTCATGACGTGGCGTGTGGATCGCGTTGAGAGGGAGCGCCGGCGGGTTTCGGCGGAAGGATATACGGCCGATGACTCGGGTTACCCGCCTTGACGACGTGCGCCGGAAGTCGCGATGCGTCGAAGATCCGCCCGCATTCCTGGTGCCGTATCCGTACAAGCCCTGAATGCGCAACAGGGGCCGGTCTGTATATCATCAGATCCGCATACAACGAATCAGCCGTAAGCGGCCTCGTCCCACAGGAGCAAACCCTTGAAGAACTCGCTTTACGCCTTGCCGCTCCTCGTGGCATTCGCCACTGCGCCGGCTCAGGCCAACATGCAGCTCGCCCAGAAGAACGCCTGCCTTGCATGCCATGCGGTCGACAAGAAATTGGTCGGACCTTCGTACCAGGACATTGCCAGGAAATACGCGGGCCAGTCCGATGCTGCGGCCAAGCTGGCTGAGAGTATCAAGAAGGGGGGGGCCGGAAAGTGGGGCCCAATCCCCATGCCTGCTCAGCCAGCCCTGAGCGATGGCGATGCCAAGACACTGGCCGAGTGGGTGGTGTCGGGTGCGAAGTAGCAGGTGCGATGGCGGCTCGCCATCGCCTTGCTCGCCCGAGGGGCGGGCGGTACCATCACAAGGCTGCGACTGCCCCTGCGTCGCTGCTCCCGAAATATATTGACCAACGGTTCTTGAACGGTGCCTCATGAGCAGAAGAGAAACTGAAGACCTCGTCTTCGAATCCGTGGCGGAACTATTTTCGGTGCTCTCCACGCCCATTCGCCTGAAGATCATCAGTGCCGTGTGTCACGGCGAGAAGAACGTTTCCGAGCTTCTGGCGGAGATCGATACGACGCAGCCCAACATGTCTCAGCACCTGAGCATGCTGTACCGCAGCGGGGTGTTGTCCAAGCGCCGCGAAGGTACCCAGATCTACTACAAGCTGCAAAGCGAACGCGTCGCGAGTCTCTGTCGTGCCGTTTGCGTCCAGGTCGCGATCGAACTCGAGGGCGAGGAGGATCTCACCCTCGCGGACCGGCTGGTGCCTGCAGCGGTCCACCGCTGACCGCCCGCTGACCTCCCGCCAGCCCTGGGGGTATTGCGGCGGCGGTCTGCCGATTGCGCCCCTGGGCGACTCGTCATTGCTGATGATCCACGCTTGGTTGTCGTGCGCTGCGCACGGGCCTTCGTGCTTCTCGCCCTACTTGCCAGGCAGCGCAGATCTGAGTTGACGGGTTTTCCTCCATCGCCAATACATCGCTAGTCGCTAATATTCGTACAACACGATATGCCAATGCGCAGATTTCATGGATGACGAACGTTCCAGAGCCCAGCGCAGGCAGGGCGACCGTCGAATCATCCATTTCCGTATGCATGCCAGTGGGACTGGATCACCGACAGCCGGAGGCACTTTGAACCCTGACAACTCCCACCCTGGTCGTCTGCTCAAGGCGCCTGAAAGCTTCCTCGACGCCTCCGGCATCCGCCAGGTCTTCAACGAGGGGAAGGCGGGACGACGCGACTTCATCCGCAATGCGTTTGCCGCTGCCGGCGCGGCAGTCGCGGCGCCGCTGGCCTTGTCCGCGCCCGGGGCGCCGCCGCCGGATGGCGGGGACAGCAATATCCTCGACCTGCCTGCACATAGCAAGGGCCTGGGTCAGCCCGTGGTCACCGACGGATACGGAAAGCCGTCGAAGTTCGAGACGAATGTGCAGCGTCGCCAGAGCCCGGGCCTGACCCAGACCACGCAGGCGTCGGTGTCGTTCGCGCCCCTGCAGTCGCTGTTCGGCATCGTCACGCCCAGCGGCTTGCACTTCGAGCGCCATCACCAGGGCTGGTGGGACATCGACCCGTCGAAGCATCGGCTGATGATCAACGGCTCCGACGACAAGATCGTCAAGTCGCCCCAGGTGTTCACCATGGACGAGCTGATGCGCCTGCCTGCGGTCTCGCGCTTCCATTTCATCGAATGCGGTGCGAACACCGGCATGGAGTGGGGCAACGTGGCGGTCCCCACATGCCAGTACACCCACGGCATGATCAGCTGCAGCGAGTTCACGGGCGTACCGCTGAGAACCCTGTTCGAGAAGTGCGGGGTCGACTACAAGCGCGGCCGCTTCGTCCTTGGCGAAGGTGCCGACGGCTCCTCGATGACGCGCACCGTGCCGATGGAACTGGTGGAGAGCGGCGAGGTCTTCGTGGCCTACGGGCAGAACGGGGAGATGCTGCGACCGGAGAACGGCTATCCGTTGAGGCTTGTGGTGCCGGGCGTCCAGGGTGTCAGCTGGGTCAAGTACCTGCGGCGCATCGAAGTGGGTGACAAGCCTTACGGCACCAAGGACGAAACGATCCACTACGTCGACCTCATGCCCGGTGGGCGGAGCCGCCAGTACACGAGCATTCAGGAATGCAAGAGCGTCATCACGACGCCATCGGGCGGCCAAGTGCTGCTGGACAAGGGCTTCTACAGCGTGTCCGGGTTGGCATGGTCCGGCCGCGGGAAGATCAAGCGCGTGGATGTGTCGGTGGACGGCGGGCGCAACTGGCGAACCGCACGACTCGAGTCCCCGCTGCTTTCCAAATGCCTGACGCGCTTCAGCCTGGACTGGGTCTGGGACGGCAAGCCGGCGCTGATCCAGAGTCGTGCGATGGATGAGACCGGCTACGTGCAGCCGACCTACCAGCAGTTGCGGGCCGTGCGCAGCACCCGGTCGATCTACCACAACAACGCGATCCAGACGTGGCTGGTCCAGGAAAGCGGCGAGGTGAAGAATGTCCAGCTTTCGTGAGATCGCAACGAGTGCTCTTCTGCTGATGGCAGCGGGTGTGGCGGCAGCGCAGCCGGCGGCCTATCCTGGCATCGGCCGTGCGGCCACGCCCAAGGAGATCAAGGCCTGGGACATCGACGTGCGTCCCGATTTCAAGGGCCTGCCCAAGGGCTCCGGCTCCGTGAAGAAGGGCATGGAGGTCTGGGAGGGCAAGTGCGCCTCCTGCCACGGTGTCTTCGGCGAGAGCAACGAGGTCTTCAGCCCGATCGTCGGCGGCACGACCAAGGAAGACATCAAGTCCGGCCAAGTGGCTCGCCTGAACGATCGAGGCTTTCCGGGCCGCACGACCTTGATGAAGATCCCGACACTGTCCACCCTCTGGGACTACATCCACCGCGCCATGCCGTGGTCACAACCGAAATCCCTGTCGCCGGACGAGGTCTATGCGGTGACCGCCTACATCCTCAACATGGGTGAGATCGTCCCGGACGACTACACGCTGTCCGACAGGAACATCGCGCAAGCCCAGACGCTGTTGCCCAACCGAAACGGCATGACGACCGATCACGCCATGTGGCCAGGACCGGAGTTCGGCAGGCGAAAGCCCGACGTGAACGCAAAGGCATGCATGAAAGACTGCCTGCCCGAGATCAAGGTCGCTTCCCAGCTGCCGGACTTCGCGCGCAACGCGCATGGCAACCTGGCCACCCAGGTTCGCCCCTTCGGCGCGCAGCATGGCGTCGATACCTCCAAGCCGCCAGCGAAGACGTTGCAGGAGAGTGACGCACTGGCTGCGCAGGTCGCCGCCGCCTCCCCGGCTGGTGGAACGAAGGAGGCACCCCCGCAAGCCGCTGCAGCCGCAGGTGCGGCCAAGCCCGCCGCAGCGGCAGGGAATGACGGCACGTTGGCGCTGCTGCAAAAGAACACCTGCGTTGCGTGCCACGGCATGGATACCAAGCTCGTCGGTCCGAGCTTCCGGGACATTGCCAAGAAGTATGCAGGGCGCGCCGATGCACTGGACTACCTGGCCGGCAAGATCAAGTCGGGAGGATCCGGCGTGTGGGGCGCCATCCCCATGCCGCCGCAGACCCTGCCGGAATCGGACGCCAAATCCGTTGCCCACTGGCTGGCCGGCGGCGCAAAGTAGTTGCGACGACATAGGGAAGGCCCTCATCGTCGGATGATGTTCCGTTTATTAGGATATGTTGATACAAGGAGTTCATATGCAGACACGTCGCGACATGCTTTCACATTCGGCCAAGGTCGCGGGCATGCTCGCGGCCATCGGGATGCTGCCGATGCACGCACTTGCCCAGGCGCCAGGCTACAACTCGGCGGCCTTTGACGCGAAGACCATTGCCGAAGTGATGAAGGCCCTGGGGGGCAGCGCACCGGCGGAAAGCAAGGATGTGACCATTACGGCGCCCGATATCGCCGAGAACGGGGCCGTTGTTCCCGTTGGGGCTGCCACGGCGTTGCCTGGTGTGAAGCGCATCCTGGTGCTGGTCGAGAAGAACCCCGCAGTCTTGTCCGCCATGTACGACGTCACCGATGCTGTCGAGGCGAATTTCTCGACGCGCGTCAAGATGGGCCAGTCTTCCAACGTCTATGCCGTTGCGATGATGGCTGACGGCAAGGCGCTCTTTGCGCAAAAGGAAGTCAAGGTCACGTTGGGCGGCTGCGGCGGTTGACTTCAGTTGCACCGCATTTCTCACCTCACAAGTTGAAGGACACATCATGTCAGACCCGATGCGCATTCGCGCCCAGGCCTCAGGCGACAAGACCACCGTTCGGGTGCTCATGGCGCACGAGATGGAAACCGGCCAGCGCAAGGACGCGGCCGGCAAGGTGATACCCGCCTGGTACATCCAGGAGGTCACGGCTCAACTCAACGGCAAGACCGTCATGACGGCCCAGTGGGGTCCTTCGGTCTCGAAGAATCCCTTTCTTCAGTTCAACGTCAAGGGCGCGAAGGCCGGGGACAAGATCGGCATCTCCTGGGTCGACAACAAGGGTGACAAGCGCTCGGACGAGGCCACGGTTTCCTGAGGCGGCCCCGGCCTGTTCGCCCAGGTTGCCAAGCGCATTCGACCGGTCCCCGCGAAGCGGGCGACGACCATCAACATGCAGGTGGACACGATGAAATTTCTCCTTGTCGCGGCAGCGCTTCTGGCCGCCGCTGCGGCCGCAACTGCCCAACAGAAGTCCGCCGCCGACGGCATTGCCGAATATCGGAAGATGCTCGAGGACGGCAACCCCGCAGAACTTTTCGAGGCCAAGGGCGAAGACCTCTGGAAGAAGCGACGGGGACCCAAGAACGCGTCTCTCGAGCAATGTGACCTCGGTAAAGGCGCCGGCAAGGTCAAGGGTGCCTTCGTCGAGCTGCCGCGCTATTTCCCGGACACCAAGCGAGTTCAGGACCTGGAATCACGGCTGCTGACGTGCATGGAATCGCTGCAGGGCATCAGTGCCGCAGAAGTCGCCAAGACCCCGTTCGGACGCGGTGAGCAGGCGAACATCGAGGGACTTGTGGCCTGGATCTCGGCCGAGTCGCGCGGCATGAAGTTTGCACTGCCACAGGGGCACGCCGAGGAGAAGACCGCCTTCGAGACCGGCAAACGCGCCTTCTACTTTCGGGCAGGACCCTACGACTTCTCCTGCGCGTCCTGCCATGGCGAGGACGGCAAGCGGATCCGCCTGCAGGACCTTCCCAACCTTACCAAGAATCCTGGCGATGGCGTCGGCTTCGCTGCCTGGCCGGCGTACCGCGTGAGCAGCGGCGAGTTGTGGAGCATGCAGCGGCGGCTCAATGACTGCTTCCGCCAGCAACGGTTTCCCTACCCGGGATACGCGTCGGACGTGACGATCGCGCTGTCGGTCTTCATGGGTGTGAACGCAAAGGGTGCAGAGTCCATCGCACCGGGTCTCAAGCGCTAACGCGGAGCAGAAAATGCATACAAGACAATGGCTGGCCTTCGCAGCAGTGGCAGGTGCCGTCTCTCTCATCGGATGCGCGTCCGTCGGGGTGGCGCCGGACTACGACGCCCTCGTGCGCAAGATGATGCAGACGTCTTTCAGGGACCAGGGCATCGCCAAGATGGATCGCCTGAAGCAGGACGAGACGGATGCCGAGTGCTCCAAGGCGTTGGGCCAGCCGCTGCCCGAGGAGAAGGCCAAGGCGATCGAGGCCGCCAACCTCAAGACGGTCAAGATGCCCAGCGACGGCAAGTTCATCGGCGATTGGACGGCCGGTGAAAAGCTGGCGCAGAACGGCCGCGGCATGACCTGGAGCGATCGGTCGGCCGCTCCGAGTGCCAACGGAGGCAACTGCTACAACTGCCATCAGATCAGCAAGAAGGAAATCTCGTTCGGCACGCTGGGCCCCAGCCTGTACAACTACGGCAAGCTGCGCGGCGTCCAGGATCCCGCCAGTGCCGCAGCCAAGCCCATCGTCGAATACACCTGGGGCAAGCTCTACAACGCCAAGGCCTACAACGCGTGCTCGGGAATGCCGCGGTTCGGCCATGGCGGCATGCTGGACGAGAAGCAGCTCAAGGACCTGATGGCGCTGCTGCTCGACCCGAA
The DNA here is from genome assembly GCF_001541225.1 of Variovorax sp. WDL1. Lineage (GTDB taxonomy): Bacteria > Pseudomonadota > Gammaproteobacteria > Burkholderiales > Burkholderiaceae_C > Variovorax. The sequence goes on along the minus strand of NZ_LMTS01000096.1, from coordinate 128,618 downwards.
ATCCGAGGTCAACCAGTAGTTCGCTCTTCGGCGGCGTACCGGATCGATCCCAGAGGTCGGGGGCCCTTCTCCACATCAACGAATGCAGAAGCATGAATATTTCCAAGCGCGAGTTTCTGCAGGTGCTCGGCGCCGCGTCTGTGGCGGGCATGAGCCTCGGCCGCCATGCCGAGGCAGCTGCTGCGACAGCGCAGAAGGGGTTGTACGACATGGCCCCGTTCGGGAATGTTTCGTTCCTGCACATGACGGACTGCCATGCGCAGCTGCGTCCGGTCTATTTCAGGGAACCCAGCGTCAACATCGGGCTGGGCGATCTCAAGGGGCGACTGCCGCATATGGTGGGCGACCACCTGCTGAAAGTGGCGGGCGTGAAGCCGGGAACGCAGCTCGCGCACGCGTACACCTATCTGGACTTCGAACAGGCCGCGCGTCGCTACGGAAAGATCGGCGGCTTCTCCCACATGGCGACCTTGGTCAAGCAGCTGAAGGCCAGCCGGCCTGGCGCCCTGCTCTTGGACGGCGGGGATACCTGGCAGGGGTCGGCGACTTCATTGTGGACCGAGGCCCAAGACATGGTCGATGCGGCCAAGTTGCTGACGGTCGACGTGATGACCGGCCACTGGGAGTTCACCTATGGGATGAAGCGGGTCAAGGAGATCGTGGACAAGGACTTCAAGGGAAAGATCGACTTCGTCGCCCAGAACGTGAAGACCAGCGACTTCGGCGATCCGGTGTTCCCGCCCTATGTGATCAAGGAGATCAACGGGGTCCGCTGCGCCATCATCGGTCAGGCCTTCCCCTATACGCCGATTGCGAATCCCCGGTACATGGTGGCGGACTGGAGCTTCGGCATCCAGGACGAGAACATGCAGAAGATGGTCGACGAAGTGCGCGGCAAGGGTGCGCAGGTGGTCGTCGTTCTATCCCACAACGGAATGGATGTGGACCTGAAGATGGCGAGCCGGGTTCGCGGCGTGGATGCCATTTTCGGAGGCCACACGCATGATGGCGTCCCGATCGCGGTGCCAGTCTCGAATGCCGGCGGCAAGACCTTGGTCACCAATGCGGGAAGCAATACCAAGTTCCTGGGGGTGATGGACTTCGACGTCAAGGGCGGCAAGGTCGTCGACTTCCGCTACCGTCTGCTCCCTGTCTTTGCCAACCAGCTCGAGGTGGACCCCGAGATGGAGGCATTGATCGCCAAGGTGCGCGCGCCGTACGAAGGCAAGCTTGCCGAGAAGCTCGCGGTGACAGACGGGCTGCTTTACCGTCGCGGCAACTTCAATGGCTCCTGGGACCAGTTGATCTGCGACGCGTTGATGGAGGTGCAGGGCGCCGACATCGCGTTCTCGCCGGGATTCCGCTGGGGAACCACATTGCTTCCCGGGGACACGGTGACGCGCGAACTCATGATGGATCAACTCGCCATCACCTATCCGCATGCCACTGTCGCCGACATGACCGGCGAGACCATCAAGACGATCCTCGAGGACGTGGCGGACAACCTCTTCAATCCCGATCCCTACTACCAGCAGGGCGGTGACATGGTCCGGGTGGGAGGGTTGGGGTACACCTGCGACCCGTCCCAGAAGATGGGCGGCCGCATCGCCGACATGCGGCTGAACGGAAAGCCGATCGAAGCCGGCAAGAAGTACAAGGTCGCGGGCTGGGCGCCTGTCGCGGAAGAGGCGAAAACCGCGCCCGGGGTCAAGCCGGTGTGGGACGTCGTCGAAACGTGGTTCAAGGCACAGAACGGACACATCAAGGCCCGCAAGCTCAACACGCCGACGCTGGTTGGCCTGAAGGGCAATCCAGGATTGGCAGCATGATCCGGCTCGGCAGTCTCCGCGGCGTCGCCATTTCAGTCGTCGCGCTGTCCTCGACGCTGACGGCGCATGCTCAGTCGGCGACGTTCGAGGTCAAGCTGCTGGCGCCTGAGACGGCCATGGAGGCCGCGCGCGGTGCGCTCGAACATTGCCGGCGACAGGGGTTCCAGGTGGCAGTGGCGGTCGTCGACCGTTCCGGCGTCCTGCAGACCCTGGTGCGGGATCGCTTCGCCGGAGCGCACACGGTAGAGGCGGCCAGCGACAAGGCCTGGACCGCCGCCAGCTTCCGGGTGCCTTCGGCGACATTGGCAGCCGAGACGCAGTCAGGCAAGTCGATGAGCGGGCTGCGCTCGCTTTCGCGCCTGATGGCTGTCGGCGGAGGCCAGCCCATCGAAGCCGGCGGCAGTGCGCTGGGGGGCATCGGAGTTTCCGGGGCGCCCGGCGGCGATGCCGACGATGCGTGCGCAAAGGCCGGAATCCAGGCGATCGCGGGAAACCTCGAGTTCTGATGAAAGCTGGTGGCTGCGGTCGCGGTCGCGGTCGCGGTGCGGTCGGGACATTCCGGAAGGTGGCGCCTGTCAGGTCGCCGGCGTCCGGCCCATCAGGAATGGCGTGTCCTGCTCGCGCAGATAGCCTTCGCCGTGCTCGATGATGAAATAGCGAAAGGCCTCGGCGGCCGGCGAAAGCACTTTCGACTGCAGGCGCACGATGTGCCAGATGCGCATCACGGGGCTGCCTTCCACCTCCAGCACGTGCAGAAGCCCGGTCCGAAGCTCGAGGCCGATCGTGTGGAGCGAAAGAAACGACAAGCCCATGCCGGCCATCACGGCCTGCTTGATCGTCTCGTTGCTCGACATCTCCATGGCGATGCGCGGCGCGAAGCGCCGTTCGGCGAAGAACGCTTCCATCGCAGATCGCGTTCCCGAGCCTGGCTCGCGCACGATGAGCGGATAGCCCTCCAGATTCGTCACAGCCGGTCGGCCGGCTGCCAGCAAGGGATGCGAGGGGGGACAGACGAAGACGAGGGGATGGGGCGCGAATGCCTCGGCATGGCTCAGCACCTCCTTTGGCGGGCGACCCATGACAGACAGGTCGACCTCGCCACCTTCCATGAGGGAGACGAGTTGCTCGCGATTGTCGACCACGCGCAGTTTGACCTCCACCCCGGCGTGCTCCGCGTGGAAGCGCGCCAGGAGGCGAGGAACAAAGTATTTCGCCGTGCTGACCATGCCGATGGTCAACGTGCCGTACTCGAGGCGCTTGAGCCTGGCCATGGCGTTGTCCGTCTCGGTCAGTTGGGCCAGCAGCCGCCTGGCATGCACCAGGAAGTATTCGCCCGCTGTGGAGAGCGAAAGTTGCCGGCCGTGACGGTCGAACAGGCGCAGGCCGACCTGGGACTCGAGCTCCTTGATCTGCATAGAGATCGCCGGGGGTGTCAGGTGCAGGTTGGATGCCGCCTGGCTCATGCTGCCGACCTTGGCGATCTCCGTGAAAACCCGCAGCTGTCGGAAGGTGATGTTCACGATTCAGGCTTCTTTATCGATGAGTGAAGTATCTCTGAATATTCGTTAATTCATTACGCTCTTATATTAGGTTCCATCGGTCGTGCGTTGCGATTGAATCAAAGGAGCTGCAATGAACAAACCCGTGGAAGAGGGCGTCATCACCGATGCCAGAAAGCGCTACAGCGCCGGCGTGCTCAAGTACCGGCAGATGGGCTACTGGATGGAGGACTACGTGCCCAAGGACACGGACACCATCTGCCTCTTCCGCATCACGCCGCAGGATGGCGTGGACCCGATCGAAGCCGCCGCAGCGGTGGCCGGGGAGTCGAGCACCGCGACCTGGACGGTGGTGTGGACCGATCGGCTGACCGCCTGCGACAGCTACCGCGCCAAGGCGTTCAAGGTAGAGCCCGTACCGGGCATCACCGGACAGTACTTCGCCTGGGTCGCCTACGACATCATCCTGTTCGAGGAAGGCTCGATCGCCAACATCACGGCGAGCCTGATCGGAAACGTCTTCAGCTTCAAGCCGCTGCAGGCGGCGCGGCTGGAAGACATCCGCATGCCGGTGGCGCTCGTGAAGACGTTCAAGGGTCCGCCATGCGGGCTGGTGACCGAGCGCGAGCGGCTCGACAAGTTCGGGCGGCCTTTGCTGGGCGCCACCACCAAGCCCAAGCTCGGGCTTTCCGGGAGGAACTACGGGCGCGTCATCTACGAAGGGCTGAAGGGCGGCCTTGATTTCATGAAGGACGACGAGAACATCAACTCTCAGCCCTTCATGCACTGGCGCGACCGCTTCCTCTATGTGATGGACGGCGTCAACAAGGCCAGCGCCGCCACGGGGGAGGTGAAGGGCAGCTACCTGAACGTGACCGGCGCGACGATGGAAGACATCTACGAGCGCGCAGAGTTCGCCAAGGAGCTGGGCTCGATCGTGATCATGGTGGATCTGATCATCGGGTGGTCGGCGATCCAGAGCATCGCCAATTGGGCACGCAAGCACGACATGATCGTTCACATGCACCGTGCGGGCCACGGCACCTACACGCGACAGAAGAACCACGGCGTGAGCTTCCGAGTCATGGCCAAGTGGCTGCGGCTGGCCGGGGTGGACCATCTGCACACGGGCACGGCCGTCGGCAAGCTCGAAGGCGATCCCATGACCGTGCAGGGCTACTACAACGTCTGCCGGGACAGCTTCACGCGTCAGGACCTTCCGCGCGGCCTTTTCTTCGACCAGGACTGGTGCGATACGAAAAAGGTCATGCCGGTAGCCTCCGGGGGAATCCATGCCGGCCAGATGCATCAGCTCATCGACCTCTTCGGCGACGACGTGATCCTGCAATTCGGCGGCGGCACGATCGGGCATCCGGCAGGCATCCAGGCGGGCGCAGTCGCCAATCGCGTGGCGCTGGAGTGCATGGTGAAGGCGCGCAACGAGGGCAAGGACATCCGCAACGAAGGCCCGGACATCCTGCGCAAGGCAGCGCAGGGCTGCACTCCGCTGAAGCAGGCGCTCGATACCTGGGGCGAGATCAGCTTCAACTACGCATCGACCGACACCAGCGACTACGCGGCGACGCCATCCGCCTCCAACTGACCCCGAAGGAGAACGCACCATGATGACCAACCCGACCGGACGACTGACCCAGGGCCAGTTCAGTTTCCTGGCCGACCTGACCGATGCGGAGATCGCCCTGCAGATCGAGTACGGCCTGAACAAGGGCTATGCCTGGAGCATCGAATACACCGACGATCCGCACCCGCGCAACACCTATTGGGAAATGTTCGGCATGCCGATGTTCGATCTGCAGGACGCCGCGGGAGTCCTGCTCGAACTGAACACCTGCCGCAAGACCTTTCCCGATACGTACATCCGGCTGATGGCCTTCGACTCGACACGCAACGTGGAATCGATCGCGATGAGCTTCATCGTCCACCGGCCTGCCGCGGAGCCCGGCTTCGGCCTCGTGCGGCAGGAGATCGGCGGCCGATCGATGCGCTACACGGTCCACAGCTATGCGACCGACAGACCCGAAGGCCAGCGCTACTGAAAGGAAAGGTCATGAACGCCATGGACCACCACTGCATGCCGGACCCTGCGGCACCGGCACGCACCGTTGCGCAGGTGCTGGCGCAAAGCCAGGTCGAGGCCGTGCTGGACGAACTCGATCGCGATCTGGTGGGCCTCGCCCCCGTGAAGCAGCGCGTCCGCGATATCGCCGCCTTGCTAGTCGTCGACAAGCTTCGGATGAATCTCGGGCTGCAGGCGCAGATGCCGAGCCTGCACATGAGCTTCACGGGCAATCCGGGCACGGGCAAGACCTCGGTGGCGATGCGCATGGCGCAGATTCTCTACAGGCTCGGGTATGTCCGCAAAGGCCACCTCGTGGCCGTCACACGTGACGACCTGGTCGGCCAGTACATCGGACACACGGCCCCGAAAACCAGGGAAGTGCTGAAGAAGGCGATGGGCGGCGTGCTGTTCATCGACGAGGCGTACTACCTCTATCGACCGGAGAACGAACGTGACTATGGCCAGGAGGCCATCGAAATCCTGCTGCAGGTGATGGAGAACCAGCGCGACGACCTCGTCGTGATCCTCGCCGGCTACAAGGATCGCATGGACACGTTCTTCCAGTCCAACCCGGGCATGAGTTCACGGGTGGCCCATCACCTGGCCTTTCCCGACTACAGCCACGACGAGTTGCTGCGCATCGCCGACCAGATGCTCGTGTCCATGACCTACAGCTTCGGCGAAGAGGGGCGCGCGACGTTCGGGGAATACATCGACCGGCGGCTGCGCCAGCCCCATTTTGCGAACGCGCGCAGCGTGCGCAACGCCCTGGACCGCGTACGGCTGCGCCAGGCCAGCCGGCTGTTCCAGCAGCGCGATCGCGAGTTCACGCGCGAGGAACTCACCACCATCGAGTCCTCCGACATCAGGGCGAGCCGCGTGTTCGCGGAAGACGTCTCTCATTGACCGCTCGACACCGGAGACCCCCATGCCTTTGTCCCAACGATGGACCCTCACCCGCTACCTGATCGAGGAGCGGCGACGCTTTCCGAGCGCCAGCGGCGATCTCGACGCGCTCATCCTGGACGTAGCGCTGGCCTGCAAGGCAATCGCCCGGATCGTGGCCCAGGGCGCACTCCACGACACGGCGGCCTTCGAGCCTTCGGACGGGCCGGGCGGGCCGGTCAACGTCCAGGGCGAGGTGCAGAAGCCGCTGGACATCGTCAGCAACGACATCTTCATCCGCATGAACGAGTGGAGTGCGCACCTGGGAGGCATGGCGTCCGAGGAGATGGAGGCGCCACGGCAGATTCCGGCGTCCTTCGGCCGCGGCAAGTACCTGCTGGTGTTCGATCCGCTTGACGGCTCGAGCAACATTGATGTGAATGTCACGGTCGGCAGCATCTTCTCGGTGCTTCGGGCGCCGCAGGACGTGATCGACAGCGGACGCGATGTGGTTGAAGGCGACTTTCTGCAGCCCGGTGCGGCCCAGGTGGCTGCCGGCTACGCCCTCTACGGACCGGCAACCATGTTCGTGCTCACCGTGGGCAACGGCGTGGCCGGGTTCACGCTCGATCCCGACCTGGGGGAGTTCCTGCTCACGCATCCGGACATCCGAGTTCCTGCGGACACCCGGGAATTCGCGATCAACTCTTCCAACAGTCGTTTCTGGGAGGCGCCCGTCAAGCGTTACGTGGACGAGTGCCTGGCAGGCACGCCGGGGCCGCGCGGCAAGGATTTCAACATGCGATGGATCGCCTCGATGGTCGCCGAGGCGCATCGCATCTTGATGCGGGGCGGTGTTTTCCTGTACCCGCGCGACACCAAGGATCCGGCCAGGTGCGGGCGGTTGAGGCTGCTCTACGAGGCCAACCCCATCGGCTTCGTGATGGAGCAGGCAGGCGGCCGGGCGAGCACTGGCCGGCAACCGATGCTGGGCGTGAAGCCAACTGCCTTGCACCAACGGGTGGGGCTCGTCTTCGGCTCGCGCAACGAGGTCGATCGCATCGAACGCTATCACCGCGAGCCCATGGTGCGCGAGCCGACCAACCCGCTGTTCGCCGAACGCAGTCTCTTTCGCGATTGAACCGAACGGAACTTGCATGTCACAACGTCACCCCATCATCGCCATCACCGGCTCCTCGGGCGCCGGGACCACATCCGTAACACGCACTTTCGAGAGCATCTTCAGGCGCGAAAACCTCAAGGCCTCGATCGTCGAAGGCGACGCCTTTCACCGATTCGACCGCAACGAGATGAAGGCTCGACAGGCCGAGGCAGAGGCTGCGGGCGATCGGAACTTCAGCCACTTCGGGCCCGAGAACAACCTGTTCGTCGAACTCGAGCGACTCTTTCGCAGCTATGGGGAGCGCGGCAATGGGCGCTGCCGCAAGTATCTGCACAATGCCGAGGAAGCGGCGCCTTACGAACAGGAGCCGGGCACTTTCACGCCGTGGGAGGATCTCGAGGCGGACACGGATCTCCTGTTCTACGAAGGCCTGCACGGCGCCGTCTCGACTCCCGAGGTCAACATCGCGCAGCATCCCGATCTCTTGATCGGGGTCGTGCCCGTGATCAACCTGGAGTGGATCCAGAAACTCTGGCGCGACAAGCGCCAGCGCGGCTATTCGACCGAGGCAGTCACGGACACGATCTTGCGGCGCATGCCCGACTATGTGAACTACATCTGCCCGCAGTTCACGCACACACACGTGAACTTCCAGCGGGTGCCGATGGTGGACACGTCGAACCCCTTCATCGCCCGCGACATCCCCTCGGCCGATGAAAGCATGGTCGTGATCCGCTTCGCCAACCCGAAAGGCATCGACTTCCAGTATCTCCTCACCATGCTGCACGACTCCTTCATGTCACGCCCGAACACGATCGTCGTGCCTGGCGGAAAGATGGAACTGGCCATGCAACTCATTTTCACGCCGTTCATCTGGCGGATGATGGAGCGCCGTCACCGTGCGCTCGCTGCCGTCTGAACCTGGAGCAGGCACATGAACAGAGCTACGCCGGCCGCCATGACGCGCGCCAACGATCTTTGCCGCCATGACATGGCGAACGCCTTGCGCGCCCTGGCCATGGACGCAGTGCAGCAGGCCAACTCGGGGCATCCAGGTGCCCCGATGGGAATGGCCGAGATGGCGGTCGCCCTCTGGGGGGAGCACCTGCGCCACAACCCGGCAAACCCGCTGTGGCCGGATCGCGACCGCTTCGTGCTGTCGAATGGCCACGCGTCCATGCTTCTGTACGGGCTGCTGCATCTGACGGGGTACGACTTGCCGATGGCGGAGCTTCGGCGCTTCCGCCAGCTCCATAGCAGGACACCGGGGCATCCTGAATGGGGCATGACGCCGGGTGTGGAAACGACCACAGGGCCTCTGGGGCAGGGACTGGCCAACGCGGTGGGCTTCGCACTCGCAGAGAAACTCCTGGCCGACGAATTCAACCGACCCGGCTACGAGGTCGTCAACCACCACAGCTATGCGTTCGTGGGTGACGGCTGCCTCATGGAGGGAATCAGTCACGAGGCCTGCGCGCTCGCAGGGGTCTGGAAGCTCAACAAACTGGTTGTTCTCTACGACGACAACGGCATCTCCATCGACGGACCGGTGCATGACTGGTTCATTGACGACACGCCCGCTCGTTTCAAGGCCTACGGGTGGCACGTCATCGGTCCGCTGGACGGGCACGATGCGAACGCCGTCGCGCAAGCCATTGCCGCGGCCAAGGATTCGCCCGATCGCCCGACGTTGCTCGTCTGCAAGACCCTCATCGGCAAGGGTTCCCCGGGGCGCGCCGGCACGGCCAGGGCGCATGGCGAGCCCCTGGGCACAACGGAGATCGAGGCGGCTCGCCATGCGTTGGGGTGGCCGCATGCGCCGTTCGAGGTTCCCGCCGCGCTGGCAGCGGTCTGGGACGCGCGTCAGCGCGGAGCCCGCCTCGAATCGCACTGGAACTCAACGTTCGATGCCTATCGTAAGGCGCATCCTGCTCTGGCCGCCGAATTCGAACGCCGAATGCAAGGACGCACGCCACGGCCTTTCGAGGAGGCCTCGCTCGGCGCGTTGATGGAGATGGGTCAGTCGCGCACGGCAGTTGCATCCCGGAAGGCGTCCCAGCAAGTGATTGCCCTGCTGGCGCCCGTGCTGCCGGAACTGCTCGGCGGAAGCGCAGACCTGACCGGATCCAACCTCACGAACTTTCCCGGATGTGGTGCCGTCAGGGGGGGCATGCCCGGTGGCCGCCACTTGAACTACGGTGTGCGCGAGTTCGGCATGGCCGCGATCATGAACGGGCTGGCGCTGCACGGCGGCTTCATTCCCTACGGGGGCACTTTCCTGGCGTTCAGCGACTACAGCCGGAACGCGATCCGCATGGCTGCGCTGATGAAGCTGCAGGTCATTCATGTGTTCACGCACGATTCGATCGGGCTGGGCGAGGACGGGCCCACCCACCAACCTGTCGAGCATGCGGCGAGCCTGCGGCTCATCCCCGGCCTGGATGTCTGGCGACCGTGCGACGCGGCCGAAACGCTGGTGGCCTGGATGCAGGCGATCGGCCAGCGACAAGGACCGTCGGCGCTCCTACTGTCACGGCAGGAGCTGCCGGCCCAGTCGCGCAGCGCCGAGCAGGTGCTGCTGATCCGCCGGGGAGGCTACGTGCTGAGCGACCGGAAGGATCCGGCGGCCGTCCTCCTTGCCACGGGCTCGGAGGTCTCGCTCGCAATTGCGGCTCAAGAGATCCTGGATGCCCTTGGCTTGCCGGTGAGGGTGGTGTCGCTGCCATGCTCGACAACCTTCGACCGGCAGGATCGGGGCTATCGCGAAAGCGTGCTCGGCGGCGGGTTGCCTCGTATCGGAGTGGAAGCGGGGGTAACGCGCTGGTGGGGTCAGTACGGGTGTTGCGCCGCGCTCGGCATTGACAGTTTCGGGGAATCGGCGCCCGCATCGGCCTTGTTCACGCACTTCGGGCTTACCGCACAGGCCCTGGCAGACCTGGTGGCGGCGCAGTGCTGCGACGAACAACGACGGATACGTTCCAGCAACTGAACGGAATTGCGGACCCATGCAATACCAACTGATCAGCTTCGATCTCGACGGCACCTTGGTGGATACCGCAGCCGAGATCGCCGAAGCAGTCAATCGCGCGCTGGACGATCATGGCATCCGGCGGCGTCCCCTGCCGGAAATTACCGAGCTGATTGGCGCAGGAACTCGTGAACTGATGGTCCGGCTGTTGGCGCAGCGGGTCGCTGAAGCACCGTGGCTCGAAGAGGTGTCGCGGCGCGACCGCGTGCTCCAGAGCCTGGACCGGCACTATGCATGGACCGCCGGCACTTCGGCGGTGCCGTATGCGGGCTGTCGGCAAGCCCTTGAGCAGCTTCGGGTCGCCGGCGTCCGGCTGGTGTGCGTGACCAACAAGGAATACGCGCACGCGCGTCGCGTGCTGCGGGCGACGCGGCTGTCAGACTGCTTCGAGCTCCTGATCGGCGGCGACACACTGCCTGCCAGGAAGCCCGATCCGATCGTCATGCAGCATGTTCTGCAACGCTTCGACGTTCCTCCTGAACGCGCGGCGCACCTTGGGGATTCGGCCATCGACGTGGCCACCGCACGCACTGCCGGTATCGCGGCTTGGGCGGTACCCTACGGCTACAACGGTGGAGTGCCGGTGGCCGAATCGCGGCCGGACCTGATGTTCGAAGAGCTGATGCAGGTCGCCACACATGTGCTCGCGCACGTAGGGAATGGGACATGAAGCAGCCCGCGCTTCTGTGGTAAATCCGTATTCGGCAATATGCTGATGGAACGGTGCATCGACCTAGAATCAAGCAATTCCGGCATCGAGGCGCCATGCAGCAGGAAGACGGTGATGCGGGCGGGCTGAAGCTTTGTCGGGCCACCTTATCCAACGGAGACATGCATGAAAGCTCGCAATCTTCTGATCGGCCTGGTCCTGGGTGCAGCTGCGATGGGCAGCTGGGCGCAGGACAAGGTGGTTTATCACATCAACGACACGGCAACCCAGGCGCTCGCCGGTTTGCGCAACGTCAAGAACCATCTCGATACCGACCCCAAGGCGCAGATCATCGTCGTCACGCATGCCAATGGGGTCGATTTCCTGATGACCGATGCCCAAGACAAGAACGGCAACCCCTACGAGATTGCGGTTCAGCAGCTGGTCAGCCGAGGCGTGAAGTTCGAGGTCTGCGAGATCACCCTGCGCAACCGCAATCTCAAGAAGGACCAGTTGATCCAGGAAGCCAAGTTCACCCCCTCGGGCGTGGTGCGGATCGCCAAGCTACAGCAACAAGGATACGCGTACATCAAGCCGTAGCAGCGGATCGCTCGTGACCCGTTCTCGTCTCATGCACCTGATCTTCGTGCGCTTCTGGGACAACCCTGAGATGCGGAACGACCAGTGTCGCTAATATCACTGAATGCGAATAAATGGAAAACCCAGGCGGCCCGGTTTGCACCCGAATGGTTCGGCACAGCCCCGTTGGCGCCAATGGTTGCAGCTGGTGCTGGGCATTTGTGTTCTGAGTTCCTCTCTTGCTTCGGCGGCAGCACAGCAAGCGGTTCATGCCATCGAGGTTGCCAAGGACGTTTGGTTCGTGCAGGGGGAAGCCGCACTGGGTTCATCGGCCAATCGAAACTTCATCTCCAACGCTGGCTTCGTGGTCACGGAGCAGGGCGTTGTGGTGGTGGACGCATTGGGCTCTCCTACGCTTGCCGAGGAGCTGATCAAGGAAATTCGGCGCGTGACGCCGCAGCCGGTGAAATATGTGATCCTCACGCACTATCACGCGGATCACGTGTATGGGCTGCAGGCCTTTAAAGCCACTGGAGCGACAGTGTTGGCTCAGGCCCAAGGGCGGGAGTATCTGACCTCGGACACGGCGCGCTTGCGGCTCGAGGCAAGCCGCAAGGATCTGTTTCCATCGATCGACGAGAACACGCGCCTCGTCCCCGCAGACCGCTGGCTGGACGGCAAGGAAACCACGCTCAAGCTCGGCTCCTTCGAGTTCCTGATCCGCCATGTCGGTGCAGCGCACACACCGGAAGACGTCGTGGTCTACGTGCGCGAGCGCAAGGTCCTTTTCGCGGGCGATCTCGTCTTCCGCGGCCGTGTTCCGTTCGTGGGCCAGGCCGACAGCCGCCAGTGGATCGACTCGCTGGGCACCTTGATCGCGCTCAAGCCACGAATCGTGATTCCCGGACACGGGCCGGTGTCAGAGAATCCAATACCCGATCTTGAACTCACGCGCGACTACCTGGTCTATCTGCGCAAAAGCATGAGCGAGGCAGCGGCCAACCTCGAGCCGTTCGAAGAAGCATATGCCAGGGTCGATTGGTCGCGCTATGAGCATCTGCCGCTGTTCCGCGCCGCGAACCGCATCAACGCCTACAACACCTTCCTACTGATGGAGCAACAGGTGCCCAGGTAGGGTGCCGGCCGGGCCGCGTTCCGTTCAACAGGCCCGGCGCGCTTGGTGCGCAGCGGCCTTCCGTTCGCGCTCCATAGGGAGGTCAGCGCCGCGCGCCGTGAAGCCTCTGCCCAAAAAGCTCCTGCAGCTTCTTGTGCTGGACTGGTCGATCGCGGGACAGGATGCGGTGGCTGTGACTCGCGAGCTGCGATTCCAAGCTGGAGCTGCGTTGACGGTCGTCGATCGTCTCGAAGGAACCAAAGTTCGCCTGGGTCACAGAAGCGTCACGTTGGGCCAATAGATTCCACGGTTCCACGAATGCAAAAGGCTCGATCCATGAAGAACCCTCCCGATCTGACCAAGATCGATTTCAACGACGAAGACTCCAACACGTCCAGCAACCCGACCTTCGATGCGGTGCTCGCAGCCCGCCTCAGCCGGCGAGGCCTCTTGCGCGGCGGCGTTGGATCCGCGGGGACTGCGCTGTTGGGCAGTCTCGCTGTGGTCGGTTGCGGAGGCGGCGGCGGTGACAACGGCTTCCCGATCTTGCCCCCGGCACCAGCGCCGGCGCCTGCGCCCGCACCTGCCCCAGCTCCGCCGCCCGAAAAGCTTCTCGGCTTCCAGGCGGTTTCGAAGAGCCTCGCGGATGCTGTTGTCATTCCGGCAGGCTACTCGTTCAGCGTGCTCTATGCCCTTGGCGATCCACTCACCGCCGGGACGCCCGCATACAAGAACGACGGTACCGACACAGGCTTCGAGAACCGAGCCGGCGATCACCATGACGGGATGGAATGGTTCGGCCTGGACGCAAGCGGCCAGGCCTCCCTCACGTCTGTCGATCGCGGTCTGCTGGCCGTCAACCATGAAGCGACCACGGACCAGACGCTCAGCTCGTTCTTCCTGCATGCCAACGGCGGTACCACGACGCTGCCCCGCCCGGCGTCCGAGGTCGACAAGGAAATCGCCATTCACGGCATCTCGGTCGTCGAAGTCAAGAAGGCTGCGGACAAGTGGGCCACCGTCCAGGATTCCGCTTTCAACTTCCGGTTGACCGCACTGAGCGACATCGAGATCGCAGGGCCTGCGCGCGGCAGCGCGCTATTGGTCACGAAGTACTCGCCCACCGGCCTGAAGACCCGCGGCACGCTGAACAACTGCGGTACCGGCAAGACGCCTTGGGGCACCTTCCTCACCGGCGAGGAGAACTGGTTCGGCTACTTCACGCGCGGCGCGGCCGACGACACGGCGCGCGCCAACGACAAGTCCGTGACGGCACTGAAGCGCTATGGCAGCGCGCAAGGCGGTGCCTCTCGCCACGGCTGGGAGTCCGCAGGTCCCGATGACAAGTACGCGCGCTGGAACATCAGCAAGACCGGAGCTTCGGCGGACGGCAGCGATGACTACCGCAACGAGCTCAACGGCATGGGCTACATCGTCGAGATCGATCCGTTCGACAAGACGAAGTCTGCCAAGAAGCGGACGGCCCTCGGCCGGTTCGCGCATGAGAGCGCAGCTTTCGGCACACCGGTCGCCGGCCAGCCGCTTGTGGTCTACATGGGCGACGACGCGCGCAACGAGTACACCTACAAGTTCGTGTCGACCGCATTGTGGAACGCCGCTGACGCCAACCCCTCGGACCGCCTCGCGATCGGCGACAAGTACCTGAATGAAGGCAAGCTGTACGCTGCCAAGTTCAACGCCGACGGCACCGGAGCGTGGCTCGAGCTCTCTTTCGCGAATCCCGTGGTGGCCGGCTTCGCGGGCTATGCGTTCGCCGACCAGGCCGACGTTTGCGTGAATGTTCGCCTTGCAGCCGACGCGGTCGGCGCGACCAAGATGGACCGCCCGGAGTGGGGGGCCGTGAATCCGGCCAACGGCGAGATCTACCAGACACTCACCAACAACAGCAATCGGCGTGTCGACCCGACGGGTTCTTCACAGCTCGCACCCGACAGCGCGAACCCGCGCGTCTACACGGACATGAAGGGCGCAACTGCGCAGTCGGGCAACCCCAACGGCCATCTGCTGCGCATGCGGGAGGGCTCGGCAGGGGGCGCGGCGACCAGCTTCACATGGGATGTCTACCTTTTCGGTGCCGAGGCGGGCGCAGACACGGCGATGGTCAACGTTTCGAGCCTCACGGCAGACCAGGACTTCTCGAGCCCGGATGGCTTGGTGTTCAGCCCGTCCACGGGAATCTGCTGGATCCAGACCGACGATGGCGCGTACACGGACGTCACCAACTGCATGATGCTGGCTGCGTTGCCAGGCCAGGTCGGCGACGGTGCGGCCAAGACATTCAGCTACACCAAGGCCGACACCAGCAAGCTGGACGTCACTACGCCGGTTGGCAAGGCGCCCACGGCCGATACGCTGAAGCGATTCCTGGTGGGGCCGGTGGGTTGCGAGATCACCGGCATGTGCGAAACGCCGGACGGCAAGGCGATCTTCATCAACATCCAGCACCCGGGCGAGAACACCAACCAGGCCAACCTGGCTGACCCGAGCAAGTACACCAGCCGCTGGCCGGGCAATGCTGGCTATGGCGCGGGGTCCCGTCCCCGCTCGGCAACCATCGTGATCACCAAGAACGACGGCGGTCGCGTCGGCAGCTGACGACGCGCTGGGGATTCACCCTCCGGAAGAGAACGCGCCCGTCATCCGACGGGCGCTTCTACGTGGGGCTCGACCTCGGCCCTCACGCTTTTCTTCTTGTCACTGGGAACGCCCTACAAAGAAAGCGCCCACCCCGCGAGCGCAGCCAGTGTCACCACGATGACGGGCGAGACCTTGGCGTAGAGCAACAAGCCGAACGCTGCGAGCGCCAACCCGAAATCAGTCCTGGAATGAATGGCGCTGGTCCAGACGGGGTCGTAGAGCGCCGACCCGAGGATGCCGACCACCCCCGCGTTGATTCCGGCCATCGTCGACTGGATGTCATTGCGGCGACGCAAGCTCTCCCAAAGAGGTAGCGCGCCGACGACCAGCAGGAAGGCCGGCAAGAAGATCACGAGCAGCAGCCCCAGTCCGCCGATCCACCCGTGGAGCTGTCCGTTGGCGACCGTACCCAGGTACGCAGCGAAGGTGAAGAGCGGCCCGGGGACCGCCTGCGCGGCGCCATAGCCCGCCAGGAAATCGGAGTTGCTCACCGCTCCGGCGGGCACCACTGTGGCCTGCAGCAGCGGCAGCACGACGTGTCCACCGCCGAACACCAAGGCGCCCGATCGGTAGAA
>NZ_LMTS01000096.1:81883-112503 GCF_001541225.1 Variovorax sp. WDL1 | reverse complement strand
ACCTTGCGCGAGATGCCGAAATCGTGGTGCTGCAAGGCGCCCAGAGTCGGCAGCTTGATCAGCCAGCGTCCCAGCAACCCGCATGCCACGATCGCGCCGACCTGCGCTGCGGCTGACGGCAGCGCGAGCGTCAGCAGCGCAGCCAGAACGGCGAGCCCGGCTCGGAGGCGATCCGGGCACAGAGTCTTGGCCATCCCCCACACCGCCTGGGCGACGATCGCCACCGCAACGACCTTGAGGCCATGCACCCATCCCGATTCTGCGAGGCCCCGGTATTCGGTCACGCCGTAGGCAAACAGGATCAACGCCAGCGCGGATGGCAGCGTGAACCCCAGCCATGCCGCGAGCGAGCCCCACCAGCCCGCGCGGCCCATGCCCAAGGCCATTCCAACCTGGCTGCTCGCCGGCCCTGGCAGGAACTGGCACAGCGCGACCAGGTCCGAATAGCTGCGGTCATCGAGCCAGCGCCGGCGTTCGACGAACTCGGTGCGGAAATAGCCCAGGTGCGCCACGGGGCCGCCGAACGAAGTCAGGCCGAGCTTCAGGAACGCCAGAAACACTTCCCACGGATTCCCGCGATGGAGGGGGCGATCTCGGTCGGATATGGCTGGGGAGTTCATGAAGCAATGGATGCCAGTCAGCGGACAACAGGGACTCCAGCTTAGCTGACGGCTCTGGCGTTCGTCATGCCAGCGGGCTTGTAGCGGATGCGAACCCATGGCGGCCGACTGCGCTTGAGCGAAAGCACGTCGAAGGTCTGGCGCAAGGTCTTCACCGAGCGGTCGTAGTCTGAAAGCGCAAGGCAGGCGATCAGCGCACCGATGCAAACGGGCCTGGCTTGATCTCCATCAAATGCCTGCAGCACCATCGGTGCATCCTTGTGGTCGGATCCTCTTGAGCCGGCGGACCGCCTATGACTGAACTGACCCTGTCCCAACGTACCCAATTGCTACCCCGACGGCATCCTCGCGCATTTCTTCTTCTGGCGGGTGCCGTCTGGTTCGGGCTCTACGAATCACTGGTGCCCCTGTCCGAGGCGCTCGTCGCAACCCTGCCGGTGGAGCGTGGCAGCCACCTCGGTGGCGCGCTCCAGTTTTTCCTCTATGACACGCCCAAGGTGCTGCTGCTGCTCACGGCCGTGGTGTTCGTCATGGGCATGGTCAATTCGTACTTCACGCCCGAACGCACCCGGGCGCTGTTGGCGGGACGCACCGAAGGCGTAGCCAATGTGATGGCCGCCGGCCTGGGCGTCGTGACTCCGTTTTGCTCATGCTCGGCAGTGCCGCTGTTCATCGGCTTCGTTCAAGCGGGCGTCCCGCTGGGCGTGACCTTTTCGTTCCTCATTTCGGCGCCGATGGTCAACGAGGTGGCACTCGCGCTGCTGTTCGGCATGTTCGGCTGGAAGATCGCGCTGCTCTACATGGGGCTGGGGCTGACGGTGGCGATCGTTGCCGGCTGGGTCCTCGGCCGGCTCAGGATGG
Organism: Variovorax sp. WDL1; assembly: GCF_001541225.1. GTDB lineage: Bacteria > Pseudomonadota > Gammaproteobacteria > Burkholderiales > Burkholderiaceae_C > Variovorax. The sequence goes on along the minus strand of NZ_LMTS01000096.1, from coordinate 111,022 downwards.
AACGCTACCTGGAAGACTGGGTGCGCGACATGCCAAAGGTGGCCGCGGCTGGCGGCGAGAACGGATTGACGCTGTCCGAGCGCATCGAGTCGGGCTTTGCGAGCGTGCGCGAAATCGTGGGCAGGGTCTGGCCCTACATCCTGGTCGGCATCGCCATCGGCGGCGCCATTCATGGCTGGGTGCCGCAGGACTTCATGGCATCGATCATGGGCAAGGACGCGTGGTGGTCGGTTCCGCTGGCAGTGCTGCTCGGCGTTCCCATGTACACCAACGCAGCCGGGGTGATCCCCATCGTGCAGGCCCTGCTGGCCAAGGGCGCTGCGCTGGGCACCGTGCTTGCCTTCATGATGAGCGTGATCGCCCTGTCGCTCCCCGAGATGATCATCCTGCGCAAGGTTCTGAAGATTCGGCTGATCGCCACCTTCGCTGGCGTGGTTGCTTCGGGCATCCTCATCGTCGGCTTCGTATTCAACGCGGTCCTGTGACGGCACCCCTTCGCTCCGACGTCTGAAAAGCCACGCATGTCCACACCCACCGCCACGCTCGAACAGCTCAACCGAGAGTGCTTGTGTCTCAGTCTCGATCGGGACGCGCTCGCGCGCTCGCTCGACGCCGAGCTGGGACAACCGGGCCTGTCTGAACTGGTTCGCGAGCGTTGTCCATTCGTCTTCGCGGCCCAGCCGGTGTTCGTTGCCGCGCCACGGATACGGCGCATGGCACAGGTGGTGCGGGCCGTCGAGTCGGTGGTGGCCCTGCCGGCCTACCTCGAACTGACCTTGGCAGCCGCTCCCGCGATTGCCCGCCTGGGCACCGCAGGCCCGCGCGGCGTGTTCTTCGGCTACGACTTCCACCTCGAACAGGACCGCGTCGGTCTGATCGAGATCAACACCAACGCCGGCGGGGCCATGCTCAACGCGGTCCTGGCGCGCGCGCAGCGAGCCTGCTGCGAGGCGATGGATTCGATGGTGCCCACACGCGCCAGCGCGGCCGCCTTCGAGCAGCGCATCGTCGACATGTTCCGCCAGGAATGGCGTCTTGCGGGCCACTCGCGGCCGCTGGCCAGCATAGCCATCGTGGATTCGGCGCCGCCAGAGCAATACCTCTACGCCGAGTTCCTGCTGTTCCAGGAACTCTTCGAGCGTCATGGCCTGCGCGCCGTCATTGCCGATCCGCGGTTCCTCGAATGGCGAGATGGCAGGCTGTGGCATGGCAATCTTGCCATCGACCTGGTCTACAACCGCTTGACCGACTTCTATCTCGAGCAGCCGGAGAGCGCCGCGCTGCGTGAGGCGTATGTGCACCAAGGCGTGGTGCTGACGCCGCATCCGCAGGCCCATGCGCTGTACGCCGACAAGCGGCACCTGGCCCTTCTGAGCGATGACGCACGGCTGCGGGCGCTAGGCGTGCCCAAGGAAACTCGCCAGGTGCTGCTCGACGCGGTTCCGCATACCGAGCTCGTGCATGCTGCTGACGGCGAGCGGCTGTGGGCCGCACGACGCGGCCTTTTCTTCAAGCCCGTCGCCGGCTTTGGCAGCCGCGCGGCCTACCGCGGCGACAAGCTCACGCGGCGGGTTTGGCAGGAAATCCTGGCTGGTGACTACGTGGCGCAGGCCATCGTGCCGCCGGGCGAACGCCTCATCGACGATGACTCCGCCCATGCCATGAAGTTCGACCTGCGCGCTTACGCCTACAACGGCGAAGCGCAGTGGGTGGCGGCGCGCATGTACCGGGGGCAAGCCACCAACTTCCGCACACCTGGCGGTGGCTTTGCGCCGGTGTACAGCACGGTCGATGCTTCCGGCCGCGCGCTGCGCCGTCCGGGGGGCGAGCATGCCTCGTATGTATTCCTGCTCGACGAGGCCGGCGCCGTGCACGCGGTCCCGCACGGGTTGTACGTGGCACTTGCGCGCCACGAAGCTGCAGCGCCCGCATGGGCCGGCCAGAGCCTGCGCCTGGCTGACTGGTACGTGCGGCTGAAGGACGGTGAGCCCGACTCCATCGTCAACGAAACCTACGGCCTCGCCCGCGTTGACGAACAGGGTCTCATCCAGTCGGTGACCGCCCCCGCTGATGCGGGCTGGCCGACGTCGGAGGAACGGGAACGCATGCACGCCATGCTTTTCGCGGGGGCCGAGTCGGTCGTTTGAACTCTTCGTTTTAGGGAGCTGACATGGACATCAAGGTACTCGGCACGGGCTGTGCCAACTGCAAGAGCACCATCGCGCTCATCGAGCAAGTCGCCAAGGACAAAGGCGTGCTCATCTCGCTGAGCAAGGTGGAGGAGTTGCGCGACATCATGGGCTATGGCGTGATGAGCACGCCCGGCGTCGTGATCGACGGCAAGGTGGTGCACGCAGGCGGCGTGCCCCGGCGCGACAAGATCGAACAATGGCTGACTGCCTGAGGAACGCGCGATCGCGGCTGAAGGAGCCGCCTCCGTGAGCACAGAGCATGACCACGGCCACGGCTCGGCCGATTTCAATGCGGCCTTTGCCATCGGCATTGGCCTGAACATGGCTTTCGTTGTCGTCGAGGCCTTCTACGGCTGGAGAATCAATTCTCTGGCCCTGCTCGCCGATGCAGGGCACAACCTCAGCGATGTCATCGGCCTTGTTCTGGCCTGGGGCGGAGCCCTGGCCAGCCGGTTGCGACCCAATGCACGCCATACCTACGGATGGAAGCGCGCAAGCATCCTGGCCGCCTTCATCAATGCGCTGCTGTTGCTGGTCGCGATGGGATCACTGGCCCGGGAGGCGGTGCACAGGCTGCAGTCACCTGAACCCATTGATGGCCTCACGATCATGCTGGTTGCCAGCGTTGGCATCGCCGTCAACACCATCACCGCACTGTTGTTCATGCGCGGCCGCCAGGGCGATCTCAACATCCGAGGCGCCTTCCTTCACATGGCGGCCGACGCGCTGGTATCGGCCGGGGTGGTGGTGGCTGGCATCCTGACGCTGTGGTTCGGCTGGACCTGGCTCGACCCGGTGGCCAGCCTGGTGATCGCCGCCGTCATCGTCGTCGGCACCGCCAGCCTGTTCAAGCAGTCCCTGCACCTCTTGTTCGATGGCGTGCCCGAAGGCGTGGACCTCCTTGAGGTGCAGGCCATGCTCGAGGCCCTGCCGGGCGTGGCGCGGGTGCACGACCTGCACGTGTGGGCCATGGGAACGTCCGAGATCGCCATGACCGCGCACCTGGTGATGCCCGAGGGGCATGCAGACGATGCCTTCCTGCAACGGGCAACCGGGCAACTGCACGACCGCTTCCGAATCGAGCACGTCACGCTGCAGGTGATGCGCGTACCGTTCACCACCCCTTGCGCCACGCTTGCGCCGCCATCCGCAGTGCGGGCCAGTGCGAAGGAATCCGATTCTGCTGATCTGGTCCGAACTGCGATCAGAAGTCCTGAATGAGCACTCGAGCGCAGTCATTTGATGTGGATCAACGCAGGTGGGTGGCGAGCAGCGCCCAATAAGCCGCGCGACATGGATCCATGTCGCCAGCCCGCAGCGATGCTGCGCGGTATTCCCATGGGCCGGGTGCCACAGGCATGGACAGCCGGCGCATGCACACGGATTGTTCGGTAGTTGATCATCAGGAGTTTCATCATGAGTTCCAGGGAAGTTGTTCTTTGCCACCCCGTACGCACGGCCATCGGCACCTACGGCGGCAGCCTCAAGGATGTGCCCGCTCCGGACCTGGGTGCCGCGGTCATCCGCGAGACGCTCAAGCGCTCGGGGCTCCCTGCCGGCAAGGTGCAAACCTTGGTGATGGGCAACGTGATCCAGGCCGGTGTCAAGATGAACCCGGCGCGCCAAGCCGGCATCGCCGCCGGGCTGCCCGTGGAAGTGCCGGCGCTGACGGTCAACCGCGTTTGCGGTTCCGGTGCGCAAGGCGTGGTCAGCGCCGCGCTCGAGATCTGGTCGGGCATGATCGATTGCGCCATTGCAGGCGGCATGGAGAACATGGATCGCGCGCCCTACCTGATGCCGCAGGGCCGGTGGGGCGCCCGCATGGGCGACGTCACCATGTTCGACAGCATGCTTCTCGACGGCCTGAACGATGCCTTCAGCGGCAAGCACTCGGGTTGGCACACAGAGGACCTGGTCGCCAAGCACGACATCACTCGCGAGGATCAGGACCGCTGGGCACTGCGATCACAGCAGCGCTTCGGCGCGGCGCAGGCGGCGGGCAGGTTCGAACGGGAGATCGCCTCCTTCGAGGTCCCTGGCCGCAAGGGCCCGACAGTGTTCAGCAAGGATGAGCACAACCGTCCCGAGACCACGTCCGAATCGCTGGCCAAGCTCAAGCCCGCCTTCCGCAAGGACGGCACCATCACGGCAGGCAGCGCGCCGGGGCTGAACTCGGGTGCCGCCGCGATGGTCGTGGCCGAACGCGCCTGGGCCGAGAAGAATGGCCTGGCGCCGATGGCCCGGCTGGTGAGCTATGGCATCGGTGCAGTGGAACCCGGCTTCTTCGGTCTTGGCCCGGTGCCCGCGGTGCGTCAGGCATTGAGCCGTGCGGACTGGACTGTGGGCCAGGTCGACCGCGTCGAGATCAACGAAGCCTTTGCCGCGATCACGCTGGCCTGTCTCAGGGAGATCGGTTTCGGCGAGGAACTGGTCAACGTCGAAGGCGGCGCCATCGCACACGGACATCCGATTGGTGCCACGGGCGCAGTGCTTGCCACGCGTCTGGTTCACTCGATGGCGCGAGACAGTCTCAAGCGCGGCGTCGTCACCTTGTGCATTGGGGGCGGACAAGGCATCGCATTGGCGATCGAGATGCTGTGACCTGCGCGGTCGTTTGAAACTCTCGTCATTTCGCGACTTCCCTGCCGCGTTGCGCCCAAGCGCCACACGCGTCTCGTACGAAGCCGGAGCACACGTATTCAGAACAGGGGCGCCAGCCCTTGCGGTCTACTATCTGGAAGCGGGCGCGGTCCGCCTGGTGCGCTTCGGCCGCGCCGGCGAGGAGGTCGTGCTTCATGACGCACGTGCCGGCGAGTTCTTTGCGGAGGCTTCGCTCGACAGCGCTCGCTACCACTGCGACGCCGTGGCGAGCCTGCCGAGCACGCTGCTCAGGATTCCTTCACGAGCGCTGCGGGAGTTGATCGAGGCCGACCCGACGTTCGCAGTGCAATGGGTCTCGTTGCTGGCGAGCCAGCTGCGCAGCGTCAGGACCCGCGTTGAGAGACTCTCGCTCAAAGGCGCTGCGGAGCGCGTGCGCCACCTGCTGGTATCCGAAGGCCGGGGTGAGCGCTGCGAGCTGGTACTGCCCGGAACGCTGAAGGACCTGGCGCGTGACCTGGGCCTCACGCACGAGGTACTCTATAGGACGCTTGCCGCCCTCCAGCGCGAAGGTGTGCTCGAGCGGCAGGGTACGTCGCTGCGACTCGCCAAGTAACTGCCCCGGCAGCTTGCGGCGACATGACTTGAATCATATGCGGCGGCGCAGGCGTGCGTTCAGAATCAGCGCACTTCCCGGGCAAAGCGTCCTCATCGAGATATTCGCCATGACAAAGCACCTGCTGGGCGCGGCACTCGCTGCCTTCGTCTTCCTTCCCGTGACGTCGTACGCAGCGGCGGATCGCCAGCGCCAGGCGGAGGTCGCGCGCCGCGGGCCGGACGTCATGCCCTTCAGTCTGAAGGCGACGACCCACGTCTTCACCAAGACCGCTGACGGCGGAGTGCAGAGGGTCGTGGCCAAGAGCGCTGCGGACAATCGGCAAGTCAAGTTGGTACGCGGCCACCTGCGTGAGATTCGAGCCCAGTTCCTCAAGGGCGACTTTTCGGGGCCGGCTCACATCCACGGTGCGGAGATGCCCGGACTCGCCCAGCTCAAGACGACCAAGCCGGGTCAACTCGCCATCTCCTACAAGGACGTGGCGGGTGGGGCGGAGCTGACGTATCGGACTGCCGATATTCAGCTCGTGTCGGCGTTGCACGCCTGGTTCGACGCCCAACTCTCCGATCACGGTGCGGATGCAATGGCCGGCCACCATGGCCACAGCCATCACGACACGCCGAAACAGTAGATCGTGTCGAACTTCTGCTCATTGGTACGTCACCTGGTTCAGCACGGAGGCTTGAAATGAAGCGTTCACTCAGACTTTCATCCGGCATCGTTGCAGCGTTGGCCCTGGGTTTGGCTTCGGGCGCAGCGCTCGGTCATCCCGATCACATGGGTCACGGCCCGATGCACGGCATGAGCCCTGGTGCTTCGGGCAACCAAGGCCCGATGAGGGGGCCCGCGTCGATGCTGACGAAGCAGGATGCCGACTCGGCCACAGACATGGACGTGGTGCTCGGCCTCCTGGCCGACAACACCAGGATCCGACGCTCCGTGACGATGCTGTCGGACGGCATACGCACGGTGACCGAATCCGATGATCCGCGAGTCGCCCAGGCGATCAAGGCTCATGTCGCCAGCATGTCCCAGCGTTTGAGGGACGGTCGTGAGTTCAATATCTTCAGCGACACCTTGCCGGTGCTGTTCGAGAATCGGGACAAGATCAATTCCAGGATCGAGACGACCGACAAGGGGTCGATCGTCACCCGGACGTCGAACGATACGAAGGTGGTCGCAGCCCTCCAAGGGCATGCCGCCGAAGTCACAGAACTTGTGCAGGATGGCATGGCCGCGATGCACCGCGGCATGATGTCCCGCATGGCCATGGGTTCTCGCGGTCACGGAGCCGGCATGGGCCCCGGCTTTGGCCCGCGCCCCCGATTTCCCTCATCGCCGGGCCATAACCGCTGAAAGGAAGCGCGGGTCCGGCAGGGAAGGGCCTGCATGATCCGGCTGCTGATCAAGCAGCCCCCGAGCGCAGAGAGGCCATTCAGCTTTGGGGCGTGAAGCCGACGCGCTGCACGATCTGCTGCCAGGTGCCGTGATCGCGACGCAGCCTGGCGTCGAACTGGGCCCGGCGTGCAGCCGCCTTCGGCGCGTGCTGCGTCGGCGTTCATTCCCGCGACGCATCGGGCAGCGCAGCACTCAGGCAGGCGCAGCTCCGGCAGGGTGCGGAGACCGGTTGCAATGCTCGATCAGGAGTTCGGTGAGGACCCGTATCTTCCGTGCCGGATGCTGACCTGGCGGGCGGATGACATAGGCGCCAGCCGGGGGTGGTGGATGACGAGTCATGATTGGCACGAGTTGCCCGGAGGCCACATATTCATGGGTGAGCCAATCGGGCAGGTAAGCGATCCCGAGTCCCGCTATGGCAGCGGAAACCAAGGCCGTGCCGTTGTCGGCCTTGAAGCGCCCCTGCGGGCGAACCGTGATGACCTTGTCGCCATCCATGAGCTGCCAGGCTTCGGTTCCCTGCATGAGGGCCTCATGGGCGACGAGCTCCTCCGGTGTCTCCGGTGACCCATGCAGCTTGACGTACTCCGGACTCGCGACGAGCTTCCCATAGATCGGGCCGATGCGTCTCGCGATCAGGTTGGAGTCCTGAAGATAGCCGACTCGTATCGCGCAATCGTAACCCTCCGCGATGAGATCAACGAAGCGATCGCTGTAGCAGGTCTGGATGTGAAGCTGAGGGTGGCGTCGTGCCATCTCCGCGAATGCGGAAGCGAAGTGAGTCGGGCCGAAAGAAAGCGGCGCGGAAACGCGCAATCGGCCGCGAAGTTCACCGGCGGGCAGGATCGTTTCCCTGGCCACATCGATCTCGGCGCAGACCCTGGCTGCATAGTCCCGGAACGTGGCCCCGGCTTCTGTGAGAGCAGCCCCTCGGGTGGATCGCGCAAGCAGCTGTACACCCAGTTCCGCTTCGAGCCGGAACAGACGACGACTGACGATCGACTTGGACACGCCCAGCCTGAGCGCAGCAGACGAAACTCCCCCGGCATCAGCGACTTCCACGAATGTCTGCAGCTCTTCGATGTCCAATTCCGCGTTCCCGATCCTGCGACACAGCTCGCCACGGAATGGTACTACCGCACTGAGCATGGGAAAAACACAATGCTGTTTCCGGGCAACACGCCATTGCGCATGTTTTCCCAGAGAACCCATCCCTTTCTCACTCGCAACAAGGATGCATTGATGACCTTTCGCAACGGCCTTGCTTCGCTTCTTCGTCCCGAAGATTCGGTACTCGTCCTGATCGACCACCAGCCCTTCCAACTCTCCAATCTGAACAGCCACGACCCGCAGGCCGTGGTGAACAACACGACTGCCCTGGCGAAGTGCGCCAAGGCCTTCGGCGTCCCCACGATCCTGACCAGCGTGCTCGCGGCGCGAGGCGGTCTGATCTTCCCGCACGTCACTGACGTGTTCCCCGGCCAGGAGGTGATCGACCGGACCTTCATCAACACCTGGGAGGATCGGAAGGTCGTCGATGCCGTCAAGGCGACGGGCCGCAAGCAACTGATCATTGCCGGCCTGTGGACCGAGGTCTGTGTCGCGATGCCGACGATCCAGGCGCTGGGCGAGGGCTGGGATGTGACGGTGGTCACGGACGCGTCGGGCGGCACTTCGGTCGAAGCCCACGAGGTCGCGATCCAGCGCATGATCCGCGCCGGCGCAAACATGATGACCTGGTTGGCGGTGGCGTCGGAGTGGCAACGTGACTGGGCCAGGACAGAGCACGCCGGAGAGCTGACGGAAGTTCTCAAGCAGCACGCCGGCGGCAGCGGCATCGCGTACCTGTGGGAGCAGCAGCTGCTCAACACGCCCGTGCCTCGATAGGCCTGCGTGCGACGAACGACACCGCGGTGGCGCAAGGCGTGAACACGACCATCAGTCTCAAGTGAACCTGGGCGGCGGCTCGGGCCGCCCGGGGCGCGATTGTGTCGGTTGACATCAATCGTGGAAGGTGCGACACATTCCTGTGCATCGGCAAGGCTCCAATAGTTCAAGCAGGTGATCGGAGCGCCGGGCCATGCGTGCTGAGGTCTGATCAACCCAGGAGAGTTAATGCGTACCCTCGCATTGCGGTACGCGCTGGCGCCGACATCTGTCGCGCTTGCGTTGCTGCTGCACTTCTCGCCCGCTGGATTTGCATTCAGTCCTGCGGGGCTATGCGTGCTGGCCGTGCTCGTGTCGGCCTGGTTCGGCGGCGCCGGCCCCGGGTTCGTGGCCGCACTCATGGGGACGTTCCTGCTCCCTCAGATCGATCCAGCGAGCCATCCACTGCTCGGCGGCTTCTTCGATCTGCGCCGCTTTCTCGTGTTCTCCGCGGTGGGAATCGTCGGCGGCTGGTGGAGCTTCCGGCGTCGACACGTCGAAGCGGCGCTGCGGAAGTCCGAGGAGCGCTTGGCGCTCGCTGTCGCCGGCTCCTACGATGGCGTCTGGGACATCGATTTCGTCGCTCGCAGCGTGTCTTGCTCCGCGCGCACCCGCGAGTTGTGCGGATTGCCTCCTGGACCCGAGCCGGCGCCATTGGACTCGTGGGTCGAGTCCTTGCCGCTTCATCCAGACGATAGGCCGCGTCGCGATGCTGCGGTGCAAGCGCATCTGCGCGGAGAAACGCCGGTGTACGAAGGCGAGTTCCGCGTGCTCCAGCCTGACGGTGCCTACCGTTGGCGCCGCCTCCACGGCGTGTGCATACGAGATGCCCAAGGCAATCCGCAGCGCATGGCCGGCTCGATCAGCGATGTCGATGCCCGCCGGCGTGCCGAGGACGCGCTTCGCGAGTCGGAAGAGCGCTACGAGTTCGCCATGAATGCCAGCGATGTTGGCTTCTGGGATTGGATTCGCGCCGGCGACAAGTTCTACACATCCTCCCGGCTGCGGGAGCTTTACGGATTTTCCCCCGACACGACATTCACCGGGCGCGATGACTTTGTCGCGCGGATTCCATTCCATCCGGAGGACCGCCCCCGATTGCTGGCGGGGCTTGCTGAGCACTTTGCAGGCGATGCGCAGCGCTACACGGCCGAAGCACGCTTCCTGCGGGACGGGGAGGTCCGATGGGTGCAGATATCCGGTTTCACTGCGCGCGATGCGTTCGGCTCGGTCGTGCGCTGGACCGGCATGGTGCGAGACGTGACAGAGCGCGAGCGCGCCGAGGCGGAGCTGCGGCAGTCGGAAGAGCGCTACGCACTTGCCATGGAAGCTGCCGGGGACGGCCATACCGATTGGGATCTACGCACCGGCGAGCACTACATTTCGCCCCGCCTGCTGCAGATCTGCGGATTCGAGCCCGGAACGACCTTCCGAGACCGTTCGGAGTGGGTGCGCAGATTTCCGTTTCACCCCGAAGATCGGCCGAGATGGGAGCGGGCCGTTGCCGCGCACTTCGCAGGCCGCGAAGCAAACTTCGAGATGGAACTGCGCATCGTCGTGGACGCAAAGGTTCGCTGGACCGCGTTTCACTTCCTCTCGACGCGCGACGCAGAGGGTGAACCGATCCGCTGGACCGGATCGATCGGCGACATCACGGAGCGCAAACTGGCGGAGGAAGGATTGGCGGCGTTGGAGCGCAAGCTGCGGGTGTCGCAACGCCTCGAAGCGTTGGGCACGCTCGCCGGCGGAATTGCGCACGACTTCAACAATATCCTCGGGGCGATCCTCGGCTATGGGGAGATGGCGCTGCGCGACGTGCCGAAGGGAAGTCGCCTGGCACGCGACCTCAACAGCGTGATGATCGCTGGAGAACGCGGGCGCGCGCTCGTCGATCGCGTGCTGGCCTTCAGCCGCAGTGCGGTGGGAGAACGTGGGCCGGTCCATGTGGAGCGGGTGGTGCGCGAGGCGATCGGGATACTCGGCGCCAAGCTGGCCAAGGACGTGACGATCGAAGCGCAGCTCGAGGCGGGCCATGCTGCAATGATCGGCGAGCCGGCACAGGTTCATCAGGTGGTCATGAATCTGGTGATCAATGCAATCCAGGCGCTGCCTTCGGGCGGCACCATACGTGTTTCACTGAGCGCGCAGCGCTTCGATGCAGTGCGCGCAGCCACAATCGGTACGGTTGCAGCGGGTGACTACATCGTCCTGGCCGTGACGGACTCCGGCGTTGGCATGGCACCGGAGATTCTCGACCGGATATTCGAGCCCTTCTTCACCACCAAGGAAGTGAACGTCGGCAACGGGCTCGGCCTGTCGCTGGTGCATGGCGTGGTGACGGAGGTCGACGGAGCGATCGATGTTTGCAGCATCCTGGGCTCCGGAAGTACGTTCACGGTTTACCTGCCGCGTACTGGTGATGCACCCGCTTCGACACCACCAGAGGATGCCGAGTCTTCGCCGAGGGGCAGCGGGCAGCGGGTGCTGATCGTCGACGATGAAGAGCCGCTCGTCAGGCTGACCACCGCAAGGCTTGCAGACCTGGGCTACCAGCCCATCGGGTTCACTTCCGCTCCAGCAGCGCTGGAAGCCTTCCGCGACGATCCGCACGCCTTCGATGCGGTAATCACCGATGAGCGGATGCCGGGCATTTCCGGCTCGACTCTGATCCGCATGCTGCGCCAGATGCGGCCCACGGTGCCGATCCTGCTGGTCAGCGGCTTCGCCGAGGCGACGGCAGCGAACGGCGCTCACGACCAGGGCCCCGATGAAGTGCTGAAGAAACCCCTGTCGGCGTCGGACCTGGCCACGAGCCTTGCCCGCGCTCTTCGGCACTCTGGAGCCATCCGGCAGGAGACCCCACCCGCCTCGCAGCCTGCAGTCACTCGGCCGCAACCGTAGCAGCTCCTCGACAGTGCGCCGGTAGACCGTTGGCACAGCCTACAGCCTCTCTCTGCGCTTGGCCTGGCCACGAGCCTGTCCAGGGTGCTTCGTCGCTAGCTTCATGCGCATTCATCCGTACCGCCGTGCCGCGGAACACTCGAGCTTAAGGTCCGTGTAGTCGGTCAGGCACTGGAGGTCGGACGCCCGTATGCGGGTCGTCATGAAGTCGATGAACACGCGCATGCGCGAAGGCAGGTGCTGCCGGCTCAGGTAGCAGATGTAATGGCCGCGATCGTCAGGCGCGTAGCGCACCAGGCACGGAACCAGTGCGCCCGAGCGAAGCGCATCGCAGATCAGGTAGCCCGACATCTGGGCGATGCCCTGGCCGTCGAGCACGGCCTGCAACACCAGGTCGGGGTCGTTGTAGGTGAGTCTGGCTTGCGGCTGGATCTTGCAGGCCTGACCGTCCACCTTGAACTCCCAATCCACGACGCGGCCGGACGCCGTGCGGAAGTTGATGCACTGGTGCAGGGCCAGGTCTTCGACCGTGTCCGGCAGTCCTCTGGCGTCCCGGTACTCGCGCGACGCGCAGACCAGCAACTGCATCGGAATGATCTGCTTCGCAATGATCTGGGCGTCCTCCATGCGCCCGTTGCGGAAGGCGATGTCCACGCGGTCCGAGATGAAGTCGGTCGACTTGTCGTCCAGCATCAGATCGATCGATACATCTGGGTGGGCAGCGCGGAACTCGCGAAGCAGCGGGGCGACCACCTTGCGGCCAAAGCCCACCGGCGAGCCGATCCGAAGATGGCCGCGCGGTGGGCCTTCGCGCAGATCCCGCATCTCCTCGACGGCCTGGACGATCCGGTCGACGCCGGGGTGGCAGTTGGCATAGAAGAGGTCGCCTTCGCGCGTGAGCGTGGTGCTTCGCGTGGTGCGAAGAAAAAGACGCACGTTCAACTGGTCCTCGAGCTTCTGTACGCTGCGGCTCACTGCGGAACGGCCGATGCCCAGGCGGTCGGCGGCCCGCGCGAAGCTGCCTTCCGCGACCACTGCGATGAAGGCGACGACGCCCGCATAGGTCGTGGCGAAGCTCGCGGCCAGCGGGTCCGCGCGAAGCGTCAGCGGCCGTGGCGCGGGCGGGTATGACGGGGGGAAGGTCATGGGGACGGTTCCTCGAATCGAGAGGTGTCGCCAGTGTCTGCGCCGGATGTCGCCGCACGATGTCGACGTCGCGGCCCGCACTTCTCAATTGACACATGACCGCGGTGCGGCGCGTGCGGCGCGTGCGGTGGGCAGCGCCGCGCCATGCGAATGTGTCGGGCGACACGAGGGCGTGTCGCGGTGGACACATTCCCGTGCCACACCGGGGATGCAATGGACGCGGCTCCTCCCGATGAAAGCGCCACGACCACGCCCCAGCAATGACCACTGGAACAACTCCAATCAGGAACCAGTTCTTGATCGTCGAGACGGATGACCTCATCCGCGAGTTGATCGTGCGCTGGCTGACCGAGGCGGGCTGCGCGGTCGCGGCCGGCGATGCGCAGCCCGGCACCGTCGCGCTCGTGATCGTGGATGTCCCGAACCCTGCGGACCCCGGTGCCGCGCTGCGCGCACTCGACCTTCGGCACGGCGCCCCGATACTGGCCGTCTCGGGCCGATTCAGGCGGGATCTCGTCGCCTCGAAGGGGGCGGCGCGACGACTCGGCGTGGCAGGAACCCTGGCGAAGCCATTCACCCGCGAGGAGCTCCTCGCGGCCATCGACCAGTGCCTTGGAGGCCCCTGATCGGCCGGCTAGCGCAAGATCTCGACGGCCGGGATGAAGGTGTAGCCCGCACCGCGATCAGTGCGGATCAGGGACGGCTGGCCTTCGGATTCGAGCTTGCGGCGCAGCCGGCCGATCTTCACGTCGATGGAGCGGTCGTAGACCTCGTCGTCATGAAGGCGGGAGAGTTCCAGCAACTGTGCGCGCGTCAGCACACGCTGCGGCGCGCCCAGGAACGCCGTGAGCAAGTTGTACTCGCCGTTGGAAAGGGCGACGACCTCGCCCTGCGGCGAAGTCAGCCTGCGCAAGCCCACATTGAGCTCCCATCCAGCGAAGCGGTAGGCGCGGACACCGGGCTCGCGCGGGTTGGCGCCGCCCCGCATCCTGTAGCGGCGCAGCAGGGCACGGACGCGGGCGAGCAGTTCGCGCGGCGAGAACGGCTTGGTCAGGTAGTCGTCGGCGCCGAGCTCGAGCGCCATCACGCGGTCGGCCTCGTCGCGCCTTCCGGTGATCACGATGATGGCGAGATCGGACTGCTCACGCAGGCGGCGAGCGATCTGGATGCCATCGTCGTCGGGCAGCCGCACGTCGAGGACCAGCAGGTCGATCGCGCAGCGCGTCAGGACTTCGGTCATCTCCGCGCCGGAGGTGACCGCGCTGACCTTGAAGTCGTAGTCACCCAAATAGTCGAGCAGCATCTGGCGGATCGACGGATCGTCGTCCACCACGAGCACATGCGGCGCCAGGCCGGACCCGGGTAGTCCCATACCCCTCCTTCCTCGTCTTGTTGCCGCGGTTCGGCTCGGTCCAGCAGCTCGCGCCCGATCAAGCCGTGCGACCCGGCAGTTTAGTTGACGGACCCCGGCGTGTCACGATCCGCCACGCCGCTGTAAGCCGCCATGGATGGCGCCGCACGAACCCCCGCCGCGCGGCAAAGGCATGGGGCGATAACAAGCCTTGACATGCTTTGACTGGCATGGGCGCGCCACGGCGAGCACAGTAGCCGGCAGCCGCATCGGCCTCGTACCGGGCACTCGAACTTCCCTGTCTCCTTCCTTCTAGGAGCCGCTCCCATGTCATCCTCCGTCCTCTACCCCGCACCGAACCCGCTCAACTCGCACGCCGACCCCTTGGCCTTCAGCTTCGCCACCACGTACGCAGGGGTCGTCGCGTTCATCGCCGTGGTCACCGAAGGCAGCTTTGCGCGCGCCGCCGATCGCCTGGGCATCGGCCGGTCCGCAGTGAGCCGCAGTGTCCAGAGACTCGAAGACCAGCTGAACGTCCGGCTTCTCTTGCGCACCACGCGAAGCACGACCCTCACCCGCGAGGGCGATCTGTTCTATGCCAACTGCCACACCGGCGTCGACCGGATCGTCCAGGCCGTGGAGGAGATGCGGGATCTGCGCGAAGGTCCGCCCCGTGGGCATCTTCGTATCAGTGCACCGGTCGGGTTCGGCCGGAAGGTGGTTGCGCCGCTGCTGGGCGAGTTCCGGGCCGTCTACCCGCACGTGTCGATCGACCTTGTGCTCGACGACAAGCCGGCCGACTTCATCTCGGACCGCGTGGACATCGCCTTCCGCAACGGGCGCATGGAAGATGCGCAGATCATTGCGAAGCAGATCATCCCGATGCAGGTGCTGCTGTGCGCTTCACCCGCCTACCGGGATGCGCGAGGGCTGCCCGAGACGGTCGACGATCTGGCCCAGCACGAGTTCATCAACTTCCGCTTCGGCTCGGGTCGCCTCTTCGAGTGGGAGTTCAAGGTAGGCGGACAAGTCCGCAAGTTCCTGCCGCGTGCCAGGTTCACCTACAACGATCCCGAACTGGTGCTGCAGGCGGTGCTCGACGGCCACGGCGTGGCCCAGATGGCGGGATACCTGGTGTGCGAGTCGCTGCGCAGCGGTGCGCTCGTTCAATGTCTGCCGCAGTACGCCCCCGACGATCGCGGCCACTACATCTGCTACCTGAGCCGGCAGCACCTGCCTTCGCGCATGCGCGTGTTCATCGACTTCATGACGACCCGCATACGGGCGTCCGACCTCCAGTGCGTGACTGACCTTGGCGTGCGCAGCAAAGTCTCAGGCGTGGCGGACTGAAGCCGCCATTGATGCGCGGACAACAACAGTGTGCGTCCTCCGACGGGCCTACCGGCGTCCATGGCCCCGACCTAGGATGGGTTCCATCGCGACAGCTCAAAGGGAACAACCATGAACAACGCATCGCGCCCCATTTCCGTTCGCATCTGTCACGGCGAGCCGCTGCTCGCGGCCGGGCTGCTCTCGCTGATCGAGCAAGCGCCCGGCATCGAGCCTCGGTCATTCGACGACGATGGCGATGGGCCTGCCGACGTCATCATCGCGGACCTTGCGAACGGGCTTGCGCTTCTCGAATCGAAGGCAGCGACGCACGCCGGCCCGCGAGTCATCGTCGTCACCCGACGGGCGCGAGAGGGCGAGCTGTTGCACGCATTGGAGAGGGGGGCACACGGCTGCCTCATGCAGACCTCGGATGCGCAGGAGTTGGTCGATGCAATCCGCCATGTGGCGCGCGGTGGTGCACGCTATCTATGCCGCGACGCGTCGGCCTTGGTCGCCGGCAGCGAGCCGCCGCCGGCGAAGCTCACGGCCCGGGAGTCCGAGGTGCTTCGCCTGCTGGTCCGGGGCGACTGCAACAAGGGCATTGCGCGTCAGCTCCAGATTTCGACGCACACCGTGAAGGCGCATGTATCGATGCTGTGCAACAAGCTGCACGCCATGTCGCGCACGCAGGTGGCGATCAAGGCGACGGGGCGGGGGCTGGTTCAGGCACCAGCGCCCGCCCTGCCCGCCCGGTGAAGGGCTACTGGAGCTTGTAGAACGGGACACCCTTGTCCTTGATGAGCAACACGATGAACTTCGCCGGCTTCGTGTCGCTGGAGTTCCGGCCGACGGTGTGAACGTCGTGGGGTCCCTCGTAGAAGGTCTGTCCCGGTGTGAGCGTCACCTCCTTGCCGCCCTTGACGCCCATCACGATGGATCCCTCCAGCACATACACGAACGCATGCGCGTCGTGATGATGGACGGGCTCCGCTGCGCCCGGCGGGTAGTCCACGTTGATCATCAAAACTTCCTTGCCCGGAATGTTGGCGAGTTCCTTCGTCATCAGCGTCCCGACGACCGGCTCCGGCGCCGCGACGGCGTAGGGAGCCAGCAGTGCGCCGGATGCCAGCAGCCATGGCGCTGCGATCATTGCAATTTTTCGCATGTTCGTTCCTTCGGGTGGGGCCCCTGCGCTCGCAGGGGCGTGGAAAATCAACTGACGGCCGTCATCCGGCTCATTCGATCGGCTTGTCGGAAGGCGGCTGGCGCATGCCGATGGCCATCCGGTTCCAGGCGTTGATCAAGGCGACCGTCCAGTTCAGCTCGACGATCTCCTGGTCGCTGAACAGCTCCTTCAGCTTGCCAAAGGCGCTGTCCTGGTCACCGTGACGGTCAGCGATTCGCGTCATCGTCTCGGCCCAGTTCAGCGCTGCGCGCTCGCGTTCGGAATAGAGGCCCACTTCACGCCAGGTCGAGAGGTTGTTGATGCGCTGCCAGCTTTCGCCATGCTTGCGCAGGTCACGAGCATGCATGTCGAGGCAGAACGCACATCCGTTGATCTGGGAGACGCGGGTCTGCACGAGTTCCATGAGGGCAGGGCCCAGTGTCGACTTGGCGAGCGACGCGTTGACGCCGGCCAGGGCCTGGTAGGACTTCGGTGCGATCCGGGTCCAGGGGAGTCGGGCTTCGTTCATGAGGATTCCTTGTGGAGGTCGATGTTGAGGTTGAGAGGGTTCACAACAGAAGACGTGTGACGACATCCCGTTGTGACATGAATCAAGCTTAGGAGCACCGGGCCGCGAAGGCAGCGGCTGTTCGATCGAGAAGGTTCTGTCTCTTCGAGGGGGGCAAGGACTTGTCACGCACGAGTGATTGATGCGCATGAAGCAACACGGTGGATCGCTCGCCCGATCTTCCGGAGAGCGCGCAGGCTCCCTAGCATGAAGACAGTCGCTGCTTCCCCCGACGCGAAAGCAGTTCATGCAGCGATCACCTGAAGGAAAGCTCCACATGCCTACCCAGCCGGCGGCCGAGAACGGCGCCCTTCCGCCCGCGCACGCGGCGCTGGTTCTTGCGCTGTCCATTGCCGGATGCGTCGCCACCCCCGACGTTTCCGAGCCGCGGCTGCCATCGCGGGAGGCGGCGCTGCGCTCGATGGCGGCGGTCATCGCCAGGGAGCCTGCACTCGACGAGTCGCAGGCCCCCTCCGAATGGTGGCTGCTGTTCGGCGATGCCACGCTGACTGCGCTGCAGGCCGAAGCCGCGAGTTCCAACCTCGATCTCCAGGTGGCCATCGCGCGCATCGAGGAAAGCCGCGCCCAGCTGGGCCTGGTCGATGCCGCGCGCTCGCCGCAACTGGCGGGCGGGGCCGGGTACACGCGTTCCGCCTTGAGCGAGCATTCGCCTTGGGCGCGGCTCGGCGCGCCGACCTCGGGGTCCAGCACGTGGCAGCTGGGCCTGCAGGCCGGCTGGGAGCTGGACTTGGGAGGGCGCTTGCGCCAGCTCAGTGAATCGGCCGGAGCCAACCTGGAAGCGACCGGCTACGGCATGGCGTCGGTGAAGGTCTCCGTGGCCGGTGATGTCGCCCGCACCTACTTGCTGATCCGCGGCGTGCAGGCGCAGATGACGATCGTCGAAGAAAACCGGCAGATCGCCGAGAACCTCGTGCGCCTGGCCGAGAGTCGCCAGCGCCATGGCGTCGCGAGCCGCTTCGATGCCGCGGCGGCGAGCGCGGACGTGGCCGGGATCGAAGCGCGGTTGTCGCAGTTGCGACAGCAACGCGACGTTCTCATGAATGCCCTGGCCCTGCTGCTGGGCAAGCCGCCGAGGGATCTCGACGCGCGCCTCGCCCAGGCCGCACTGCCGGCGATGCCGAAGCGCCTGCCCATCGGCGTTCCGTCGGAGCTGGCCCGCACCCGTCCGGACATCCGGCAGGCCGAGGCCCGCCTGCGCGCCGCCGTGGCCGACATCGGAGCGGCCGAAGCCGACTTCTATCCGCGCATCAGCCTCACGGGCGGCCTCGGCTTGCAGGCGTTCCAACTGTCCGACCTGGGCAGCTGGAGTTCGCGCTGGTATTCGATCGGACCGACGCTGTACCTGCCGATCTTCCAGGGCGGCCGGCTCGAAAGCAGTCTGGCGCTCAGCGAGGCGCGCCATCGCGTGGCGGGCATTGCCTACCAGCAGACGGTGCTTCGCGCCTGGGGCGAAGTCGACGATGCACTGAATGCCTACAGCATCGAACTCAAGCGGCACGCCCAACTGCAGGTGGCCTTTGCGCAGACACAGACGGCGCTCGATGTCGCGCAACGCGCTTACCAGCAGGGCACCGTCGACTTCACATCGGTGCTGGTGGCGCGGCGCTCGCTGCTGGCCAGCCAGTCCGAGTTGACCCACTCTGCGACGGCCTCCGCGCTGTCGGTCGTCTCGCTCTACCGTTCGCTCGGCGGAGGGTGGTCAGCGCAGATGCGGGCCGGGACGACGTCGGCCGGGGACGTGTCGTGAGCTCCCAGCCTGCAGCGCCGAGGTTCAACCTTCGGCTGGCCAGTGGCCTGCTCGGCGTCTTGCTGGCGGCGATCATGGCCGGCCTGAACAACCGTGTTCCCGGACTGGCGCTGGCCGATGTGCAGGGCGCGCTGGGCTTCGCACGAGACGACGCCTCCTGGTTGAACACCGCCTATGCCGCGGGCGAACTGGCCGCCATGCC
This sequence comes from Variovorax sp. WDL1, assembly GCF_001541225.1. Taxonomy (GTDB): domain Bacteria; phylum Pseudomonadota; class Gammaproteobacteria; order Burkholderiales; family Burkholderiaceae_C; genus Variovorax. The sequence continues at coordinate 91,859 of NZ_LMTS01000096.1, read as the reverse complement.
CTTCGCCATGTGGTTCGCCATCACCTTCTCGTTGCGCAGCTTTCATCTGGCGATGCTGGCGGCCGCGGTGTGTCTGTCGGCACTGATGCCCCTGGTGCAGGACCTGCATCTCCTGATTTCGCTGCGCGCCGTCCAGGGCCTGTGCTCTGGCACGTTCATCCCGATGCTGATGGGAGCCGCTCTGGGCCTTTTGCCACCCTCGGTTCGTCTGCACGGACTCGCGCTCTACGCGCTGACGGCCACGTTTTCCCCGAACGTTGCGCTGTGGCTGGCGGCCCTGTGCGTGGACCGGCTGGAGGATTGGCGCTGGGTCTACTGGCATGTCATACCGATCGGTCTGCTTGCGATGGGACTGGTCGCCTGGGGCTTGCCGCAGAAGCCTGCGGTGCCGACTCGCCTGCGGGAGGGCGACTGGCTCGGCATGGCCCTCGGCATTCCCGGGCTCGCATTGCTGGTCATCGGGTTGGATCAGGGCGTGCGCCTGGACTGGTTCCGTTCGCCGCTGGTCGTCGCCTCGCTTCTGCTCGGCACCGTGCTCACCGTCCTCTTTCTGGTGAGCGAATTGAGGCATCCCGCGCCTTTCGTCCGGCTCCAGATCCTCGAACGGCGCAACCTGTGGCTGGGCTTCACCGTCTTCGTCCTGCTGCTGATGATCTCGACCACCGCCGTGGTCCTGCCGGCCAATTTTCTCGGCGCATTGCAGGGGTTCCGGTTGGCGCAGACGTCGGCCCTCGGCTTGGTCGTCGGCTTGCCGCAACTGCTGCTGGGTTCCTGCGTCGCACTGTTGCTCTACCAGCGATGGATCGATGCGCGCCACGTCTTCGCTGCAGGTCTGGCCTGCATTGCTGCGGCCTGTTGGCTGGGCAGCGGCATCACGAGCGAATGGATGGTGGCGCAGCTCGTCAGGGCCGAAGTCCTGTATGCCGCCGGATTGCCCATGGCGATCGTGTCGCTGCTGTTCCTGGCCACGAGCGCGGTGCAGCCGGTCGAAGGCGCCTACGTGGCCGGCATCGTCAACACGCTGCGCGCCCTCGGCTCGGTGCTGGGCGGTGCGGTGATCGGCCAGTTGCTGGTCGTGCGCACCCGCTTCCACAACGAGATGCTGCTCGACCAGGCCGGACACACCTTGGCTCGCCTGCCCTCGGCCGGTTCGGGGCTGCCTGCGCTGGCCGAGACTGTCGCGCGGGAGGCCAGCGTGTTGGCTGCCGCTGACGTCTACCGCGTGTTCGGCCTGCTGGCGCTGCTGCTGATCCCGGTTGTGCTGAAGCTTCAGTGCATGGCGCCGCCAGCGGTGCGCGCGCGTGACGCTGCATTGCCCCCCGCCCACGAGGCTGCGACGGGCGCCAACCCTTGAACCTTACCTTGTCGAAAAGCGGTTCCCCCTATGACCAAGAATCGTCGCTTCCGGATCACGGCCGTCGCGATCGCCGCCAGTGCGATCGTCGGCGCCTTCCTGATCCTCAACCAACCCGAATCCGGTGCTGCAGAACAGAGCACCGATGACGCATACGTGCGGGCCGACTTCACGGTGGTCGCGCCGCAGGTCGCCGGAGTCGTCAGCCAGGTGGCGGTGGACGACCATCAGCAGGTGCAGGCCGGCGAGCCCCTGGTGCACATCGACGACCGGGCACTGCGAATCGCCGTCGATGCCGCGAAGGCTACTGTGGACAGCCTGCAGGCACAGCTCGCACGGCAGCAGAGTGCGATCACGCAGGCGCGTGCCGCTGTCGCGGCAGCGCGCGCCAATCTCAAGCTTGCGCAGGCCAACCGCCATCGCTTTGCCAACCTGGCCCGGGACGGCTCCGGCACGGTGCAGGCCCAGGAGCAGGCCGAAGCGCAATGGGACGTCCAGCGCGCCACGCGCGAGCGCGAACAGGCCGGACTGCGTGCCGCCGAACAACAGGTCGCCATCTTGCGAGCCGAACTGGAAAAGGCCGAGGCCGCGAAGGCCAACGCCGAACTGAATCTGTCGTACGCCAGCGTGGTCGCGCCCGTCAGCGGCGTGATCGCGCAACGCAAGGCGAGGGTGGGCGGCTATGCCCGCATCGGCGATCCGCTGCTGACGCTCGTGCCGCTCGACGCGCTCTATGTCGAGGCAAATCTTCGAGAGACGCAATCCGCCCGTGTGCGGGTCGGCCAGCCGGTGGACATCACGGTCGATGCGCTGCCCGGGGTTCGCCTGAAGGGGCGCGTCGAAAGCCTAGGACCCGCCAGCGGCGTGAGCTTCTCGCCTGTGCCACCGCACAACGCCACCGGCAACTTCACCAAGATCGTGCAGCGCTTGCCAGTGCGCATCCACCTGGTCGCGGGCCAGGGAGACGCGCATCGCCTGCGTGTGGGCATGTCCGTGCGACCGCGCATCGACGTGGGCGTCGAGGCGGTCGCATTCCCGGAGTCCTAATGAGCGGCGTTCGACACCCGCAACAGCCGCAATCTGCCGTTGCGCCACGCGCCGCGCAGGAAGACGGCAACGACAGAGAGGACATGGTTGCGAATGTCGCCCGGACTGGGCGCCGCTCGCATTCCGAAGATGATCTCCAGGTGCAGGTCGCCCCGAAGCATCGCCACGAACTGGCGCGCCGCGGTGGAGCAATCGTCGATGCGAACTTCACCGCGCCGCCTTGCATCCTCCAGCACTTCGCGAATGCGATCGATTGCGCGCGCGGGCCCGAAGGTCCACAGCGCATCCGCGGCATCGCTGAATCGACCGCACTCGGAGATGGCGACCTTGTGCAGGGCGATGGCGGACGGAGACAGCGCTGCGGCCATGACGCTGGTCCCCAGGTCCAGCAGCACTTCGCGCAGCGGCTCCTCGCTTCGTCCCGGCAGCAACTTCAACGCCTCGTCGGCCGTCTTGTTCGCCACGGACTCGAAGTGCTCGCGCAGGAATCGCGACAGGTCGACCGACTTGACGCCCGGGTCGGCCTTGAGCCGCCGAAACAGTCCGTGCGGTGTCCACGTCCAGTAGGAGCGGCCGAGCAGGAAGGACACGAGCACCGTGCAGTTGGACCAGCCGCGCACCTGGCTGCCTCGTCCCGGAATGGCCTCGCGCACCTGGAGGATATCGCCGGCCGCGCCCCAGCGCAGGAACTTCACGGCTTCGTCCAGCGTCAGCACGTTGACCATCAGCCGGGTCCACCACGGCTCCACCAGAAGCCACGTGTGATCGTCGATCATGCGCAGTGCGAAGACGTGCTTGTGCCTGGGATTGGCGAAAGGATGCCACCATTGCCGCTGCAGTCCGGGGACGAAGCAGATGAACCAGTGGGCTTCCTGGATCGTCACGGGCGAACCGTTGGCATCGATCTCGATCGCCAGTTCATCCGGAACGCCAAGGAGTTGCGAAGGGCCGTCAGGCGTACCCTGCGCCACCATGCCGCGTGTCGGCGTCAAGGACCGGACTCTAGACAACAGCGTCAGCATCATTCGCCTCCATCTGAATGCCGGCACAGAACAATTCGATGGTCCGCGTCACGTTGCCGCGACGGCGGGAGTGTCCGTCCGAGCTGCCGGCGGGCAGGGCGTCGAAAAGGTCTAGATGGGCCCTCAGCAGCGCCATGAGGTGACTCGCGAGCTGGCGGCTGTCTTCCTCCAGGGCAATCCCTTCTTCCTGCGAGGCCCGGAAGAACCGGGCCAATCCGTCCGTCACGTGGCCGGGGCCGTGCTGGTGAAATTCACGGTCGATCCCGTTGTTCCGGATGAGTTCGGTGAGGGCGATCCGGTAGAGGCATCTCAGTTGCGAGGCCGACTGCTCGTCCGTCACGCGATGCGCGAAGGCATGCAGCTTCTCCTGGAAGGATGCGTCCGCTGCGCCATGGTCGAGCGGCTCCAGCATCCAAGCTGAGACGCATTCGACCAGCGCAATGAAGAGACCACGCGTGCTTCCGAACTCGTCGACGATGTCCTGGGAAGAGATGCGCGTCGTGGCGAGCACGGCCTGCATGCTCGAGACACCGCGGCCCGCGCACCGAAGCGCGTCGGCCACTTGGCTCAGGATCGCGGATCGCCGGCTCTCGGCTGCGGATGGTGGGACATGAGACATGGGATGCGCCTTTCAACTGATCGGTAGAGAGTCGCTTCGTCCGGAGTGCAGGCGTCGGCGCCGACCGAAGAAGCGATCGGATGATAGGGAGACGCACTTCGCCGAGGAAGCCACGAACAGCGCCATTCCGTGTTGTCCGTCGAACACCAATCACGCCCGCATCGACACTCATGCGCAAGCGGTTCGCGACACCGTGCGACGCTGCGCATGCCTTGCGCCCGTCGGTGTGACTGCCTACGATTCGCGGACCTCGACGCTTGACGGATCGCGCCTCATGAAAGTCACTCTTGTTGCCAGGAAGCATCATGCCGACCCGTCCCTTTGAGTTCCTCAACCGCGAGGGCCAGCGCCTGTCCGGCAGCCTGGAAGTGCCCGAAGGACTGCGACGCGGCTGGGCGCTGTTCGCGCATTGCTTCACCTGCGGCAAGAAGAACCTGGCTGCCGTGCGCATCGGTCGGACGCTCGCAAGCGCGGGCATCGGCGTGCTGCGCTTCGACTTCACCGGACTGGGGGACAGCGGCGGCAGCTTTCCGGATTCGAGCTTCAGCATGAACGTGCAAGACCTGCAGTCGGCCGCCGGCGCCATGCAGGCGGCCGGAATGCCCGCCGACCTCCTGATCGGGCACAGCCTGGGTGGGGCTGCCATGCTGGCGGCCGCGGGTGGCATCGCCAGTGCGCGGGCGGTCGTGACGATCGCGGCGCCGTTCGATGTCGCGCATCTCCTGCACCTGCTCGACCCCGATGGCCTCGCGCGGCTCGAGGCGCAAGGGCAATCGTTGGTGAAGGTGGTGGGGCGTCCCCTGTCCGTGGGCAAGGCCTTCGTCGATGACTTGCGCGGGCACGATCAAGGCGCTCGCATCGCCGCCTTGCGCCGCCCGCTGTTGCTGTTGCACGCACCATTCGACCAGACCGTCGACATCGACAACGCCACGCGCATCTTCGTCGCGGCCCGGCATCCCAAGAGCTTCGTCTCGCTCGACCAGGCCGATCATCTCCTGTCCAGCCGCAGCGATGCGGAACATGTGGCGAACCTGATCGCGGCGTGGGCCTCGCCCTACCTGCCTGAGCCTCGCGATGGACCGGCTGAAGCCGATGCGGTGGCCGGGAAGAACGCTCGCGCGCAGAAGGATTGATGCGGTGCGGGCAGCACCGCGATCCCCGTGATGGGCCTGCCGCGATCGCGCATCCACTCCTGGGATTCCAGCGGTGTCGCGAAAGCCGCGCAACGATTCAGCCGATTGGTGCGTGGCGCGCAACGCTGTGCAGCCCGCGGCGACGCTACCGCCCGCAGCGACCCCAACCTACGATCAAGCCGCTTCCTCGCGAAGTTCGCCAAACCTCACCCAAGGAAACTCGTCATGAAAATCGTGGTCATCGGTGGCTCCGGCCTCATCGGATCGAAAGTCGTCAGCAAGCTGCGTGCCGGTGGGCATGAAGTCATCGCGGCATCGCCGGCCTCGGGCATCAACACCATCACGGGGGAGGGCCTGGATGCGGCGCTCGCGGGCACTCAGGTGGTCCTCGACGTGGCGAACTCGCCCTCGTTCGAGGACAAGGCGGTGTTCGAGTTCTTCGAGACTTCGGGGCGCAACCTGCTGGCCGCGGAAGCCAAGGCCGGGGTCAAGCACCATCTCGCGCTGTCGGTGGTCGGCACCGAGCGCCTGCCGGAAAGCGGCTACTTCCGCGCCAAGCTCGAGCAGGAGCGGCTGATCCGCGAATCGAAGATTCCGTACACCATCGTCCACTCGACCCAGTTCTTCGAGTTCCTGGACTCGATTGCGCAATCGGGCGCCGATGGCGACACCGTGCGCCTGTCACCGGCCTTCGTGCAGCCGATTGCGTCGGACGATGTCGCAGCGGCGGTGGCCGACTACACCACGGGCTCGCCGCTCAACGCTGCGGTCGAGATCGCAGGGCCGGATCGCGTGCGGCTGTCGGACCTCGTGCAGCGCTATCTGAAAGCTTCGGGCGATCCGCGCACCGTTGTTCCCGATGTGCATGCGCGCTACTTCGGGGCCGAACTGAAGGACGACACGCTCGTGCCGGGACCCAACCCGCGCATCGGCGCCCTCGACTTCGATGCCTGGTTCGCATCGCCCAAGACGCCGCGATGATCCCAGCGACTCCTGCCGCGACCGGCCGCCAAGGCGGCCATGCAAGACCGGGCATGCTTCGCCTCGCGGCTGCCGGATGGGCTTGAGTCGCCTGGCTCCCTGACGCAGCTCGCCCCGCACGCCATGCCCGAACTGAAACCTCCACCGGTGACCCTGCTGGACAAGTACCAGGGATCGGAATTCCGACCGCTCTACTCGACGAAGATCACGGCTGTGGGCGGAGAGGCAGAGCACGCGCGCACGTCGGGCCGCGTGCGCTCCGACGACGGCAGCCTCGATGTGCAATTGCGGCTTCCACCCGAACTCGGCGGGGAGGGCGGCGGGACCAACCCGGAGCAGCTCTTCGCGGCGGCCTTTGCAGCGTGCTTTCATGGTGCGCTCAACCTCCTGGCCCTCCGAGGCGGCATCGCGATCCGCAATTCGAGCGTCGAGGTGTCCGTGGCATTCGGGCGGGATCCGGTCGACGGACTCTTCACGCTCACGGCCGACGTCCGCATTCACCTGCCAGGCGTCGAGAAAAGTGTCGCCGAGGAACTGGTGCGAAGCACCGAGCGTGTCTGTCCCTACGCAAAGCTGGCGAGGAACGGATTCAACAGCATCGTCGCGCTGGCGCCGTAGGGAGTCGTTCCGCGATGTCGGCACAGGTCCACCCCTCGAAGATCAACGTGGCGGTCACGCACCAGGACACGTTCGTGGCTGCCGGCATTGCTGCACTGCTTCGGTCTCGCGCCGATTTCGCGGTGCAAGTGGGAGAGCCCGGCGCCTCGGGCGCAGACGTGCTCGTGACGGACTACACGACGGGCCTTCAACAGGCGACCCATCGGCAGCGTCAACGCCGGGGCGCTGTCGTCGGCGCGCTCATCGTGACCGACCAGAACACGGGCGTGCAGATTCGGCGGGCCGTGGACGCGGGCGTCCGCGGCTATGTGCTGCAGGACTGTTCTGCCGAGCAATTGTCGCAAGCGGTGCGCTCGGTGGCGGCGGGCCGCAGATATCTTGGGGAACTGGTGGCCGAACAGCTGCTGGACAGTCTCGGCTTTGTCGTGCCGACGGCCCGTGAGCTCGAAGTCCTGCAACTCATCGCATTCGGCATGAGCAACAAGGAGATCGGTCGGCGCCTCGGCATCGGAGAAGGAACGGTCAAGACGCATGTGAAGGCCATCCTGGTGAAGCTTGGCGAGCCTACGCGGACCGCGGCATTGAGGGAAGCGCGGCGCCGTGGGCTGCTCTCCGCGTAGCGGCAATCGGAAGGGTGGTCAACGGGGTCGCGTCCGGCGGCGGGACGACCGCTCCACGGGCTTGGGACCACGGCGCCGAGGGACAAGCACCCATGCCCGAAGGAATTGCGCGTTGATGCGTTCCTGGAAACACGGGGATGAGAGCGATCGGTCTTCCGGCGGTGGCCTCGACTTCCTAGCATCTCTCTCAGTGCGTCGCTTCCGAGGACGGTCGTTTCGAGAAGCCGGGCGCACCGTCCAACCTTGACCCCATCGACCCAGAGGTGCGCAATGAATCAGTTGATCCTCGAGCAAGAGACCATCGTCTATCAGGGAAGCGGCGGTGTGAGCGCCGACAACCGGTGCTTAGGCTTCCGCCCTGCCTTTCGCAACGCCGAAACCGGCCGCGTCTATCCCTCCCGCTTCGCCAATGGCAGGCTGGCGCCCATTCACCTGATCGAAGGCTTGCCCGACGAGCTGGTGGTTGCGCGGTCTGCTTCAGGCCGGGTCGTGTCGGTGAAGGACTCGGTGCAATCCGGCTTCACGCTGAACGGGTGCTTCTACGACCGCGACGAAGCCGCCAGATACTTGCGCTTCAGCCGCTCGGACGTGGGGATGCCTGCGCACGCCTGAGTGCGCTTGCTGGCGGCCTGGACCACGCGGCAGTGGGCCCGATCGGCCTCAGCGGCGGCTCTCAGGCGGCCTCAACGTGCGCACCTTGCGGCCGAGCGTCGCGCGCAGGTAGACGGACTGCCGAAGGTCCCGCAGCAGCGGCGGCATGGACACCGCGAAGAGCAGCGCCGACAGCGGCACGACCCAGATGAACCCGACGTACTTGAAGCCCGCGGCGCCGACCAGCCCGCCCAGCAGGAACATCATCAGGAGCATTCCGAACAGGCGCAGCTTCGCGCGGTTGGCGCGCACCTGGGCGCGCGCCGGCGTGCCCGCCTGATTCCAGTAGACCAGCTTGCCCAGCTCGATGCCCAGATCGGTGATCACGCCTGTCATGTGCGTGGTCCGGATCTGCGAGGACGACACCTTGCTGACCAGCGCGTTCTGCAGCCCCATCAGGAAGGCCAGCAACAGCACGGTGAACGGCACCGCGAAGGGGGTCGGACGGTTCAAGGTCGTGGCGCCGACCAGGCCGAACAGCAGCAGCAGCATCGCTTCCAGCAGCAGGGGCAACGAGAAGCCGCTGCGCAGCTGATACTGCCGCGCCAGGTTCACCATCACCGCCGTGCACGCTGCACCGCAGACGAAGGCCAGCAGTGCGCCTGTCGCGCCGAGCACGAGCGCCATGTTGCCGAGCACGACGTTGTCGGCAAGCATCGAGACGAAGCCCGTCATGTGCGAGGTGTACAGGTGGACCACCAGGAAGCCGCCGGCGTTGACGGCCCCCGCGACAAAGGCGAGCAACAGCCCGAGCAGCCGGTTGATGGACGGCGTGCGGTGCCGGCCGGTGAGAAAGCGCAGGCGCCGCATGATTCACCCGGCCGGCGGGAGACCGGTCGAGGTCGCGATGCCGTGCGGATGGCCCCTCAACGCGCGGCTGCCGGCAGGCAGAAGAGGCAAGCGCTCGTGGCCGCCGGCTGCGGCTCTTCCGCGAGACCTGCGGCGACCAGCATGCCGGTCGCTGCAACGGTCGCAAGAACGAAGGCCGTCGCCTTCAGCATTCGGCTTCGAATCGATGTCATGGGATCAATGCCTGCGTAGGGATGCGTACGATTGCCCGCCGTCTAGCGAAGCACCAACACCGGGAGCGTCGAATGTGTCAGCACGTGCTGTGTCTCGCTCCCGAGCAAGAGGCGCTTGATGCCCTTGCGGCCGTGCGAGGCCATGACGATCAAGTCGCTCTTGTGCTTCTTGGCGGCGGCGATCACGGCATCCCCTACCAGGTCCGAACTGACGGTTGCCGTCTTGCTCCTGACGCCCGCGGCCTCTGCCAGCGCAGTGGCCTCGTCCAGCCTGCCCTGCGCGGCTTCGGCCCATTGCTGTTCGATGCGCGCGACCTCGTCGTGTGAAAAGGCCATCGCGCCGTCGAAATAGTTCTTGGGGTAGCGAGGCACCACGGTGACCGCTACCAGGTCGGCATTGTTCTGGGCCGCCAGCTGGACGGCGCTCTTCACGGCCTTCTTCGAGAGCGCGGAGCCGTCCGTGGCGACGAGGATGCGTTTGAACATGATCTTTCCCATGGTAATGCGGATGAATGCAGCAAGCGTACGGAACGAGTCCGAAGAGGGTTTGATCCAGATCAAGGCTCGGATGCTTGCGCCCCCATAGTCTTGCACGATGCCAGCCGCAGTTGCGTTCCGCCCATCCGCCCGCGAGGAGCCCATATCCGCCGGTGGTGCGGCACAGGCGAACTGGGCGCTGCTGGACGACCCGGCCGAGTGGTCGGCGTTCGGACGTTCGCTCGAGGGCGAGCCGGCCACCGGCCGGTGGGAATCGCAGGTGGTGGTCGAAGGCATGCATTGCGCAGCCTGCGCCTTCACGGTCGAGGGGGCGCTTGCCTCGGTGCAGGGCGTCGAGAAGGCCGAAGTCAATGCCGCAACCAGGCGGGCCCGTATCGTGTGGTCTGCCGCGGCCGTGAAGCCTTCGCGCTG
>NZ_LMTS01000096.1:54565-81853 GCF_001541225.1 Variovorax sp. WDL1 | reverse complement strand
GCGGCATCCGCGGCCGCCGGCTACCGGCTCCTGCCGGCCGGTGACATGTTCGCGCGCGAACGCCGTTCGCGCGAGGCGCGGCTCGCCCTCTGGCGCTGGCTCGTCGCCGGCTTCTGCATGATGCAGGTGATGATGTACGCCTATCCTGCGTACATCGCGCAGCCCGGAGACATGACCTCCGATGCCGCGCAGCTGCTGCGCTGGGCCTCGTGGGTGCTCACGCTGCCGGTGATCATGTTCTCGTGCGGCCCGTTCTTTCGCAGCGCGCTTCTCGACCTGCGCCGCCGCCGCATCGGCATGGACCTGCCGGTCGCACTCGGCATTGCGATCACCTTCGTCGTCAGCACCGCAGCCACCTTCGATGCCTCGGGGCCGCTGGGGGGCGAGGTCTACTTCGACTCGCTCACGATGTTCGTGTTCTTCCTGCTCACCGGCCGCTGGCTCGAGTCGCGCCTGCGCGACCGCACGGCCGGCGCGCTCGAGGCGCTGATGAACCGGCTGCCCGACAGCGTCGAGCGGCTCGGCGCGGACGGGGGGTTCACGCGCATCGCGGTGCGGCGCCTTGCGCTCGGGGACATCGTGCGCGTGCTGCCGGGCGAGGCCTTTCCGGCTGACGGCGTCATCACCGCCGGCGATACCACTGCGGACGAGGCCCTGCTGACCGGTGAATCGCGCCCCGTGCCGCGCCCCTGCGGCGCGCGCGTCCTGGCCGGCAGCCACAACCTGTCCGCGGCGGTGCAGATGCAGGTCGAAGCGCTGGGGCCGGGCACGCGCTTCGCGCAGATCGTTTCGTTGATGGAGAGTGCCTCGGTGCAGAAGCCCCGCCTCGCGCGGCTGGCCGACCGGGCAGCGCGGCCCTTCATGCTGGCGGTGCTCGCCGCCGCCTTGCTGGCCGCGGGGTTCTGGTGGCCGGTCGACTCCGGCAAGGCGCTGATGGTCGCCGTCGCGGTGCTGATCGTGACCTGCCCCTGTGCGCTGTCCCTGGCGACGCCGGCAGCCATGCTTGCGAGCGCAGGCCGCCTGGCTCGCCGCGGCGTGATGGTGCGCAACCTGCAGGCCATGGAGGCGCTCGCAGCGGTTGATACCGTGCTTTTCGACAAGACCGGCACGCTCACGCGAGATGTTCCCCGTCTCGAACGGGTCTATTGCAGGAAGGGCATGCGCCCGGGCGACGCCGTCGAACTGGGCGCCGCGCTCGCGGCACAGTCGCTGCATCCAGCCGCCCGTGCACTTGCGAACGCCTGGGCCGCGCAGTTCCGGTCGCCGCCCGCCTGGGAGCTCGTTCAGTTGACAGAGCATGCGGGCCTCGGGCTCGAAGGGCGGGTGCGCCGCAAGGGAGGCAGCGACGAGGCTACCCGCTGCGTACGCCTGGGGTCTGCAGCGTTCTGCGGCGTAGCGGCACTGCAGGTAGGGACTGCGCAGGTGCATCTGAGCGACGGGCAAGGCTGGATCGCCAGTTTCGTCCTGGTCGAGGACCTGCGCCCCGATGCCGCTGCCGCGGTCGCCGCGCTCGAGGCGCAGGGTCTCTCGGTCCATCTTCTCTCCGGCGACCGGGATGCAGTGGCGCGCGAGCTCGCCGGCCGGGCAGGCATCCGAAACGCACGAGGCGACTGCACCCCGGAGCAGAAGCTGCAGGTCTTGCAGCAGCTTCAGGCTCAGGGCCGACATGTCGCCATGGTGGGCGACGGGCTCAACGACGGTCCGGTGCTCGCGCATGCACACGCCTCCTTCGCGTTCGGCAACGCGGTGCCGCTGGCCCGGGCGAAGGCGGACTTCGTCGTGCTGGGCGGCTCGCTCGACGCCATTGCGCAATCGATCGCCCAGGCGCGCCGCACGTTGCGCATCGTGCGGCAGAACCTGGGGTGGGCTGCGGGCTACAACGCGTTGTGCGTGCCGCTGGCCGTTGCGGGCTGGCTGCCGGCATGGCTCGCGGGGTTGGGCATGGCGGCGAGCTCGCTGCTCGTGGTGCTCAATGCCGCGCGCCTGGCGACCCCTGCCGAGGGCGTGCGCTGATGGACATCCTCTTTCTCCTGATTCCGTTCTCGGTCGTTCTCGTGCTTGTCATCCTGGGCGGGCTCTGGTGGGCCATCGAGCGTGGTCAATTCGACGACATCGAGGGCGAAGGCGAGCGCATTCTGCGCAACGATTGATTTGCGTCAAACACCGGCGCATCGCGCGCCGGGACACTCGCTGCAGTTCACGAGAAGGCCAGAAGATGCAAGTATCCAATCCCCCCGCAGCGGTCTACAGCGACACCGTCGTGCGGCAGTTCGCCCTCATGTCGGTCGTTTGGGGCGTGGTCGGCATGCTCGTCGGCGTGATCATCGCGTCGCAGCTGGCCTGGCCCGATCTCAACCTCGGCATCTCGTGGCTCAGCTACGGCCGGTTGCGGCCGCTGCACACCAATGCGGTGATCTTCGCCTTCGGCGGCTGCGCGCTGATGGCGACCAGCTTCCATGTGGTGCAGCGCACGTGCCAGGTTCGCCTCTTCGCGCCGGCGCTGGCATCCTTCGTCTTCTGGGGCTGGCAGGCGGTGATCGTCGCCGCCGCCATCAGCCTGCCCATGGGCTACACGAGCGGCAAGGAATACGCGGAGCTCGAGTGGCCGATCGACATCCTGATCGCGCTGGTCTGGGTGGCCTACGCCGTCGTGTTCTTCGGAACGATCGGCATCCGGAAGGTGCGCCACATCTACGTGGCCAACTGGTTCTACGGCTCCTTCATCATCGCCGTTGCGCTGCTGCACATCGTCAACAGCGCCGCGATCCCTGCGGGCTGGATGAAGAGCTACTCGGCCTATGCCGGCGTGCAGGACGCAATGGTCCAGTGGTGGTACGGCCACAACGCCGTCGGCTTCTTCCTCACGGCCGGCTTTCTCGGGATGATGTACTACTACATCCCGAAGCAGGCTGGCCGGCCGGTGTATTCGTACCGGCTCTCGATCGTGCACTTCTGGGCGCTGATCTTCACCTACATGTGGGCGGGGCCGCACCACCTGCACTACACCGCGTTGCCGGACTGGACCCAGTCGATCGGCATGGTGTTCTCGCTGATCCTGCTGGCACCGAGCTGGGGCGGGATGATCAATGGCGTCATGACCCTGTCGGGCGCGTGGCACAAGCTGCGCACCGATCCGATCCTTCGCTTCCTGATCGTGGCCCTGTCGTTCTACGGCATGGCGACCTTCGAGGGCCCGATGATGTCGATCAAGACGGTCAACGCGCTCTCCCATTACACCGACTGGACCGTGGGCCACGTGCATGCCGGCGCGCTCGGCTGGGTGGGGCTGATCACCATGGGCTCGCTCTACTACCTGATCCCGCGGATGTACAGCCGCACCGAGATGCACAGCGTCAAGGCCATCGAGCTGCATTTCTGGATGTCCACGATCGGCATCGTGCTCTACATCGCCGCCATGTGGATCGCCGGCGTCATGCAGGGCCTGATGTGGCGCTCAGTCAACGCTGACGGCACGCTCACCTACACCTTCGTCGAGAGCGTGAAGGCCACCTATCCCTACTACGTGGTGCGCCTGCTTGGCGGTCTGCTCTACCTGGGCGGCATGCTGGTCATGGCATGGAACGTCTGGATGACCGTCATCGCGGGGCGCTCGGCGCACGCAACGATTCCGCTGCCGGCAGCCGCCCACGCGTGAGGAAGAAGAACATGAACTCGAACGACTCCAAGCCCGGCTTCTCGCACGAGAAGATCGAGACCAACAACTTCCTGATGATCGTGCTGATCCTGCTCGTCGTCGCCGTCGGCGGCCTGGTGGAGATCGTGCCGCTCTTCTTCCAGAAGTCGACGACCGAACCGGTGACGGGCATGCAGCCGCCGACCTCGTTGCAGGTGCTGGGCCGCGACGTCTATGTGCGAGAGGGCTGCTACAACTGCCACTCGCAGATGATCCGGCCGTTCCGTGCCGAGACGCTGCGCTACGGCCATTACTCGGTCGCCGGCGAATTCGTCTATGACCAACCGTTCCAGTGGGGCAGCAAGCGCACCGGCCCCGACCTGCACCGCGTCGGCGGGAAGTACAGCGACGAGTGGCACCGCATCCACCTGGTCAACCCGCGCGACGTGGTGCCCGAGTCGAACATGCCGGCCTACGCCTGGCTCGAGAAGGCGCCGCTCGATGGTGCCGAGGCGGCCACACACATGCGAGCCCTGCGCCGCGTCGGCGTCCCGTTCACCGACGAGCAGATCGCCGGCGCGGCAGCCGAAGTGAAGGGCAAGACCGAGATGGACGCGCTGGTGGCCTACCTCCAGTCGCTCGGCCTCGCGCTCAAGTAAGGAGCAGGCAATGGACATCACCATCTTGCGGATCGCGGCCACGCTGGCTTCCTTCGCCACTTTCATCGGCATCCTCGTGTGGGCCTACTCGCGCCGCCGGGCGAAGGCCTTCGAGGACGCAGCTCGACTGCCGTTCGAACAGGACTGAGAGAACACCATGAGCGACTTCTTCAGTGACTTCTGGTCGGGTTACGTGGCCATTGCCACGCTCGGCAGCATCGCGCTGTGCGCATTGCTGCTGTGGCTGGTTGCCAGGACGAAGGTCCCGGGCGGCCCCGACCAGACCACCGGCCATGTGTGGGACGAAGACCTGCGCGAGGCCAACAATCCGATGCCGCGCTGGTGGGTCGGCCTGTTCGTGATCACCATCATCTTCGGCCTGGGCTACCTGGTGGCCTATCCGGGCCTGGGCAGCTACAGGGGCGAGCTTGCCTGGAGTACCGAGAACGAATATGCCAAGGACCTGGCCAAGGCCAAGCGCGAGCTCGAACCCGTCTACGCCGCCTACGCGGCCATGCCGGTCGAGCGCGTGGCGGGCGAACCCGCCGCGTTGGCGATCGGTGAACGCCTGTTCCTCAACAACTGCGCGCAGTGCCACGGCTCGGACGCTCGCGGCAGCAAGGGGTTCCCCAACCTGGCCGACGGCGACTGGCTGCACGGCAGTGCGCCCGACAAGATCAAGGCCTCGATCACCCAGGGCCGCACTGGCGTCATGCCGCCGATGGCCGCGGCGGTCGGCACCCCGGAAGACGTCAAGAACCTCGCCAACTATGTGCTGAGCCTTTCCGGCAGCCCGCACGATTCGGTCCGCGCCGGGCTCGGCAAGAGCAAGTTCAGCGCCTGCGCCGCCTGTCACGGCGTCGGGGGTGCGGGCAACCCGGCGCTGGGTGCACCCAATCTGGCCGACCGGATCTGGCTGCATGGATACGGCCAGGAAGCGATCGTCTCGATCATCAACACCGGCAAGACCAACCAGATGCCGGCACAGCAGGGTCGCCTGACAGAGGCCCAGATCCATGTGCTCGCCTCCTACGTCTGGGGCCTGTCGAACAAGCCTGTCGTGGCTCCCTAGGCCGGTCATGAAGGATGCCGCATCCGCTCCGGTCAGGCCCGCGCGCCGGGTGATCCCGATCGCCCCCGCCGAGCAGGGCGGTGGACTCTTCGTCGCGCACCAGAAGGTGTACCCCCGCACGGTGCGCGGAATCTTCGCGCGCTGGCGCTGGGCGATGGTGTTCCTCACGCAGCTCGTCTTCTACGGCCTGCCCTGGATCGAGTGGGGGCAGCGCCAGGCAGTGCTGTTCGACCTGGGCGCGCGGCGCTTCTACATCCTCGGCCTGGTGCTGTACCCGCAGGACCTCATCTACCTGACCGGGCTGCTGGTGATCTCGGCGCTCTCGCTCTTCCTCTTCACCGCGGTGGCCGGGCGCCTGTGGTGCGGCTACGCGTGCCCTCAGACGGTCTACACGGAGATCTTCATGTGGGTCGAGCAGAAGATCGAAGGCAACCGCATCGCCCGCATGCGCCTGGACGAAGGCGACTTCTCGCTGGAGAAGCTGGTCAAGAAGTGGTTCAAGCACATCGTGTGGCTCGGCATCGCGCTGTGGACCGGCTTCACCTTCGTCGGGTACTTCACGCCGATCCGAGAGCTCGGGCTGGAGTTCCTGCAGACCCGCATGAGCTCGTGGGAAGTGTTCTGGGTCTTCTTCTACGGCTTCGCGACCTACGGCAACGCGGGCTTCATGCGCGAACAGGTATGCATGTACATGTGTCCCTATGCGCGCTTCCAGAGCGCCATGTTCGACCGCGACACGCTCATCGTGAGCTACGACGGCGAGAGAGGCGAGCCGCGCGGCGTGCCTGCCAAGGGCAGCAGCGCGCGCGCACAGGGCCTTGGCGACTGCATCGATTGTTCATTGTGCGTGCAGGTCTGTCCAACCGGGATCGACATCCGCAAGGGGCTGCAGTACGAGTGCATCGGCTGCGGGCTCTGCGTGGATGCCTGCAACACCGTGATGGACAAGATGAAGACACCGCGGGGGTTGATCCGCTATGCGACGCAGAACGGCATGGCCGGCCATTGGACGCCCAGGCAGGTGCTGCGCCGCGTGCTGCGCCCACGGGTGCTGATCTACACCGGATTGCTCGCCGCACTGACGATCGGTCTGCTGGCGAGCCTGGTGGTCCGAACGCCGCTCAAGGTCGACGTGGTGCGCGACCGGGCGTCGCTCGCGCGCATCGCCGAGGGCGGCCAGCTCGAGAACGTCTACCGCCTGCAGATCATGAACGCGACCGAGCAGCCGCAGCGCTACCGCATCGAAGCCAGGGGCCTCGAAGGCCTGAGCGTGTCGCCGGCTGATCCGTTCGAGGTCGGTCCCGCGCAGTCGCGCTGGGTCGCGGTACGCCTGCAGGTTCCGTACGGCAGCGCCGCCGCAGGGGCCCACGTCGTCCATCTCGACGTGCGTTCCGTCGAGGGGGGCGCGCAGGTGTCGGAGAAGGCCACCTTCATGGTGCCCCGTTGAGTTCCAAAGGAGACGAGATGGACGATTGCGCGATGACTGCTCCGAAGAGCGGACCCTGGTGGCAGTTCCCGCTGCTGTGGATGGTGATCGGCGGGCCGGTCCTGGTCATCGTCGCGAGCTTCGTGACGCTCTGGCTCGCGCTGCGCACGCCCGATCCGGTCGTGGCGCAGGACTACTACCGCCGGGGTGTAGAGATCAACAAGGAGCTCGCCGCCAAGAACCTGATGCCTGCGCTGGCAGGGCGCAACCATGCGGCCACGCCGGTCGCGGACCTGCCCGCACCGAGGCGTTGAAGACCATGAAATCCCGAGACTGGATGTCAATCCTCTGGCCGGCCTTCCTGCTGGCCAGCGCTGCCGAACTGCTGGTCTTCGCGCTGGTCGACCCGAGCGACCTCCATTGGCGCGGCGAGGCGATCGGCTTGTCGCGGCAGGCTGTCTATGCGGCCGGCTTCTTCATCTTCTGGGTGCTGGCGACCGGCTCGAGCGCGCTCACGCTGCTTCTCACCAAGCGCGCGGACGAGCTCAACCGCCAGGCGGGTTGACGATGCGCTGCAGCGCATCGGCGTCGACGATGCGGAGCTTGCGCTTTTCCACCTCCACGATGCCGTCGTCCATGAACTTCGACAGGGTCCGGCTCACCGTCTCGAGCGTGAGCCCGATATAGCTCCCGATCTCCTCGCGCGTCATGCGAAGCACGAACTCGGACCGGGAGAACCCGCGCGAGTGCAGCCGCTGAACAAGATTCAGCAGAAAGACCGCGAGGCGTTCCTCGGCCCGCATGCTGCCCAGGAGCAGCATCACGCCGTGCTCGCGCACGATCTCGCGGCTCATGATCTGGTGCACGTGGCGCTGCAGGGCGGGAACCTCGCGCGACAGCTGCTCGATGCGATGGAAGGGCATCACGCAGACTTCGGCATCTTCGAGCGCGATCGCGTCGCAGGTGTGCTGGTTGTTGACGATCCCGTCCAGCCCGATGATTTCGCCGGCCATCTGGAAGCCGGTGACCTGGTCGCGGCCATCCTCCGTCGCCACGCGGGTCTTGAAGACGCCGGTGCGGATCGCATACAGCGCGGTGAAGGGCGCGCCGTTGCGAAACAGTGCCTCGCGCCGTCGGACTTTGCGCCGCGTGGCCACGATGTCGTCGATGCGCTTCAGTTCGCTCGGCTCCAGGCCCGCAGGCATGCACAGCTCGCGCAGGTTGCAGCTGGAGCAGGCGACCTTGATATTTTCGGCTTTCATTGATGGCGTCGGGGTTCGCAGCGATTCTCTGGCGCCGCGCACAGCCGAGGCTTGATGCACATCAAGGATGACGGGGCGACCTGCCTGCATAGTGGGCCGGTGCCTGTCACATCTACCGCTGCAATGACCTCAACCCTTGCCGCCGCCCCTGCCGGTTCTTCGCTCGTCCAGCCGTCTGCCGCCTTGCTGCGGCGCCTCGACGTGCCGGGGCCGCGCTATACGTCCTATCCCACGGCGGATCGCTTCGTCGAGGCGTTCACGGCCGACGACTACGCCCAGACGCTGCGGCAGCGCAGCGAGCTCGGCGCGCATGGCCGGCCGCTTTCCCTCTACGTGCACATCCCGTTCTGCGAGTCGCTTTGCTACTACTGTGCCTGCAACAAGATCGTTACCCGGCACAAGAGCCGCGGGCGCGAATACCTCGGCTACCTGGCGCGCGAGGTGGCGCTGCAGGCCGCGCAGCTCGGCCGCGGCGCGGTCGTCACCCAGTTGCATCTGGGTGGCGGTACGCCGACCTTCCTGGATGACGAGGATCTGCGCGAGCTGTTGTCCATGCTCGGGGAGGCGTTCTCGCTGTCGCCGGATCGCGAGCAGTCGATCGAGATCGATCCGCGTACGGTCGACGGCCATCGGCTCGCGAGATTGGCCGGGATGGGCTTCAATCGCCTGAGCTTCGGCGTCCAGGACTTCGACCCCGACGTGCAGAAGGCCGTGCACCGCATCCAGCCGGCAGGCCAGGTGTTCGACCTGGTGGCGAGCGCACGCGGACTGGGCTTCGGTTCGATCAACATCGACCTCATCTACGGGCTGCCGCTTCAGACCACCAGGTCCTTCGACCGCACGCTGGCGCAGGTCTGCGCGCTGCGGCCCGACCGCATTGCCCTCTACGCCTATGCACATCTGCCGGCCCGCTTCAAGCCGCAGCGACGCATCGCCGCCGACGAACTCCCCGACGCCAGGACCAAGGTGGAGATGCTGTCGCGCTCGATCGCCGCGCTGACGGCGGCCGGTTACGTCTACATCGGCATGGACCACTTCGCCTTGCCCGAAGACCCGCTCGCGGTGGCCAAGCGGCAGGGGCGGCTGCACCGGAACTTCCAGGGCTACAGCACCCAGCCCGAGTGCGATCTCGTCGCGCTGGGCGTTTCGGCCATCGGCCGGGTCGGCGCTACCTACAGCCAGAACGCCAAGACGCTGGACGAGTACTACGACCATTTGGACCAGGGTCGCCTGCCGGTCGTGCGCGGCCTGGCGCTCACGCGCGATGACGTCCTGAGGCGCGCGGTCATCATGGCGCTGATGTGCCAGGGTCACGTGGATTTCGAATCGATCGGATTGGCCCACCTGGTCGACTTCAAGCGCTATTTCGCCAGCGAACTCGTGGCGCTTGCGCCGCTCGCCGCGCAGGGCCTCGTGCACCTGCGCGATCATGAGATCGAGCTCACGCCCATGGGCTGGTTCTTCGTGCGCGCGGTCGCGATGGTTTTCGATCGCTACCTGCAGGCCGACCGCAACAGAACGCGCTTCTCGCGCATTGTCTGACCATGCAGACCGCGCTCGCCGGCACGGCGCTCCTGATGGGATTGGTCGGCGGGCCGCATTGCGTCGCCATGTGCAGTGCCGCCTGCTCCGGGGTGATCCGGATCGTGCGTGCGCCGCCGCAGGGAGGCGTGGCGACACTTGCGGCACCGCCGCGGGCTGTCTCTGCCTCCGTCGCCTTTCATGCGGGCCGGATCGCGGGCTATGCAGCTGGTGGCGCGGTGGCTGCAGCGGCGATGCAAAGCCTGGCATTTGCGAGCGAACAGGTCGCCGCGCTGCGTCCTGCGTGGGTGCTGCTGCATGTGCTCGTACTGGCCTGGGGATTGGCGCTCGCAGCGCTCGGCCGACAGCCGGTCTGGGCGCACCGGATCGGGCGCGCGCTTGCGGCGCGGTTGCGGCCGCTCACCGGTTCATTGGCCGGGGTGCTTGCGACGGGCGCGCTCTGGGTCTCCATGCCATGCGGCCTGCTGTACTCGGCATTGATGCTTGCGGGCCTGGCGAACGGGCCGGTGCAGGGCGCGCTCACGATGGCGCTCTTCGCCGTCGGCAGCGGCGTGTCCCTGGTGGTCGCGCCTTGGGTGTGGCAGCGCTTGCACGCAGGCGCCGGCCTTGCGCGCAAGGAATGGGGTGCCAGGCTGGCCGGAGCCGTCCTGGCTGTGGTGGCAGTTCAGGCGCTGTGGATCGACCTTCGCCATCAGGTCGAGATCTGGTGCCGCTGAAGGGAGCCGCCCCGGGAAGCAACAAAGGGGGCGCTCACCGGCGAGCCATGTGCATTCAAGCGCTCGGGGGAGCGCTTGCGCCGGACCCAGGGTTGTCGACAGGTCCGTCCAAGGCCTTGACCATGCGCCGCACGCCGGAGCCGGGCGGTTCCGCCGGATCGGCCTGGAAGCCCATGTCGCGACACAGGTTCAGCATCCGGCTGTTCTCGCGCAGCACGATGCCCACGAGGCGGCCGATCCCGCAAGTCCTGGCATGCTCGATCAATTGCTGGAACAACAGCCTTCCGAGCCCCGCGCCCTTGAGGTCGGAGCGCACGATGATGGCGAACTCGGCCTCCACGCGGTCAGGATCGCTCACAGTGCGCGCCACGCCCAGCGTTTCGGGCACGCCCTGCGCATCGACCGCCTCGGCAATGAACGCCATCTCCCGGTCGTAGTCGATCTGGGTGAGCCGCGCCAGTTCGCTGCGCGGCAGCTCGCGCCGTGTCTGGAAGATGCGCATGCGGATGTCCTCCGGATCGAGCTGTTCCAGGAAGCGCCGGTGCTGCGCCTCGTCCTCGGGGCGGATCGGCCGTACCGTGATCTCACGGCCGTTCCAGGTCAGCGTGCGAGCCCATTGCGAAGGATACGGAAGGATCGCGAAGCGCTCGGCCCCGGCGACCGGCTGTCTCGCCACGCGGATACGGGCATCCAGGGCGATGGCGCCCGTCTCGTCGACGTAGAGCGGATTGATGTCGAGCTCCGCCAGCTGCGGCAGGTCGGCGAGCATCTGCGACACCGCGATCAGCACGTCGTACAGGGCATCCATCCGGGCTGGAGGATGGTCGCGGTAGCCGGCGAGCAGGCGCGAAACGCGTGTGCGCGAGACCAGTTCGCGGGCCAGGCTGCGGTTGAGCGGGGGGAGGGCCACGGCGCTGTCGGCAGTCACCTCCACCGCAGTGCCGCCTTGGCCGCACAGGATCACGGGGCCGAAGACGCTGTCGATGCTGGCGCCGACGATGAGCTCCTGCGCATGCGGCCGATGCACCATCGGCTGTACCGTGAAACCATCGATGCGCGCATCGGGCCTTGCGGTGCGCACGGCCCGGAGCATCTCGCTGACGGCATGGTCCAGGGAGGCCTGGTCGCGCAGGCCCAGCCGTACGCCACCGACGTCGGACTTGTGCGTGATATCGCGCGAGACGATCTTGAGCGCCACCGGGTAGCCCACCTTGCGCGCGGCCGCGAATAGGGCGTCGGCCGAGGCGGCGACCGCCAGCGTGGGCACCACCGGCACGCCGAAGGCCTTCAGGACGGCCTTGGCCTCCTGTTCGCCCAGCCATTCGCGGCCTTCGGCAAGAACCGCATCGAGCTGTCGTTGCGCCGCGGCCAGATCGGGTGCCGAGTTCTCGCTCGCGCTCGGCGCCTCCATCAGGATCTCCTGGTTGCGCCTGTAGGTCTGCAGCATCGCGAAGGCACGGACGGCTTCCTCGGGCGTCCGATAGTCGGGCACGCCCGCCTGCTCGAACAACTGGCGCGCCTGGGCGACGGCGGCGTCGCCGAGCCAGGCGCTCATCACGCGCTGCCCGGTCTCGCGCACCAGCGGCAGGCAGGCGCGGGCGATGTCGTCGCTGCGCACGATCGCCGTCGGGGCATGGACGAACAGCACGGCGCCGGCTGACTCGTCGGCGAGCAGGGCGGACAGCGTCGCCGTGTAGCGTTCGACCGGCGCGTCGCCGATGATGTCGATCGGATTGGCGTGCGACCAGTTGGATGGCAGCGCATAGTTCAACCGTTCCAGCAGGGCGCTGCCGGGCTGCGCAAGCGTGATGCCGGCCTGCGCGGCTGCGTCCGCGGCCATCACCCCCGCACCGCCGCCGTTGGTCATGATGGTCATCGCATCGCTGCGGTTGCCCCGGAAGCGCGCCAGGGTCTCGGCCGCCATGAACAGATCCTGCATCGTGTCGACTCGCAGCATGCCGGCGCGGCGGATGGCCGCGTCGTAGACGATGTCCGACCCGGCCAGCGCACCCGTGTGGGAGGCGGCGGCGTGCACGCCGTTGCCGGCGCGTCCGGCCTTGACGATGATGACCGGCTTGTTGCGCGCTGCCGCGCGTGCGGCCGACATGAACTTGCGCGGCGACTCGATCGATTCGACGTAGAGCAGGATGGATCGCGTGCGGGCGTCGTTCGCCAGGTAATCGAGCAGATCGCCGAAATCGACATCGCAGTGTTCGCCCAGCGAGACGAGATGAGACAGGCCGATGCCGCGGCTCTTGGCCCAGTCGAGCATGGCGGTGACCAGCGCGCCCGATTGCGACACGAAGGCGACTTCGCCTGGCAGCGCATCGGTGTGCGCGAAACCGGCATTCAGTCCGATGTGCGGGCTCAGCAGGCCGATGCAGTTGGGGCCCAGCAGGCGCATCAGGTACGGCCTGGCCGCGTCGAGGGCCGCCTGCTTCTGCGCGGCGCTCAGCCCGGCAGTCACGATGATGACAGCGCGGGTGCCCAGCGCGCCGAGCTCGGCCACCAGCTGCGGCACGGTGTCGGCGGGCGTGCACAGCAGTGCCAGGTCCGGGGCGCCGGGCAGATGGGCCGCCCTGGCGAATACGGGCACGCCGTCGAGTGCCGTGTGCTTGGGGTTGACGGCGTAGATCGGGCCCGAGAAGCGACCGGCGCGCAGATTGCGCCAAACCATGGCACCGACGCTGCCCACGCGGTTGGAAGCGCCGAAGACGGCAACAGAGGCGGGCGACAAGAGCCGGTCGAGATGGCGGATCGTCAAGCTAAGCTCCAGGAGAAAAGGCCATCATGCGCAGATTGATATTGCGGGCCCTTGACGAACATCAAGTCGCAGCCGCGGCGCGATGCGAAGCTCCCGGCACCAAGGAGAAACCATGCGCATCCAATTCCTCGGCGGCGTCGGCACCGTCACCGGATCCAAGTACCTGCTGGAGCACAACGGCCGCCGGCTGCTGGTCGACTGTGGCCTGTTCCAGGGCTTGAAGCAACTGCGGCTGCGCAACTGGGAGCCTTTGCCGATCAAGGCGTCCGAGATCGATGCGGTGCTGCTCACGCATGCGCACATGGACCACAGCGGATTCGTGCCGCGGCTGGTCAAGCTCGGCTTCAAGGGACCCGTGTACTGCAGTGGGGCGACGCGCGACCTTTGCGAGCTGCTGCTGCCGGATTCAGGCCGGTTGCAGGAGGAGGAGGCCGACTTCGCGAACCGGCACGGCCATTCGAAACACAAGCCGGCCCTGCCGCTTTACACACAGGAGGAGGCCAGTGCAGCGCTGAAGCGCTTCGAGACCATCCCCTTCGATCAGGACCAGTCACCATGGCCAGGCTGGTCGTGGCGCCTGAAGCGCGCCGGGCACATCCTCGGCGCGGCCAGCGTTCACATCAGCTGGGCGGGGGGGCAGCATCCTGTTTTCCGGCGACCTTGGCCGCAGCGACGACCTGGTGATGCGCCCACCCGATTCTCCCGAGCAGGCGGACTATCTGGTCGTCGAGTCCACGTATGGTGATCGCCGTCATCGCGACGTCGACACGCTTACGGCGCTGGCCGACGTGGTCAACCGCACCGCGGCGCGCGGCGGCGTTGTCGTCATCCCTTCCTTCGCCGTCGGGCGCGCGCAGACCATCATGCATTGCATCCACCTGCTGAAGAAGGCGCGCCGCATTCCCGACATGCCGGTGTACCTGAACAGCCCCATGGCGGCCGACGCCACGCGCATCTTCCGGCATCACCTGGACGAGCACCGGCTGAGTGCCGAGCAGTGCGCTGCCATGAGCAAGGAGGTCA
Organism: Variovorax sp. WDL1; assembly: GCF_001541225.1. GTDB lineage: Bacteria > Pseudomonadota > Gammaproteobacteria > Burkholderiales > Burkholderiaceae_C > Variovorax. Next base: position 67,755 of record NZ_LMTS01000096.1, on the reverse strand, counting down.
CGATCGTCAACACGGTGGAGGAATCGAAGCGGCTCAACACGCTGACATTTCCTTCGATCATCGTTTCTGCGAGCGGCATGGCGACCGGCGGCCGCGTCCTGCATCACCTGAAGACGTATGCGCCCGAAGCGAGGAACACGATCCTGTTTGCCGGCTTCCAGGCCGCCGGCACGCGTGGGGCCGCGCTGGTGGGCGGCTCGGAAGCGGTCAAGATCCACGGCGCCTATGTGCCGGTGCGTGCCGAAGTGGCGAACCTCGATACCCTGTCGGCCCATGCGGACCGCGAACAGCTGCTGGCGTGGCTCGGCGCACTGCGTGCGCCGAAGCGGGTTTTCGTCACGCATGGCGAGCCGGTGGCCGCCGATGCGCTGCGGCTGGCGATCGAGGAGCGCCACGGCTGGCCGGTCACCGTGCCGGAGTACCTCGAAGCCCGCAAGCTCTGACGAACGGGTCCACGCCATGTCCTTCGACCGCCTGCGGGCACGCCGGGCCTGCATCGACACCTATCAGCAACCCGTGGTGTACATGCGCGGCGACTGCCCTGTCTGCCGGGCGGAAGGCTTCGAAGCGCAGGCGCAGGTCGAGGTGATCGCCAACGGGCGCCATCTGCTCGCGATCCTGCATCACGTCAGCAGCGACTGGCTCAATGGCGACGAGATCGCGTTGTCGGAAGTTGCCTGGACCTTGTTGGGCTCGGCAGAAGGCGATGAAGTGGAGGTGCGCCATCCGCCGGTGCTCGCGTCGCTGGCGCATCTTCGCGCCAAGGCTCACGGCACCAGGTTTGGCTATTCCGCCCTGCGCGAGCTCATGGAAGACGTGGCCCATGGCCGGCTTTCCGACATTCACCTGGCGTCGCTGGTGACGGTCTGTGCCGGCGGTGGACTCGATCTCGACGAGACGGTGGCGTTGACGCAGGCCATGGTCGATGTGGGCGAACGCATCGACTGGGGCGCTTCGCCGGTGATGGACAAGCACTGCATCGGCGGCCTCCCGGGCAACCGGACCACGCTGCTGGTCGTGCCGATCGTCACAGCCTGCGGCGTGCTGATGCCCAAGACCTCCTCGCGTGCCATCACCTCGGCGGCCGGTACGGCCGATGCGATGGAAACCCTCGCGCCAGTCGAACTCGACATGGCGGCGCTGCGCCGCGTCGTCGAGAGCGAGGGCGGCTGCATCGCCTGGGGTGGTGCCACGCGCATCAGTCCCGCCGACGACATGCTGATCCGGGTGGAGCGCCCGCTGAATCTCGACAGCGAGGGCTTGCTGGTGGCATCCATCCTTTCCAAAAAGGCCGCGGCCGGTTCGCAGCGCGTGCTGATCGATCTGCCGGTCGGCCCGTTGACCAAGGTGCGCAGCACGGCCGCCGCGGAGCTCCTGTCGCGCAGCCTGGTGTCGGTGGGTGCCGCGCTGGGCCTGCAGGTGCGCACGGTGTTCACCGACGGCACCGAGCCCGTGGGTCGCGGCATCGGACCTGCCCTGGAAGCCATGGACGTGATGGCAGTGCTGGAACGCAGCGCCGACGCGCCGCAGGACCTGCGTGAGCGTGCCCTGCTGCTCGCCGGCCTGCTGCTGGAGATGGCCGGCAAATCCGCTCCTGGCGGCGGGCATGGGCTGGCGCGCGAGGTGCTGGACGACGGGCGCGCGCTGGCCAAGTTCCTCGCCATCTGCAAAGCGCAGGGCGGCCTGCGCGTGCCACCGAGGGCGGCTCACACGGAGGACGTCATAGCGCATGCGAGCGGCAGGGTCCTGGCGATCGACACGCGCCTCGTCTCACGCGCGGCCAAGCTGGCGGGCGCTCCCCGCGATCCGGCCGCCGGAGCAAAAATGCATGTTCGTGCGCGGGACCGTGTCGAGCTGGGTCAGCCTCTTTTCACGTTGCATGCCGGCAGCCCGGGCGCGCTGCGCTACGCCTTGCGCTTCCTGCGCTCGCAGCTGCCAGTCGTTCACATCGAAGCGCTGTCATGAGCGCGGCCAGCAGCGGGCGCCGGCATGCCACCGGCCGTGCACCACCTTGCCCATGGACGTTGCCGCACCAGACATTCCGTCAACTGTCCGCAATGGTATCGAGCAGCACCGCCTGCATCACGAGGCGGTGATTCGCCGAAAGCCCGGCCGGGTTCACCGGGCCGCTCGGTGTCGTGAGCGACCACAGCGCGGCGTTCGTGGCGTCGACCACGAAAGGCGCATCGTTCGACGCCGCCTGGAATGGGCTTGCCATCTGCACCTCGAAGCCTATCTCGCGGGCGGCAGAGAGGAAAGCGCGGCCCCGCAGGGTCCGCGGATCACCAAGGAAGAGCATGGATGCCCGGGACATTGTCTGTGGCCGATGCTCGCACAGCGCCATGAGATCCGCCAGCGCGCGGGCGGGATGGTCGTCCGTGCCCAGGCCCTGGTAGACCGGCACCCCGGCTTCCCTTTCAATCCGGAGGACGGCGTCCGAAGGCATCGTTCCGCAGTCGATCGCGTCGTACAGGCGGCCCAGCATCCGTGCCAGCGTGCGAAGGTCGTCGTTGGAAGACGCCGATCCCGCAGGTTCGGTGAACATGACCTCGGCGACGCGCGCCCCGAGCTCCAATGCAGCGCAATGGACGGCCGACTTTTCTCCTCCGGATGACAGGCCGTTCAGCAGGGCGATGTTCTTCCCGCGCAAGGGCTTGTCCATCGTTCCTGCTTTCGCCGCGTTTCTCAGGCGCCGCGCGGCGGCAAGGACCGCGAGGATGCTGTCGGCGCCGAGCGGCTCGCCAGGTGCCAGGCGGTGAGTAGGGATGCGAAGGCAGGGTTTCACAACCGTGAAGGTATTGCCTGCGGCGATTCAAACCTTGATCGCCGTCAACGATCAAGCGTTCTCCCAGCATCGCTACCAAGGAGACACAAAGCATTCACCCACTGTTACCGAGACAGCCGTCATGTTGGCGTCGCTGTTGCACGGGCTTTCTAAGCTCCAACCATCGACCCGCAAGGAGCAAGAAGTGATTGAAACGACGAGCGTTCCCAAGTGCACCCGCACCACCGCACACCGCATCGCAGACATGCTGCAACTGCTGCAGGACACCCTCCCGATCCAGCGTCGCATCGTTCGAGCGGGGGACACGATCTACCAGGCAGGCCAGGCCTTCGGGTGCCTCTACGTCGTGAATTCCGGCTTCTTCAAGATGGTCAACCTGTCGAGCGAAGGGCGCGAGCAGGTGGTCGGACTTCATTTCAAGGGCGACTGGCTGGGCCTCGACGGGATCGCCACGTCACAGTACGGCTGCGACGTGGTCGCGATGGACACCGGCGAGGTCTGGTCCATTCGCTATGACGCCTTGATCCAGGCGGCGGTCCGCACGCCTGCGCTGCTGACTGCGCTGCATGAGGCCATGAGCCGCGAGCTCACCCGAGATCATGATTCGATGCTGTCGCTTTGCACCCTGCCTGCCGACGCGCGCGTGGCCGGCTTCCTGCGCTACTGGGCCGACGCGCTCGCACAGCGCGGCCTGCGCACGGACCAGATCACGCTGCGCATGACGCGAGCCGAGATCGGCAACTACCTCGGCATGACGCTGGAGACCGTGAGCCGTGCGCTCTCGCGGCTGGCGCGTGGCGACGTGATCCGCTTCACCGAGAAGGGCCGGCGCGATATCCACATCCCGCAGGTGGAGGCGCTGACCAGCTTCATGCAGGGCCTGGCCGCACCGATGGGTGCTGCCGCCCTTCACTGAGCTGCGTTGAGGACCCTCACGATGGCATGCTCGAGTTCGCTGCGCGTGTAGGGCTTGCGCAGCAGCTCCCAGCGCTGGGGCTCATCGAGCAGCTGGCCGGAATAGCCCGACATCAGCAGGACCGGCAGGCCGGGCAGCGTCGCATGCGCCGCTTCCGCGAGTTCGGTGCCGCGCATGCCAGGTCCGAGCAGGATGTCGGTGAGCAGCAGCCCGATACCCGGTTCCGATGCCAGCACGTCCAACGCTTCTTCGGCGTTTGCGCAGGCGAGGACCTCGCAAGCCATCGAGGCAAGGAACTTCTCCACCACGCTGCGGACCTCGGAATCGTCCTCGACCAGCAGGACACGCAGGTTCGCGGGCACGCTGCCCGACGCTGCAGCGTCGAAATCCTCGTCGTCAGTACCATCCTCGTCCACGCGGGGGAGGTAGAGCGCGACGGTGGTGCCGGCGCCCGGCGCGCTGCTGAGGCCGACGGCACCTCGCGATTGCTTGGCGAACCCGTAGACGGTCGAAAGGCCGAGGCCGGTGCCGCGGCCGCTTTCCTTGGTGGTGAAGAAGGGCTCGAAAGCACGCTCCTTGATGGCCTCGGGCATGCCCGAGCCCGTGTCCGCGATGGAGATCGCAACATAGCCGGCCTCATTGGGCGGCCCGCGCTCGGCATCGAGACTGGCTGGCAGCGATGCGATGGGGCGGCAGACAAAAGCCAGTGTGCCGCCCTGCGGCATCGCGTCGCGCGCGTTGATGGCGATGTTCAACAGTGCGGATTCGAGCTGCCCCGGGTCCGCCAGGCAAAGGGTCTCTTCGGCATCGAGCGTGATGACGATGCGCTGGTCGAGCGTGCGGCGCAGCATGTCGGTCAGCGAATGCAGCAGCGCGGCGGCGTCGACGACCGTGGGTTGAAGCACCTGGCGACGCGAGAACGCGAGCAGCTTGCCCGTCAGCTCGGCGCCTCGGCGTGTGGCACGCGAGGCGGCGCCGACGAGTTGCTGGATGAAGGGATCGCCGGCGCACGCAGGCGCGTCCTCCAGCACCTGCAGATTGCCCGAGATGATGGTCAGCAGGTTGTTGAAGTCATGTGCGACGCCCCCGGTCAGCTGGCCGACGGTTTCCAGCCGCTGCGCGTGGTTGAGCGCCTCTTCGCTCTGCGCGCGCTGCAGGACGGTCCCCAGCAGGCTCGAGAGCGAATCGAGGAATCGAAGTTCGTCGTCGCCGAAGCGCCTGGGCGTGCTCGAATGCACGGTCAGGACTCCGATGGTGCGGCCGCGATCCAGCAGCGGCACGGTGAGCTCGCTCAGCAAGCCGTGCTCGATGGCGCTCGAAGCAGGCTGGAAGCGCTGCCCGGGCGCTTGATCGTCCACCAGCACGGCCTTTCCGTCGGCCGCGACGCTGCCCGCAGGCGAGGCGGGCGAATTGGGAACTCGGTCGCCGACGGCGAGATGCTGCAAGGCGCCGGTGACGGCAGCGACCCGGAACTCGAGGCCGTTCTGCTCCAGCAGGAGGATCTCGGCCGTCTCGACCTGGAGTGCTTCGGCCGCGATCGCCGGGACGAGTTCCAGAAGTTCCTGTGGCTCCCGCGCGTCGACCGCGAAGCGGCCGAACTGGGCAAGATGCTCGGCATAGCGGGCTCTTTGCAAGGCCTGCTTGACGCGAGGATAGGAACCCACGCTGCGAATCGCAGCCACGACATAGAGCAGGCCGTGGTCCTGCAGGGGGCTCAACGCGATCTCCACCATGACCGTGCTGCCGTCACGCCGCTTGGCAACCAGGTCCATCTGCATGCCCATCGGGCGCGCGCGTGGATGGTCTGCGTAGGCGTTGCGGTAGGCCGCATGGCGCGGCCGGATCGCGTCGGGCACCAGTTCGTCGACGGAAAGCCCGACCAGTTCGTCGGCCGAATAGCCCAGCAAATCGAGCGCCGCCGGATTGGCGAGTCCGATCATGCCCTGGAGATCGACCAGCAGAAGCGCATCGGGATAGGCTGCAAAGAGCGAGCGGAATACCGCCCCATCGTCGAATCCGGGAACGAGGGACTTCTGCTTCATCCACCCGCCTCGACTTTGGGGACCAGGATGTAGCCCGCCCCGCGCACCGACTTGATGATCTGCGGGTTGTTAGGGTCCGCTTCCAGCTTCTTGCGCAGCCGGCCGACCTGGACGTCGATGGTGCGGTCGAAGGGGCCGCCGTCGCGGCCGCGGGTGTGTTCGAGAAGGAAGTCCCGCGAGAGCACGCGGCCCGGGTGCGTCACCAGCGTGTTCAGCAGATCGAACTCGCCTGTGGTCAGGGACACCTCGTTGCGGCCCGGATCCAGTAGGCGCCGCGCCGCGGTGTCGAGCTCCCACTGCGCAAAGCGCAGCAGCGTCGCGGCGTCGGCGCTTGCCTTGCCCGACCCGGATTCGGCAGGCACAAGCCGACGCAGCACGGCCTTGATGCGCGCGAGCAGTTCGCGCAGATCGAATGGCTTGGTCACGTAGTCGTCGGCGCCGACCTCCAGGCCGACCACTTTGTCGACAGGGTCGCCCCGGCCGGTGACGATCACCAGTCCGCAGCGCCAGTGCTCCCGCAGCTGGCGGGCGATGGCGAAGCCGTCCTCGCCCGGCAGGCCCAGGTCCAGCAGCACGAGGAGGGGCGCATCCCGTGCCATCAGTTCCATGAGCGCCGTGCCGGAATGCAGCTGGCTGACGCGGAAGCCGTGGCCTGCAAGGTAGTTGGCGAGCAGCACCGTGATGTCTGCTTCGTCGTCGAGAACCGCGAGATGGATGGAAGTGGTCACCGGCGGATGTTAGTCCGGTTGGCTGCGGGCCATCAATGGGGGGCCATCCCACCGGCCGCGATGGCATGCACCCCGCCCCCCGTCGGGCAGGGCCCGATGGCGCCGCCTGAGCGCCCTGCTCCGAGCCGCCTCCGGCGAAGTATCAGGGGCTGAGCTTGTTCTCGGCCGCGGTCTGGCACGCCGCGCATCGGATTGCGGTGGGTTGCGCCATCAGGCGCTCGCGCGGGATGGCATCCCCGCAGTCCATACAGACGCCATAGCCGCCGGCAGCCATGCGCTGCTCCGCCTGCTCGATGTCGAGCAGCCTGGCTCGATCAATCTCGATCTCGGCGAAGCGCACGTCGCCGAGACGCTCGACCTCGGCTTCATCGGCATGGCTCTTGACCTCATGACCCTGGGGCTGCAGAGTGGCTTCGACATCGGAGGAAGCGCCGCGGATTTCATCGAGGGCGCTGCGCTTCATGGCCTGGAGTCGATCGGCCAGTAGGGTGCGGTCGGCATCGGTCAGGTGTTTCATGGGGAACTCACAGGAATATGGAAAGGCAATCGTCGCTCCCGGAAGGCCGGCCCGCCTTGACATCCGTCAAAGTGTTCGCGCTCGATCAAGCACATAGAATGTCCGCCGGTCGCCGGACTCGCCGGCTTCGTGCGTGCCTTCTGCCTCCAAGGAATCTGTGAACAGCCTTTCCCGACGCCGTTTCACCTGCGCGCTGGCAGCGTCCGCGTTCGCCGTGGGGCCGCTCCAGGCGAACGCCGGCCCTGCAGCGCCGCGCGCGCTGCGCTTCGACAACCTGCACACGGGCGAGAAGCTCTCGGTCGAGTATTTTCACGGCCAGCGCTACGAGCCGGGCGCGCTCGCAGCGATCAACCATGTGCTGCGAGACTTCCGCACGGGCGATGTCGGGGAGATCGCCCCTGAGCTGCTTGATCTGCTGCATGCGCTGGTGACGCTCACCGGGAGCGAGCGCCCGGTGCAGGTCATCTCCGGCTACCGTTCTCCGGCCACTAACGCTGCGCTGGTCCAGCGCAGCAGCGGCGTCGCCACCGGCAGCCTGCACATGCGGGGCCAGGCCATCGACATCCGGCTTGCCGACGTCACGCTGCCAGCGCTGCGCAAGGCAGCGCTGGGCATGCGCGCCGGCGGCGTGGGCTACTACCCGGCCTCGAATTTCGTGCACGTGGACTGCGGCCGCGTACGCGCCTGGTAGGCCAGGGCCTGTCAACGCGATGGGTCAGCGGCGGCCGTCGTTTCGGCTTGCGAGCGCCCGCACCAGCCGGGCATCGTGGCCGTAGATGTCTTGCGCAAAGCGCAGCGCGCGATCCGAGGGCGTCACCATGGCCGTCATGTAGAACAGGATCACCGGCAGCGGCCGCGTGAGATCCACACGTTGGGATGAAGGCCCCGCCAAGGCCGCATCGATGCGCTCCGGGGTCCACTCCGGCTGATCCCGAAGCACCCAGCGCGCGAGCGCCACTGGTTTTTCGACGCGCACGCATCCGTGGCTGAAATCGCGTCGCGCGCGGCCGAACAATTGTGTCGCCGGCGTGTCATGCAGATACACGTTCTCGTCGTTCGGGAAGATGAACTTGACGCGTCCCAGGGAGTTCTTCGGGCCAGGGCGCTGGCGCAACCGCAGCACCCCCTGGCGCAGCAGCGCCAGATTGTGGGGGGTGCTGGCCTCCACCGGCTGGACGTTGTCGCCGGCACCACGCACGATCTCCATGTCGTGTCTCTGAAGATAGGCCGGGTCGCGCGCGATGGCCGGCAAGATCTCGTTGCGCACGATGGAAGGCGGCACGTTCCAGTACGGCCGGAAGATGACGTAGCGCATCTTTTCCGAGAGCACCGGTGTCCTGGTGTTGAGCGCGCGGCCCACCACGACGTTCATGTCGACCAGGGAGTCCGCGGGTGCAGCGGGGTCCCAGGCCCAAAGGCGGAACATCGGGATGTTGATGCCGATGAGGGGCTGATCATCGAGCTCAGGCAGCCAGCGCAGGCGCTCCAGCGCGAGTTCGAGTTGAAGGACGCGTTGGCTGAGCGGCACGTTGAGGGCAGCCAGGGTCGCGCGCCCGAGTGCGCCATCGGCCTCCAGGCCATGGCGTTCCTGGAAGCGGCTGACGCCATCGGCCAGCACGGCGTCGTAGCGGTCGGCCGGAGGCGGCGCCTCGGCCGGCAGGTCGCCCAGGGCCACGAGCAGTCGATGCAGCGCGCCGGCCCCGGCATAGATGTCTCCGGCCTTCAGCGACCTCGCCGGCGCGATGGATGGCAGCAAGCCCGGCGAGGCGTCCGCGGCCAGCGCTCGATAGTGCTGCAAGGCCTCGCGCAGCCTTCCGTACTGGCCGAGGCCCGGGCGCAGGGCAGCCACCGCCTGCGACAGGCGCCCCTCATCTGCAGCAGCGTGCAGCAAGGCTGCGACATCCCCCGTCTTGGGCTCATGCTCTGCGACGCGAAAGCCGAGCGAGCGCGGATCCACACGGCCGCTGTGCAAATCGTTGAGAAAGCGCTGCATCGCCGTGTCCAGTGCGCGCTCGAAGGCCGGTGCGGAAGCCGCGGCCGACCCTGGCGCGCGGACGAGGTCCGCGGCCTGAAGGGCGAGCTCTCGGGCCTGGTAGTCTTGCGCGACCAGGCCATCGGCCGGCGCATCTGCCAGTATCTGCAGGGCGTCGCGCGCGCTTGCATTCGGCCGCCCCGCGGCATCCAGCCAAACCGAGTCGGCCCCTGCCGCTGCAGTCGGAACGAGCAGCAGCAACATCAAGCTCAAGCCCGCCGCCGGCAGCCTGAGCCGCCGAACCACCCTGCGGCCCATGCACCGCACCAGCGCCGATCGGATGCCAGGAAATTTCGATGGGTCGATGGGAAGCTCCGCCACGGCGCTAACCGTCGAGCGGCACACCGCCGCCGAAGCGGCAGACCCAGCGGTCCCACAGGTCCTGATTGAACGCGCCGAGCGATTTCCCCCAAGCAGTCAGCATCTCGTACTGGTTGCGCTGAGCCTGGATGACACATTCGCCGAGCGCGGCTTGCCAGGCAAGGACCGGTCCCAGACAGGCATCGCGAAGCGGCGCAACGGGCAGGGCGTCATCGGTCATTGCAGCTCTCCAGCAAGGATTTCTTCTTTCGCTTCATGGGGGCGGTACATGCAACCATGCTAGACGCAGTTGCCGCAAGGCGATTGACGTACATCAATGGATGTGGATCCACTTCCGCGAAGAGAGGCGAGTCGTGGCGTCCAAGGATTGACAGGCATCAAGCCGTGCCGGCCGTCCGCGGTGCAGGATCGACACATGACCGCAGTTCCACCGATCGTCTTTCGTGCCCGCGGCCTGGGCAAGACGTACCGTGCCGGAGACGTGGCCGTCGTGGCCCTGCGGGATGTCGATCTCGACATCGTCGCCGGCGAGTTCATGGTGCTGCTCGGGCCGTCGGGCAGCGGGAAGTCCACGCTGCTCAACATCCTCGGAGGGCTCGAGGTGGCGAGCACCGGCAGCCTGACCTACCTGGACCACGACCTGGTTGCGGCGAACGACGACCAGCTCACCCGCTACCGGCGCGATCATGTGGGATTCGTGTTCCAGTTCTACAACCTCATCCCCAGCCTGACCGCCTACGAGAACGTCGCGCTGGTCACGGACATCGCCGCGAACCCGATGCCGATCGACGATGCGCTGGAGCGGGTGGCGCTGTCCGCGCGGCGCGATCACTTTCCATCGCAGCTCTCGGGTGGCGAGCAACAGCGCGTGGCGATCGCGCGTGCCATCGTCAAGCGGCCCGAGGTGTTGCTGTGCGACGAACCCACCGGTGCGCTCGACTACGCTACGGGCAAGCTGGTGCTCGACGTTATCGCCAGGATCAACCGGGAACTCGGCACCACGGTGCTGGTGATTACGCACAACGCCGCGATTGCGGGCATGGCCGACCGTGTGGCGTACCTGGCCGATGGCCGGCTCCAGAAGATCGAGCGCAATGCGCGGCGCATGGCTTCGGCAGAGCTGTCCTGGTAGCTGCACGATGAAAGCGCTCGACCGCAAGCTGCTTCGCGATCTGCGTGCGATGTGGAGCCAGGCGCTGACCATCGCGCTGGTAGTGGCCAGCGGTGCGGGTGGCTTCCTGACAAGCCTGTCGGCGGTGGATTCGCTGGCCGCGGCGCGCGACACCTTCTATACCGAGGGGCGCTTCGCCGACATCTTCGCAACCGTCAAGCGGGCACCGGTCGCTTTGGTGGAGCAGTTACGCGACATTCCCGGCGTGGCCGACGTGCAAACGACGATCGAGCAGGTGGTCCGCATCCAGCTCGACGGCAGCAGCGATCCCGTGCTGGGACAGTTGATCGGCGTCGACCGCCTGCAACCGCCGCGTTTGAACCAGGTGAGCGTTGCGGCCGGCGCCGGCTTGTTCGACGCCGGCGACGGCGCCGGAGCCAGCCGGGATACGGTCGACGCGCTGGTCTCCAGGGGCTTCGCCGGTGCACGCGGGCTCGAGCCCGGGGACACGGTGGGCGCCCTGATCAATGGTCGTCATCGGCGCTTGCGGATCGTGGGCATCGCCCTGTCGCCCGAGTTCGTCTTCGCCGGTCTCTGGGGCATGCCGGACCAGCGTGGCTTCGGTGTCTTCTGGGTCGATCAGGCGGTGCTCGCCGCTGCCTACGACATGGAGGGCGCCTTCAACACCCTGGCGGTGCGCATGGCACCTGCCGCGGCGCGGCGGGTTTCCGACGCGGAAGTCATCGACGCGCTCGCGCAGCCGCTGGCGCGCTATGGTGGTGCGACACCCCGTGCAAGGGTGGACCAGACCTCGCACGCGATGCTGGAGAACGAGATCAAGGAGCAGCGCGTCATCGGCACCGTGCTGCCGTCGATCTTTCTCGGCGTGGCAGCCTTCCTGCTGAACGTGGTCGTTTCGCGACTGGTCGCCACGCAGCGCGAGCAGATTGCCGCGCTGAAGGCGCTGGGCTATGCCAATGGGACCATCGCAGCCCACTACCTGAAGCTGGTGCTCGTGATCGTTGCGGTCGGACTGGCGCTCGGCGTTGCTCTGGGCGACTGGCTCGGTGCCCAGCTGGTCGGCCTGTATGCGGAGCTGTTCCATTTCGCGCGCTTCGAGCACAGGATGGACACCGGCCTCGCGCTGCTCGCCGGCGGCGTCACGCTGGCCACCGCGGTCGCAGGCACGCTGTCGGCCATCCTGGCGACAGTCCGGCTGTCCCCTGCGGAGGCGATGCGTCCCTCGGCGCCGGGGCGCTACCGGCGCACGCTTGCCGAGCGGCTGGGCGTCGCCGGCCTGAGCCCGGCCCTGCGGATGATCCTGCGGAACATGGAGCGGCGTCCACTGCGAAGCGGCCTGTCGATCGGCGGCGTCGCGGCGGCAGTGGCGATCGTGGTGATGGGCAACTTCTTCCGTGACGCGATCGAGGTCGTCGTCGACACCACGTTCGTGCTGTCCATGCGCAGCGACGTCTCGGTGTGGTTGACCGAACCGGCCGACAACGGCATTGCGCTGCAGCTGGCGCGCCTGCCCGGCGTGCTGGCGCTGGAATCGTTGCGGGATGTGCCGGTCACGCTGGTCAATGGCCACCTGCGCCAGCGGGTCATGGTGCGGGGCGAGCCGGAACGAAGCGAGCTGTTTCGCATCGTCGATGTCGACGGCCGGCAGGCGATGCCGCATGGCGATGGCCTGCTGCTCACCGATCGGCTGGCCGACAAGCTCGGCCTTCGGGTCGGCGATCGCGTCAGGGTAGAGGTGCAGGAGGGCCGCATGCTCACCTTCACCTTGCCGGTGGACGGCACGGTGCGCGAGATGATGGGACTGAATGCCTACATGAATCGTGCTGCGTTGAACCGCGCCCTGCGCGAGGGTGACGTAGCCACCGGCTTCGTGCTGGCGCTCGAGCGCGGCAGCGAGACCCGATTCCTGCAGGCCACGCAAGGCCTTCCGCGCGCGGCCGGCGCCTTCAGCAAGGCCGCCATGCTGCGCAACATGCAGGAACTGACTGCACGCAACATCCTGATCATGAGCACGGTGCTCACGCTGTTCGCCTGCGTCATCGCCGTCGGCGTGGTCTACAACAACGCGCGCATCGCACTGGCCGAGCGAGCCTGGGAACTGGCCAGCTTGCGCGTGCTGGGCTTCACGCGCGCCGAGGTGTCCGGCTTGCTGCTGGGCGAGATGGCGATCGGCATTGCCATCGCACTGCCGCTGGGCATGCTGGCGGGCTACGCCCTCGTGCACGGCGTGACCGGACTGCTGAAATCCGACCAGTTCTTCTTTCCGGTGGCGATCCGCCCGCGCACCTATGCGCTGGCGGCGCTGGCGGTGCTGGCGGCCGCTGCTGCGAGCGCACTGGTGGTGCGGCGCCGCATCGATCGGCTCGACATGGTGTCGGCTTTGAAAACGAGGGAATGAAAAGGCCATGAACCGCAAGACCCAACTGATCTTCGCTGCGGGCGGCCTTGCGCTGGTGGCATTGCTCGCCTGGGCCTTCGCGCCCCGGCCCTTGGCTGTCGAGGTGGCGCGGGCGACGACCGGGCCCTACGAACAGGCCATACCCGAGGATGGCAAGACACGGCTTCGCGACCGCTACGTCGTCACGGCACCGCTGGCTGGCCGGCTGGCGCGCATCGCGCTGCGCGAAGGTGACGCGATCGAGGCCGGCGCGATCGTGGCGACACTGACGCCCGTGTTCTCTCCGCTGCTGGACGAGCGCACTCAGCGTGAGCAAGCA
>NZ_LMTS01000096.1:0-54514 GCF_001541225.1 Variovorax sp. WDL1 | reverse complement strand
GGGGGGGCCGCAGCCGCGCTGGAGCGGGCCCGGGTAGCGCTTGAGCAGGCGCGTGTCGATCTTCGGCGCAACGAACAGCTGGCCCGGCAGAACTTCATATCGCCCGCCAAGCTCGACGCCGACAGGCTGGCCCTGCAGGCTGCGCAAAAGGATGTCGAGGCTGCCTTGGAGTCTCGCCACGTCGCCGAGCACGAGGCGGAGGTCGCCCGCGCAGCCTTGCTGGCGGTGCGCGCACCGGCGGGCGCGGCGAATGCCTTTGCTGTGCGCGCGCCGGTGGCCGGGCGCGTGCTGCGCGTGACGCAAGGCAGCGAAGCCACGGTGGCACTGGGCGCGCCGTTGCTGGAGATCGGCGACACCGCGCAACTCGAGATCGTGGCCGAGCTGCTGACGACGGACGCGCTGCAGGCGCTGCCGGGCTCGCTGGTGCGCATCGAGCGCTGGGGTGGCCTCGATACCTTGGAGGGTCGCGTGCGGCTGGTCGAGCCTGCTGCCTTCACCAAGGTGTCTGCGCTCGGTGTCGAGGAGCAGCGGGTCAACGTCCTGATCGAACTCACGAGCCCGCCTGCTTCCTGGCAAGCGCTGGGTGACGGCTACCGCGTCGGTGTGCGCATCGTCACGCAAGCCCAGGCTTCGGTGCTGCGCGTGCCGGTGAGCGCGGTATTTCCGCATGCCGACGGCGGCATGGCGGTGTTCGTGCTCGAAGGCGGGCGTGCACGGTTGACCCCGGTGGAGCTGGGCGGGCGCAACGGCAGCCAGGCGTGGATACGCAGCGGCATCGCAGAAGGCGCAACGGTGGTCGTCTACCCTGCAGCGGCGCTGCGCGATGGCGCTCGGGCGAAGGCGCGGCATGTGCCGGTGCAGGCAGCGTCGTGAGACCAGGCGCCGGAGATCCGTCCGAGCTCAGCTTGCACTGTGTGTGCTAGGGGAGCAGCACCGCGGCACCCTGAAGACGGCCGGCGCGAAGGTCGGCGAGCGCTTCGTTGGCCTGTGCCAGGCCATAGGTGGTGATGTGGATCTGCGGCGGGTGCGCTTGCACCTGGTCCAGGAACTCGCGGGCGTCAAGGCGCGTGAGATTGGCCACGGAGACCAACTGCCGTTCTTCCCAGAGCAGTCGGTAGGCAAAGGAGGGAATGTCGCTCATGTGGATGCCACCGCAGACGACCCGGCCGCCCTTGCGTACCGCGCTCAGCGCGATCGGGACGAGTTCGCCCGCCGGCGCGAAGATGATCGCCGCATCCAGCGGGACGGCGGGCATCTCGTCCGAGCCCCCGGCCCAGGTGGCTCCCAGCGATCGCGCAAAGGCCTGGCCCGCGGCATCGCCCGGCCGGGTGAAGGCATGGACCTGCCGGCCCTGGCCGACGGCGACCTGGGTGATCAGGTGGGCGGCCGCGCCGAACCCATACAGGCCCAGGCGCCGTGCGCCTTCACCGGCCGCCTTCAGGCTGCGCCAGCCGATCAAGCCGGCGCACATGAGAGGTGCGATCCGCGCCGGCTCCTGCGTCAACATGTCAAGCGGCAGGCAGAAATCGGCCTCGGCGATGACATGGCTCGCAAAGCCGCCGTCGCGGTGGTAGCCGGTGAAGCGCGGCGCATCGCACAGGTTCTCATGGCCGGTCGCGCAGAAGGTGCAGTGGCCGCAGCTGTGGCCCAGCCAGGGCACCCCGACGCGGTCGCCGATGCGGTGCGTGACGACGCCCGCACCAAGGGCTTCGACCTCGCCGACGATTTCGTGCCCCGGCACGATCGGAATCACGGGCAGCGGCAAGTCACCATCGACCACGTGCAGGTCGGTGCGGCAGACCGCGCAGGCCAGCACGCGCAGGCGCAACTCGCCGGCGGCCGGCTCCGGCAGCGGGCGCTGCTCCATCTGCAGCGCCTGGCCCGCGGCGTGGAGCACCATCGCCTGCATTACAGCTACGCCTCGTCCGTCAAGCGCATGCAAGTTGCAACTTCTCGTCATCGATGGAGAGTGCGGCCACTCAGGGCATGTACTTGCCGCCGTTGATGGACAGCGTGATGCCAGTGATGAAGCCGGCCTCGTCGGCGGCGAGAAAGACGACGCCGCGCGCGATCTCCGCCGGTGTCGCCAGCCGTCCCATCGGGACGGTCTTCAGGATCTGCGCCAGCGCGTCAGGCGGCACCGCGCCGACCATGGCAGTGTCGGTGTAGCCCGGCGCGACGACGTTGGCCGTGATGTTGCGGGACGCGCCTTCCAGGGCAAGGGACTTCGTGAAGCCGACCAGGCCCGCCTTGGTTGCTGCGTAGTTGGTCTGCCCCGCCTGGCCCGACAGTCCGTTGACCGAGCTCATGTTGACGATGCGGCCGAAGCGGCGCTCCCGCATGCCCTCGATCACGGCTCGGCACATGTTGAAGCAACCGCCCAGGTTGACGTCCAGCACCTCACGCCACTGCTCGAGCGTCATCTTGTGCAGCATCGCGTCGCGCGTGATGCCGGCATTGTTGATCAGCACCTCGATCGGTCCCAGTTCGGCCTCCACGCGTGCCACGCCCGCCTTGCATGCCGCCGGATCGGCCACGTTCCACGCGAATGCGGGTATGCCGGTTCGTGCGGTGAACGCCTCCGCCGCCCCGGTGTTCGAGCCGTAGTTGGCGGCGACGCGGTAGCCGGCGGCCGAAAGGGCTTCGGCCACGGCAGCTCCGATGCCGGCCGTTGCGCCGGTGACCAGTGCGACGCGCATCGTCAGGCTTCGACGAGCAGGTTGTTGATCACGTTGGCGACGCCCGGCGCCGACCATGCGGCGCCCTGGGCGGCCTTGCGTTCGGCCCAGGAGTGGACCTTGCCGCTGAGCGTGACATGGGCACCGTTCACCTCGATCTTGATGTGCCGGGCCTCGCGATCGGCCTGCCGCTCCAGGGCTTCCTGGATCTTATTTTCGATGTCGGCCGCCGTGAACTTCGGTTTGACGACGACCCGGTTCGTGACGCCGGTGACGCCGAGCAGGTCGCGCACGGCACTTTCAGCCGCCCTGCGCTGGTAATCCCACTCGACTTCTCCATTGAGCGTGACCCAGCCGCCTTCCACCATCGGATGGATCTTGTCGTCGGGCACGAGCACGTTCCACTCGATGGCGCGTTCCACCGCCATCGCGATGTCGGCGTCGGTTCGCGTGTAGTCGGAACTGAGCTTGACAGGCATCTCGATCGCCAGCGCCTTCACGCCCTTGACGCGCTGCGCAGCGCGCTCGATGGCATATTTCTCGGCATGGCTGGAGGGATGGCCGGTCAAGGTGACCACGCCATCCTTGACGATCACGCCGACGTCGGTCGCGGTGATCGCCGGGTCCCAGTTCAGTTCGGCGACGATGTCGCTTCTGAGTTGTGCATCGGATCTCATGGGATTTCCCTTTCGGTGGTGGATGGTGGCCAGTCATGGCGCCCCTGGTTTCGGGCTTGCGATGCCTGTGACCTCACTTTAGGAAGCCCATGGCGGTCGGGCGTTGCGCTGGATCAAGGGATCGGCATGGCGCGGTCACCGCCCCATGACATAGGTGCCCGGTGCATCGCAGACGGGGGCGTAGCCGAGCTGTGCGTGGCCCATGCGCGGTGGCTTGCGCCGCGGCCCCGAGCGAGCCGCGAGCCATGCTTGCAGCGCAGGCCACCAGGAGCCTTCGACCTGCTCGGCGCGGGTGGTGTACTCATCCGGCGATACGTAGGGCGCATTCCTGGCGCGGTGAAGGACCCGATAGTGGCGGTGCGCATGGCCGGGTTCGCTCAGGATGCCTGCGTTGTGGCCGCCGTCGGTGAGGACGAAGCTGATCTCGGTATCGCACAGCAGGTTCAGCTTGTAGACGGAGCGCCAGGGGGCGACATGGTCGGTTCGTGTGCCCACGGCGAAGATCGGTACTTCGATGTCGCCGAGCGAGACCGGGCTTCCGTTCACCCGGTATTGGCCGCGCGCAAGCGCGTTGTCGAGGAACAGGCTGCGCAGGTAGTCGGCGTGCATCCGGTAGGGCATGCGCGTGCCGTCTGCGTTCCAGGCCATGAGGTCGGTCATCGGCGTGCGTTCGCCGAGGAGGTAGTTCTGCACCATGGGTGACCAGATGAGGTCGATGGCGCGCAACAGGTGGAATGCGCCGGCCATCTGGCTCGAATCCAGATAGCCCTGGCGCGCCATCAGGTCTTCCATGAAGCTGAGCTGGCTCTCGTCGATGAAGAGGCCGAGTTCCCCCGGCTCCGTGAAATCAGTCTGCGCGGCCAGCAGCGTCACCGTCGCGAGCCGGTCGTCGCGGTCGCGCGCCATGGCTGCGGCGCCGATGGCCAGCAGCGTGCCTCCCAGGCAGTAGCCCACCGCATGCACGCGCTGCCGGGGCACGATGGCGTTGACCGCATCGAGGCTGGCCATGAGCCCCTGCGCCAGGTAGTCGCCGATGCCGAGGTCCCGATCCTTCGCATCGGGGTTTCTCCACGAGATCGCGAACACGGTATGGCCGTTGTCGACCAGATAGCGGATCAGGGAGTTGTGCGGGGAGAGATCGAGGATGTAGTACTTCATGATCCAGGCGCTCATGATCAGCACCGGCTCCGGATGGACCGTGGCCGTCGTGGGCGCGTACTGGATGAGCTCCATCAAGTGGTTGCGCAAGACGACCTTGCCAGGGGTGATCGCCACGTCGCGCCCAGGGAGGAAGTTCTCGGCGCCCTTTGGCGGCAGGCGCTGGAGGCTGCGCTGCAGATCTTCTGCAAAGTTGCGGGCGCCCTGCAGCAGATTCAGTCCGCCTGTCGCAGCGGTTCTTTGCAGCACCAGCGGGTGGGTGGCGGGCCAGTTCGCCGGCGAGCAGATCTCGTGCAACTGCCTTGCCGCAAAGGCGACGACCTGTTCGTGGTGGCGCTCGACGCCGGGCACGCCTTCGGTCAGCTGTCGCAGCCACTGGCCGCTTGCCCGGAACGCCTGCCGATACAGGTTGAAGGGCCACGCATCCCACGAAGGGTCTGCAAGGCGGCGGTCGTCTTCGTGCGAGTCCGGCGCAGGCGGCCCATGGGAGGGCAATGCCTGGAAAGCCTGGTCGGTGGCCTCGAGCCCCCGCGCCAGCGGAGCGCCCAGGAGCACTTGTGCACTGCGTGCCGGCTGCGCCGCCAGGTGGATGGCCCAGTCCGACCAGGCCAGCAACAGCGCTGCGGGTGAAAGCCCTCTCGTCAGTTGGGCCAGTCCGGCGTGCAGCGTCCGGTCCAGTGCTTCGACTCTGTCGTCCATCCAGATCCTCGATTTGATTGCCAATGGCGTCGAAGTCTGGGCGCTCGGGCGAGCCGGGCGTTTGATCGATGTCAAGGTGTCGCAACGTCGATCGCCGCGACTGCGGCAGCCCGGCTAGCGGACGCCGGCGAACTTCAGCACCAGTTCCGTGACTTGTGCGATCAGCTGGCGCAGGTCATCGCTCTGCGGCACGCTGCCCTTGAACGTCGCTTGCGCCGCATGGTCGGCGTAGAACTGGGTCACGGCGCAGAGATGGAGCAGGAACACCATCGGGTCGGCTGGCGCCATGAGGTCGTTGTTGATCCAGTCCTGGATCATCATTGCGACCTGGTGAGTGCGCTGCCTGCTCGTGTCCGTCATCGTCCTGAGCACCGGCGCACCGCGCAACACCTCGGCGGCCAGGATGCGCGCGCGCAGCGGATGCTCGAAAGAGAACACCATCTTGCGGTGGATCAGCTCCACCAGCACCCTGCGCGGCTCGCAGGCGCCGCGGCTGAAGTCGCAGCCACCGATCAGATCATCGACGATATCCTTCAGGACTTGCCGGTAGAGGCCTTCCTTGCTCTCGATGTAGTAGTACAGCTGCGCCTTCGATAGCCCCGCCTTGTCGGCGATTGCCTGGGCTGAAGCGCGGGCCGGGCCTTCGCTTGCGAACTCCCCGATCGCGGCATGATAGATTGCGTCCAGCACCTGCGCGTGCTTGCGCTTGCCAGGTGCCGAGGGCGCTGCCGTCCTGACTGGAGCACGCCCAGGCTGAACTTCCGTTCCGGTGGGTACGGCGTTGAGAAGTGCGACGTCTTCTGCTTCACTCATCGGGAGCTCCGTTGCTGGCGAGATGAACTTTGTTGTACTTCCGCAGGTCCGGCCAGAACTTGCGCTGCGTCAAGCGCGGTGTGGACGCTTCGACCGGGCGCCCGTGTGTTGACGCGCATCAAGACCGATGGGCATCCGTGCCCTGAAACTCGCACCGAACACCCTCTGGCCCTGCCGGGGGCTTGGCCATGTACAACCGCATTCCTGTTCCCTTCGACCGCAGCACGACCTCGGCAGGCCGTGCATCGGAGTTCGTCGCCGCGGCATGAGATTCACCGGCCGGTGCGATGAGGCCTGATCAAGACCCTGCGATCGACGACGCGCACCTGCAGTCTGCGGATGCCCTCGCCGCGCGCCTGGAGGTGAATCCGCGGATTGGCCTGACGGCCGAGCAGGCGCAGCGGCGGCGGGACATTCACGGCGAGAACCGGCTGCCCGAGGCAGCTCCGCGCGGCGTGATCCGGCGCATCGTCGATCAGTTCCGCGATTTCATGGTGCTGGTCCTGATCTCGGCTGCGCTGCTGTCCGGAGTCATCGGAGATCTTGCGGACACGGTGGCGATCGCGGCCATCGTGCTGCTCAACGCCGCGATCGGGCTCACCCAGGAGTGGCGCGCAGAGCGCGCGCTCGATGCATTGAAGCGCCTGGCCGCCGCGCGCACGACCGTTCGGCGCGATGGTCTCGCGCTGACCATCGACACCTCGCACCTGGTGCCCGGCGACGTGGTGCTGCTCGAGGCGGGCAACCTTGTCCCCGCCGATCTGCGCCTGCACAAGGTGGCCCAGCTGCGCGTGGACGAGTCGACGTTGACGGGAGAGTCCGTCACGGTGGAGAAGAGCACCGCGCACCTCCGCGAAGGTGAACATCCGCTCGGCGATCGGCTGAACATGGCCTTCAAGGGAACGGTGGTCACGCATGGTCGCGCCGAAGGACTGGTGGTCGCCACCGGCCAGCGCACGGAACTGGGCCGCATCGCCGGCTTGCTGCGTGACACCGGCGCGCGGAGCACGCCACTCCAGCTGCGCCTTGCCGACTTCGGCCGGCGGCTCTCCCTCGTGGTCCTGTTCATCTGCGGGCTGGTCTTCACCATCGGGGTGGTGCGGGGCGAGCCGGTGCTGCTGATGGCTCTCACGGCCGTCAGCCTTGCGGTGGCTGCGATTCCGGAGGCGCTGCCCGCGGTCGTTACGGTCCTTCTGGCGCTCGGCGCCCGACGCATGGTGAAGGTGAACGCCCTCGTCCGTCGGCTGCCCTCGGTGGAGACGCTGGGGTCGGTCAGCGTGATCTGCTCCGACAAGACCGGCACGCTGACCCAGAACCGCATGCAAGTGCAGGCCGTCGAATACCCCGGCGGCGGGACACCGCAACCGTTGTGGACCGCAGCGCTGCTGTGCAACGACGCGAGTCCGGACGCCAACGGCGCGTGGGTGGGCGACCCGACCGAGACGGCGCTCGTCGATGCGGCCATGAGAAGCGGCATGGACCCCCAGGCCATCCGCGCGGCGCATGTGCGGCTTCATGAATGGCCTTTCGATTCCGAGCGAAAGCGGATGAGCACCTTGCATCGGGATGGCAGCGACTGGGTCGTCTTCACCAAGGGCGCTCCCGAAGCGCTGGTGCCGCGCTGCACGCGCGTGGCCCGCGGACAGCAGGAGGCCGCGCTCGATGTCGCACAAGCCTTGGGCGCGGCGGCAGCGATGGCCGAGCAGGGCTTGCGCGTCCTCGCCGTGGCCCGGCGCTCGTTCGGGACGGACCCCGCCGGACAACCTGCGGAGGCCGTCGAGGCCGACCTGGTCCTGCTCGGCCTCGTGGGTCTGGCGGACCCGCCGCGTCCCGAGGTCAAGGCAGCCGTCTCGGATTGCCGCAGCGCGGGCATCACGCCAGTGATGATCACTGGCGATCATCCGGCGACTGCGCTGGCCATTGCGCGCGAGCTCGGCATTGCCGACGCCAACTCGCCCGTGCTGACCGGCGTGCAGCTCGCCGAGCTGGACGAGCCTGCGCTGCGACGCCTGGCCGGCGACGTGCATGTGTATGCACGGGTCGATCCGGCCCAGAAGATACGCATCGTGCAGGCGCTTCAGGCGCAAGGCCAGTTCGTTGCGATGACGGGCGATGGCGTCAACGACGCACCCGCGCTCAAGCAGGCTGACATCGGCGTTGCCATGGGGCTGGGCGGTACCGACGTGGCACGCGAGGCGGCGAGCCTGGTGCTCCTCGACGACAACTTCGCCAGCATCGTGGCTGCCGTCCGCGAGGGAAGGCGCATCTTCGACAACATCCGGAAGTTCATCCGCTACGCCATCACCGGGAACTCCGCGGAGATCTGGACCTTGCTTCTCGCGCCGCTCATGGGCATGCCGATTCCACTGCTGCCGCTGCATATCCTCTGGATCAATCTGGTCACCGATGGATTGCCCGGCCTGGCGTTTGCGGCAGAACCCGCCGAACGAGGCGTGATGCGGCGGCCCCCGCGCCCGCCAGGCGAGAGCCTGTTCGCAGGAGGAATCTGGCAGCACACGCTGTGGGTCGGGCTCCTGATCGCGGCCCTGTGCCTTGGCGTGCAGGCCTGGGCCTTGAAGACAGGCATGCATTGGCAAACGATGGTGTTCACGGTGCTCACGCTTTCGCAGATGGGATACGTGCTGGCCATCCGCTCGGAGAGCGAATCGCTCTTCACGCAAGGATTGCGCAGCAACCTGCCGATGGCCGGTGCGGTGTTGTCGACCTTCGCGCTCCAGCTCGCGGTGATCTATGTTCCGCCTTTGCAGAAGGTGTTTCGCACCGAAGCACTGGCGGTCGGCGAATTGGCGATATGTCTGGCATCCGCGGTCGTGGTGTTTGCCATCGTCGAAACGGAAAAGTGGTTGCGCCGGTCGGCACGCCGCCTCCGGCCGGCAGAGGCGGGCACGCACCAGGAGCCGGCTGCCTAGTAGCGCCCGGTGCCGTCCGCCGAGGGCGCGCGTCGGCTGGGCATCCCTCTTTGCAGATCCTGCGCCCGGGACGAGGGAAATCGGATGCACACTATTGGAATGACCGCGCCAGATTCAACTGCCGTCGCAGCGGACCGCACGCTGGTAACGGCCTTGCGTGAGCGCCTGCAGTCGGACACGGGCGAAGCGGTCTCTCTGGTGGAGACCCACATCTCGTGGGTGCTGCTGACCTCGCAGCTGGCCTACAAGCTGAAGAAGCCCGTCTCCCTGGGTTTCGTCGACTTCAGCACGCTCCCGCTACGCAAGCACTTCTGCGAAGAGGAGGTGCGCCTCAATCGGCGGCTCGCCCCTTCGCTCTACCTCGGCGTGGTGGCCGTGTGCGGCACGACCCGGGCTCCGCGCATAGGAGAAGGCGATCCCATCGACTTCGCCGTCTGCATGCGGCGTTTTCCCGAGGATGACTTGCTGCAAAGCCTGCTTGAGGCCGGGCGGCTGGAGGACAGGCATCTTGAACAGTTCGGACAGCGGTTGGCTGCGTTCCACGCGCAGGCGCAGATTGCCGCGCCTGCGTCCGAGTTCGGTGCGCCGGACCAGGTGGGTCGTCCAGCAGTCGATGCATTGGCACGTCTGCGCACCGATGCTGGCGCGCAGCGCACGAGAAGCCTGCAGGCCTGGATATTCGAGCAAGGGAAGGCGTTGCGCACGGCCTGGTTCGCGAGGCAGCGCAACGGCGCGGTGCGCGAGTGCCATGGCGACCTTCACCTGGCCAACGTGGTGCTGATCGACGACCATCTGACCGCCTTCGACTGCATCGAGTTCGATCCCGCTCTGCGCTGGATCGACGTGATGAGCGACGTCGCCTTCCTGACGATGGACCTGCAGGCGCACGGCCGCAGGGATCTCGCGTTCCGCTTTCTCGACGCGTACCTGCAGCACAGCGGCGACTACGCCGGCGTGCCGGTGTTGCGCTTCTACGAGGTGTACAGGGCACTGGTGCGCGCATGGGTGGCTCGCCTGCGTGTGCATGCAGGCGCCGGGCTTGGGCAGACCGTCGAGCCGGACTACCTCGCCTGCGCAACACGACTAGCGCAGACGTCGAGCACCGCACCGCGCCTGATGCTCACGCACGGCCTCTCGGGCTCCGGAAAGTCGACCATGGCCGCGGCGCTGCTGGCGGCCGCGGGCGCAATCCGCATCCGGTCGGATGTCGAGCGCAAACGCCTCTTCGGATTGGCTGCGCACCAGCGGTCCGTCGACCAGCACGCGGAGATCTACACGCAGGACGCGACTCAACGCACTTTCGCGCGCCTGGCCGAGTGCGCGCGCACAGCCCTGCAGGCCGGCTACCCGGTGATCGTCGACGCCGCCTTCCTGCGCCGCGACGAGCGGCTGGCATTCCGGGCCCTGGCGGCGGAGTTGCGCGTGCCCTTCTCGATTCTTCGTTGCCGCGCGGGCGAAGCGGTGCTGCGCAGGCGGGTGGCGGCGCGCGATGCCCAGGGACGCGATGCCTCCGAGGCGACCCTGGACGTACTGGAGCGGCAGCTTGCAACCCAGGAGCCCCTGGATCCGGCCGAATGCGCCCTCACGCTCGACGTTGCCACGGACGCGCCGGTGAATCTGGCTGTGCTGAGCGCCCGCTGGCTTGCGCTCCCCCTCTGATCCCGGCGCGAGGCCGCGACGGCGTGCGGCCGGTCACTCGAAGGCCAGGGCGCCCGTCGGCAAGCTCACCGTCTTCGTCGACTCGACCGGCTCGGCGGTCGAGTCGACCTCCGGCGCGCGCACCAGGAGCACCGGCACGTTTGCATAGCGCAGGATGTGCTCCGCACTGCTGCCCATGACGACCCGACCGACACCGCGGCGCCCGTGAGTGCCCAGGACGATCAGGTCCGCGGGCCACTTGGCGGCTTCGGCGTTGACCAGTTCGTGAACCGCGCCCGTAAAGCTGTCGGACAACACCGCGTCGGCTTCGATGCCGGCCGCCCGGGCGCTGGCCGTCGCATCGTCGAGGAGGCGCCTGCCGTTTTCACGAAGAATGTTCAGCCAGTCGCCGGCGTACCCCGAGTAGGCGTCCATGGCGAGGGCGAAGGAGAGCTCGTCGATGACATGGAAGAGACGCAGCCGCCCTTGCGTGAGCTTGGCCACGCGAATGGCCTCTTCGAGCCCGTGCCTCGATGTCGGACTGCCGTCGATGGGAACAAGAATCCGCTGATACATGACACGCTCCTTCAGTGCAGGTGAGACGGCCAGTATCGGAATGATGGTGCGCTGCATATTGATCTGGCTCAAGCGAACCCTTCGATCTGTGGTCATGGGGCCGCACTGTGCGGATCGTTGAAGAACTCGTGGCCGGCTCCGTCGCCAGGCGGCCTCAAGGCCTGAGCGCTTCGAGCCGGTCGATGAAGACGACCAGCCCAGGAAGGATGCTCCTGCGTGCTGATGCCGTCGCGAACCAGGCACCGCGGTCTGCTTCTGCGAACGTCCTGAGCGTGCCCGACCGCGGCGGCCATTCCAGCTCGAACGTGTTCGACACGAGCGCCTCGGGATCGCAGTCGCCCTCGAAGGCCCAGGCCGACACGAGCTTGCCGCCGCGCTGGCGAGCCTCTCCCAGGCTCAGATGCCGTGTTCCCGGCGCAAAACCGGTCTCTTCGGTGAATTCTCGTTTGGCTGCATCGAGGGCATCCTCGAGGCCGCTGTCGTACTCGCCCTTCGGAAACGACCATGCTCCCTCGTCGCGCCGTGCCCAGTACGGACCGCCGGGGTGCACCAGCAGCACCTCGAGCACACCGCCCTTGCGGCGGTACATGAGCAATCCAGCGCTTCGCTTTGCCATCTGCGGGCATTGGATCATGGGCAGCGACCTTGTGCGGGCGACGTGACGATCATTTGATCTGCAGCAAAGCCGCGCCGCGGCCGCCATGGGAGGCTAGAGCCCACCAACTGGAATTTGTATGGTCCACACCACCACCAAAATCATCCGTGAAGAGCATGCAGCGCTTTCGGCAATGCTGCGCTCCATCCTGTTGCTCCTGGCGCAGCATCGCCGGCAAGGTACGCTGCCCGACTTCGGCGCGTTGAGGGCGATGTTGTTCTACGTCGACGAGTTTCCCGAGAAGCGGCACCACCGCAAGGAGACGGAGTTGCTGTTCCCGAAGCTGCGTGCGCGGACGCCGCTTTCGCGGGAACTGCTCGATCGCCTGGACGACGACCACGCGCGTGGCGAGCGAAAGATCCGCGAAGTCGAGCATGCCTTGCTCGGCTTCGAGATGATCGGCGAGCCGCGGCGGCAGGCCTTCGAGCAGGCTGCAGAGCGCTATGTGGATTTCTATCTTGCCCACATGGCGATGGAAGAAAGGGAGATCCTGCCGTTGGCCGAACGGGTGCTCACCGACGACGATTGGGCCGACCTCGATGCGGCCTTCCGCGCCAACCAGGACCCGTTGACCGGATGCGAGCCCGAGGCGGACTACCGTGCGCTTTTCACCCGCATCGTCAATGCGGTGCCCGCACCGATCGGGTTGGGCGCGGCCAGTTGACGGGCGCTGGAGCGCCGCGGCTTGATCTGCCGCAAGCCTGCGCCATGGTCTGGGCATGAACATCACGCGAGCAACTCACGAGGCCCGAATGACCCACCCGACCAGCCGCTCTGCGGCAGACGATCTTTCCCTCCTTGATGCATGGTGGCGGGCCGCGAACTACCTGTCCGTAGGCCAGATCTACCTGATGGACAACCCGCTGCTGCGTGTGCCGCTCGCGCTGGAGCACATCAAGCCGCGCCTGCTGGGCCACTGGGGCACGACGCCGGGCTTGAACTTCATCTACGCGCACATGAATCGCGCGATCAGGGCGCGCGACCTGGATGCGATCTTCATTGCGGGACCCGGTCATGGCGGCCCGGGCGTCGTGGCCAACGCGTGGCTGGAAGGTACCTACAGCGAGGTCTATCCCAACGTAGGGCAGGACGCACAGGGGATCCAACGACTTTGCAAGCAGTTTTCCTTTCCGGGTGGCGTCTCGAGTCACGTCGGGGCCGAAACGCCAGGCTCGATCCACGAGGGCGGCGAACTCGGCTATTCCCTGCTGCACGCCTACGGTGCCGTCTTCGACAACCCGGACCTGCTGGCCTGCTGCGTGGTGGGTGACGGCGAAGCGGAGACCGGCGCACTGGCCGCCAGTTGGCATTCGAACAAGTTCCTGAACCCGGCACACGACGGCGCCGTGCTGCCGATCCTGCATCTCAACGGCTACAAGATCGCCGGCCCGACGGTCCTTGCACGCATCAGCGACGAGGAGTTGACCCAGCTGATGCGCGGCTACGGCTACGAGCCTCATTTTGTTTCGGGGCACGAGCCGGATGCAATGCACCGGGCGATGGCCGCCGCACTCGACACGGCGCTCGATGTGATCAACGCCATACAGGTGGAAGCCCGCGAGGATGGCTTCAGCCGACGCCGGCACTGGCCGATGATCGTCCTGCGCTCCCCCAAGGGCTGGACAGGTCCCAAGACCGTGGATGGAGTGCCGATCGAGGGGACGCAACGCGCGCACCAGGTGCCTTTGAACGGGTTCGTCGAGAACCCTTCCCATGTCGGGCTGCTCGAGGACTGGATGCGCAGCTACCGCCCGGAGGAGCTCTTCGACGAAGGCGGTGCATTGCGTGCGGACATTGCCGATCTCGCTCCCCGCGGGGCGCGTCGCATGAGCGCCAATCCGCACGCCAACGGCGGTCTGCTTCTCAAGGATCTGCGGATGCCGGAATTCTGCGACTACGCAGTGGCCGTCCCCGCGCCGGGAGCGGTGAAGGCGGAAGCCACACGGGTTACCGGCGAGTTCTTGCGCGACGTCATGCGGCTCAATGCCGCAGACTGCAATTTCCGGATGATGGCACCCGACGAAACCACCTCGAACCGCCTGGGCGCGGTCTTCGAGGTCAGCAAGCGGACCTCGACGGCCGAGATCCTCCCGGGCGACGACCACGTCGCGCCGGACGGGCGCGTGATGGAAGTGCTCAGCGAACAGCTGTGCCAAGGGTGGCTGGAAGGCTATCTGCTTTCCGGGCGGCACGGCCTGTTCTCGTGCTACGAAGCCTTCATTCACATCATCGACTCGATGTTCAACCAGCATGCGAAATGGCTGAAGGTGTCCAGCGGCATTCCGTGGCGCAGGCCGATCGCATCATTGAACTATCTGCTGACCAGCCACGTCTGGCGACAGGACCACAATGGCTTCAGCCATCAGGATCCGGGCTTCATCGATCACGTGGCCAGCAAGAAGGCCGAAGTGGTGCGCATCTACCTGCCGCCCGATGCCAACACGCTGCTCTCGGTGACCGATCACTGCTTGCGAAGCCGCGGCTATGTCAACGTGATCGTGGCCGGAAAGCAACCTGAGTTCCAGTGGCTCGACATGGAGTCCGCCGTGCGGCACTGCAGCGTCGGGATGGGGATATGGACCTGGGCCAGCAACGACGAAGGCCTGGCACCCGATGTGGTCATGGCCTGTGCCGGCGACGTGGCGACGCTGGAAACGCTCGCTGCGGTCGATCTGCTCCGGCGGGAGTTGCCCGACCTGAAGGTGCGCGTGGTCAATGTGGTCGACTTGATGAGCTTGCAGTCGCCGTCGGAACACCCTCATGGACTGGCGGATGCGGAGTTCGATTCGATCTTCACCGAGGACAAGCCGGTGGTCTTCGCCTTCCACGGCTACCCGTGGCTCATTCATCGGCTGACGTACAGGCGCACCAACCACGCCAACTTCCACGTCCATGGCTACCGGGAGGAAGGCACGACCACGACCCCGTTCGACATGACCGTGCTGAACAGGCTTGACCGCTTCCACCTCGCCGCTGATGCCATCGACCGCGTGCCGCGTGTCCGGGCGGCCGCGGGTCATGTCAAGCAGCACCTGCGCGATCGTCTCCTGGCGCACCGGGCATGGATCACGTCCCGCGGAGAGGACATGCCGGAGATCTTGAATTGGCGTTGGGAAGCCTGATTCGATCCTGAGACGGCGAATTCGAAGGAGGGCCGTTTGATCGCTCCGGTCGCCGCCTCGCCTTCCCGTCTACCATAGGGCCATGCCACTTTCGCAACTCCCGGCTGTTGACGCCAGGCAGCCTTTTTGCTGATGCTGCGGGCTCGAGCCGTGCGGCTGCTCTGGCGTCTGCTGGCCATTGTTCTTCTCGTTCTCGGCATGGTGGGGGTGCTTCTCCCCATTGTGCCGACGGTGCCCTTTCTTCTGGCGGCTGCCTGGGCGGCTGCACGGGGCTGGCCGGCACTGGAGCAGTGGCTTCTCGACCACCCGACCTACGGCGGGTTCATCCGCCAATGGCGCACTGCAGGGGCAGTACCACGGCGGGCGAAGTGGGCCGCGAGCCTGATGATGCTCATCAGTTCGGTGGCGTTGCTCGCCACGTCGGTGCCGGTCGGAGTGAAGATCGGCGTTCCCCTGGTCATGGGCCTGGTGGCGATCTGGCTCTGGAGCCGGCCCGAGCAGTAGCCCAAGTACCGGCAGCCGCTCTGCTGCCGCTGCTTCCCCATCTCACGCGGTCCCGGCCGGCTTCGCAATCATGAGCCAGAACAGGGCCAGGAAAAGGAAGAAGGCCGGCACGCCGAGGACGGCCCACCACCTGAACAATCTCCAGTAACGCGCGGGCAGCGCCTGGCCACGGCTCGCCGCTTCCGAGGCGAGATCGCGCAGCCGCATCTGCAGCCACACCACAGGCAGCCAACAGAGCATCGCGAGCACATAGCAGACGATCGACGCCTTGACCCAGGGCGTTTGCAGCGGCAGTCCGGCCAGATGCATCAGCCAGAAGCCGGTCAGCGGTTGCAGAACGGCGGTGGTTGCCGTGAAGAGCCAGTCGGCGCGCACCACCATCCGCGCCACCACGGCCACCGCGCGCACATCGCGCGAGAGCGTGGTCGCGAGAAGATAGAAGGCGGAGCCGACGCCGGTCCCGAAGAGCACGGTCGACGAGATCACGTGCAGCCATTTGACGAAGAGATATTCCATGGGCCCGCGTTCGTTGTTCAGCGGCGGGCAGCCCCGCGCCCGCTGTCCAGCGCCCAGAGCAGGAGAATGGCTGCGCACATGGGCAGGTTCTTCGACAAGGGCCCAAAGGGGTGCAGCCAGAACTCCGGCATTGCGATGCTGATGGCGGCCGTGTAGAAGGCGATCAGCGCCAACTGCGACGGCCACAGCCATCGCGCGCGGCCACGCGCACCCACCAGCAGGGTGGCGATGCCGAGCGCCAGGTCGAAGAAGGCTGCGCCGACGAGGGCGAGTTGCGCCCAGCCACCCTCGATTCCGACGCGTGCCAGCAAATCGAGGCTTTGGTCGCGCGGGTACAAGCCGATGGAGACGATGAAGGTCCAGATCCAGACAAAGGCGATTGCAAGACGCAGCGCCGGGAGCATCCACGCCAGCCAGGATGCTCGGCGCATGGCCTCGGCCTGCGCGGGCGCGACGAAGTGCCCGGGTGCGCGCGGCGGGCGGCCGAGCAGGGCGGCGAACTCGTCGGGCGCTGCCACGTTGCCGGCCAGCAGCATGCGCGCGGTGTCGCCGTCGAGAAAGCTCTGGCGCCAGTGCCCGGCGAGCTTCGCCATGTGGAGAAAGATGCTCTCCGGCAGCGGGACGACGAGCTGCCGGCGCCCTTGCCCGAGCTGCGAGCGCAGTTCGTGCAGGTAGTCGTTGAAGGCCAGTGCGCAAGGGCCGACGAAGGCCAGCGTGCGGGTGCCCGAGGGGCGCTGCGCTACCAGGGCGGCCACGCCCGCGACCAGATCCTCGATGTGCACGGGCTGCACGGCTTGCCGGCCGCCGCCCGGAAGCGCCAGCACCGGCAGTACGGCAAGCGCCGCGAAGAGCCGCGCGCTCGCGCCTTCGTCGCCCCATACGAGCGAAGGCTGCACGATGGCCGAGGCCAGCGGAAGGCCGCGCAGATAGGCATCCGCGGCGGCCTTGCTGCGGTGGTAGCCGGTGGCGGCCTCCTCGGTCGCGCCGAGTGCCGAGATCTGCACGACGAAGGCCACGCCAGCGGCTGCGCAGGCGTCGAACAGGCGCGCGGGCCCCTCGAGATGCACGGCCGCGAAGGCGCCCGGGCGGCCTTCTCGCAGCACGCCGGCCGCATTGATCACCACGTCGCCAGGCAGCAGATGGGCAAGCCAGAACGAAGGCGGCGGGATGGCATCGAAATCGACTGCAAGCCAACGCGTGCGCGCCTGGAGCCAGCCCGCGCCGCGCGCGGCTGCA
The DNA here is from genome assembly GCF_001541225.1 of Variovorax sp. WDL1. Lineage (GTDB taxonomy): Bacteria > Pseudomonadota > Gammaproteobacteria > Burkholderiales > Burkholderiaceae_C > Variovorax. The sequence goes on along the minus strand of NZ_LMTS01000096.1, from coordinate 37,312 downwards.
ACAGGATTGCGTGCCGTGCACAGCAGTTCATGACCGCGGCGCGCGAACTCGGCGGCCAGCGTCCCGCCCAGAAAGCCGCCAGCGCCTGCGATCACGATTCTCACGGCGAGCTGCGTCTGTTGGCGGCCAGGCATCCGGCCGCCAGGCCGACGGCGAAGGCGCCGTACACCAGCGCCATGGCGCCGGTGGACAAACGATGCTCGAATCCCGGCGTGAGCCGTTTGGGTGTGGCCTTGTAGTCGACCAAGCAGGCCAAGGCGGAGGCGACCGTGGCGCCCGCCATCGCCTTGGGCACCGTCTGCGCGTCCTGGCGATTGCCGTGCAGCCACGCATAGAGCACGGCCCAGAAGGTGGAACTGAGGTGGTGGATCGCATACCCGACCGCCGTATGGCGCAGCGTCGGCCGGTCGACCGCCAGGGCCTCGCCGCCCCAGAGCCAGTGGCTGATCGCGTTGGTCGGAGCCACAGCGCTGCCGGTCTCTCGCCGCCCGGCCAGGGCCAGCGCGACGGTGGACACCACGCTGGCCATCGCGCCCGCGATCAGGCCGGTGCGCAGAGCGGCGCCCAGTGCCGCGTCCGCACGCTTCTCGACCTGCCCGGCATCGGCGGGCGAGCCTTCTTCATGCGTATGGTCGTGGTAATTGGCCGCAGAAAACGTGGATGGCGCGGAATACGGCGGCTGGACCATGGCGAGGCTCCTATTGTTCAGCATGGATTGGCGAAGGCTCAGGACTGCAAGCGCGCTGCAGGTTCCACAACTGCAACCTACGGGCGAACGGGTCGTACCCATGTAGGAAGCAGCGCATTTCTTTCTTGGTGGCCGGCGGCACCGCTGGTTCCGCTTCATGCGGTACAAAGCCGCATGACCCTCCGACTCGCGGCTTCCCTCCTCGATCTCGTGCTCGGCCTGGAGCTCGGTCCTTCCGACAAGGGGACTCCCAATCGCTGCTCGCTCGACGGCGTCACATGGGAATCCAGGCAGGAGGGCGTGATCGATATCGGAATCCGCAAACTCGAGGCCGCAGCGCTTCGGCTTGCGTCGGGTGCGCTCGTGCTGGAGATCGGCCGCATTGCCGTGCACGAACTGGCGGGCCAGGTGCGGATCGAGGCCGGCGTGCCGCGCCTGTCTGCCCTCGGGGCCGCAGGGGTCGAGTTATCGGGAGTGAAGCTGCACGGCCCCTTGGGCTTGTCGCCGCAGCTCCAGGAGGTGTGGAACGCCCTGCCAGGGTCACCGCCTGCCGGCATCACGGCGGGCCAGGCCGCAGCGGATGCCTGGTCCCTCGGCCCGCTCGGCGAGGCCGAGGGCGTCATCCGCGGGGAGATCACCGACGCCCACCTGCTGTTCGACGCCGAGGTGACGGTGCCGATACGGCACGGGCAAATCGACTTCAGCGACGCGACCGTCGAGCACGTGGGGCCCGACTCGCGCATGGGCGTGAGCCGGCTGGGCCTCTATGTCGATGCGCCGAACGGGCGCAGCTACCTGTACCAGTTCGCGTCGGCGCCGCTCGCGGGCGTGGAGTTCGAGCGCCGCGGCGCCTTGCTGAGCCCCTGGGTCTCCGAGCGCGGCACGCTGCGGCTGCAGGCCTTCGCGGAGTCGATGCTGCGCCAGGGTCGCCGCGGCCACGGCCAGGGACTGACGGAGCAGGCCCGCCTGTTGCTGGGCCGCACCGCTTTGTCGGGCGAAGTGCAACTCGGCGATGGTCGCTTTGCCGTGCCGGGCCTGCAAGCGCACATGGTGGGACGCAGCGAAGGCCGCAATGCGCTCGGGCTGCGTTCCGAGGCCGTGGGCCACGGCTTGACCGTCGAGATGGCTTCATTGTCGGCCCGCGACGCAGCGGCGAAGTGGAAGGGCGCCGAGCTGGCCTGCGATGAAGTCACGGCGGGTCTCAAGCTCCAGCTCTTTGTAGAAGGCCGGCAGGTGCGCTTCGTCCTGGAAGTCGAGAACGGCAGGGCAGCGGGGCCGCGGCTGGATCTTGGTCGTTCCGAAAGTGCGTAACACGCAGGAAAGCGAACTTTCTCCGGACTTGCTTTGTAGGAAGCATCCTACTAATCTTCGTTTCGGTTTCTCCCGGGTGGGCATCAAGGACCAACCCCTTCAGGCCCGCCTCGTGCGGGCCTTTTTTCGAGGTCGGCGGCCATGCCGACTGCGCGGCAAGCGGGAATGCACAAGCTTGGCATGATCGGGGGCGGCATGGTCCTCGCGCATGCCTCGATACGTCCCAGCCTTCTCATGACGCCGCAGCTCTCGTCCTCCCGATCCTCGCCCCGCGTCAACGGGCGCGCCATCGCCATGATGATCGGTGCCATGGGCTGCTTCGTGCTCAACGACGCGCTGGTCAAGCACGTCAGTCAATCCATGCCTTCGGCGCAGCTGATCTTCGTGCGCGGGGTCATGGCCTCGGCGCTGGTGCTGCTGGTCGCCCACCGCCTGGGCGCGCTGGGCCACGCGAGTGCGGTGCTGAATCCCCAGGTGGCGCTTCGGGGCGCGGTCGATGCCTGCGCGACCATGATGTACCTGCTGTCGCTGTTCCGATTGCCGATCGGCAACGCCACGGCCATCAACCTCGCTGCGCCGCTCTTCATGACCGTGTTCGCGGTGTTCTTCCTGGGCGAGCGCGCCGGCGTGGCGCGCTGGTCAGCGGTGGTGTTGGGTTTCGTGGGCGTGCTCTGCGTGGTGCAGCCCAGCGGGGAAGGCTTCAACGCATGGGCGCTGCTGTGCCTGGCCGGCACGCTGTTCCACGCCATGCGCGACCTGATGACACGGCGTATCGATCCAGCCATCCCGTCCGTCATCATCACCCTTGCCACGGCACTGGCCGTCACCTTGCTGGCCGGCTGCCTGACTTTGCTGAGCGGCTGGCAGGCATTCGCGCTGCGCGACCTGGGTTTGCTGGGCGTCGCGGCCGCCTTCCTGGCATCGGGCTATTTCCTGCTGGTGCAATGCATGCGCACCGGCGAGGTCTCGCTCACGGCGCCCTTCCGCTACACGGCGGTTCTCTTCGCCATGCTGCTGGGCTACGCGATATGGAATGAGGTCCCCACCGGGTGGGCTTGGGTGGGGATCACGCTGCTCGTCGGATCGGGGCTGTACATGCTGCACAGCGAGCGGGGCCGGACCCGCGCGGCGGCGCTGGAGGCGCAGCCGGAATGAAAAATCACTTCGTGTGGGGCCGTCGGGTCATCGCTTGGACATGTGCGGGCACACGGCCGGCGGGCGAGGCTGCGGATCGCCGATGAAGGTGCGAGCCGACCATAGCTCGGGGAACGGGATCTCGTCCATCGTGGGCGCCAGCCATGCGATGCCCTCGGTGCCGAAGTACGCCGGCCTGGCGCCAAAGGTCCGGCGCGTTGCCATCAGGTGGCGATACTTCCAGTGCGTAAAGCCCTCTGCGATGTCGGCAAGTGTCTCGCCGAGCTGCTGCAGTTCGATGTGAGTGTCCGGGTCCGCATAGATGTTGCGCCAGACCTGCTCGACCTCCTTGCTGGGGCTGTAGCGTGCGCTCAGGTCACGCTCCAGCCAGGCACGCGGCACATCCATGCCGATGCGTGCGAAGCAGGCCAGCACATCGTCGTAGAGGCTCGGCTCGGCCAGTGCCTTGGTGAGCTGAGCCAGGCGCTGAGGCTGGGGAGCGAAGTGCTGCAGATGTTCCGCCTGCTTGATGCCCAGCAGATAGGCCATGTGCCGATAGGTCCATCCCTGCAGCGCCGTGTCCTTGCCATGCGTCGCGGCCGCGCGCGAGAGAATGGCCAGCAGGTCGTTGGGCGTCATCCAGGCAATGGAGCGCCAGATCGCATCCAGGGGTTCCTGATGGGCAACCACCCGCAGCAAGGTCCGGTGGGCCTGGGCGAGATTGTCCGCGCGCAGGCAGGTCTGCGCCGTCTGGATCTCCTTGATGATGAGCATCCAGTAGAGCTCGGACACCTGCACGTGCACGATCCACGCGTGCTCGCCCGGATGGTCGCTGACCGTGCGCTGCAGCGAGTGAAGCACGTCGGTCTGGATCCATGCGCTGTAGGGCGTCTGGCCGGCCGCCGTGCGCAGCGCTTCGGGCCTCTCGACGTTCTGGGGGCTGTTGCTCATTTCGTGCTCCTGGTTGTATTCACGTGGTGCAGAGGACTTCAGGCCGCGGCCGTGGCGGCACAGTGCGCGACGCCATCCATGTATGCAGAGTGCGGCATCGATCGGATGGAGGCCTGGATCGCCTCCTTGCAGAGGGACGGCCGCTCGGCGAGCATCTCGAAATAGCGCTCGACATGGGGAAGTCCTGCCCACATCGAGGACAGTCCCAGATAGTTCAGGCGGACAAGATTGACACCCCACAGCACGTCGGCGAGCGAGAAGGCGTTGCCGGACAGGCAGGAGAACGACTTCGCCCCGAGGTCTCGCTCCAGGCCCTTCAGGAGATCGTCCGCCGTTTGGCGAGCCGCACGTTGAAAAGCAGGGTCGCGGCACACCTTCTTGCCGCCGCTCTCCTTCGCGATCTTGGCGCGGCAGGCGGCAACCAGCTCGGCGTCGTCGGCATGGGTGGCAATCAAGCGCTCCAGCGCCATGATCTTGTAGTCATAGACCGTCTCCATGGACGACTTGAGTGGATCGGGCCGCCGGTCGGCGTCGGGGTGGAACCCGTAGAGCAGCGCCCCGTTCGGAATCCTGTCGACGATGCCGACCTGGCGCATCACCTCTGTGCGTGCCTCGGGATCGTCCGGCACGAGCCGGACCGGCGCGCTCGAGACCGCATCGAGATAGCAGCAGATCCGCCGCGAATCCGCCACCACTCGACCTGCCTGGTAGTCCACCAGCAACGGCACCACGCAAGGGTCGAAGCCTTCCGTTTCGACCGAGGTGCGGCCGCTGTAGCCGCTCACGAATTCCAGATCCAGCTCGCGCGCTGCGAGCAGCCGCAGGCGGATGTAGGCCGTGCTGTAGTGCTCGGCCGGTACCAGGCCGTGCGGTCCCATCGTACTGAGGATGAGCATGTCGTTGGAACGATAGGGCAGTGCCTTCTCGTGCAGCACCGTGCGCACCTTCTGCGAGCAGAGGGAGCTCGCGGCGTGGAACAGTTCGAAGCGCGGGTTCGCGCTGTCACCCACGACCGTGGTGCGGCCTGGGTCCTGGATGGCGGCGCGGGCGGAAGCGGCCATCGTCATCAACGGGGGCGTCATCACATTTCTCCTTCTCTGTGTGGCGGGCAGGTCGACCATTCACGATCGGTCTGGCATGGCAGGCAGGCAGACCGATGTGGCGGATGCAGCAGTCGCTCCATCCGCCGTGCGATCCGCAGCAGTGCGGCGTCCTCGCCGGGGCGGCCCACGACCTGCAGCCCGACGGGGAGCGCGCCGGGACGCCTGCGCAGCGGGATGGAAACGGCGGGGCAGCCTGCGAGGTTGAAGGGCGCCGTATAGGTCATCAGGGCTTCGCGCACGCTGCCGGTCCAGCCTCCGATCGCCAGCCTTGTCTGGCCGACGAGCGGTGCGGTGCATGGCGTGGCGGGCAGCACGAGGAAGCGGTGCCTGGCCATGAGGCGCTGGAGGCCGGCGGCGAACTTTCGCCGCGCCTGTTGCGCCAACGCGTAATCTTCCACTCGCGTCGCCCTGGCATGAGTGAGCCGTTCGACCGTTTCCGCGCCGTAGTGCGCGGCAATCCAATCGGAGTCTCTTCTCCCGAAGTGGACGAGTCCGCCTTCGGCCAGCACGATGCGCGCGAAGGCGTCGAAGCTGCCGCTGAAGAGATCCCCCGCGTTCAACTCCTCCAGAGGGAGGGCCGACGCCAGCGCATCCGCCGCGACGGCGAATGCGCATGCGACGTCCGAAGCGGGAGGCAGCGAAGCGATGCCGCAGATCACGCCGACCCGGGCATCATCGAGTTCGTCCGCTGCGCCGCTGCTGCCGACGATGCCCAGCGCATCGGCAAGAATGCTCACGTCGCCGACGCTTGCCCCCAGAAGGCCGGGATGATCAAGGCTGGCGGCCAGTGGAAACACGCCCTGCGTCGGCAGCGCACCATGGGTCGGCTTGAATCCGGCCACGCCGCAGAGCGCGGCCGGAATGCGCACCGAGCCGCCGGTGTCCGTGCCAAGCCCGGCAGCCATCACGCCGTCGGCGATGGCCACGGCCGCACCGCCGCTCGAGCCGCCCGGAATGCGGCGCGCGTCCAGCGGGTGGAGGGTATCGCCGAAGGCAGCGCTCGCCGTAGTGACTCCCCAGGCGAATTCGTGCGTGGTCGTCTTGCCGACCACGATGGCGCCCTGTTGCACGAGCATGCGCACGACGGCGGCGTCGGCGGAAGGGATGTTGCCGATGAAGGCGGGCGAACCGTAGCGCGTCTCGATCCCTCGGGTGTCGATCAGGTCCTTGACGCCGATGGGCAGGCCTTCGAGCGGACGTTGCGTGCCTTCGGCGTAGCGGCGATCGCTGGCGAGCGCCGCCGCCATCGCCCGCTCGCGCGGGATGGTGGCAAAGGCATTCAGCCTGCGCTGCGTGTCGTCGGCCCGCCGCAGCGTGTCCCGCACGAGCTCGCTTGCACTGATCCGGCCAGCGTCGAGATCGTCCAGCGATTGCCGCAGCGATGGCGCGGCCCGCGGTGAATGCAGACTCACCACAGGCTCTCCAGCAGCGGATCGAGGCGCGCGAGTGCGTCGTCGCCGAGATCCGCGACCTCTTGGGGATAGTTGGCCTTGAGCATCGCGGCCACTTCCGGCAGCTTTGCACGGTCGAGGTCGAAGTCGGACACGCGGCTCGGCAGCCCGAGCGCCGCGACGACGGCAGCGATGCGCCCGGCCAGCCGCGCCGCCGCGCCGGGCCCGCCGGGAGACAGCGCTTCGAGCTTGTCGCCGTAGAAGCCTGCGCATGCCTGGATGACGGGAGCGAGCGTGATGCACGAGGTCGCGCTGTGCGGCAGACCGAAGCTGCCTCCCAAGATGTGGCCGATGCGGTGGCTCAGTCCGTAGATCACCGAGGCCGGCGAGAAATAGCACTGCCAGGCGCCGAGCTGGAGTTGCAGCAGGTCGTCGTCGCTCACGAGTCCTGCCTCGATGGCTTGGCGGGTCTCGAGCTTGGCGGGCCACTTCTCGAGCACCCGGAGGAAGCGATCCACGCCGCTGGCGGCCATGATCGCGTGCGGATGGCTGCGCATCACCTTGCGCATTCCCTCGACGGCATGGTCGATGCCCTTGATGGCGGAAGACAGCAGCAACGTCCGCGGTGTGCCGCGCACCAGCAGCGGATCGATGAGCACCACCTTCGGCGTGGTCTCGCGCACCGCGTAGCTGCGCTTGAATTTCCGCGGCCCGTCGGTCTCGGTGATACCGAAGTAGTGCGAGAACTCCGAGCCCGAGAGCGTCGTCGGCAGCGCGACGATCGGCAGATGCCTGCCGGTCCGGCCGTGATGCAGGTGGGAGACCGCCTTGGCGGCGTCGAGCACCGAGCCACCGCCGAGTCCCACGATGGCGCGCGCATTCGAGTGCAGGCAGGCCTCGAGCGCCGCGTGCACTGCCACATCGGGGACGTGCGCGGGGAGGTCGACGAAGTAGCCGGCAGTGCCCTTCAGGTGCGGCTCGACATGGTCGCGAGCCAGCGCTTCGAGCGGTTCGACCGTGAAGACGATCGGCCGTTCGATGCCGTAGTCCCCGATGCGCGGGAGCGCGGCGGCCAGCGTGTTCTTGCCCCAGAACACCGCGTCTTGCGGCAGGCAGTTCAGATGGTTCATGTCGGCAGTCCTGATCCGATGGAGTCGGTGGACCGCGACGATAGGGCCGATGCGGCCTTGCTGGAACCACCCAGGCAAGGACTCTGCGTCCAGGGTTCTGGACGATCGCCGCGGCGGGCTTCAGTGGCCTGCGAAGCTGGTGACCTTCGGGATCTCGACCGCCAGGAAGTCCACCAGCGATCGCACCGCAGGCAGCAGTCCGGTGCGGTAGGGAATGAGTGCCGCAATGCGTGCATCGGCCGCGATCCAGCCGGACAGGATCTGCCGAAGCGATCCCGCCTCGAGCTCACTGCGGCAGATATAGCCTGGCAATGCCGCGATGCCGAGCCCTGCGCAGGCGGCCTCCTTGAGGGACACCATGCTGTTGCTCTGGAACCGCGGGGCCATGGCAACCACGAATTCCTTGCCGCCGGGGCCCTTGAGTTGCCACTGCACCGGGCCGTTTCGCACGATGGAGATGCTCGCGTGGTGCAGAAGGTCTTCCGGGCTTCGAGGCTCCTTCATCTTCGCAAGATAGGCCGGGCTGGCGAACAGGTACCACGGCACGCTCGCGATGGCGCGCTGCACGAGTGTCGAGTTCTGCAGCGGCGTCGTATGCCCGCGAATGGCCAGGTCGAAGCCCTCGCCCACGATGTCGACCAGCCTGTCGGTTGCGATCTCGACGATCTGGACCTTGGGGTGTCGGTTGAGGAAGACCGGCAGGAGGTCCCGCAATGCGAACTGCGCGATCTCCACCGCGGTGGTGATGCGGATGACCCCGCTGGGTTCGCCGAGACGCTGTCGAATGGCCTCTTCGGCGATGTCGGAGCTGCGCAGCATCGCGACGGCGTACTGGTAGAACTCCTTGCCGACGTCGGTCGTCCCGAACTGGCGCGAGGTCCGGTTGAGCAGCCGCACGCCCAGCGATGCCTCGAGTTCCTGCACGCGATGGCTCAGTGTCGATTTGGGCAACCGCAGCGCCTGGCCGGCCGAGGTGAAGCCGCCGCGGTCGACGACCTGCACGAAGTAGTAGACGTCCTTGAGATCGAGCATCGGTGTGGCGTGTCGGGGGGAATCGCGGCGAGCATAACGCCGCGGCGCCACGAATCACCCATCGTCCAGGAATCCGCAACCTTGCGTGCAAGCCGCGCCGGCTTCTCAAGCACGCTCGCGGTTCATACGATCTGCTCGCCTGGTCAACGCACCCGCTCACGACCACCACCACCCACGGATGGAGACACTTCAATGAACTCGCTCATCGACGAACTCATTTGCGAGCGCCGCACCAAGCGCGGCTTTCTCGATCGCCCCGTACCTCTTGCGACAGTGAGGGACATCCTGTCCGTCGCGAAGTACGCCCCCAGTTCGAGCAATACGCAACCGTGGCGCTGCTACGTGGTCACGGGCGAGGCACGCGAACGCGTGACGCGGGCCGCCGTCGAGGCGTTCCGCGCCGGGCCCGAGAAGCTCGCCCCCGAGTACCCCTTCTTCCCGCAGCCGCTGCACGATCCCTACTCGTCGCGCTTCAACACCTTCCGCGGCCAACTCGGCGACGCGCAGGGTGTGCACCGCAGCGACAAGGCGGGCCGCATGCGAGACGTGGAGCGGCAGTTCCTCTTCTTCGACGCGCCGGTCGGGATCATCTTCACGATGGACCGGCGCCTGGAGTGGGCCAGCTTCATCTGCTACGGCTGCTTCCTGCAGAACATCATGCTCGCGGCCAAGGGGCGGGACCTGGACACCTGTCCGCAGCAGATCTGGTCGCTGCAGTACCCCGTGCTTCGCGCCGAGCTCGGAATTCCCGAGGGCGAGATGGTCGTTGCGGGAATGTCGCTCGGGTATGCGGACAACAGCATGCCGGAGAACCGCATGGCCCTGCACAAGCTGGAGGTCGAGGAGTTCACCACCTTCATCGCCGCCTGATGGCGCATAGCGCTTCACCCCACCCAACCACTCAACAAGGAACCCGGATGTCGATCATCAAAGGCTTTCATCACCTGACCGCCTGCGTCAGCGGTGCCCAGGAGGACGTGGATTTCTACGTCAAGCTGCTCGGCCAGAGCCTGGTCAAGAAGACCGTTCTGCTGGACGGCGAGGACCCGATCTACCACCTCTACTACGGCAACCGCCAAGGCGATGCCGGCACGCTCGTCACCTCTTTCCCCTTCAGGCAGAAGGGCGTGAAGGGGCGCCGCGGCTCCGGGCAGATCCGCGTCATCAACTACTCCGTGCCGAAGGGTTCGCTGGAGTTCTGGCGCGAGCGCTTCGCGGCGCACGGAGTCGCCTTCGACAAGGACGTGGTCGAGCGCTTCGGAGAGCAGCGCCAGCGCTTCCATCACCCCTGCGGGATCGAGTTCGACCTGGTCGCTTCGGACCGCGACGGGCGCGCGCCGTGCGTGGCCGACGACATTCCCGAGGCCGTCGCCATCCGCGGCGTGCACAGCATCACGCTGTCGCTGCGGGAGGTTGCCGAGTCGATCACCTTCATGCAGGAGGCGATCGACTTCCGCTACGCGGGCGAATCAGGCCCGTACCACCGCTTCGAGACCCACAGCGGTGCGCCGGGCACTATCGTGGAGTTCGTTCACGAACCGGATCGCCTGCAGGGATCGTCGATCTACGGCGAGGGCACCATCCACCATGTCGCCTTTGCAGTCGACAGCGAGGAGCAGCAGATGCTGATCAAGGACAAGCTGATGGGCATGGGCTACATCGACACCTCGGAGTCGGTCAACCGCAACTACTTTCGCTCGATGTATTTCAAGATGCCCGGGGGCGTGATCTTCGAGGCCGCCACGACCGACATCGGTTTTGCCATCGACGAGGAGCCGGGTCATTTCGGCGAGGAGTTCCAACTGCCGCCGTGGCTGCGGGACCGCAAGCAGGAACTGCTTGGCCGCCTGGAGCCCATCTCGGTATGAACACGATCTTCAAACCCAAGGTCCTGGTCGCCTTCTACTCGCGCAACAGCTCGACCGAGCTGCTGGCCAGGGCGATCGCCGAAGGCGCGGCAGGCGAGGGTGCCGAGGTGCGGCTGCGCCGGGCACGCGAACTGGTCAGTCCCGCGGTCATGCAGCAGTCGCCCGGCTGGGTCGAGCGTGCGGAGAAGATGAACGCACGCTACGAGGCACCCGCGGAGGCAGATGCCGAATGGGCCGATGCGATCGTCCTGGGTACGCCGACGCGCTTCGGGTCCATCTCCTCGGAGCTAAAGGCCTACATCGACGGGCTCGGAGGGCTGTGGTTCCAGGGCAAACTCAACGGCAAGGTGGGCTCGGCCTTCGGCGCGACCTCGTCGCTGCACGGCGGCAACGAGTCGACCCTGTTGTCGATGTATACGCCGATGGCGCACCTGGGCCTGATCATTGTTCCGCTCGGCTATGCCGATGCCGCGATGTTCAAGGCGGGCACGCCCTATGGTGCAACGCATGTCTCGAAGCTCGACACCGTCGAGCCCGATGCCGAGCACCTCGACGTGGCGCGCTTCCAGGGGCGGCGCGTCGCCACGGTCGCAAGGGCGCTGCGGGGCGGGTCGAGCGTCGACTCTGCCGCCTGAGAAGCGCGGCTCATTGGAGTAGCTTTGCCTTCGGCTGCGGTGCTATTCGCCTTCGGAGCGGCCGTGCGGCTCATTCGCCGTTCAGCAGCGCAACCCAGCCGGGTTGCTCGCTCACGCGGCTCGTCCACGCCTGGATGGCCGGGTACCGGGCCATGTCGTAGCCGCCTTGCCCGGCCAGCGACACATAGCATGAGACTGCCAGGTCGGCGAGCGTGTACCGCTCGCCGACCAGCCAGGTGTGCTGGTCGAGCCATTGCTCGAGTTTCCCGAGTGCAGCGTTGCCATCCTTCTGGAAGCGGGCGATGTCTTCCGCCTTGTCGGCGGCCAGCCCCCTCAGGTGAAAGACGCGTGGTGTCGCGATCGGCTTCTGAAGATCCGCCTGCTCATAGAACAGCCAGCCCAGCACTTCCGCGCGCAGGAACGGCTCCTCAGGGATGAATCGGGTGCCCTCCGCAAGGTAGAGCAGGATGGCTGCCGATTCGACCAGTGTCCGGCCGTCCTCGAGCTCGAGCGCCGGAACGCGCGCAAAGCGGCTCTTCTGCTGGAACGTCTCGTCCGCGGCTTCCCCTTTGGCGAGATCGAGCGTGACCCGCTCGAACGGGATACCGAGCTGGTTCAGCAGGATGCGGACTTTCCAGCAGTTGCCGGAAAAGCGGCTGTCATAGAGGCGCAGCATGTGTGGCCAGGACGTGCGGGCAAATCCTTCGTCAGGCTTGCATTTCCTCGAGTGTCTTCCCTGCGTCCAGCGCCTCTTTCAACCAGCGAGGCTTCGGGCCCATGCCGGACCACGTATGCCCGGCATCGTCCTTGTAGGCAATCTTCGCCTTGCGCTTCTTTGCCGCCTTGCGCTTGCCGCCACCTGTATCCAGGGAGGGCGCTTGCGTTGCGAATTCATCGAGTGTCCTGCCGGCGTCGAGTGCATTGCGCAGCCAGCCTGGCCGCTTGCCCATGCCTGACCACGAATTGCCCTGGCCATCGCTGTATTTCGCTGCGCGGAGGGAGGCGGCTGCCTTGTTCGCCTTTCTTCTTGCACCATCGGGTGCAGCGCCAAAGCCCAGTTGCGCGGCGCTGAGCCCATAGTGCTTGATGGCGACCTTGATACGGGCGACAACTTCATCGATTTCTCGCACGCGAAGCTTTTCAGCCTGACGCTGGAGACTCTCGATCTGCTTCTGAATCTGCTCGTAACTCTGAGTCATTGGATTTGAATTCCAGGATGTGAAGAAGACTCGACTTTAATCTTATTGACGAGCCCTGCAAAACTGGATGTCCCGGAAACGGCAATTCTCCGAGCGAATGTGCTTCGCAACGGACTCGTTGCGAGAGCCGATCAATGACCGCCGTGGGGGCGGCCCGCCGTCACAGGCTTTCGACCATGCGCTGCAGGGCCACCATGCCGGGATCGTCGAGTCCCATGGTCTTGTCGGCGAACATGCGTGCGCGTCCGATGCGGTTCGGCTTGCCTCGAAAGGCGTCCAGTGCAGCACGCGATGCAACACTGGCCACACGGCGTGCATCGGCGTCCTCCGGAGACGACGCGAGGGCCGTGGCGACGGCATGCAGGCCGTCGAGCACGGTCTTGTCGCCCAGGCTTGCGCCGCCGCGCGCGGCGAGCGCCGAAACGACCTCCGTCAACAAGGCGGCGAGGTCCGCCCGGTCGAGCGTATCCACCCCCGCGCAGCGCCTGGCGCAAGTCATGAGAGCCACGGTCAGCAGCGTGCCGAAGCTCGAGCCGGATGCCTTGGCGCTCGCCTGGGCGCAGCGCCTGAAAATGCCCTCGAGGCTGTCAGGCAGCTCGGGCAGTGCCGCTTCGACCTGGGACGCGCACTTGTCGAGCGTGGCACCGAGGTCTGCGTCGCCGAGGCGGCCGTCGAGCGCATTGAGTTCGGGCGCGGCCGCGTGCATGCCGGCGCACCAGCGGGGCAGGGCGGCCGCGAGTCGCGCTGCGTCGAGCATCAACGCACCCTCCAGAAGGGACATTCGGCCGGGGCGGTCCACAGCGCCTCCAGCTCGGCATCGAGCTTCATCACGCTGAGCGAAGCGCCGGCCATTTCCATCGAGGTGGCATAGCGGCCCACCAGCGGCCGGACGATCGCGACACCGCGCTCGGCGAGCACGGCCGCGACGCGGCGGTACACGATGTAGAGCTCTTCCGCCGGCGTGGCGCCGAGGCTGTTCACCAGTACAGCAACGCGATCGCCGGTCGCGAGGTCGAGCTCGGGCAGCAGGTGCGAGAGCATCTCGTCCGCGAGTGCGTCCGCCTGCTTGAGTGGGCCGCGCCAGATCCCGGGCTCGCCATGGATGCCCATGCCGAATTCGATCTCCTCGTCGCCGATGGCGAAGGAGGCCCGGCCCGACTCGGGCACGACGCAAGGCGTGAGCGCCACGCCGATCGAGCGGCATGCGTCGTTGGCCTTGCGCGCCAATGCGGCGACCTGGTCGAGCGTGGCGCGCGTGGCTGCCTTCGCGCCCGTCACCTTGTAGACGAGCACCAGCCCGGCCACGCCGCGGCGCTTGTCGCGCTGCGAGCCGGGTGCGCTCGCCACGTCGTCCGTGACGCGCACCGAAGCCACCTCCATGCCTTCGAGCTCCAGCATCTCGGCCGCCATGTCGAAGTTCATGCGGTCGCCGCCGTAGTTCCCGTACAGCTGCAGCACGCCGGCGCCGCCGTCGGCCGCGCGCATCGCCTCGATGCAGTCGTCCATGCGTGGCCCCGCGAACACGTTGCCGACGGCGCAGCTGTCCAGCAGGCCCTCGCCGACATAGCCGAGAAAGACGGGCAGATGGCCCGAGCCGCCGCCCGTCACGATGCCGACCTTGCCGTTGATCGGTCCCCCGCTGCGCACGACCACGCGTGCGCCATCGCCGCGGCGCTGCAGCTCGGGGTGGGCCAGGCACAGGCCGTCGAGCATCTCGTCGACATAGGCGTCGGGATCGTTGAGGATCTTCTTCACGGTTCAGTCCACCTTGAGCCGGCCGTCCTTGGTGGCCTGGGTGGCCAGCGCGTACTCGGCGTCCAGGATGCGCGCGAATTCCTGGGGAGTGCTCGAGAAGGCGACGCTGCCGAGCTCCCGGGCACTGTGGACCGTCTGCGGGTCCTTGACGGCCTGGGCGAGCGCGGCGGCGAGCTTGTCCTGCAGGTCCTTCGGCGTCCCGCTGGGCGCCAGCACGCCGACGTAGGTGGTGCCATCGAGCTCGCCGAAACCCTGCTCGGCCACCGTCTGCACACCGGGCAGCGAGGGGTCTTGCGTCGGGCCGAGGACCGCCAGCGCCTGCAGCGTGCCGGCCTTCACATGCTGGAGCGAACTCGTCACCTGGTCGAAGTGCACGTCGACCTGGCCGCCGATCAGGTCGACCAGCGCCGGGCCGGAACCCTTGTAGCTGACGACGGTGAACTTGGTCTTGAGCAGGCTCTCCAGCTGCAGCAGCGCGAGGTGGTTCGGCGTGCCCGGCCCGGAGTGGGCCGCGACCAGCTTGCCCTCGCCCGAGCGTGCATAGGCGGCGAGCTCCTTGAAGTTCTTGAAGCGGCTCTCGTTCTTGCGCGCCAGCAGCACCATGGAGCTCTTGTTCACCAGCCCGATCGGCGCGAAGCTCGACCGACTGTAGCTGGTCTTGACCATCTCCGGCACGGTCACGATGACGCCGGCCCCGCACAGCAGCAGCGTGTAGCCGTCGGCCGCGGCGCGTGCGACCTGCATCGCGCCGATCGAGCCGCCCGCGCCGGCGCGGTTGTCCACGATCACCGATTGGCCCAGCACCTTGCCAAGCGCGACCGCCACCGTGCGAGCGACGATGTCGGTGTTGCCGCCCGGCGCGAACGGCACGACGAGCGTGACCGGCTTGGCCGGGAAAGCCTGCGCCCACGCGCTCGTGCCCAGGAGGCTGCCCGCGGCGGCGGCCGCGCCGAGATTCAGCAGTTTGCGACGTTGAATGTTCATGATGTTTGCCTGTCTCCGATAGCTGTGTTGAGGGAACTTGGGTCGCGCATCAGTTTTCGAAGCGCAGGACCTGGTCGAGCGCGCTCTTGATGCTGTTGAGCTGCGCCTCGCTCGTGGGTGGCATCGGGGCGCGCGGCAGGCCTGCGTTGCAGCCTTGCAGCGTGATCGAGGTCTTCAGGTTCGCAGGCAGGTTGTCGGCCACGATCGCGTTCCAGAACGCCAGCATCGACTTGTGCATCTCCAGGGCCTTGGCATGGTCGCCCGCCTGCACGGCATTCCAGAGCGCGACGCACACGCCCGGCAGCGCGGCCGGGGTCGCGGCGATCGTGCCGTGCGCGCCCAGCGCGAACGACGAGTACAGCAGCGCATCCACTGCGGAGAAGACCTTGCAGCCCTGGGGCACGCCCAGGAGCAGGTCGGCCATGAGCTTCAGGTCACCCTGGCTCTGCTTGATGCCCTGCACGCCGGGCAGCTCCTTCATGAGCCGGATCATCTGCGCCGGGTTCAGGTAGTTCCAGGGCACGACGTTGTAGATGATGACCGGGATGTCCACGGCCTCCGTCAGCGCCTTGAAATGGCGGAAGGTCGCGTCCTCGTCGGGCTTGAAGAGGTAGTGCACGGGCGTGACCTGCAGCGCCGCGATGGGCAGGTGCGAGATCGCCTTGGCGCGGTTGATCGCGTCGCGCGTGCTGTTGGAAATGATGCCGGCGACGATCGGCACGGCGCCCGCGACTTCCTCCGCGGTGATTTCCAGGAGGCGCTTGAACTCGTCGATCGTGAGCGTATGGCCTTCGCCGCTGCTGCCGCCGGGGCAGAGGCCGTGCACCTTCTTGTCCAGGTTGAAGCGGATGACCCTGCGGAAGGCGGCTTCGTCGATGTCGCCGGCAGCGGTGAAAGGCGTGACGAGCGGCGGAATGACGCCCGAGAGATCAAGACCCATGAAAAAAGCTCCAGGTTTGCGGTGGTGGAAGGTGTGGCAATGGCGGCAGGCGATGAGCAGCGCGCCGTGACCCCTTGCTTGCACCGAACTATAACCCGACTAACATGTCAGATGGATTCTAGTAATAACCCTAGCTCGTGCATCAGTCGATCGCGAAGAGATGTTTGCCCGTACCATCCGGGGGATGAACACCTCCGCCATCGCGTTGCCAGAGTTGCAGAAGGCGGCTGCGCGCCGGGCCGCCGAGCCTGAGCCAGTCACGCAACGGAACCGGGCCTACCAGGGGTTTCGCCAGCAGATCATCGATGCGCGAATCCGGCCCGGGCAATTCGTCTCCCAGCGCGAGTTGATGCAACTGCTCGAGATGCCGCTGGCCGCCGTGCGCGAGCTGGTGCCCAGGCTTGAGGCGGCCGGGCTCATCAAGGCGGTCCCCAAGCGCGGCCTGCAGATCGCCACCGTGGACATGAAGCTGATCCGCAACGCCTGGCAGGTCCGTGCGATGGTGGAGCGGGAAGCCGTGCTGAACTTCGCGCGCGTTGCCAGTGCCGAGACCATCGCCCGCCTCATCGCGGACCACGAGGCGATCCTCGAGCGCGCCCTGCAGCCTCGGCCAGACGATGCGCTCGAGAAGGACTCGCAGGCGGTCGACTGGGGACTGCACGACACCATGGTCGACGCCATCGGCAACGAGATCCTGTCGGAGATCTATCGCGTCAACAGCCTGCACGTCCGCCTGATCCGCTACGACGCGGATTCGATGCGCCCGGTGCAGGTCGTGCCTGCCATGCGCGAGCACCTCGAGTTCCTTCGCGCCCTGGCCGACCAAGACGCCGAAGGCGCGCTGAAGCACATGATGGCGCACATCGAGCAATCCAAGCACCGGGTGCTCGGCGGCATGCTGCGCGTGGGGCAGTAGCGCGCGGGCCCGAAGCGGCTTGCAGGATCGTTGCGCATGTTTGCACGATCCTGCAACGCGTCAGCCTCTTTCGAGACAAACGGCGGCGAGCTGCTTAAGCTTCCGCGCATGCTGACATCCATCCAGAAAGCGCCGCACGACGACCGGTCCTCGGAGCAGTTGCAGGTCACCATGATGCGGGCCGAGCTTGCCGCGCAGATCGACCGGCTCACCGGCGGCGTGGACGGCCTCTATCAGACTGCGGTTCCCCGCTTTCTGCTCGCACGGGTCTCGCACATGCAGCATCCGGCGCATGTGGTGCACGAGCCGGCCTTCTGCGTGCTCGCGCAGGGCAGCAAGCGTGTGCTGCTGGCCGACGAGGTCTATGTCTACGACAGTGGCCAGTACCTGGTGGTCGCGCAGAACCTGCCCGTGTCCGGCCAGGTGATCGATGCCTCGCCGGATGCGCCGTACCTGGGCCTGAAGCTGAGCTTCGACGTCAAGGACATCGCCGCCGCGGCGCTGGAGTTCAGGTTCGGCAATGCGGCTCCCGCGCGCGTCTCGCCCCGCGGGATCTACACCGGCGAGCTGTCCACCGCCGTGCTCGACCCGGTGCTGCGCCTCGTCAAGCTGCTGGCGTCGCCCGAGGACGTTCCGGCGCTGGCGCCGCTGGTCATTCGCGAGATCCTGTACCGGCTGCTGAGGTCGCCCGATGGCTGGCGCCTGGCCCAGATGGCGATGGTGGACAGCCACAGCCAGCGCATCACCCAGGCCATCAGCGTGCTCTCGCGGCGCTTCCAGGAGCCGCTGCGTATCGAGGTCCTCGCCGAAGAGGTCCACATGAGCGTGTCCTCGCTGCACCACCACTTCAAGGCGGTCACGGCCATGAGCCCGCTGCAGTTCCAGAAGCAGCTGCGCCTGCAGGAGGCAAGGCGCATCATGATCGGCGAGAACGTGGACGCCGCCACTGCCGGGCATCGCGTAGGCTACGAGAGCCAGTCGCAGTTCAACCGCGAGTACAGCCGCTTCTTCGGCTCGCCGCCGGCACGGGACGTGAAGCGGCTGCGGGAGCTGCAGCTGGGGCGCGTGTCCAGTTGACGGGGCTGCGCTGCCCTAAGATGCCTCCATAAAGCAAGGAGGCCCGAATGGGGAAGTGGCAGTTCGATTTTCCGCAGCCTGACCATGGACCGTGGAGCGACGCGGAAATCCTGACATGGCTTTCGAGCGCCGCGCGGGCTTTCGAATTCGAGTGCTGCTCCATCGGCATCCGGTTTCCGCTTCCCTTGACGAACCCCCGCATCAGCGTTCTCAACAGCTACCCGCACGAATGGTGGCAGAGATACATCGACAACAGCTACCATGCCATCGATCCTTCCGTTGCCCACTGCACCGCATCACAACGGCCAGTGATCTGGAGTGACTCCTTGTTCCAGCCAGCGAAAGAGTTCTGGGACGAAGCCCAATCGTTCGGCTTGAGGGTGGGGTGGGCCCAGTCGTGTCGCGATGGATTGGGCATCGTCAGCATGCTCACGCTCTCCCGTTCCGGTGAAACCTTGGGGACTGTCGAGTTGGCGTCGAAGGAGCGGGAGCTGCGCATGCTCACCGAATGCGCTCATCGGCTGATGCTGCATGCATTCCGCTCCAGGCTGATCGGGGAGATGCGGGCCGCTTTGACTGAACGAGAGGTCGAGATCCTGCGATGGGCTGCCGACGGCAAGACTGGAAAGGACATTGCGCTGATCCTCGGTATCTCCCTTTCAACCGTCAGGTTCCATCTGAAGAATGCCACGAGCAAACTGGACGCGGGCAACCTTTCGGGAGCAATCGCTCGTGCCATGGTGCTGGATCTGTTGCAGGGCCCGCGTCCCTCATTGTGCAAGGGCAGCTGAGAAGGCTTCAGCTCACGGGGCTTCTACAGCGGTGACCAAGATGCGCGGAGGGCTGCGCGAGAGGCTTCGATGTCTCTTCGATGTACTTGGCCAACTCCACGCCGAGCACGACGTCCAGCTCTCGCAGAAATTCATCACCTTTCAGCGCTGACGAATGTGGATTGGCGCCATGCACGATCACATGCCCAAGCGCTGAAAGATTGCTTTCGAAGCGTCGCAGCGGCATCCCGGGCGTCAATCTGAGTGTGCAGAACGAAATGCCGTAGCGATGCAAGAGGGCATCGAGTTCTTCCTGCATGAAGTTCCCGGACACAACGCCTTCATTCTTCGCGCCAACCAGCACCACGGTCGCCGCGCCGCGGATGGCCTCCTGGTCGACCGCAACATCTTCGGCGAGGTAGAGGCGGAGTAATAGTTCGAACGCATCACGGTCCGAAAGCGCTTGATACACCTGCGGGCCGACGCCACCCATCATGCGGGCATTGATCTCCACCAGGCACGGACCCTCGTCCGTATACAGGGTCTCGACGTGGTATAGCCCGAAGTCCAGGGCCAGGCATCTGAATACATCGCGGACATACTGCTCGAGCCTCGCGAGCTTGTGCCCCTCCAGCCCCGAGGGCATGGAGTAGCCCATCTCAAGCAGATCATTGTGCTGTGACCGGTAGCGAGTGGTGGTGGCATAGCACCGCACTTGCCCGTCCTTCACGATCACCTCGGACGAATGCAAGGAGCCTGTGACGTACTCTTCGAGGATGTAGTTGTTGTTGACGATCAGGTTGATCATCGGGTCCGATTGCTTGCGGGCAGCGTTCAGCGTGGCGACGAAAGCAACAAATTCAGCTTCAGTCTTGCACACCGCGGAGAACTGTTTCCCGAATCCCCGGGTGGGCTTGACGACAAGTGGCGGACGGATGATGCGTCCCCGGTCGGCCAGCAAATCTGCCTCCGACAACACCTGATGACGCGGAGAGCGCAGTCCCGCCTCGGCGAGCTTCCGGCGACACCGGTCCTTGAAAATGGCGTCCTGCAACGCCTCTGCATCGGGCGCGGGGAGGCCCAGCGTCTGCGCCGCCTGCGCTACCGGCAGGATTGCGGCTTCCGAGGTCGTGATCAGTGCGTCGATCGGCTGTGCCTCGGCAATCTTCCTCAACTCGTCCACCAGGCGGCCGTCCGCGACCGTCGGCAAGACCACATGCCGATCTACGTAGACGAGATAAGGCGTGATGCGATCCCGATCCTTGGTCGAGATCGCCAGGAACGAGGTGTCCTGCGGCTCGACAAAAGTGACTCGGCAGTCGAGATCCTTGGCAGTCTTGAACGCCAACAGGCCGGCCAGCGTGCTGTCCACGAAAACGACGTGCCGTTGGATCATCGGATTCTTTCAGGAGGTGCGGCGTACAGAGAAACGCGACTGGCGGCCCGCCACCGGACGAACTGGGCCGCACCGAAGCCCGCCGCGAAGAGGGCCGCCGTTGCCGCCAACCCGAACCATTTGACAGTGAAGGCGCCAACGAAGATGGCCAGCATCATGCCGGCGTAGACCAGTGCGTACTGGAGCGCGGCCACCATCGGCATCTGGTGTTTCGGTGCTGCCGCCATGATGTCCGCCTGCAGCCGAAAGAACGCAAGCTCAAACAGAAAGAAGTAGGCGAAGTACAGCGGATAACTTTCAGGCCAGCTTCGTCCGATGCAGGCTGCGAACATTGCAGCCGCGCAAGCCGGGTAGATGTAGCGCAGGTCGAACGCCGCGCCTCGCCTGCTCATGAAGTAGAAGTACAGCGCACCCGCCACTGCAGCCAGGCTGGCGACGATTTGAAGAAGGCCCACGTATTGCTGCGAAAGGCCGAGATGGTAAGCAGGCAACGCCACCCGGGAGATGTTGTAGAAGCCCTGGAAGAAGGAGCCCAGCAAGACAAAACTCACCAGACTTCGGCGCAGCGCGGGCAACTCCCGCAAAAGCTGGAGGCCGTTGGCCAGGCGGAAGGAGCCGGCTTGCCCGTGGGGCGCTTCACCTGCCGAGGGGGGCAGCAGGAAGGTGCAGAGTGCGGCACCTGCGAACAGAGATATGGTGGCGGTTGCCGTGGCGCCTGCAGTCATCTGGCTCGGGAAGAATGCCATGATGGCGCCCGCCACTGCGCCCGCAATGAACTGTGCCGTCAATGTAAGAGGCACAGTGAACTTGAGCTCGTCAGTCGAGAAATACTGCTTGATGACGACGATGCGGGCCACGCGCTGGATCGCGTCCAGTGCTCCGACCACGGTGGCCCCGATCAGGATGACCCAGGTGTTCAAGGTGGAGAACAGAAAGAGTACCAGGCATGCTGCCGCGCCCAGCGCGTTGGTGAGTCGCAGCAGCATGCGCACCTCGAGTCGGGCAGCCAGGCTGCTCAACTGGAACGCCAGGATCACCGGAACCACCATGGGCGCAAACAGCACGAACTCGGAAACCAGCAGACTGTCGAGTTCGCGCAATGCGTGGTGCGCAAGAAAGATGTAGACCAGCACGCTGGCCGAGATGGACGACAGATTGATCATCCACAGCAAGGCCGTGAGCGACCGCTTGCCGATGACGCTGCCGGGTTTCGGATCTTCCGGCGGCATGGTCATGCAGGGACTGGATCGTCAATGTGGATCGCGCCGTGGTTTCGCTCGAATTCCTCGCCATAGCGGCGACGCTCCCAGGCATTGAACGAAATGATCATGATGTCCCGATGCCCGCCCTCATCGCTCGCCGGCAGAATATGCGTTGCGTTGTGCCACATCTTGTCGTCGGCCATGATGATGGCTTCGTTCTCGCCCAGGATTTCCTCGAAGAAGCAGGGGCCTCCGCCCGTGGGCATGAGCTGGCTCACACCCCCGATGATGTTGTGCCGCGCGAAGATCGCATTCATGACAAAGTCGTGCCCGTCGCGATGCGGTCCTTCCGGAACTGTCACGCCTTTGATGCTGTGGTCGGTGACGACACGAACCTGGTGCACGTTGATCTGGTAGATCTGATTGACATCGAGTCGTGCCGCGAGCGCGCCTGCAGCGACCTGTGGTGTCGGATCGAAGCGGATTGGCTCGAACTTGCGCTCGACTCCACCCACGACGCCGTTATAGGTCTTCGACTGGATGAAGGGGCGGTGGGGCAGAAGTTCGGTACGCCATTCACCGCTCTCGAATCGAATCTTGAACTGGGAGAAGCGCCGATAGCGCTGCTTGCCTCCCGCATGAGGGTCGAATGCCAAGGTGCCAAATTCACGCATGGCTTGCTCGGAAAGCGGTGGCACTTTGAAGCGCGCGTAGTTTTGCTTCTTGAAGTTCAAGATGGTTGCTCCCAGGCTCGGAGATTGCTCTGCAGCGCGGCCTCAGGCCAGCGCCAGCGAGGCGGATTCGTGCCGTTCGAGGCAAAGGTCGATGGCAGCGCGAATGCGTTGCATCGCCTCGTCGATCTCGCGCTCGGTGATCGTCAGTGCAGGCAGGAAGCGCATCACTGCGCCGTGACGACCCCCGGTCTCGACAATCACGCCTTGCAGGAAGCACTCGCGCTTGATCGCCTGGGCCAGGGTTCCGTCCAGTGTGTTCTTGGCGCCCCCCGCAGCCGAGACGACCTCCGCGCCGAGCATCAGACCTCGACCGCGCACATCCCCGATGCAGGGAACGGATGCGGCCAGCTCCTGCAGCTTGCCCTTCAGATACGCTCCCACCGTCGCGGCTCGCGCCGGCATGTCGTGATCGCGCAGGAACTGCATGGTCGCTGCGCCCGCCACCAGGCCGATCTGGTTTCCGCGAAAGGTCCCCGCGTGCGCACCTGGCAGCCACTTGTCGTAGCGCTTCCGGTACACCAGGGCAGCCAGCGGAAAGCCGCCACCCAGGGCCTTGGAAAGGACCACGGCGTCGGGGACGATGCCAGCGGCTTCATACGCGAACATGGTGCCGGTTCGGGCGAAGCCGGTCTGGACTTCATCGATGACCAACGGGATGTCATGTCGACTTGTGATCTCCCGCAGCTTTTTCAGCCATCGCGGCGAAGCCGGAATGCACCCACCTTCGCCTTGAACGGCCTCCAGGATGAGTAGCGCGGGTTTGGAGATTCCGCTCTCCGGGTCGCGTAACACGTTGTCTAGATATTGAAGCGTGAGGTCTTCGCCTGCCGTGCCGCCGACACCGAAGGGACAACGGCTGTGGGATGGGTAGGGAAAGAAATGCGCTTGGCCTGTCCAGCCCTGCAACGCCGCCTTGGGCCCCAGATTGCCCATCAGGCCCAACGATCCGGAAGTCATGCCGTGATAGGCACCGTGAAATGCGATGACGCTTTGCCTGCCGGTCGCAATTCTGAACAGCTTCAGCGCTGCCTCCACGGCATCTGACCCCGTGGGTCCGCAGAACTGGATGCGCGCGTCGTCCGAGAAAGCGGTGGGCAGTGTCTGGAAGAGCTGGTCGATGAAGTTCAGCTTCGCTGGCGTGGCGATATCCAGTCCCTGCTGAATGTGCCCCGAACCCAGGAACGCGTGCACCTTGTCCATCACTTCAGGATGGTTGTGGCCCAGTGGCAGCGCGCCGGCGCAAGCGAGCAGATCGATGTACACCCGGCCTTCGATATCCCACACCCGGGACAACGAGCCACGGGCGATCATGCGGTCGAAGGTGCGCGCATATGTTCTTGCGCCGGACTCTTTCCGTGCAATGAATTGGATCGCCTCTTCATGCTCGGCAGTGGTCGCCAGTACTTCTGTCTTTTTCATTTGGAAATCCTGCCCCGGAACTCCAGGAGGAGCGGGATTTCATCATCTCTTGCGT
Source organism: Variovorax sp. WDL1 (assembly GCF_001541225.1). GTDB lineage: Bacteria > Pseudomonadota > Gammaproteobacteria > Burkholderiales > Burkholderiaceae_C > Variovorax. Next base: position 13,622 of record NZ_LMTS01000096.1, on the reverse strand, counting down.
TCTGTCGTAACTATCGAAAAAGATAGGATGCGGCGGCCACTGCATGCTCCGGCAGCTCGCACCGGGTCACAACACCATCTCGATGACGGTGAAGTCGTCCTCCAGCACGCCAGGCCCGTGCATCTCCCGCGCGAAGGCCAGCAGCCTGTCGAGCTCGGACTGTCCATCACGCACCGGCAGTGCGAGCACGTCGGTGAAGTCGGAGAACGCCAGCATGGACCCGTCCGGCCGGGTGATCTCGTAGGTCCCGTCGCTGAATACGAACAGCCGCGCCGGCGACCGCAGGATGCACTGTTCATCGCCGTAGCGCGCGGTCGGCGAGAGGCCGACGCAGGGGCCGCTCGCCTTCAGTGGCCGGCACTCCCCAGGGGCCTCGCGCGTGCCGCTCACCAGCATCGCGGGCGGGTGGCCGGCCGAGGCGTAGCGCAGCCGGCCGGTGCCGCGGTGATAGACGCCGTACCAGACGGTGCAGAACAGCTCGTTGTGGCGCTCCATCTGGTAGGCCAGGTTGAGCGCGGCGAGCACCTCCGCGGGCCGTCGGAAGTTGGTGCGCGGCAGGGCCTCGGAGCGCAGCGTGTCGGCGACCGCCACAGAGAGCAGGGCGGCGCCCACGCCGTGGCCGCAGACGTCGATCAGGTAGAGCGCGAAGTGATTGGCGTCGATCCAGTGGTAGCCGAAGGAATCGCCGCCCAGCTCGGTCGAGGGCACGAAGCGCCAATCGACCGTGATCGGCTCCGACAACGGTGCCGGCAGGATGGCGAGCACGTAGCGCTCGGCCTCGCGCAGTTCCTGCTGCAACCTGTCGTGGGCGCGCTGCAGGGCTTCGCGCGATGCGGCGAGCTCGCAATGGGCACGCGTGAGTTCGCGGTTGGCCGCCTCGAGCTGCTCGATCAGCCTGGCTTCGCGCTGGCTGAGCAAGGTCATGTCGTAGGCCTTCTGCTGGACCCGCTGCGCCTCCTCGTGCTCCGTCGTCACGTCGAGCAGGACGATCCAGACCGTGGCGTCATCGGCGAAGAAGTGGACGTCGGCCACTCGTCCGCTTGGCATTTCCATGGAACGAAGGAGGAAGGGGTTCTGCGCGAGCGGCAGCAGGCCTTCGAGGAAAGGGATCTGGTCGCAGGCGGAGTCGCCGGGCTGGATGCCGGCCAGGCCGTAGTGCGCCAACTCGCCGCCGGCATGCACCAGCTTCTGCGCGTCATCGACGGCCAGGTGCGCAAGCACGCGCTGCCCATGGACCAGCACCATGAGCGAGTCGGAAATCCGCTCCGGCAGGTCCAGCATGGCTACCGCGCCAGAAGCGCCGCCAGGTCCTGGAAGCTCGCCTCGACCCCGTCGCCGGTCTTGGCACTGGTGCGGCGGAAGGTCCACCCCGAAGCCTGCAGTGTTTCGATGCGTTCCGGCGGAAGGGCCCAGTCCTCCACGAGGTCCGCCTTGTTGAGCAGCGCGAGGAAGGGAATTGGGCCGACCTCCGCGTTGACGCGCGATTGGATCGACGCCGCGGTCTCGAGGGTCTCGGGCCGCGTGCCGTCCACCACCAGCAGATAGCCGGCCGCGCCGCGCAGGTAGCTCAGCCGCACCGCGGCCATGTCGTCCTCGCCGGCGATGTCCCAGAGGATCAGCGCGAGGGGCTCGGTGCCGAGGGTCATCACCTTCTTGTCGATCTTCACGCCGACCGTGGTGAGGTAGGCGTCGGAGAAGATGGTGTCGACATAGCGGCGTACCAGGCTGGTCTTTCCGACGCCGAATGCACCGAGCAGGCAGATCTTTTTTTGAAGCATGGGGAGAGGTCCTAGTCGCTCGTCCCGACCACGAAGGACACGCGCCGGTTCATCGACAACTCGTCGGCGCTGGCGCCGGGCCGCAGCGGCTCCAGCGGGCCGGCGCCACGAACGGAAAGCAAGTTGGGGTCGATGCCGCGCGCCCGCAGCATGGAGCGCACGACCTCGGCGCGCCCGAGGCTGAGCGCCAGGTTCGCCGTGTCCTTGCCGGTGGCATCGGCGTGGCCGACGATCGTCACGCGCACCGAGAAGCCGAGCCCGCGGGCCACGCGCACCAGCTCGCGCAGTTCGGCCGCCACGGTGTCGAGCTCGATGCCCTGCTCGGCGGTGGGCCGCGGGGCGTTGTTCTCGAACGGGATGACGTGGGCCTGGATGGCGTCGCGCAGGCGGATGTAGTTCGGGTCCTGCACGTCCTTGAGGGCGCTCAGGTCCACCGGCGGAGCGCCCGCGGGCAGGCTCTGCACGAAAGCCCGCGCCTTGTCCATCCAGTGCTGCGGGGCGCTGCCGTCTGCGCGGATGCCGTCCGCGTCCTGCGACAGGCTGACGGTGGGGGGCGGGTTCAGGGTCGCCTGCAGGCGCTTCAGCATGATGGCCGGATGCAACGCCTGGTAGGGTTCCCAGCGTCCGACGATGAGCGCCGGGTCCAGCTTCGCCGGGTCCAGCAGGGCTTCCGGCCGCGCCGCCAGCGGGTCGCGCAGCCCGGACACCCACCATTTGCCGTCATGGCGATCGGCGCCCATCACGACGATGCCGGGTTGGTCGCGCAGTGCCGCGACGTAGTCGTCGACGCGCTGGCTCTCGATCACCCGCTGCCCGATCCAATAGGCCAGTGCCAGCAGCAGCGCCAGGGGGATGACCCAGAGCAGCGGCGACAGCCTTCTCTTCGACTCTGCCGACTGGGACCAGAGCGTCGGCCGCAGCCGCTGCTGTGCGCCCTCTTCGAAGGGGGTGGTATCGCCTTCGAATTCATCGAGCTGCGTGCGCCATTCGTCGTGGATGGCGGCCAGCGTCTCCCCGAGGCATTCGCGCAACGCCGGCGGCGGGTTGCCGTGGATCACCGCGGCGAGGAAGGCCGAGGGTCCTTCCTCGCACCACAGCAGCAGGTCGCCCAGGCGCAGGCTGTCGATGCTGCGGCCCTTGGTGCCGCCCTCGGCGGACTCGTCGAAGGAGTCGCGCACGAAGTCCTGGATCGCGGAGAGCATGGCCGACACGAGCTGCGGGTCGCGCGAGGTCGCGTCCTCCGCCGCCTCGTGCGCCAGCAGCAGCCCGGTCTTGCGATGGACCAGGAACAGGTGCTCGACGCGGAACACGGCGGTGTGCCTGAGCACCACGTCGGCAAAGGCGCTGCCGCTGCGCCAGGCTTCGAGCCGCCACTTGAGGCCGCGCCACGAGAGGCTGTGCTTGAGCGCCTGGTTGAGCGACTGCAGCTTGCCTTCCAGGGTCTCGGCGATGGCCTTGCGGATCGCCGGCCCCATGACCGGGTACAGGATATCGACCATGGTGTCCGGATTCTTCCGGATCGAGGCCTGGGTGGCGCGCTCGACGGTGGGGGCGAGCACTTGGCCGAGTCGCGCGTCCTGCGCCGCCAGCTCGAAGGCTGCGGGCAGCACGGCGCCCACCGCATCGGCGAACTCTTGCGGGTCGTCGAACTTGCGTTGCAGCCTCGCCAGCGCCGCCTGCTCGCGTTCGAGCAGCACGTCGCGCAGCGCCTCCAGCCGCGGATCGACTGCGGGGCGAGGCGGCAGCGTCGCGACCACCGTTGGGTCGACGCAGCGCGCCAATTCGAGCAACAACCCGGCCAGCCGCTGGTTCGGACTTTCTTCGAAAGCACCGCCGGGCGCGCTGGTCGCGGCCAGCGGCAGGCGCGCTGTCACGTGGACTCCTCGGCCCCGGGCTCCCGCTGCGGCCGGGCGCGGCTCACCGGAGCACCTTCGCCTTCGGCTATGGTGCTCTGCGCCTCGGGAGCGGCCGCGCGGCTCAAACGCGCTCGCCGTTGCCGCCCTTCGGCGACGTGTCCTGGTTGAGGCATTTGGCAATCTCGACGAACAGCCCCGCGAGGAGGTTGCGGTCGGTCTTGACGTTGCTGAGCTCGGAGAACATCCGCTCGATGGTGGCGCGGGTGTCCTCCTGGCGCTTGCGCATGTCGTCGCGCAGGCCCTGGACCTCGTGGCCCAGGCTGTCGGTGAACTCGCGCCCTTGGCGCGCGAGCTGGTCGGACAGCTGGGCAAGGCGCTTTTCCAGCGCCTGCGTCTGCTCCCTCAGGTTGCGCTCCAGCTCCTTGTCGGCATCGGCGCGCAGGTCCTTCTCTTCGCGGAACTGCCCGGCGACCGATTCGAGCTGCTTCTTGATCGTCCCCTCGAGGTTGGTCAGGCTTCGGGACGACTCCGCCTCCAGGTCGCGCAGCCTGTGCTGGAAACGATCCTCGAGGACCGAGAAGCGCTTGTCGTAGTCCTGCATCTGGTTGCCGAACAGCAACTCGCGCATCTTGTCGACACCGGAGGCCTCGCCCTGGCCGTTGGGCTGGGTGGCAAGGGCCGCCTGCGCGGCCAGTGCGCTCTGCGCGTCGATGGTGGGGAGGGGGGATTTGGCTGCGGTTCCCATGGCTTGTTTCCTCGTAGTGGTTGCTATGTGAAGAGTTGGCGCCGTGGGGCGGCGCCCGCGGGATGGTGGATGTCGGGGCGTCTCATTCAGGGCGGCGCCGTCGGCCGGAAAAGCAGCGTCAGGCGATTGCGGCCGTCTTCGCGGCGGTAGTGCATGCCATCCGAGAAGCGGCGAACGATGGGGATGCCCCAGCCTCCGACGGGTGCGTCCTCGAGACTGCTTGCGTGCCCCGGTTCCGGGGGCTGCAGCGGATCGAAGGGGCGGCCCTCGTCCTCGACTTCCAGGGCCACGTCCTCGCCTTGCCACCCCAGCCGCAGGAAGATGCTGCAATGCGCCGCTTCGTCGCCGCTGCCATGGGTCATGATGTTGGTCACCGCCTCGGTCGAGCACAGGTCGAGTTGCTGCGCGACCCGGCTTGGAAGCTGCTGGCGCCTTGCCCAGTCCTGCACCCACGCGCTCACGCGCGAGAGCTCGCGCAGCTCGGAACCGACGATCAGGGATGCCTGGGGCTCCCTGTCGCTGGAGGACATCAGGGCCTCACTCGGCTCCCGCCTTCAGCGCGCTGAAGGCGGTGTCGACGTCGGGGTACAGCGGAATGATCGTGTCGACACCCGCAACCTTCAGCACATCCGCCACCAGCGGCGGCGGACCCGCCAAGGCCATCTCGCCGCCGCGCTGCTTCTGGGCTCTCGCGTTGGTGATCAGGGCTCGAATGCCGATGGATGCCAGGAACGACACCCCGGACATGTCGACCACGGCGAGAAGTTTCCGGGTCGCGACCAGCGCAGAGAAGCGCATGTCGATCTCTTGGGTACCGGCGCTGTCCAGGCGCCCGATCAGGCTGATTTTCTCGATGCCCTCAGCCAGTTGCTCCGTCCTTAGCTCCATGCCACCTCCGTATTGGATGTATCGATGAGCGCTGAACCGGCGGTCGTCCTCCCCAGCAAGGATCGCTCCACCCGCGCAGTTCTCTGGACCGGAGCACGGGGTGGTGAGCGTCCCGCGACCAACAAGCAGGAACTTTTGTAGGATACGCGCAAAGGGTTGCAGCGTCGACAGCCATTGGTCGTAAGCACAAGCCCTAGTGCGCCGTCCACGGTGCGCGGTTTGATTGCCCCCAATGCATTCACTCGAAGCCCACGGATGTGGAGACGCAGGGGCTTGCCGTTCTGCCTCAGGGGCGCTGCGCGACAGCCGGGCGTCTCTCGCTGTCGCGCCATGCCTGCGGCGTCAGGCCATGCTGCCGCGCGAAGGCACGCTGCAGCGCGTCCACCGATCGGAAGCCGCTGCGGCTCGCGATGCGGTCCTGCGTCCACCGCGTGCGCCGCAGCAGCTGCGCGGCAGCGGCCACGCGGGTCTGCTCGACGAAGCGCGCCGGCGTGCAGCCGGTCTCGGCCACGAAGGCGCGCGCGAAATGCCGCGGGCTCATCTGCACGCGAGCGGCCAATGCCTCGACCGACAGGGCCTCCTGCGGATGCGTGCCGATCCACGCCACCAGCTCGCGCAGGCGGTGGCTGGCCGCGGCCTGGGCCTGCAGCGTCGGGCTCAGCTGCGACTCGCCCCCGCCGCGCAGCAGGGGCAGCGCCAGCGTGCGGGCGATCTCCATCGCCACCGCGTGGCCCAGGTCGTCCTCGACCAGCGCGAGCGCGAGTTCGATGCCGGTGGTGACGCCGGCGGAGGTCCACACCGGTCCGTCGTGCACGTAGATGCGCTCGCGCCGCACGCGCACCTGCGGCCGCAGCGCCTGCAGCTGGTCGCAGGCGCGCCAGTGCGTGGTGGCCTCGCGGCCGTCGAGCAGGCCGGCCACGGCGAGCGCGAAGGCGCCGCTGCACACGCTCGCAATGCGGCGGACCCCGGGCGCGATCTCCGCGAGCCAGTCCGAGATGCGCTGCTCGACGATCGCCGCGCGCACGCCCGGCTCGTCGCCGCCGGCCACGATCAGCGTGTCGATTGCGGTGGGCAGTTGCTGCAGCGGGCGCGTGCCGGCAAAGCTCAGGCCCCCGTTCGTCGACACGGTGCCGCCGCCCGGCGAGGCGATGTGCAGCCGGTAGTGGCCGGGGCGCATCTGCTCGGCCTTGCTGAAGACGCTGGCCGGGCCGGCGACGTCGATCGCCTCGACCCCGTCGAACGCGACCAGCACGATGTCGCTGGCAGAAAGCGCGGCTTCTTCGTCGTTGTGGAGCAGGGCGGGCATACGTAGGCTCAGTGCATCGCGTTTACGGAAGGGCGGCCATGTGGAACTGGGTACGGGCGTCGATCGGGACAAGTATTGCAGCCTTGGTATTGGCGGGCTGTGGGGCGGGCGCGCCGCAGGCGCCCGCGCAGGATGACGCGGCCACGATCGCGCGCGACAGGCAGGCTTTCGTCGAGGCCCTGAAGCCGCGCGCTCCGGGCCGCCCGGTGGTCGCGGTGCTCGCCTTGAACGAAGGCACCGAGATGACCGACCTCCTGCTGCCGCACGCGGTGCTCCAGCGTGCCGGCGTGGCCGATGTGCGGATCGTGGCGCCGCGTGCCGGCCGGGTGAGCCTGTACCCCGCCGCGCTGGAAATCGACGGCGCGCAGGACCTGGCCGGCTTCGACCGGATGCATCCGTCGGGCGCCGACTACGTGATCGTCCCTGCGATGCGCACCGACGACGATCCAGCCGTGACAGCCTGGCTGCAGCGGCAGGCGCTGCAGGGTGCGCGAGTGATCGGCGTCTGCTCCGGCGCGCGCGTGGTGGGCCGGGCCGGCCTGCTCGATGGCCGGCGATTCGCGGGCCACTGGTATGACCGCAGCACGCTGCTGCGGCGCCACCCGGGCGCCACTTACGTCCCGAACCGGCGCTACGTGGTCGACCGCGGCGTCGCCACTACCACGGGCATCACGGCCTCGGTGCCGACGACGCTGGCGCTGGTGGAGGCGATCGGCGGGCGGGACAGGGCCCAGGCCCTCGCGGCCGAGCTCGGTGTCGCCACCTGGGACCCGGCGCACGACAGCGCGCCCTTCAAGCTCGAGGCAGCCCGGGCCTGGACCTATGTGGTCGACAAGGCCACGTTCTGGCGCGACGAGCGCTGGCGCGTCGAGGTGCGGGACGGCAGCGACGACGTCTCGCTGGCGCTGGCCGCGGACGCCTGGTCGCGCACTGGCCGCGTGAGCGTGGAGGCCGCGTCGGCATCGGGTCCGGTGCGGCTGAAGAGCGGGCTGGTGCTCATTGCGCGGGCCGCGGCCGGCGGGTCGCCGCGCGTGCCGATCTCTCCGTCGCTCAGGCCGGTGCAGCAACTGGATCGCACGCTGTGCGAGATTGCCGAACGCCATGGCACCGTGCGGCGCGACCGGGTCATGCAGGAGATGGAGTACCCGCGCGTGGAAAGCGCCTGCGGGCGCACTGTATCGACCGCAGGCTCGCCCCGTCCTGCGCGCCGGGTTGGCGGGCCTGCGGGCTGAAGCGCAGGCTCAAGCGGTCCCGCACATGGGTCGTGGCTCCCAGCACCGGGGGACGGGCACGATGCCGAAGGCGGGGCGGCGTCGCCCTCAGGCCGGCCGCGTGCCCGGCTGCCGTGCCGGCCACAGCCGCACGGCCAGCGCAGCGCCGGCCGAAGCGGTCGCCAGCGCCGTGACGCCCATCCAGCCCCACGCGGCCAGCAGCAGGCTGCCCAGCGCCGCGCCGATGGCCATGCCGAGGAACACGCCGACGAAGAGCACGGCGTTGAGGCGGCTGCGCGCGGCGGGCTCGATGCCGTAGACCAGGGTCTGGTGGGCGATCAGCGCGGCTTGCATGCCGAGGTCGAAGCCGATCGCGCAAAGCACCAGCAGGCCGAGGCGGGCCTGTGGCTGCAGCAGCGGCGACAGCGTCATTGCCGCGAAGGAGAAGACGGCCAGCCCCGCCCCCAGCCGCGTGACCCATTCCGGCCCGCGGCGATCCGCGATGCGCCCGGCCAGCGGCGCGGCCAGCGCCCCGGCGGCGCCCGCCAGACCGAAGGCGCCGGCGGCCGCAGCGCCCAGGTGGAAGGGCGCGGCGTGCAGCATGATGGCCAGGGTCGACCAGAACGCGCTGAAGCCGATCGCCAGCAGGCCCTGCGCCAGCGCCGCGCGGCGCAGCGGCGGATGGCGCCGCCACAGCGTGGCGAGCGAGCCCAGGAGCGCGCCGTAGGCCAGTTGCGTCGTGGGCTGGAAGCGCGGCAGCCGCCGCCAGGCAGCCAGTCCGATCAGCGCGATGCTCGCCGCCGCCGCGACAAACACCGCGCGCCACCCGAAGTGCTCCGCCACGAAGCCGCTCGCCACCCGAGACAACAGAACGCCCAGCAGCAACCCGGTCATCACCGTGCCCACGGCCTTGCCACGGCGCGATTCGGGCGCGAGCGTGGCTGCGGCGGGTACGACGTCCTGCGCCAGCGTCGCCGACAGCCCGATGACCAGGCTGAGGGCCAGCAGGACGCCGATGGAAGGCGCGACGCCTGTCAGCAGCAGCGCCGCGCCGAGCACCCCGGCCTTGATCAGGATGATGCGGCGCCGGTCGTAGCGGTCGCCAAGCGGGGCCAGCAGCCCGATGCCGAGGGCGTAGCCGAACTGCGTGAGCGTGGGAACGAGGCCGACGGCGCGATCGGAGGCGCCGACCTCCGCGCCGAGCACGCCGAGCATGGGTTGGCTGTAGTAGAGCGACGCGACCGCGAGGCCGGCCGCCGCCGCCAGCAGCAGGAGCAGCGATGCCGGCAGGGCCTGCGCCTCGGCCTCGCGTGACGGGGCCAGCGCGGCGCCCACCGGGGCATGCGAACAATGAATACCAGACATGGCGTAAACCCTATGAATTGCGTTGGAAGCGGAGTTTGAGGGCTAAGCTCCATAGGCGGTAGCCGGAAGGTCCGCACAACGTATATACGTAGATTGCATGAACGAACACGTCGCGCCTTCGGGCACCACCGATCGCATCGCTCTGATGCAGACCTTCGTCCGCATCGTGGAAGCCGGCAGCCTGTCGGCCGCCGCCGCGCAGCTGGGCGCGACCCAGCCGACGGTGAGCCGGCGCCTCCAGGCTCTGGAGCGCTCGCTGGGCGTGCGCTTGCTGCGGCGCTCGACCCACGCGATGAAGCTCACCGAGGACGGCGAGCGCTGCTTCGAGCGCGCCAAGGAACTGCTGGCGAGCTGGGAGGCCTTCGAGGCCGATTTGCGTGGTGCCGGCGACGAGGCCGAGGGCAGCCTGCGCGTGATCGCGCCGCATGCCTTCGGCCAGCAGCAGTTGGTCGAGCCGCTGGCGCGCTTCCTGCGGCGCCACCCGCGGGTCACCGTCGAATGGCTGCTGCACGACGACATGCAGGACTTCGTGGCCCATGGCGTCGATTGCGCGATCCAGGTCGGCGAGGTGCGCGACCCGTCGGTGGTGGCGGTCAAGCTGGCCGAGGTGCCGCGCATCGTGATCGCCGCGCCTTCGTTGCTCGAGGGCCGGCCGGTGCCCGCCCATCCCGGCGAGCTGGCGACCCTGCCCTGGTTGGCGCTGCGGACCTACTACCGCAACGAGGTGACGCTCACGCATGCGGCGAGCGGCGAAACCCTGCGCCTCGCGATCCGCCCGCGCCTGAGCACCGACAGCCTGCTGGCCATGCGCAACGCCGCGCTCGCGGGCCTGGGGGCCTGCGTGGTCTCGGCCTGGCTACCGATCGACGACCTGGCCCAGGGGCGCCTGGTCCACTTGGCGCCCGAGTGGCGTGCGGCGCCCTTGCCGGTCTACCTGGTCTACCCCCACGCGCGCTTCCAGCCGGCGCGGTTGCGCCGCTTCATCGAGGCGATGCGGGAGGCCATGCCCGCGATGTTCGGGATGGATGCGCCGGCGCCAGCTGGCACGGCGCGTTTGCGCAGGCCCCTATAGCCGAATCGCGGCGTCCTGACAAGAGCACTTGTGAAGGAGGCGCCGCGCAGGCCTGCGCGCCACACTCCCGCCCCGAGGACCCCAGCAGCCATGACGAAGAAGATCCAGCTCAATGATGAACAGTGGCGAACGCTCGAAGCGTTGCGCGACGCGCTTGCCAAGCGGCGCCCGACCCACGCCATCAAGGTCTCGAGCCGGCTGCGCTCCAACGGGCTGGTCACCACCGACCGCCAGGGAGCCAGCGTGCTGACCGACCAGGGGCTCAGCCGGTTGAACCAGGGGCGCTGAGCGCTTCGACCGCTTCGTCCCCTTGGGGAGCGACCTCAAGCCTGCTTCCGCTTACCACGTCCGCACTACGCGAACGATGCGAGGCTTCCCCGCAGTGGCAGCCATCGAACCCAGCGCGGCCGGGGCAGCCGCCTGCAGCTTTCCCCCTGGACCTGAACGGAGATTGAAATCTCTCTTTTTGTCGCGCCGGTCTGAATCCAGCGACTGACGTTCCTAGCATTCGACGGTCGCCGCCCCCCACGGGTCCATGAACCGCGGCCCGAGCTTCCCGGACGGGTGCGTTGGGGAGGGGCATGCCCAGGCGGCAGTGAGCTGCGCGCGCGTCGCGCGTCGTTCGATCTTAGATTCCCGAGGCCCCATGAATTTCATCTACCGTCTTGTCTGGAACCGCAGCTTGCGCGTGCTGCAGGTGACATCGGAAGTGACACGCGCTTCACGTGGCGGAGCAGGCGGCACCGGCGCAACGCAGGCAGCCACGCGCTGCCGTTTGAACGCGAGGGCTCTCGCGGCTTTCCTTCTTGTGCTTGGCATGACCTCTGCCGCGCAGGGACAGATTTTTGGTGGCAACGGGGGCGCTGGTGGGGATACCGGGAGTGCACGGGGTGGCGCAGGCGGCACGACTGACAACGCGCCTGGATCGCCAGGAGGAGCGGGCACGTCCGCCGGAGGTGGCGGCGGCGGCGGCAGCAGTCTGTCCGTCGGAACTGGCGGAAATGGAGGAGATGGCGGGATTGACAACGTCAGTTACCGCGTCGGCGCAGGTGGCGTGGGCGGCGAGGTTGGCAGCACCACCGCCCTCGACAATTCCGGCACGATCATTGGGCGCGCAGGCACGAACGGCGGCATTGCCGAGCAGAATCTGGGAAGCAGTGGCGGAAGCGGTGGTGGTGGCGGCGGCGGCTTCGGCCTTGTCCTCGGGGGAAGCGGCTTCGCCGTCAATTCGAATCGCATTGCCGGCGGCGCGGGCGGCGCGGGCGGCGCCGGAGCAGGCTTCAGCGAGCCGCCCGACGGCTACCGCCGGGGCGGAGGCGGAGGCGGCGGTGGCAGCGGTGGAGGTGGTGTGTTGCTCACGGGCGGGGCGAGCTTCACGAACTCCGGGGTCATCGAGGCTGGCCGCGGGGGCGACGGTGGCGCGGCCGTCGCAGGTGGCGAGGGTGGCAGTGGGGGCGATGGTGGCATCGGCCTTGCATCGACAGCCGGCGGCAGCGTCGTCAATTCCGGCAGCATCGTCGCTGGCGCCGGCGGCGCCCCGGGTTCGCCTGATCCATCCGCTTTTTTCCGGGGGGGCTTCGCCAGCCATGGCGGTACGGCCGTCCTGGTCACGGGCGGCGGGACGGTGCTGAATACCGGCGTTCTGGAAGGCGGCAATGGTGGAGCCGGCGTTCCCGGTTCGCCTTTGTCCGAGATCCCACCCGGTGCCGGAGGCGCCGGCGTCGCCGCCACCGGCAATACGAGCGTCACCAACAGCGGCATCATCAGGGGCGGCCTGAGCGGCGACGGCGCAACCCGCGCGAACGCCATCGACTTTTCCGGCGGCAACAACACGCTCACCCTGCAAGCCGGCTACAGCTTCATCGGCAATGTGGTCAGCACCAGCGGCAACACCAACGGCGGCGATACGCTCAGGCTCGGCGGCGACACGGATCCGCCGGCCGCGCTCAATGTGTCCAACATCGTGGCCAACCTGCCGGCCTCGCCCAGCGGTACGCAGTACGTGGGCTTTGCCAACTTCGCCAAGGACGGCGCCAGCACCTGGCAACTGACGGGCAACGGCAGTCCCGCCCAGAATTGGTCGATCACCGGCGGCACGTTGCGGGGCGATGCCAATACGTTCAAGGGCAACATCCTGTTTGCACCTGCTTCTGGCGGCAGCGCACCCGGCGTGGTGTTCGATCAGGGCAGCGGCAATCCCAACAGTGCAGGGTCCGCCGAATATGCCGGCCGCATCAGCGGCGCCGGCGCGTTCACCAAGACCGGCGATGGCACGCTGACGCTCTCCGGTGCCAACACCTACACCGGTGGCACGCTCTTCTTCGACGGCGTGGTTTCCGTGTCGAGCGACGCCAACCTCGGCGACGCCGCGGGCAGCCTCTTCTTCGATTGGGGCGTGCTGCGGACCACCGCCGATCTCACGATGAACCGTGCCACCACGTTGCTGACTGGCGGGACGATCTCGACAAACGCAGGCACGACGCTGATCCATCAAGGTGCGATCGACGGGGGCGGAGGCCTTGCCAAGATCGGTGCCGGTACCTTGACCCTGACGGGCGCCAACACCTATTCCGGCGGAACCGTCCTCATCGAAGGCACGCTGTCGATTTCCGCAGACCAGAACCTGGGCGCGCCCACCCTGCTGATCATCGATGGTGGCACGCTGCGCACCACCAGTCCCTTCGCAACCGGGCGCACCATTCAACTCGGCTTGGCCGGCAGCACCTTGCAGACCGACGCTGATCTCACGGCGACCGGCCAACTCGGGGGTAAGCGCGGCGCCTACTTGATCAAGACCGGCACGGGCACCTTGACCCTGACCGGCAGCAACTCCTACACCGGCGGCACGCGCTTCGACGCGGGGGTTGTTTCCGTGTCCCGCGATGCCAACCTGGGCAGCGCCTCGGGGGGCCTCGTCTTCAACGGCGGCACATTGCGGACCACCGCCGACCTCGCCATGAACCGTGCCACCACGCTCGGCGCGTCCGGCGGCACCTTCGACACGCTCGCGGGCACGACGTTGAGCCAGCAGGGTGCGATCGGCGGGGCCGGCGGCCTGACCAAGACCGGCGCGGGCTTGTTGACGCTGACAGGCGTCAACACCTACGAGGGTGGCACCACCATCAGCGCCGGCACCCTGGCCGGCAGTGCTGCCAGCTTCGGCAGCGGCGCTATCACCAACAACGCCGCACTCCTCATCGATCAGGCCAGCGATGAGGCCCTTGGCAACACCTTCGCCGGCAGCGGCGCCTTGACCAAGACCGGCGCAGGCACGCTGACGCTCACCGGCGAGAACAGCTACAGCGGCGGCACCGACCTCAAGCAAGGCGGCATCGCCGTCGGCAACAACAGCGCTTTGGGCACCGGCGAACTCGCCATGCACGAAGGCACCACATTGCGCT
>NZ_LMTS01000244.1 GCF_001541225.1 Variovorax sp. WDL1 | reverse complement strand
GGGTGGCCGTGCGCACGCTCACCCAGTGCGAACGTGCTCGGTGCAGTGACATCACCGCCTGCTGCTCCACGGTCTTGACCGGTGCACGCCGGATGTCGCACTGTTGCGCCGCCAGCCAGATCGCGCGCGCATCGGCCGCGTCATCCTTGTTGCTGCGCACAAACGCGCGTACCTGCCGTGCTGGCAGCAACTCCACCTGGTGTCCGAGGCCGCCCAGCACGCGCGCCCAGTGGTGCGCACTGCCACACGCCTCCATTGCCACGCGCGCTGGTTGCAGCTGTGCGAAGAACTCGCCCAACTTTGCTCGAGCGAGCTTCTTGCGCCCGATCTCGCCTGTCTCGCTATCGACCCAATGAAGTTGCATCACGTTCTTTGCAAGGTCCAAGCCATACGTCGTACGATCCATTTCGGGGCCTCCGTCTGCGAGTGGTTGCTAATCGAACTTCCACTTTGGCACTCGATGCCGTCGACTGCGAGGCCCCCCTTCATCACCCGTGTCCCAACCATTCGCACTCGATCAGCGAGGGGGGAGGCGTCCATACCATCTCC
>NZ_LMTS01000231.1 GCF_001541225.1 Variovorax sp. WDL1 | reverse complement strand
TGCTGCCGTTGCTGTAGACGGCACTGGCCAGGCGGCCCAGCGCGTCGTAGACATAGCTCACGGAACCCGCATGGGCCGCGAAGCCAGCCACTGCGAGCACCCCCATGCAAACACGGCGGCAGACAGCCTTGCGCCTCGCCCGAGCAACACTTGAATCGTTCATGATTTCCTCTCTGAGTGCCGATCTGCGTCGCGGAAGAGATCGCGACAGCAGGGAACACATTGCGAACGTCACGCTTGGGGACGTCTCACATGCGCTTTCTTCCTTGGCCGCGAACCTTAATGAGATTCAGAGCCTATGAAGCAAGCCAGCGACAAAGAGCGAGAAATGAAGGCCCTGATCAGGGCACTTGCTTCGGCGCGGTGTGAATCGAAGGCGGGAGAGGGAGACAGTCAGTCGCTTCCGTCGTAGACGAAGTGCCAGTCACGATAGCTTCGCGGTGCGGCGCCGTGCACGATCACGCCATCAGGACTGCGCAGCCGCAGGGGCAGCTTCGTCGATCGGCTCGCCACGCCCCAGATGCCGCCCTGCGGCGCCATCAACAGCGTGAAGGGCTGCAAGGTCAGCGGATCGGGATCGAGCCGCCGGAGGTATCGGCGCACCACCAGATGGCGCGGGTCCTTCAGCAAATCGTCCAGCCGGCTCGGGTACTTGCGCTGGCCGTCGGGCGCGCTCATGTAGTAGCTCCTGATCGCTTCGCGGTAGAGCGAGCCCACGTAGGCCAGCTCAGCCTCCTGCTCCCTCTGCACGCAAGTCGCATGCACGTCCAACGCCTTGCCGACGCCGAGCGACAGGAGAAACACAGCGAGCAGCAACGACAGGTATCCGATGCCGCGCTGATGGCGAGGGCCGGTCATCGCCCCCGTTACCAGGACTTGAACGGCGTGCCGTCCGTGGCGTTGCCGGAGGCTCCACTGCGGACGTCGTGGATCACCTTGCGTCCCCCTTCTTCATCGCGCAGTTCAACGATCCACGAGTCCCGGCGCTCGGTGACCGGGTCGAGTGGCACGGCGCGCAGGTAGCGCAGCGTGACGAGGTCGGCGAGCCGCTCGGGATAGCTGCCCCTGTCGCCGTAGAACTGATCGAGCGCGATGCGCATCGCGCCCAGGTTCTCTCGCAAGGCGGCCTCCTTGGCGCGATCGGCCTGGCGCATGTAGCGCGGCGTCACGATCGTGAGCAGCGCCGCGACGATGGCCATCACGACCAGCAGTTCGATCAGCGTGAATCCCTTGCTTCGCATCTCACCATTCCCTGTATGGGCGGCCGTTCAGGCCGGTCTTGCTGCTGGCCGAGTAGACGTCGTAGACGTCCTCGCCTTCTCTCGGGTGCGCCGCGTCGCTCGCATACGCGCGCTTGCCCCACGTGGCCTCCGGCGCCAGCGTCGGGTCGGCATTCATCGGATCGCGCGGCACGCGGCGCAGGAAGAAGATCCTGCGTCGGCCGGGGTCCTTGAGAGCGTCCGCACCGTCGACCAGCGCCGCCAGCGTCGGCGGATAGCCGGTGGTGGTCGGGGAGCGGTGGATGCGGCCCTCGTCGCCCGCGCGCTTGTAGGCATCGATCGCCGTGCGGATCTCGCGCAATGCGATGCGCAGCTCCTGTTCCTTTGCACGCCTCACGGCCATCTCGGTCAGCGGGACGACCACCGACGCCAGGATGCCGACCAGCGTCACCGTTACCATCATCTCGACGAGGGTGAATCCGCGGCCGGTCTTCATGGACCCGCCTCCGTCGGGAGAGGCGCCGCGGGCGCGCTGCCGTACTCGGCGCCGGGCGTGAGACGCATCGGCCGGACCGAGGCGTTGTCGAAGGTGCCCGAAGGGAACTCGAGCACATGGGCCGAGGGCATCGGCATGGCGCGGACGATCCTGGGCGTGATCAGCAGCACGATCTCCGATCGGCCCTCGGTGTCGGTCTGGTTGGAGAACACGCGGCCGACTCCCGGCACCTCCCCGAGGCCCGGAATGCCGGCGGAGCTGCGGCCCTGCTCGTCCTTGATCAGACCCGCCAGCACCTGCGTCTCCCCGTCGCGCAGGCGCAGCACCGTGGTCGCGTTGCGAGTGCCGATCTGGTAGGCCAGCAGGCCGGTGATCGAACGGATCTCCTTGACCACGCTGCTCACCTCGAGGTCGATGGCGATGGTGACCTCGCTGTTCACATGGATCTCCGGCGTGACTTCGAGCTTGAGCCCAACGTCGAGATAGTTGATCGATTCCGTGGAGGCGCTGGAGTTCTGGTTGACGGTGGTCGTGATGACGGGCACCTTGTCGCCGATCAGCACCTTGGCCTTGTGCCGGTTGCTGACGCGGATGCGCGGGTTGGCGAGCGTCTTGCTGTCCTCGCCGGTCTGCTTCAGGTTCAGCACCAGCAGGGGGTCGGGCAGGAAGAGCTGGAAGCTGTTGCGGCCCAGGCCGCGGAGCTCGTCCACGGTCAGCTGGCCCGGCACGCCGGCGCTTCCCCGCACCCCGGCGGCCAGCCGGGTCGGGTACTGGATGCCCGCGTTGAGCAGGCCGTTGGCGTTGATCTCGAGGATCTCCACCTCCAGCAGCACCTCCGGGTCGGCGACGTCGTAGGCGGCCACGAGCCGCTCCGTCGCGGCGATGACGTCGAGGTTGTCGCGCACCATCATCATCTTGAGCCTGTCGTCGACGTACATCGATTTCGGCGCGATCAGCGTCTTGACAAGCTCCTGCATCTTGCGCGGGTCGGCGTTCTTCAGGTGGAAGGTCCGGATCACCAGGTCCTCGTAGCGCTTTCGCTTCTCGTCGTTGTCCGCGTAGATCAGCAGGGTCGATTCGTTGAGCACCTTGCGCGCGAGCTGGTTGGTTCGCAGCACCAGGTTGAGCGCGTCCGCAACCGAGGTGTTCTTCGCGAAGATGGTGGTCCTGATGTCGCTCTTGACGTCCTTGTCGAGAATGAAATTGACGTTCGACGTGCGGGAGAGGATTTCCAGCACGGTCGGGAGGGCGACGTCGCGCAGCTCCAGCGTCACCGGCTTTCGCAGGGCATCGGACAGGACGGGGTCGGCGGCCAGGCCCCGGTTCCTTTGCAGCTCGATGCCCTGCTGGAGCCGCTGCGCTTCCGCCTGCCCCGGATTGACGGAGAGCACGGCCTGCAGCGCATCGAGTGCGCCATCGGTGTCGCCGCTCTTCAGCGCGGCATTGGCCTTCGCGAGCTGCTCGGCTTCGCGCGTTCCGCGCGCCAGCGCGTCGATGCCGGAAAGCGCAAGCTCGTTCTGCGGATCGATCCGCAGCATGGCGCGATAGGCCTCTTCGGCCTCGGCCGAGTTGCCGCGGGACGCGAACTGCCTGGCGCGCGTCACCAGGTCCCGCAAGGCGCCGTCGCGCGCTTGCATGTATCGAAGCCGGTACTGCGCCGGGTTCTCCTTCGCCAGGCCCGCGAGCGTGGCCAGCGCAGCATCGGTCTGGCCCTGCGCGAGCAGCCGGTCCGCGCGCTGCGCCTCCCAGTACGTGGCGCAGCCGGAAAGCAGCGCGATCGACAACAGGCATGCAGCGGCACGCAGGCCCCATGCCCACGGGGTCTTCCTGATCAGGTTCATTGCAAGGCGACGATGCGAATTTCGTTCAAGGGCAGGTAACGCAGCACCAACTGGGTGGGGTCGGCCTTCTCGACCTTCCATTGCGCGTCGACGGCCTCGCCGACCTCCACCACGTGCGGGTCTGCACCGAGGCCGAGGAAGACATGGCTGCGGCCGTCCTGGTCGATGCGTCCGAGGTAGGTGAAGGGCGGATCGGGGGCCACCGGTTTTGGCGGCGGAGGCACGATCGCCGGCGGCGGTGCAGGCGGGGGCCGCGCGGGCGCGGGCGTCGGCTGCGGCGGTTCCGGGGCCTGCGGCAACGCGGCGGCCGTGCGAAGCCAGGGCTCCGCGGTGCGTGCGCGGGTCTCGGCACCCGGCTTCGAGCGCGCCATGTCATCGCCGGCCACGGGCCAGGGCTCCACCACCGCCTCGGGCTTGAGCAGTGCCAGCACGGTCAGCACGGCCGTGGCCAGCAATCCCGTTTGGAGTCCCTTGCCGAGCGAAGCCTGCCTCATCGGGCGTCTCCCGGACGCGGATCGCGGTAGTACAGGCTGGCGTCGATCCGGATATTCAGCCGGTCCGGGTGATCGGGCGATCGCTCGGTTGAGATCCGTTCGACCGCGAGATTGGGCATGGCGACAAGCACGTCGTGCAGGAACTTCCGAAAGGGCACGGCGCCGGCTTGCATCGTCAACCGGACCGACAGGCGGCTTCCGGGCAGGTGCTCGAACCGCTGGCTGTCGTAGTCGACACGCGACAGCTCGACGCCGGCCTGCCCCACCAGCGAATGCAAGGTCTGCAACTGCTGCGGCCACAGCTCCGCCTGCGGCAGGAACGCGACAAAAGCCCGCACGAAATCTGCCCCGTCGCGCGGTGCGGGCTCGGCCGCGGCATCGGTCACCCGATGCCGTGTCGCCAGGGTCGCCGACGCGGCCTGCAACGCGCGGACTTCCTGCCGCAGCGGGCGGTTGACGGCCGCGGCGAGCCCGAGCCAGAAGCACAGTGCCGCCAGCGCCAGAAGCATCGGCCAGTTCAGCGACGCCCAGGCGAGGCGGGTGGCCCAGGCCGCGCGTCTCGCCGCGGCGTTGAAGCGAGGCGCCAGCGCCCTCACGGTTGCCGCCATTCCACGGAGACCCGGAAGAGCACAGGCTTGCCGCTGGCCGCTGCACCTTCCGCCTGCCGCGCTTCGGACAGCGGCTCGACGGAGCGCCACGACGCATCGGACTGGAGGCGCTGCATCCAGGCAACGAAAGCCTGGCTGTTGTCGGCCTCGCCGGTGATGTGCAGCCGGCGTGCATCCGATTCGGGTTGGACCCGCGTCACCCGCACGTCGTCCGTAACCGTCGATTGCAGGGCGTCGAACATGGGCGCCCATGGGCGATGCAGGCTGGCGATCAGGCGATCCGCCTCGCCCGATGCCTCGGGCCGGAAGGCCTCGGCTTCACCCGATCGTTCCAGGTGCAACGGCGGCCGCAGCGCCTCGGCTTGCGCGACCGCAGCCGCGCGCTCCGCCAACAAGGTGTGTCGTTGCAACAGGCTGTGCGCACCGCCGAGCACGCCCAGCGCCAGCAGCAATGCCGCCAAGGGCGACCACGGCGAACGAGGTGCGAACTCGAGACCCATCGGCATCAGAACACTCCGCACAGGGCGAAGGCGTAGGCGACATCGGCACGCGTGTCGAATCCCTCGCCGTCGTTCAACATCAACACGTGCGCCGGGAACGCGGCGCCGCCCGCGGGCGCCCATGAGGAGAAGCACCGGCGCGTCCCGTGATCGCATGGCGCACCGAGCATGGTGGCGTCGCGCTGCGCGTCGAAGGGTCGCAGTGCGATGTCCGTGGGGAGCCCGTGCTCGTGCCGCACAGCAATCTGCCGGTCGCCATCCACCAGGTGCACGACACCGTTCTCCCCCGCCAGCACGCCGCCGAAGCGGCCCCAGACCGTTGCCAGCGCAGGCGCAATGCTGCCCAACCGAAGCCGCGCCTCGCGGGCATGCGCAGCGACCTCCTCCACAAGTGCATGAGCAACGAAGGCCGCGAGCTGCGGAGCGCCGAACCGGGCCTTGGCGAATCGCATCGCATGGACCGACGCATCTTCCCGGAAGCGCTGCTCGAACAGCGCGGAGGCCACGCGGTCGCGCAGCGACTCGTCGGCGAGCTCGTGCGACCACGGGAGCAGCAGGTAGCGTACGTCCGACGGGCCGAGCACCCATTCGATGGACGCACCGCCGCCAGGCACTACCCATTCCCGCAGCGCCTGCAGGGCCGGCGCGCGCTCTCCCGGCGAGAACGCAACGAGCGCCTTGCGCGCCACCACGCACCGGCGGCCATGCCCCCGCACTTCGCACGCGGCCAACACCCGGGCGCCCAGGTGCACGCGGAACGTGGGCCTATTCCACAAAGGTGACACGATTGATTTCCTGCAGCGTGGTCTGCCCACGCCGGACTGCATCGAGCGCCGCACGGCGCATCGACACCATGCCGCGGCTGCGTGCCGAGGTTTTCAGTTGCGCGATGGGCGCCTGCTGGACGACGAGTTCCCGCAGGTCGTCGTCGAGCACCAGCACCTCGGTCAGCGCGCGACGGCCGCGATAGCCCGTGCCGCGGCAGTGCGCACAGCCCTGCCCCTGCCTCTGCCGCCCTCCTTCGGCAAGCTCCGAACGCTGGATGCCGGAGGCGCGCAGCAAGTCATCGCCGGGCTCGACGTCCTCGGCACACCGGAGGCAATTCATGCGCACCAGCCGCTGCGCCACCACCCCGTTGAGCGCGGTGACGAAGCTGTAGGCATCGACGCCCATGTGCCTGAAGCGGCTGATGACGTCGAAGACGTTGTTGGCATGGACCGTCGTGAACACGAGATGGCCCGTCAGTGCCGCCTGCACGGCGATCTCCGCGGTCTCGCGGTCACGGATCTCCCCGACCAGGATGCGATCGGGGTCGTGGCGAAGGATCGAACGCAGCCCCCTGGCGAAGG
Source organism: Variovorax sp. WDL1 (assembly GCF_001541225.1). Taxonomy (GTDB): domain Bacteria; phylum Pseudomonadota; class Gammaproteobacteria; order Burkholderiales; family Burkholderiaceae_C; genus Variovorax. Next base: position 2,333 of record NZ_LMTS01000231.1, on the reverse strand, counting down.
TAAGGCCCTTGCGCTCGTTGACGGGGATCTGCAGGACTCCCGGAAGCTGGTACTCCACGGGGTCCTCGATCGTGATGATCTTGTCCTCGCCCCGGTTGATCTCGCTCAGCGTCGCATAGAGCGTGGTGGTCTTGCCGGAGCCCGTGGGCCCGGTGACGAGCAGCATCCCGTAGGGCTGGCTCGCCAGTTGCCGGATCGTCTGCTGCGTCGTGCCCTCGATGCCCAGCAGGTCGAGGCTGAGCTGCGAGAGCTCGGCCGTCAGCGACTGCCTGTCCAGGATGCGGAGCACCGCGTCCTCGCCGAACAGCCCCGGCATGACCGACACGCGAAAGTCGATCTCGCGGCCGCCGATATGGACCGCGAAGCGCCCGTCCTGCGGGATGCGCTTCTCGCCGATGTCCAGCTCCGCCATCACCTTCAGGCGCGAGATCGCCTGCTCCGTCAGCGCGAGGTCGGGCAACTGCCGGGCGAGCGACAGCACGCCGTCGATGCGGTACTTGATGACCAGGCCCTGCGGCGTGTTCTCGAAGTGGATGTCGCTGGCGGCGCTCCTGTGCGCGTCGTAGAGCGTGGAGTTGACGAGTCGCACGACCTGGCTTTCGTCCCGGGCAATCGAGCGCGGGGAGATCTCTTCGCTGCCCGCCTGCAGCGCCGGGTCCGCCTGATCCACCCGGACGAGGTGGTGCAGCGCCTGCTGATGCGCCTCCAGCCGCGAGAGCAGCGCCCTGAGGTCGACCGCATGGGTGCGGACGATCACGAAGGAGCCGGGAATACGGTGGCTCGCCCAGGTGCAGAGAAGCTCGTCGAGCGGCTCGCTGCTCACGAAGTAGCGAGTGCCATCCTCGTCCGCGAGCAGCACGCATTCGCGCTCCAGGCATTCGCCGAAGCTGAGCGACGCGAAGTCGGGCGCCAGCGGCGCCAGCTCCGCGAAGCACATCATCCTGGGCGCCGCATCATCGGCATCGAAGCGCGTGTCCTCGCTCACTGCAGTGCCCCCGCCAGTTCGAAGATCGGCAAGTACAGCAGGATCACGATGCCGCCGATCGCCAGGCCGATGACCAGCATCAGCACGGGCTCGAAAAGCCGGGTGAAGTGGTCGATCCAGTGGTTCATCTCCGTGTCGTGGAAGGCTGCGGCCTTCTCCAGCATCTCGGCCGTCTGGCCGTTGCGCTCGCCGGCGCGCAACAGGCGCAAGGCCACCGGCGTGGTCAGGGCAGATGCCTGGAGGCTGTCGCTGAGGCTGCGGCCTTGCGAGACTTCGAGGGTGGCCGCGCCGGCTGCCGCCTGCAACGTCAGGGGCAGCAGGCCCTGCGCCATGCGCAAGGCCTTGGTCACGGGAATTCCGCCGCCAAGCAGCAGGCCCAGCGAGCGATAGAAGCGCGAGAGTTGCATCAGGCGCACCTTGGCGCCGATCCAGCGGTTGTCCTGCAGCGCTGCCCCGAGCTTTGTGCGCACGGCGGGGCGGCTCGCGAGCATGGCGATCGCCGCAAGTCCCGCACCGGCCGCGACGAGCAGGGGCAGCCCATGCGTGCTCGCGAACGTGCCCCACTGCATGAGCCAGCGCGATGCGAGCGGCAGCTTGTCTTCCATGCCCTCGTAGACGCGGCTGAAGCGCGGCACCAGGAAACACAGCAGGAACGTTGCGACCGCGACGCCCACGATGCAGAGCATGGCCGGATAGAGCGACGCGCTGACGATCTTCTGGCGAACCGCGCCCAACTGCGCGTGGTAGCGCAGATAGCGCTCCAAGGCGGGCACCATTTCGCCGGTGTGCTCGCTGGCCGCGATCGAGGCGACGAACAACTCCGGGAAGTGCGCGGGAAAGCTGCGCAGCGCGGCGGAAAAGGCCTGCCCTTCCTGCATGCTGCGCACCAGGTCGCCGAGCACGGTGCCGCCCCGGCCGTCCTGCACCTGGCGCTCCGCCAGGGTTTCCAGCGTCTCGATCAGCGACAGGCCCGCGCCGAGCAGCGCCACCAGCTCATGGGCGAAGAGCGAGAGGTCGAAGTTGCTTCGCGACAGCGATCCGGACTGCCTGACGAAGCCGCCACCCGCCACGCCGATCACGTGCAGCCCGGCTTGGCGCGCCATCCGTTCGGCCTCCGCGGACGTGCTCGCGCTCACGCGATGCAGCTGCAGCTCACCCTCGGCACTCAGGCCGCGAACCTTGAAGATCGTCATCGGGGTGTGGGCTCGTCAGTGCGCGATGTCCGCGTCGTCGCCGGTACCACCGGACGCCTTGTCCGGCCCGAAGGAATAAAGCTCGAAATCGTCGGGCTGACGGCTGCCGGGGAACTTGTACTGGTACGGCATGCCCCACGGATCCAGCGGCAACT
>NZ_LMTS01000349.1:104822-113758 GCF_001541225.1 Variovorax sp. WDL1 | reverse complement strand
CCACCCCCCGCCCCCAAGAGAAATCGCCTGCTCGCAGCCCTCCCCGACGCCGAGTGGCAGCGCTGGCTCCCCCAGCTCGAATGGGTCCAGATGCCGCTGGGCCAGGTGCTGTACGAGTCGGGCGGCACGCTCAGCCACGTCTACTTCCCCACCACCGCCATCGTCTCGCTGCTGTACGTGCTGGAGAACGGCGCCTCGGCCGAGATCGCGGTGGTCGGGAACGAAGGCATCGTCGGCGTGTCGCTGTTCATGGGGGGGCAATCGACGCCGAGCCGGGCGGTGGTGCAGAGCGCGGGCGAAGGCTTCCGGTTGAAGGCCCAACTGATGAAGGACGAATTCGACCGGGCCGGGCCGGTGCTGCATCTGCTGCTGCGCTACACGCAGGCGCTGATCACGCAGATGGCGCAAACGGCGGTGTGCAACCGGCACCATTCGCTCGACCAGCAGCTGTGCCGCTGGCTGCTGTTGAGCCTCGACCGCCTGCAGGGCAACGAGCTTGTAATGACGCAGGAGCTGATCGCCAACATGCTCGGCGTGCGGCGCGAAGGGGTGACGGAAGGCGCGCTGAAGCTGCAGCAGGCCGGGCTGATCCGCTACGCGCGCGGCCGCATCTCGGTGCTGAACCGCGCCGGGCTGGAAGAGCGCACCTGCGAGTGCTATGGGGTGGTCAAGAAGGAATACGACCGGTTGCTTCCGGCGATGCTGGCGACCTGAGCGGGCTCGGCGGCCGGCGCGGCCCGGGTGGACCTGGATGGACCCGGCCATCAGGCGCAAGCCTAGTTTGCCGCTCTGTGCGCTGGCAGACAGTCGAGGCGCGGCGCTTGCCGCAGACTGGCAGCGCGGTCGAGCAGGCGTTCGATGGCAAATGCGATCCAGCGTCACCTGAAAGTGGCCGCAGCAACACGCCGGAGAACCCCGTGGCCACCGTCGAGAACCACCTCATCGAACTGCTTCCCCGCGACGATCGGCGAAGCCTGCTGGCCCTGTGCGAGCCGATCCAGCTGAAGATGGCCGAGGTCCTGTGCGAGCACGGCGAGCCGACCCGGCATGTCTACTTCCCCATCGATGGCTTCATCTCGCTCGTCGCGCAGATCGGCGGGCGTGCGTCCCTGGAGGTCGGCCTGGTCGGCCGCGAGGGCATGGTGGGTGCGCAGCTGGCGCTGGACGTGTCCACGGTGCCGTTGCACGCGGTGGTGCAAGGTCCGGGTTCGGCATGGCGCATCGCCAGTGCGGATCTTGTTCGGGAGCTTGTGCGCAGCGCGGCACTGCGGCGCAGCCTGCACCGCTACATCTACGTGGTGATGTCGCAACTGGCAGGCTCGGCCGCTTGCCTGCGCTTTCACCGGCTCGGGCCGCGCCTGGCGCGCTGGCTGCTCATGAGCCAGGACCGTGCGCATTCCGACAGTTTCCACGTGACGCACGAGTTTCTTGCGCTGATGCTCGGCGTGCGCCGGGTCGGGATCACGACGGCCGCGAGCGCCTTGCAGCGCAGCGGGCTGATCGCCTACCACCGCGGCGACCTGACGGTGCTCGACCGCGGCGGGCTCGAGGCGATGGCGTGCGCGTGCTATGCCGCCGACCGGCGCACCTACGCCGAACTGCTGCGCTGACCTGGCGCCACCCCGGTCAGATGGTCAGCAGCAGCCGGTGCGGCCGGCCGTCCAGCGGTACGCGCACGCCGTGCTCTCCCAGCGGGACCAGCTCATCGTCCAGGAGCATCCTGGAGATGCCGCGGCCGCGGCGCGACGGGTGGAGCACCCGGATGGCGTAGACGGTGGATTCGACGGTCACGGTGGCCTCGAAGCCGGGCCAGTCGGCCGGGATGCACGGGTCGATCAGCAGGCACGCGCCTTCGCGGCGGATGCCCAGGATGCCCTCGATGCCGGCGCGGTACATCCAGCCCGCCGAGCCCGTGTACCAGGTCCATCCGCCGCGTCCCGTGTGGGGCGCGGTGGCGTAGACGTCGGCCGCGACGGCATAGGGCTCGACCCGGTAGCGGTCGACCTCCTCGGGGTTGCGCGCATGGTTGATCGGGTTGAGCAGGCTGAAGAGCGACGCGGCCCGGTCGCCATCGCCCAGCTGCGCAAAGGCGAGGATGGCCCACATCGCGGCATGGCTGTACTGGCCGCCGTTCTCGCGCAGGCCGGGCGGGTAGCTCTTGATGTAGCCGGGGTCGGGGCTCATCTTGTCGAACGGCGGCGCCAGGAGCAGCGCGAGGCCATCGTCGGGCCGGACGAGATGCTCCGCCAGCGAGTCCATGGCAGTGGCCGCACGCGTGGGGTCCGCAGCGCCGGAGAGCACGGCCCACGATTGCGCGATGGCGTCGATGCGGCATTCCTCGTTGGCCTGCGAGCCGAGCCAGCTGCCGTCGTCGAAGGTGGCGCGGCGGTACCAGGCACCGTCCCAGGCTTCGCGCTCGATGGCGGCGCGCACCGATTCCGCATGCGCGCGCCAGCGGGCGGCGCGCGCGTCGTCGCGTCCGTCGGCGAGCGGCGCAAAGAGGGCGATGGTGCGCACCAGCAGCCAGCCCAGCCACACGCTCTCGCCACGGCCGCCGGCGCCGACGCGGTTCATGCCGTCGTTCCAGTCGCCGGTGCCCATGAGCGGCATGCCGAGGGGGCCGGTGAGGGCCAGGCACTGGTCGAGGCCGAGCGCGCAATGCTCGAACAGCGTGGCCGAGTGGTTTGCAGGCTCGGGCTGGAAGAAGGCGTCGTGCTCGCCGGCGCGCAGCGCCGGTCCTTCGAGGAAAGGCACTCTCTGGTCGAGGACCGCCGCGTCGCCGGAAGCGGCCACGTAGGTCGCCGCGGCATAGGCCAGCCACACCCGGTCGTCCGAGATGCGGGTGCGCACGCCCTGGCCCGAATGGGGCAGCCACCAGTGCTGCACGTCGCCCTCGGCGAACTGCCGGCCGGCCGCACGCAGCAGATGCGCCCTGGCCTGGTCCGGGTGGGTAAAGCCCAGCGCCATGCCGTCCTGCAGCTGGTCCCTGAAGCCGTACGCGCCGCTGGCCTGGTAGAAGGCCGCGCGGGCCCAGAGCCGGCAGGCGATGGTCTGGTAGAGCAGCCAGCCGTTCAGCATGACGTCCATGGCGCGGTCGGGCGTGCGGACCTGCACCGCGCCGAGCGTCTTGTCCCAGTAGGCGGCAACCTCGGCCAGCACGGCATCGAGGTCCGCTGCGCGGTAGCGGGCGATCAGGGCCTGCGCTTCTTCCTTCGAGGCGCCCTGGCCGAGCAGCGCGACGACCTCCACCGATTCGCCGGGGGCCAGCTCCACGACGCACTGCAATGCGCTGCAGGGGTCGAGCCCCGCCCCGGTGGTGTCCGACAGCGGCAGCGAGCCGGTCAGCGCCGCGGGGGCGCCCGGGTCTCCATGGCGTCCGAGGAACTCGGTGCGATCCCCGGTCCAGGTGGTCTGGCGGCCGCCGAGGTCGGCAAAGGCGACCTTGCCCTGGAACGCCGTCGCCCAGGGCTTGGTGGCCAGCATCGCGCCGGTGGCCGTGTCGATCTCCGTCAGGATGAAGGGGGCCGATGCGCCGCGCGAGGTGCCGAGCACCCATTCCGCATAGGCGGTCACCGTCAGGCAACGCACCTCGTCCGAGTTGTTGCGCAAGGTCAGGCGCGAGATCTTGACCGGGTCGGCCAGCGGCACGTACTGCAGCAGCTCGAGCGCGATGCCATGCGCGGTGTGCGCGAAGCGGCTGTAGCCGTGGCCGTGCCGGGCCTCGTAGCGCCCGGTGCCGCGTATGGGCTGTGCGGTGGGAGTCCACAGTTCGCCGCTCGCATTGTCCCGGACGTAGAAGGCCTCGCCGGGCGCATCGGTGATCGGGTCGTTGGACCAGGGCGTGAGCTGGTTCTCGCGGCTGTTGCCGCACCAGGTCGCGCCGCCGCCTTCGGCCGGCACCTGGAAGCCGAAGCCGGGGTTGGCGATGACGTTGATCCACGGCGCGGGCGTGGTCTGCCCGGCATGGAGGCGCACCACGTATTCCCGGCCATCGTCTGCGAAGCCGCCCAGGCCGTTGAAGAATTCGAGGTCCTGCGAGGGCTGCGCCGCCGGCACGGGCCGGGCGACGGCCGGCGGCGGCGGCGTGCGCTCGTCCGCCGAGCCGGAGCGCGGAGGCGCCAGCCGGGCGAGCCGGTCGCCGATGGCGCCATGGCGGGCGACGAGCTCGATCCGCGCGACCGATCGCAGCAAGGCGCTCGACGGGGCGCCGATCAGGTCCGCGCGCAGCGCGTGGACGGCGCCCTGCGCGAGCTCCGCATCGAGGCGCGGACGCGACTGGCTGCTGCGCACGGCGGTCTCGATGGCGACCTGGAGATCCTGCACATAGGAGGACGCCCGCTCGTTGAGGATGACGAGGTCGACCCACAGCTGCTTCATGCGCCAGTATTCGTGGGCGCGCAGCAGCTGGCGCACCTGTTCCATGTCCTCGATCTCGTCGATGCGCAGCAGGACGATGGGCAGGTCGCCCGACACAGCGTGCGGCCACAGGCCGGACTGCGGCCCCGCCCCGCGCAGGATGGCGTCGGGCGATGCGCGGAAGCGCCGGTCGGCATACAAGAGGGGCGCCGCGAGGCGCTGGAAATCGGCGGCCTCCTGCGCATCGGCGCCGATGTGCCGCAGCTGCACCTGGGCCTGCGTCCACGCCAGCGTCGCCGCGCGGTCGAAGGCGTTGCGGTCATGGTGCCGGTCGATCCGGTCCAGCAGCTCGAGGCGCGACCGCGCGACCACGGTCCAGAACGAGACGCACACCAGCCCGCCCGGCGGGACCAGCACCCGCTGGCGCAGCGAGAACACCGGGTCGAGCACCGTGCCTGCCGTGTTCGACAGCGGCTGGCCGTCCAGCACGGCGGCGGCCGAGCCCGCGTGCCGGCCGCGGCCCAGGAAGCGCGCCCGGTCGGACTCGTACTGCGGCTCGGCCGTGATCTCGCCCTCGACCACCGCGAAATGCGCGGCCCATGCCGGCGGCTCTTCGGGCGTGCGGGTGCGCCGGCTCGCGATCAGGGCGCCGAACTCGGGCAGGTACTCGGTGATGACGAAGAGCTTGGAGAAGGCGGGATGGGCTTCGTCGGCCGACTGGGCGGCGAGGACCACCTCGGCATAGGAGGTGAGGTCGACCTCGCGCGCACGCCGCCCCGCATTGGCGAGCGACACGCGGCGCACTTCGCCGTCGTTCTCGCCGGAGACGAGCACCTCGAGCGTCGTACTGAGGCTGCCCTCGCGGTGGGTGAAGGTGGCGTGGTCTTCGCTGAACAGCACCTCGCAGTGGCGCGCACCGACCGACAGCGGCTGCGCGGTGGCAGACCAGGCACGGCCGCTGCGCACGTCGCGCAGGTAGACGAAGGCGCCCCAGGCGTCGCGGGTCACGTCCTCTCGCCAGCGGGTCACGGCCAGGCCGCGCCAGCGGCTGTAGCCGCCGCCTGCCGCCGTCAGCATCACGGTGTAGCTGCCGTTGGACAGCAGGTGGGTGGCGGGCGCCGGGCCGGGCACCGAGGCGAGATGGCGCAGCACCGCCGGGGCCTGCGTGCCGCTCTCTTCGCGCGATGCATGGACCTCCTCGGCGCGCGGATGCTCGATCGCGACATTGCGCGGCAGGCGCTCCTGCAGCAGCAGCTCGCAGGACTGGATCATCGGTTCGCGGTGGAAGCGCGCACGCATGACACCGTCCTGCAGGACGTTGGCGATGGCCACGATGGTCATGCCCTGGTGGTGGGCCATGTAGCTGCGCACGATTGCCGCCGTCTGCCCGTGCGGCACGCGCGCAGGGGTGAAGTCGAGCGCTTCGTAGAAGCCGTGGTGCCCGAGTGCGCCCATGGCGGCCAGGCGGGCGTAGTTCCGGCAGGCGGCCTGCGGGTCGACCATGGCCGCCAGGCCGGTGGCGTAGGGCGCAATGACCCGGTTGTCGGCCAGCCCGCGCTTGAGCCCGAGGCCGGGTACGCCGAAGTTGGAGTACTGGTAGGTGAACTCCAGGTCGCGGGCGTTGTAGGCCGACTCCGAGATGCCCCAGGGGATGCCCAGCGAGTGGCCATAGGCCTCCTGCCGCTGCACCACCAGGCGGTTGGTCTGTTCGAGCAGGCTGCCTGCGGGCGCGCGCATCACGAGCGACGGCATCAGGTACTCGAACATGGAGCCCGACCAGGAGATCAGGGCCGAGCCGCTGCCGATCGGGGTGGCGGCCCGGCCGAGGCGGAACCAGTGGCGCGTTTGCGCATCGCCCTTGGCGATGGCGAACAGGCTCGCCAGCCGGGCTTCGGAGCCGAGCAGGTCATAGCAATTGAGGTCGAGGCGCTGCTCGTTGGTCGAATAGCCGATGGACAGCAGCTTGCGCTCGGGGTCGACAAGAAAGGCGAAATCCATGGCGAGCGCCATCTCGCGCGCCGTGTCGGCGAGCGCCTGGAGGCGAGCCGCGAGCGCCTCTGCCTGCGGTGCATCCCTGTGGAGCCGGTCACGCGCGTGCGCGGCGGCGCAGCGGCCCAGCGCTGCGATCCAGAACACCAGCTCGTCTGCCGCGTGGTCCTCTTCCGTCTCCTGCAGGCCGCGGGCGGAGGCGGCGGCCTTGTCCGCCAGGCGACCCAGCGCCGGCGCGATGGCGTCGATGGCGAGCGGTCCCCCGAGCTGCGCAGCCATGTCGTCGAGCAGCGCGACGATGCGCTTGCCCCGGCCGCCGTGCGCGGCGGGCAGGTTGCCGGCGGCCTCGCGGGCCAGCTGCAGGGCATCTTCCATGCCGGCCCTGGCATCCATCGCGGGCGCGTCCTGCCGCCACTCCTCGCAGGCATTGGCCAGCGCGATCAGGTGGCCCGCGAGGTTGCCGCTGTCGACCGACGAGACATAGGTGGGCTCCAGCGCGCGAAGATCCTCGGTGCCGTACCAGTTGTAGAAGTGGCCCTTGAAGCGCGGCAGCTTGTGCAAGGTGGCAAAGGTCGCCTCCAGGCGCTCGACCGTGTCGACCATGCCGGCCCACCCGAAATCGCGGGCCGCCGCGGCGGCCAGCAGGTAGAGCCCGATGTTGGTGGGCGAGGTGCGCCGCGCCAGCACCGGCCGGGGATCTTCCTGGAAGTTGTCGGGCGGCAGCATGTGGTCCGCGGGGGTGACGAAGGTTTCGAAGTAGCGCCAGGTGCGCCGCGCGATCAGGCGCAGCGCATGGGCATCCGCCGGCTGGAGAACGCGCCGGCGCGCAACGGCTGGCGGCGTGCTCGCCCACAGGGCCAGCGCCGGCGCCGCCCCCCACAGCAGCATGAAGGGCAGCACCCATGCGAGCGCAGCAGGCGTGGAGGGCGCGAGCAGCAGGGCGCTGGCACCGAGGACGAGCCCGAGTGCCGTGCCGCCGGCCATCTGCCGGTAGAAGCCCAGCAGGTCAGGCCGTGGGCGCCGGGCCGACTGCGCGGCGGTCGTCCATTCGAGCAGGTGCCGCCGGGTGACGAACAAGCGCGCGAACGTGCGCACGATGGCGTCCACCGCGCGCCACGCCTGGTCCGGCAGCAAGGCCAGCGCCGCGCCTGCCTGGAGCACGGCCAGCTTCAGGTCTGCGGCCAACGCAATGAAGTAGCTGCGCAGGTGCACACGGACGCGCGGCGGCCACAGGGCGAGGACCGCCGGCAGCAGGGCGGGGATCGCCAGCGCCGCGAGCACCAGCAGCACGGCCGTGGGCGCGGCGGGCGCGGGCATCAGCCAGGCCGCGCACAGGGCCACCATGGCGGACGGCGCCACCAGCGAGCGCCGCAGGTTGTCGAGCATCTTCCAGCGGCCGAGGGCAGGCATGGCCTGCAGGCCCGCGCGATGGCCGACGATCCATGGCAGCAGCTGCCAGTCGCCGCGGGTCCAGCGGTGCTGGCGGCGGGCCGCGACGTCGTAGCGCGCCGGGGCCTCCTCGACCAGTTCGACATCGCTCGCCAGGCCGGCGCGCGCGTACACGCCCTCGAACAGGTCGTGGCTCAGCATGGCGTTGTCGGGCACGCGCGCGCGCAGGGAGGCCTCGAAGGCATCCACGTCGTAGATGCCCTTGCCCGTGTAGGAACCCTCGCCGAAGAGATCCTGGTAGACGTCCGAGACCGCCATCGCATACGGATCCATGCCGCCGCGGCTGGAGGAGATCTGCTGGTAGACCGAGCCTTCCCGGCCCACGGGCAGCGACGGCGTGATGCGCGGCTGGAGAATCGCATAGCCGCCCACGACACGCTGCAATGCGCTGTCGAAGCGGGGTCGGTTCAGCGGATGGGCCATCTTGCCGACCAGCCGCAATGCCGCATCGCGCGGCAGGCGGGTGTCGGCGTCGAGCGTGAGCACGTAGCGCACGCCGGCCGGCACGAGCGATGCGCCGCCGTGCGCCACGAAGGTGGTGTCTGTCGCGCCGCGCAGCAGCCGGTTGAGCTCGTGGAGCTTGCCTCGCTTGCGTTCCCAGCCCATCCAGGTGTTCTCGGCCTCGTTGAAGACGCGGCGCCGGTGCAGCAGCAGGAAGCGGGGGCTTTCGGGGGCGGGGCCGTGACGCTGGTTCAGCGCCGCGATGGCCTCGGTGGCGATGGCGAGCAGCGGTGCATCCGAAGGCAGTTCTTCGGTGTCCGCATCGGGCCCGTCGGTCAGCAAGGCGAAGACGATGTCGCCCCCGCCGCCGGCGAGGTGGTGGACCTCCAGCCGCTCGATCTGCTCCAGCAGGTCGGCTTCGCTCGTCAGCAGCGTGGGCACGGCCACCAGCGTGCGCAGCGACGCGGGCACGCCGCCGGCGAGCTCCAGGCCCGGCAGGGGAACGGCGCCGAAGCGCCGGGTCGCCGCGCGATTGACCAGGGCCGTCGCCAGCTCGGTCGCCGGCAGCAGGAGCCCGAGCATCCACAGCGCCAGGACGCCTGCGCTGCCCCCGCCGGGAACCAGGAACAGCGCCAGCCCGAGCAACGCTGCCGCGCTCCCGAGGATCGTGCCCGCATAGGCGCCCACGCCCAGCTTGCTGT
>NZ_LMTS01000349.1:80161-104775 GCF_001541225.1 Variovorax sp. WDL1 | reverse complement strand
CGGGCGGAAGCCGATGGCTTTCTCCAGCGCGAGCCGGCCTTCCGCGATGAGGTGGTAGCCGGGATCTTCGACCCTTGCGCGTTCGTGCGCGTCGGCCGCGCCGGCCGAGGCGGCCCGCGCCGCCGCCAGCGCATGGCCGGCGATGTCGAGCTCGGAGCAGGACGAACCGCGCGCGAGTTGTTCGATCGCGCTGCGGTAGAGATTGCGCGTCTGGAAATCCATGGCCGCGAAGCCGCTTTCCGCGCGCAGCCGTGCGTCGACGAGGCTGACGCCCTCGAAGAGGTCGGCCCAGTCGATGTCCGACATCAGGCGCATGCTGGTGATCACGTTGCGCACCGTGACGTTGGAGGCTCCCTGGCGCTGCTGGGCATGCGCGACCGCGTCGTCGATGGTGGCGTCCTGCCGTCCGAGCCGCTCCTCCAGCCAGCCGAGGGCCGGCATGGTGTGGGGATCGTGGTCTCTCAACCGCTTGGCCAGCTGTGCAGCAAAGAGCTCGGACAGCGCCAGCGGCGAGCGCGCGACGATGTCTTGCTCGAGTGCGGCCCGCGCCGAGCCCGGCAGCGTGAGGCGGGTTGCAAGCAGGTCGGCATCCGCCCGTGCCGTGCGCCCGACCGTGATCTGGTCGGCCAGCCGGCGCAGGTTCTCGATGAGGACGATGCGCAGCGTGATCGCGACGGCCCAAAGCTCGCCGATCGTCAGCGGCTGGACCCGCTGGTAGGCGGCGACGAAGCGGCGCAGCACGGCGGCGTCGATGTGGCTGTCGGTGTGCGCCACGAAGGCCCAGGCCAGGCCGAAGACACGCGGGTAGCCGGCGAACGGGCCTGTCGCGAGCTTTGGCAGTTGCCGGTAGTAGTCGGCGGGCAGGTCGCTGCGGATCTCGCGGATCTGCTTCTCGACGAGGTGATAGTTGTCGAGCAGCCATTCGGCGGCGGGTGCGACGCGCCGGCCCGCCTCCAGCTCGGCGGCGCTGGCCCGGTAGGCTGCGAGCAGCACCCGGGCGTTGTCGTCGAGCCTTGTCCGCAATGGGCGCGCAGCGGACGGCCTCGGCGTGACGGTCTGCGCCACGGCCAGGCTTTGCGCGTGCTGCTCCAGGCGCTCGATGCCGAAGAGCTCTTCTCGAACCGGTGCCCTGTCGGCCCATGGGGTGGATGGGGAGCCACGCCAGAAGGCGAGGGGGGGAAGAATGAAGTCCATGAACGCCTTTCCGCGAACTCGGGTGCGCGGGGGCGACCGGATGCAGCCGCTGATCCGCGCTTCGACGCAGTCAGGCGGCAGGAAGGTCGAACTCTCGCAGCATCACCGGCTCCTTGGCGCCTTGGGCCAGCCGGCGGCGCACGGCGGCCTGGATGTCCTCTGCGTGGCTGTGGTAGGTCTCCATCGGATCGTCGTCCTGGCCATCGGGACGGTAGCGGTAGTGCAGGGTTTCCTTGCCGACGCTGGCACCGATCCACTGCGTATCGACTTGAACCCAGAAGCGCACGGTGCGGGACGCCTCGTGGAAGAAAGGGGGCTGTGACATGACTGGACTCCAGGTGGAACGGATCGACCGCCCGCCGTCGGTTGACGCCTGGAAAGCGGCCCTGTGGCGAGCCACGAAGGCGCCTGCACTCGAATCGACCTTGCCGGCATTCCGGTGGTGCGCCCTATGCGACCCAGGGTAGGGGCGGGCAGGCTGCGCGTCTGTGCGGTAGCGCACGTACGCCCGGCTGGCCGCCGAAGCCCTCTGCCAGGGCCGGCAGACAGTCGGCCTGGCGCCGCATGGGCCGGTCCATCGCGCTCGTCCGTGCGCCACCGCACAGTTGAAATCGCTCCCAGGCGCTACTGTTGCAGGTCTGTACACCTCTGTACGCCTCTGCACAGGACTGCCATGACGCCCCCCGAAAATGCCGCCGAATCGCTGGTTCGCGCCTACCTGGACGGCCGCACGATGCCGCGTGTCCTTCAGGACGCCGTGGTGTGGGTCGTCGCCTCGCGACTGACCGGCGGCGAGGAGCCGGTGCTCGACCAGGCCTTGCGGGGCGACATCGACAACCAGGCCATTGCGCCTCCCGTTGGCATCGAGGCTGCTGCAGCGCAGCCGGCGCCATGCGCCCTGCTGCGGCGCTGGAATCCGGCCCCGCTCAGCGCCCGCGCAGGTTCATCCGAAACGCAATCACCGCCACATCGTCTTCCACGGGCGCCATCCCAAGGATGGCCGTGGCACGGAGGTCATGTTCGGGGCAGCGGATGAAGCCCATGCGGTGGTACAGCTTGCACGCCGCCGTCATGAACGAGGAGCTGTGGATGCCCAGCGTCAGCGCGCCCAGCTCGTGCGCCCGGTCCACGCAGTGCCGCGCGAGCCGGCGCCCCAGCCCGCGGCCGCGGGCGTCCGGGTGCACCGAGAGCTTGCGGAAGCCGGCCCAGCCCTTGGGCAGGCCCAGGCCCTCCAGGCCCGCGTCGGGGTAGAACACCACGCTGCCGACCACCCGGCCCTGCCATTCGGCGACCAGCAGCTGGGTGCCGTCGCCCGGCTTCTCGACCTGGCGCAGATCATCGAGATAGGCTTCGAAGACGGCTGGCGGCACGCTCTTCCTGTACTGGGAATAGGCGGCCATGCGGATCGATGCGATCGGTGTGGCCTCGTGGCGCTCGGCGGGGCGGATGCGGCAGCCCGCGGCTGCGGCAAGGGTCCCCTCGAAGTCCAGCATGGTTCTCTCCTTCATTCCTCGGGCGGTCGGATGACCGCCGATGGAAGCCAGCTTAGGCGCGGGGGCGTGCCCCATATTGAAGGAACGCGACATCTTGTCCGACACGGGCATAGGCCATGCGGCCGATGTCCGTGGCCGCGCGCGGTGGCTAGATTGCTGGAAACACCGCAGACGAAAGAGGATCTCCATGCTCGACACTGCCACCAAGGCCAGCCTGCTGCGCCGCAACGGCGTCGCCCTGCCCAGGTTGCCGGCAGAGGGCACGCAGCCTTGGCGGGCAGCGGTCGATGCGCTTTTCGATGAATACGTCGCCTTGCGTGCGGCCAGGAGCCTGCGCGAGGCGGAAGAGGCGCGCGAGCTCGAGCTGCTGAGCCGCCTGGCCGCAACCTCCTACCCGCGACGGCGCATCACGAACTACGCCTGATGGTCATCGCACGCTTTTGCATGGCGCGTCCTTGCCTCGCGGCCGTGGCGCTGGCCTTCGCAGGCGCCGCGCATGCGGTTGGCTGCGAGGAGCTGGCGGCCCAGATCGACGCGAAGATCCGCGCGTCCGGCGTCTCGGAGTTCACCCTCACGACGGTGGATGCCGCGGCCGATGCCGGCGGGCGGGTCGTCGGCACGTGCGAGCTCGGCACGAAGAAGATCGTGTACGAGCGTGGGGGCACGCATGGCGCGGTCTCCGCGACGCGTCCGGCGCAGCAGCCCGCCCCGGCGCCAGCGCGGTCGCGCGACGAGCAGATGCTGACCGAGTGCAGGGACGGCACCGTGCGGATGGGCGGCGACTGCCGCAGGTAGCGACCCAGGCCCGCGGCGGGCAACCAGAGGCAACGCGCCGGCTCAGGCTGCGGCCTGTGCCTGCGCGGTCCCGCCAGCTGCCCGCGCACTGCGCCGGATGCTCTGCGGCGGCTGCCCCAGCGTGCGCAGGAAGGCCCGGCGCATGCGTTCCGGATCGCCAAAGCCGGCTTCGCGGGCGACCACGCCGAGCGCGAGCTCGCCGGCGTCGATCAGCGTGCGGGCGGCTTCCACGCGCAGGCGCTCGATCGCCTGCGCCGGCGACTGGCCGGTCTCGGCCTTGAAGGCGCGGCTGAACTGGCGCGGGCTGAGGTGGGCGACTTCGGCCAGGTCGTCGACCGACAGCGGTTCGCGCAGGTGCGCGCGCGCATGGGCCAGCGTCTTCTGGATCCGGTCCGATTGGGGCTCCAGCTCCAGCATCGCGGAAAACTGCGACTGGCCGCCCGGCCGGCGGTAATAGACCACCAGCTTCTTCGCGACGGCGCGGGCGAGCTCGGCGCCGAGGTCCTGCTCGACGAGCGCCAGCACGAGGTCGATGCCGGCCGTCATGCCGGCCGAGGTCCACACCGGGCCGTCGTTGATGAAGATGCGGTCGGGCTGCACCTGGACCTGCGGATGGCGGCGCTGCAGCTCCTGCGCGAAGGCCCAGTGCGTGGTAGCGCGCCGCCCGTCGAGCAGGCCGGCCTCGGCCAGCGCGAAGGCCCCGGTGCAGATGCTGGTCACGCGCCGCGCATGCCGCAGGCCCGAGCACAGGAAGCGGCACAACTTGGGCGTGGTCGGGGTGGGAGCCAGCGCGCCGGTCATCACGAGGGTGTCGAAGCGGGCGGTGGTGAAGCGGCGGGTAGCGACCGCCGCGCCGCTGGAACTCGCGACCATGCCGCCATCCTCCGACAACAACTCGACGCGGTAGTGCGGCTTGCCGAGCAGCATGTCGGCCAGCTCGAAGGCGGCGATGGCCGCCAGGTCGAGGATCTGGAAGCCGGGAAAGACGAGGATGCCGATGCGACGCATGGCGCGCAGGGTACGGGCAGCGGTGCGGGTGGTCAATGGACGGTGATGTCCTGAAAGGTGGGATATACGTCATTCAGGACGCGACGCCACGGAGCACACTTCAATGCAACCGTCGGTCCCTCGACGGGCCCGCATCCACCGAAAGGGACTCGACGCCATGACTTCAGCAAACCCCCGGGGCACCGCCCTCATCACCGGCGCTTCGGCCGGCATCGGCGCCCTCTACGCCGACCGGCTGGCGCGCCGCGGCCATGACCTGGTCCTGGTCGCGCGCAACCGCGAGCGGCTGCAGGCGCTGGCCGACCGGCTCGTCCGCGACACCGGGCGCCGGGTCGAGACGCTGGTCGCCGATCTCACCGACAAGGCCGACCTGGCGCGTGTCGAGGAGGTGCTGCGCAGCAACGAGAAGATCAACATGCTGGTGAACAACGCCGGCGTCGGCGCGACCGCGCCGCTGCTGGACTCGGACATCGAAAAGATGGAAGCGATGATCGCGCTCAACGTGAACGTGCTCACGCGGCTCACCTACGCGGCGGTTCCGGCCTTCGTGAAGCGCCCGGGCGCGACGCTGGTGAACATCGCCTCGATCGTCGCGGTCTCGCCGGAAACGCTGAATGGGGTCTACGGCGCCAGCAAGGCCTATGTGCTTGCGCTGGGGCAGTCGCTGCAGCACGAGCTGGCGGGCCAGGGCGTTCGCATCCAGACGGTGCTGCCCGGCGCGACCGCCACCGAGTTCTGGGATACGGCAGGGCTGCCGGTGCAGCATCTGCCGAGCGAGATCGTGATGACGGCCGAGAACCTGGTCGACGCCGCGCTCGCCGGCCTGGACCTGGGCGAGACGGTCACGATCCCCTCGCTGCCGGACCAGGCGGAGTGGGATGCGTACGAGGCGGCGCGGCGGGCGATGTCGGGGCGGCTGTCCAGCTCGAAGGTCGCGGCGCGCTACGCGTAGCTGCCCGCTCTCCGGGGGCAATGCCTCAGGATGAGGCACGGCATGCGCGGTCGACATGGAGCTCGATCCGCGCCGCCCCGAGCCGGCTGCCCGCGGTGTGGATCAACAGCGCCCCGACCACCATCCCCATGCCCACCAGTTCGCTCCCCGAAGGCAGCTTGCCCAGCGCCACGCTCATCAGCAACGCCGACACCGGCACGAAGTTGATGAAGGCGGTGCCGGTCACCGGCCCCAGCGTGCGCACGCCGAAGTTGTACGCCAGCACGGCAACGGCGGAGGGAATCAGCCCCACGTAGAGCAGCGCGTGCCAGGACGATTCCAGCCCCTGCACCTGCGGAAGCTCCGCCAGGCCAAGCGCGGTCGCACCCAGCGCGCCCGCCAGCAGCAGGGGCCAGGCGGCCAGCACGGTCAGCGCGCTGTATTCGACGACGTCCAGCCGGCCCGCGAACTGCGCGGCGCCACGGGTGTACCAGACCCAGCCCAGGGTGCCGGCCAGGGCGATGGCATCGCCCCACGCGGTCGATGCCGCATCGCCGTTCGATGACACCAGAACGCCCGAGACGACGATCACGCCCGCCAGTGCCAGCGCGCTGCTCAGCAGCGTGATGCGGGTGGGCCGCACGCCGTCCAACAGCCAGCGCAGCAGCTGGGTCGTGATCGGGGTGGTGGCCATGATGACGGCGCCGTGCGAAGGCACCGAATGGGCCAGGCCGGTCAGCACCATCACGCTGAACACGCCGAAGCCGGCCACGCCGCGCAGCGCGAGCGGGCCGGCGTGGCTGCGCAGCTGGCGCCAAGGCGCGGCGCCGCGCGGGACGAGCAGCGCAGCGAAGAGCAGGGCCGACACGCTGTAGCGGATCAAGGTGAACCAGAAGGGGTCGACGTGCTGAAGCACCTCCTTGCTGACGAGGAACATGGCGCCCCATGACGAGGTGGCGGCGAGCAGCGCGGCGATGCCGAGCGAAGGGGAAGGCGTACGCATGAGAACAGGTCCGGAAGATGAATGGATGCCCGGAAGAATGGGCGCGGGGGCTGCGGAAGACCATTCGCTTCTTTGGACGGGGGCCTCAGGTTTTGCGAATGGCCTCGCGCGCGTCGGGCGCTCACAATCGCCGCCATGGAGCTCTACCAACTGAGGACCTTCGTCGCCATCGCCCGCGAAGGCAGCCTGACGCGGGCCGCCGAGCGGGTGTTCACCAGCGCGCCGGCGGTCAGCGCGCAGCTCAAGGCGCTGGAGGACGAGCTCGGCGTCAAGCTCTTCGAGCGCACGCCGCGCGGCATGACGCCGACCGAGGCCGGCCAGACCCTGCTCGAGGAAGCCGAGCGCACCCTCGCCTCGGCGATGCGCATGCGCTCGGCCGCCGAGCAGATCCGCGGTACGGCGCAGGGGGTGGTGCGCTTCGGCACGGTGGTGGACCCGGTGGCGCTGCGGCTGGGCGAGGTGCTGGTGAAGCTGGCGCAGCGCCATCCTCAGGTGTCGCTGCAGTTGCAGCAGGGCTTGTCGCACCAGACGCTGGCGGCCGTGCAGCGCGGCGAGCTGGACTGCGCCTACGCGCTCGGCGACGCCGAGGCGATCGACGGCCTGTCGGTGCATCGGCTGGGCGTGGTGGACCTGGTGGTCGCGCTGCCGGTGCCGCTGGCCGAGGCGCGGCCCGGGCTCAAGCTGGAAGAGCTCACCGAGCTGTCGTGGGTGGGTACGCCCAGCTCCTGCGTGATGCGCAGGCACCTCGACAGCCTGTTCGCCGGCCTCGGCCGCGAGTACCGCCCCACGCGCACGGCCGACAGCGAGAGCGCGATCCGCAGCATGGTCGCCAGCGGGCTGGGCCCGGGCCTGCTTCGCCGGGACCAGGCCGAGCAGGCCGAGCGCAATGGCGAGCTCCGGATCTGGTCGGGCTGGCGCTCGCACACCTGGCTGTGCTGGGTGGAGCCGGAGAGCCGTCGGGCGCCCGCTGTGGACGCGGTGCGCGCAGCCGTGCTGGAGACCTGGGCCTGACCTGCCGGGGCGGGCCGGGCCGGCGTCCGCCTTTGGCGGGTAGGACCATGCAGGTTTTTCCTACGAGAGCGGGGTGCTGGCGAGGGCACGCTCTGACCCAGATCCACCTGTACCCACCATCGCCATGCCAGAAGCCATGATCTCCCCCGCCCGCTTGTTCATTCCGTCCGTCGCCGACGCGAATGTGCGCCTCATCGACGTGACCGACCCGAGCGACGTCGACCACTGGACCGAGGCGCTCTGCGTGAGCGAGACCGAGCTGCGGCTTGCTGTGGCCGCGGTCGGCAGCTCAGTCCAGGACGTTCGCGACCACCTCGGCAAGTGAGGCCTGCTGGGCCTTGGGCGGTTGCGGCTTGGGGTCGCAGCCGGCGAGGGCCGTGAATGCGAGGGCGGACAGGACCAGGCAGAGTGTCCGAAGCTTCATGATCGACGTCTCCTTTGCGCGAGCCGTGCAGGTGCACGGAGCCCGCCGGGTCATTCTGGCGCGCGGGGCGTGAGCCGCCTGTCAGCCGATGCCCGGTCTTGCTCCTTCCCTCTCCGGGGAGGGGCGCAAGTCACAAGGCGGCGGCGGTCAGCTCCAGCTGCGTGAGGCGTCTCGCCATCCGCCCCACGAAGTTCTGCGTCACGTGCGGCAGCGCGCGCTGGCTGGGCACCACGATGCCCACCTGCAGCTGGTTCAGCGCCGGCAGGGCGAAGGGCCGCCACAGCAGATCGCCGCGCCGAAGCTCCTCGATGAAGGCGATCTTCGAGAAGCAGGAGATGCCCTTGCCACCCATGATCAGCCGCTTGAGCAAGGGCGTCGAGTTGCAGGTCGCGGCCGGCTCCATGTCGTCCCAGAACGCCGCGAACTCGGCCGACAGCGTGGCGCTGATCACCGGGTGCGAGCTGGAGCGCAGGAAGGGATAGCCCGCGCAGTCCTTCAGCGCAATGCGTTCGTGCTTGGCGAGCGGATGGCCGGGCGGCAGCACGATGCCGATCGGCAGGCTGGCCAGGCTCACGGCCTTCACGCCGCCGGGCAGCCGGCTCACGAAGCTCAGGCCGACGTCGGCCTGGCCCGACATCACCAATTGCGGCACCTCCATCGGCTGGGTCGAGGTGATGGTGTACGTCACCGCGGGGAAGATCTGCAGGAACTCCTCGACGGCGGCCGGCAGGAGCTCCTCGAAGAAGGAGTCCATCGCCGCGACCTTCACGTGGCCGGTGCGCTCGCCCTTGAGCGCGTCGAGCTCGGTGCGCATCACCTGGAACTGGTGCAGCGTTTCCTGCGCATGCTTGAGCAGGCGTTCGCCGGCCGGGTTGAGGCGCAGTCCGTTGGGCATGCGATCGAAGAGCTCCACGCCCAGTTCGTCCTCCAGCTTGTGGATCTGGCGGTTGACCGCGCTGGCCGCGACGAAGAGCCGCTCGGACGCCTTGCGCACCGAGCCGCAGCTCGCCACCTCGATGAAGTACTTCAGGACGCTGGCGTGCATGGCTGCACCCTCCCGGAGTACGGGGCGCCGGCCTTCCTATCCCGCCGTGGCCGCGCGCGGCACTTCGAGCGCGATGCGCGGGTGGTCGCAGGCGACGCGCAGGCCCTCGGCGCCGCCGGGCGAGCCGAGGCCGCTGACCTCGGCGTCGAAGAACTCGCGGTTGATGGCGATGTAGCGGGTGAGCTCGGGCGGCAGCCGATGTTCCTCGTAGATCGCCTGGACGGGGCAGGCGGACACGCAAACGCCGCAGTCGATGCATTCATCGGGCTGAATGTACAGAGTGCGCTCGCCTTCGTAGATGCAATCGACCGGGCAGCACGGCACGCAGGCGCCGTCCTTGCAGTCGATGCAGGCGGTGGTGATGACGTGGGCCATGGCTGCTGTGCTGTTCAGGTCAGCGGCCAAGCCACTGCGGCTTGCGCTTCTGCTGGAAGGCGAGCACGCCCTCGTTGGCGTCTTCCGATTGCAGGGCGGCCATCAGCGCGGGCAGGCGCTGGCCATGGGCCTGCGTCGGCGACAGCGTGCCGGTGCGCCGCACCACCTGCTTGATGGCCTTGAGCGAGAGCGGCGCGCAGGCCAGCAGCTGCTGCACCCAGCGCTCGACGGCCGTGTCGAGCTCGGCGCGGGGCACCACCTCGTTGATCAGCCCGATCTCGAGCGCGCGCCGGGCCTTGACGCGCTGGCCGGTGAGCATCATGCCCATTGCATGGCGAAAGCCGATCTGGCGCTGCAGCAGCACCATGCCGCCATCCAGCGGCAGGCGGCCCACCAGCGGCTCCGGCAGGCCGAAGCTCGCCTCCTCGCAGGCGACGACCAGGTCGCAGCCCAGCACCATCTCGAGCCCGCCGCCGAGCGCGAGGCCGTTGACGCGCGCGATCACCGGCACGTCCAGCGTCTCGCGCAGCGCGATGCCGCCGAAGCCGCCTCGGCGCGAGGCGGCCCAGTATTCGACGCCCTTCAGGTTCGAGGTGTTCTTGAGGTCGGCGCCGGCGCAGAAGGCGCGCTCGCCGGTGGCGGTGAGGACGACCACGCGCACATCGTCGCGGCGCTCGATCTCGTCCCAGATGCGCAGCAGCTCGGCTTCGGTCGCCATATCGACGGCGTTGAGCACCTCGGGGCGGTCGATGGTGACGGTCGCGACGTGGTTCGCGACTTCGAAAAGTACGCTCATGCGTCGGCCTCCTCGATCAGGGCCCGCGCCTCGGCGAGCAGCTCGGCGGTGTGCTCGCCGAGCTTCGGCGGCGCGCGGCGCAGCTCGGCCTGTGCGCCCGACATCCGGATCGGGCTGGCGATGAATTTCAGCTTGCGGCCGGAGGGCGAATTCCCTTCGAGGATCATTTCGTTATGCAGCGTCTGCGCATCGACCAGCGCCTCGCGCATGTCGCGCACCGGCGCCGAGAGCAGGTCCTGTGCTTCCAGGCGCTGCAGCCAGTGTTCGCGCGTGTGGCTCGCGAAGCGCTCGCGGAAGATCGCGTGCAGCTCGGCCTTGTGCGCGAACTGCGCCGTGAGGTCGGCGAAGCGCGCGTCCTGCGACAGGTCCTCGATCTCGAGCGCCGCGCAGATGTCGCGCAGCGGGTTGGCCTTGAAGGCGCCGACCAGCACCAGCGGGCCGGTCTGCGTGTCGAACACGCCCGACAGCGGCATCGCGGCCCAGTTGACCTCGGAGTCTTCCATCATGACCATGGCTGCTTCCTGCATCTGCATGGCGAGCATGGAGTTGTAGAGCGAGACAGCGATCTTCTGCCCTTCGCCGGTGCGCTCGCGCTGCAGCAGCGCGAAGAGGATGCCCTGCACCATGTGCATGCCGGCTGTGTAGTCGGCCAGCGCGGTCGGGTAGATCGAGACCGGCACGGAAGCATCGGCGCGCCGCGCCATCACGCCGGTCAGCGCCTGGGCCAGGACATCCTGCCCGCCCTTGTGCGCGTAAGGCCCGGTCTCGCCGAAGCCGGTGCCCACGGCGTAGACGATGCGCGGGTTGATGCGCCGGCAGTCCTCGTAGCCCAGCCCCAGGCGCTCCATCACGCCGGCGCGGAAGTTGTTGCAGACCACGTCGGCATCGGCAATGAGCGCCTTCACCAGTTCCACCTGGGCGGCGTCGCGCAGGTCGATCTCGACACTGCGCTTGTTGCGGTTGAGGCTGCAGAAGATCGGGTTGTCCTCCCCCGCGACCGGCGCGAAGGTGGAGCGGCTCAGGTCGCCCGCGCCCTTGCGCTCGACCTTGATCACGTCGGCGCCGTGGTCGGCCAGCATCTGGGTGCAGACCGGGCCCATCATGACCTGCGTGAAGTCGATCACGCGGATGCCGGCCAGGGGCAGGTTGTTGCCGTTCGAATTCATCATGCAGCCTCCGCGAAGGAACGGGCGATGGTCGGCGTGTCGGCGTTCGGCCCCTTCTGGTCGCCGGGGTCTGCGCCTTGCGCGCGCAGGGTGCGCTGCAGCTTGGCGATGTCCACGTTGCGCACCGCGACGCCGGCATCGAGCGACAGCGCGGCAGCCGTGCCGGCGGCTTCGCCCATCGCCATGCAGGGCGGGATCTCGCGCGAGATCTTCTGCGCGGCCGAGGTCGACGAGTAGTGGCGCCCGGCCACCAGCAGGTTCTCCACGCTGCGCGGCACGAGCGTGCGCCAGGGGTAGTAGTAGTCGCGGCCGCGCGCCACGCTGTCCTCGAAGCGGGCACGCTGCGCCACGTCTTCCTTGGTCATCACGTACTCGCCTTCCAGCAGGCGTGTCTGGCGGATGCCGGTCTGCGGTGCCAGGTCGACCAGGTAGCAGTCCTTGAAGCCGGGCAGCCTGGCGCGGATGAACTCGATCACCTTGTGGATGGTGGCGCGGCCCTGCACTTCGGCGCGCGTCAGGTCGGCCACCTTGAGGCCGTCCAGGCCCGCCATGTGCGGGCAGTTGCACCACACCACGCCGGGCAGCGGCGTCTTGAGCCACCACGAATCCCAGGCGCCGCCCAGGATGTGCTTGACCTCGCGGTCGAGCGCCGCGAAGGCCTCCGGCTCCTCGTGCTCGAAGCGCTCGGCCTCGTCGGTGTCGACGCCGCCCAGGCGGAACACGGTGGTCACGATGTAGGCGCCGCTGATGTGCGGCGCACCGGCCGAGGCCGCGACGTCGAGGTCGCCGGTGGCGTCGATCACCACCTTGCCCAGGATGGCTTCGCGCCCGCTCTTGGATTCGACCACCACGCCCTTGACCTGGCCGTCTGCCACCAGCGTGCGCGAGAACCAGGAGTGCAGGCGCAGGTTGATGTTGGCCTGCTGCACCATCTCGAGCGAGGCGCGCTTGAAGGCGTCGGGGTCGAAGGCCGCGGCAAAGCAGATCGGGTGCGGCTTGGTCTTGCTGTGGAAGTCGAAGGTGCCCCAGCGCTTCCAGCGGCGCACCGACTCGGGCAGGGTGCCCCAGTCCTGCTGCTTCGGGTACTCGGCCAGGCCGCGCTCGGCCATGCGCTCGATCATCTCCAGGCAGATGCCGCGCACCGAGATCTCCCGCAGGTGGCTGTCCCACATGTCGTCGAGCACCAGCACCATGCCGCCCGAGGCCAGGCCGCCCAGGTGGTTGTAGCGCTCCAGCAGGGTCACGCTGGCACCGTTGCGTGCAGCGGCCACGGCCGCTGCCTGGCCGGCGGGGCCGCCGCCGACCACCACCACGTCCGATTCGGCTGCGACGCGAATGTCGTGCGCAGGTTCTTGCATCCAGTCGCCAATACGGCTCATAGGGGTCTCCTAGTGATAACTTGCCAGTTCGGGAAACAACGCGGAACTGGCTTTGCCAGGCCGCTGGTGTTGCCCCCTCGGGGGGGTACTCGGCTACACGAAGTGAGCCGATACGGGGGTGGTCTCAATGCGTGCTCTCGGGGTGCCAACGGATGACCCAGCGCTCGGCCAGCGTGACGAGCAGGAAGAACAGGCCCGAGAGACTCGCGCTCATGACGATCGCGGCGTAAAGCAGCGGCGAATCGAAGTTGAAGGTGGCCTGCAAGATCATCGCGCCGATGCCCACCGTGGCGCCGACCCATTCGCCCACCACCGCGCCGATCACGCACATCGAAGCCGCAATGCGCAGCGCCGAGAACAGGTAGGGCAGGGCGTTGAGCAGGCGCAGGCGGAAGAAGATCTCGGTCTTGCTCGCCGACAGCACGCGCATCAGCTCCATGGCCTGCGGGTTCACGGACTCGAGGCCGCGCACCATGTTCACCAGCGTCGGGAAGAAGCACACCAGCGCTGCGATGGTGATCTTGGGCTCCATGCCGTTGCCCATGATCAGCACCAGCACCGGGGCCTTGGCAACCAGCGGCACGGCGTTGAACATCAGCACCACCGGGAAGAAGATGTCCTGCAGCGTCTTGTTGTGCACGAAGACGGTGGCGATGGCGATCGCCGCCAGGTTGCCCAGCAGGAAGCCGCCGGCCGCCTCCATGGCGGTGGGCAGCAGGTTGTCGAGCAGCACCGCGCGCTTGGCGTAGAGCGTCTCCAGCACGGCCCAGGGCGTGGGCGCGATGAAGGGCTTGACGTCGAAGATGGCGATCACCGCCCACCACAGCACGATGAGGCCGGCGATGCCCGCCGCAGGCAGGATGCGGCGGCGCCAGAGGCGGCGCTGGCGTGCCGCGGCCCAGGCCTGGTATTCGGTGTCGGCCGCGGCGAGTGTGGCGGCGGTTGCGCTGCTCACGTCGATGGAAGTGGTGTTCATGGCTCGGGCCTCGCTCAGCAGGTTTCCAGCACGCGCCGCAGATGGGCGGTGAGGCGCACGAACTCGGGGGTCTCGCGGATGTCGAGGGTGCGGTCTTCCGGCAGCTCGACCGGGACGATCTCGCGCACCCGGCCCGGGTTGGCCGCCAGCATCAGCACGCGCTGGCCCAGGTAGGCGGCCTCGTGGATGCTGTGGGTGACGAAGAGGATCGTCACGCCGGTTTCCTTCCACACGCGGCGGATCTCCTCGTTGAGGCGGTCGCGGGTGATCTCGTCGAGCGCGCCGAAGGGCTCGTCCATCAGCAGGATCTTCGGGTCGCTGGCGAGCGCCCGCGCGATCGACACGCGCTGGCGCTGGCCGCCCGACATCTCGTGCGGCCAGGCGTTGAACTTGTCCTTGAGCCCCACCAGCTCCAGCAATTCCTTGGGCGAGCGGCGGCCCTTGCGGCTGGCGCCGCCGCCCACCTGCAGTGGCAGCTCCACGTTCTGCAGCGCGGTGCGCCAGGGCAGCAGCGCCGCGTCCTGGAAGACGAAGCCGATGTCGCGGTTCTTGCGCGCAGCCTGCGGGCTGGTGGAGAGCACCTCGATGCGGCCGCGGCTGGGCTCCAACAGGTCGGCCACCACGCGCAGGAAGGTGGACTTGCCGCAGCCAGAGGGGCCGAGCAGGGTCAGGAACTCGCCTTGCGCGACGTCGAGGTCCAGGCTCTTGATGGCGGTGACATCGCGGCGCTCGGTGAAGAAGCGCATGCCGATGTCTCGGCAGGAGATCGCCGGCGCGGCGTTCATGACGGCGGCCATGGGGTCAGGCCTTTCCGATGCGCGCGGCGGAGGTGGCTTTCAGCGCGTCGAGCGTGATCACTTCCTCCACCTTCGGCGTGCGCGCGGTGAACTGGCCCAGCTCCGAATAGGTCGCGATCTGCTGCTGCCAGACGGCCGGGTCCATCGCGCCCCAGCCCTGCGTCTGCGCGAGGCCGCCGAAGCTGTAGTCGAGCATGACGTCGACGGCCACGCGCTCATCCTCGGCCTTGAGGTTCGGGTACTCCTTGACCAGCAGCTCCACCGCCTGGTCGCGGTTGGCGCGCACGTGCTGCCATCCCTTCGCCGTGGCGCGCACGAAGGCCTCTATTACCTTCGGCTGCGATTCCAGCGTCTTGGTCGAGGCGTAGTAGGGCAGGGCGTAGAGCTGCACGCCGGCGTCCCACAGCGTGAGGTCGACGCGGTCGGGGCCGAGCACCTTGAGCGCGGTCGTGCTGGTGAGCCAGCCCGTGACGACGTCGACCTGGCCTGTCAGCAGCGGCGCCATGTCGGAGCCGACGGTGATGACCTTGACGTCCTTCTCGGGAATCTTGTTCTTCGCCAGCAGCGCGCGCAGCAGGATGGCCGCGGTGGAAGGAATGCCGACCTTCTTGCCGACCAGGTCGGCCGGCTTGCGCACCGGGTTCTTGGCGAGCGAGAAGAAGGTGAAGGGATGCTTCTGCGCGCCGACCGCGAAGCACTTGATCGGCAGCCCTTGCGAGACGGCCAGCATCACCGAGGGGCTGGAGGACACCTGCCCGACCTCGTAGCGCCCGGAGGCGACGATCGCCACGCCGTCGATGTTGGGCCCGCCGGGCTGGATGGCGAAGTCGATGCCCTCCTGCTCGTAGAAGCCCAGCCGCTTGGCTGCCACTTCGCCGATCTGGTTGACGCCGACGATCCAGCCGAGCTGCATGTTGATCTTCGCCCGGCCCTGCGCCAGTGCGTCGATGGACAGCAGCCCGCCGCTGGAGAGGCCGGCGGCCATGAGCGAGGTCTTGAGAAGGCGGCGGCGAGCGGGGTCCGGGAGATTGGCCATGGCAGATTCCTTTGAAGGCAAGAAAAATGGGAGCGCGACCTGGGCTTTCGTGTCGCCAAAGCTGCGGCGGTGAAGGCTTTGTGACAGGAATGCTAGGAGGTGAAGGCGTTGCCTCCAAGAACCGTTTTTCGCAACCGGTGGACGAAAAATTAGCTCGCCCTGACCTGCGGAAAACCCTGTGTGACAACAAGACAAGTGACTGAAATCAAGGCATTCCGGTTGCTTGAAATTCAGCCTTGCCGAGCATCTGCCCAATGAAAATGCCCGGTGAACCTAGCCGCGTGTCGATGGCATGAACTGTGCAGGTTCCAGCCATCGTTTCCCGGAGACACCCCATGGATGATGGTCAAGCCATCGCAGTCCGGCCTGCGACCGAGTCGCTGCTGGATGCAGACATCGAAGTTCTGAAACTCTCGCTTCGCACCACGAACGTGCTGCGCCTCAACCAACTGCACACGGTGCGCGATGTCACCCGCGTGCCCGCGAAAAAGCTCTTCGTGCTCTCGCGGCTGGGCCGCAATTCATTGCGGGAGATCGTCGAGAGCATGAACCGCCGGGGGCTGCGGCTCGCGGACTGAGCGCCTTCAGGCGCGGCGGAAAAGCAGCACCGAATTCGTGCCGCCGAATGCGAAGGAGTTGCTCATCGCGGCTTCGAGCTTCGGCGCCGCCACGCCGGGCTGCGGCACCAGGTTCAGCCGGCAATCCGGGTCGATGGCCGTGCAGTGCGCGTTGGGCGGCAGCTGGCGCCGGTGCAGCGCCAGCACGGTGATCACGGCTTCGAGCGCGCCGCCTGCGCCGAGCAGGTGGCCGTGCAGGGCCTTGGTCGAGCTCACCTGCAGGTCGTCGAGCGCGGGCTCGCCCCAGACTTCCGCCAGCGCGTTGCGCTCGACCACATCGCCGATCCGCGTGGCGGTGCCGTGCGCATTGCAGTAGCCGACGTCGCGCGGTGCGAGCCCGGCCGAGCGCAGGGCGGCGCGCATCGCGCGGGCCTGCCCCGGCGTGTCGGGCTTGGTGAGGTGGGTGGCGTCGGAGCCGATGCCCCAGCCGGCCAGCTGCGCATAACTGCGTGCGCCGCGGGCGCGGGCGCGCTCGGCCGATTCGAGCACCACGAAGGCGGCGCCTTCACCGAGCGCGAAGCCGCTGCGATCGCTGGCAAAGGGGCGGATCGCGCGCGCCTCCTCGCCGGGCGCGAAGGCGGCCAGGGTCTGCATGGCCTGCCATGCGAGCACCACGCCGGGCACGATCAGCGCCTCGCTGCCGCCGGCGAGGGCCACGTCGACCTCGCCGCTTGCGACGGCCTTGGCGGCCTCGGCCAGCGCCACGCTCGACGACGCGCAAGCCACCGAGTAGGTGAGCACCGGCCCCTGGGCCTGCTGGCGCATCGCCACCTGCGCGGCCGGCGCATTGGGCATGAAGGAGGGAACGGTGAGCGGCGGCATGCGCGTGCTGGCGCCGCGGTAGGCGGTCTCGACCGCCGCGGCGCCGCCCATGCCGCAGCCGACGTAGACGCCGATGCGTTCCGGGTCGGCATCGCCGAGCGTGCCGGCGTCGCGCACCGCCAGGTCGGCGGCGGCCACGGCCATCTGGCTCACGCGGTCCACGCCGGCCAGCTGCAGCTTGGTGAACCAGCGCGCCACGTCGAAGGGAGCGAGCGCGGCGGCGGTGGGTTTGGGCAGCTCGGGAAGGACGGGCCGCAGCGCCGACTCGCCGCGCATCAGCGCGTCGAACATCGCGCCGGGGTCGTCGCCGTGCGGGCTCACGACGCCCAAGCCGGTGACCACGACCTCCAAGGCGCTCACTTGGCCTGGGCTGCCTGCGCGGCCAGGGTCTTGTCGACCATGGCCGCCAGTTCGGCCAGCGTGTCGACGTTCACGTCCTGGTCGGGCATGGAGATCTTGAAATGGTCTTCGACGGCGAACACGAATTCAACCAGCGTCAGCGAATCGAAACCCTTGTCGCGCATGGAGGCGTTGGGGTCGAGTGCTGCCGGGTCGAGCCCGTACTTTTCCTGGATCAGGTCCTGCAATTTTTTCAGCGAACTCATTGGGCGATGTCCGTCTTCACGGGGCCATGGGTCATCGATGGGGGATGATATCCGCTCCCCCGAAGACGACGCTGGCCGCCCGGCCCGGCATGGGCCGCCAGCGCATCGAGGGCCATGCAAAGGCGATGCCCAGCAGCGCGCCGGCCAGCGCGTCGAGCAGCACATGCTGCTTGACCGCGAGCGTCGAGTACGCAATGGCGGCGAACCAGAGCCAGTTCGCGAGCTGCAAGGCCTGGGGCGCGCGCGTGCGGCGCAGCACGTCGTCCACCCGGATGGCGGTGAAGATCGCGACCGCCACGTGCATCGAGGGGCAGGCGTTGCCGGGCGCGTCCACGCCCTGCAGCAGTGCGAAGCCGGGGAAGTCCGAGCCGCTGGCCATCAGCGGCGGGACCTGGGTGGGCCAGAAATGGAAGATGCATAGTCCGGCGAGGCACAGCGCGCCGACCCACAGGCCGTAGACCACCAGTTCCTTGAAGTTGCGCTGCAGCCCGGGTGCCAGGCCCACGTAGAACCAGAGCGAAAAGTATGCAACCAGCATTTCCGGCTGGAAGGGGATCAGGTGGTCGAGCGCGGTCAGCGGCATCACGGTCATCGGATTGACCGGATGGCGCAGCAGCTGGAAGTAGCCGATGAAGAAGAGCCAGGTGAAAGCCGTGACGCCGACGATCTTCAGGGCCAGCAGGTGGCGCATGCGGAAAAGGAGCTCGGCGCGCCAGTGCAGGGGATGGGAAGGGGGCATGTGAGCGCCGAGCATGCCTGTTTTCGCGCCGGCACGGAACCCTGGGTCCAAAGTTGCCGCTTGCATGATCGGCCCCAGCCTGTGCTTTCCCGCATTGAAGCCACGGCCACCCGCGCGTTAGGCTGCATCCGTGAAACCCATTCCCTCCCCTTTTGTTCCCCAGATCCGCCTCTACCAGGACTGGCTGCGCGAGCAGCGCGGCCTGGACTTCGATTCCTACGACGCGCTCTGGCGCTGGTCGGTCACCGACCTCGAGGCCTTCTGGCGCAGCGTCTGGGATTGGAGCGGCGTCCGCTCGCCCGTGCCGCCGACGATCACGCTGGCCGATGCGCGCATGCCTGGCGCGCGCTGGTTCCCGGGCACGCAGGTCAACTACGCGCACGAGGTGCTGCGCCATGTCGATGCCGCGCACGCGGCCGGGATGCCGGCGGTCGTCAGCGAGAACGAGCTGGGCGAGGTGCGCGAGATGTCCTGGCCCGAACTGCGCCGGCAGGTTGCATCGTGCGCACTCACGCTGCGCGCGCTGGGGGTGCAGCGCGGCGACCGCGTCGCGGCCTACCTGCCGAACGTGCCCGAGACGATGGTCGCCTTCCTCGCCTGCTCGAGCCTCGGCGCGGTTTGGAGCGTGTGCGCGCCCGACATGGGGACGGCCGCGGTGGTCGATCGTTTCCGCCAGATCGAGCCGAAGCTGCTGATCGCCGCCGACGGCGTGCACTATGGCGGCAAGGCGCTGGACCGCAGCGCCGTGGTGCAGGAACTGCGCGCCGCGCTGCCCAGCGTCGAGAAGCTGCTGCTGCTGCGCACGCCCTTCGCGGCGCAGCAGATCCCCGCCGAGGCCGAATGGAGCGGCGCCATCGCGCGCGACGACGGCGAAACCGCGGCCTTCGAACCCGAATGGCTGCCCTTCGATCATCCGATCTGGATCGTCTATTCCAGCGGCACCACCGGCCTGCCCAAGCCGATCGTGCACGGCCAGGGCGGCATCCTGCTCACGATGTACGCCTGCGGCCTGCATCACGACCTGGGCCCGAGCTACAGCACGAACAACTTCGGCGAGCGCTACCACTGGTACAGCTCGACGGGCTGGGTGATGTGGAACTCGCAGCTGTCGGGGCTGGCCTTCGGCGTGACCTGCTGCATCTACGACGGCAATCCTTCCGGCAGCAAGGAAAAGCCCGACTGGGGGGTGCTGTGGCGTTTCGCGGCGCGGCACAAGGTCACTTTCCTCGGCGCCGGCGCGGCGTACTTCGCGAACTGCATGAAGGCCGGCATCGAGGCGAAGGCCTGCGGCGATCTCTCGCGGGTGCGGGCGCTGGGCAGCACCGGATCGCCGCTCTCCGAGGAGGTGCAGCGCTGGGGCACGGCGCAGTTGCTGGCGGCCGGCTCACCCGGGGTGTGGTGGTACAACATCTCGGGCGGCACCGACTTCTGCGGCGCCTTCGTCGGCGGCAACCGCGAGCTGCCCGAAGTGCCGGGGCAGATGCAATGCCGCTTCCTCGGCGCCGCGGTGGAAGCCTGGAACGAGCAGGGGCAGCCGGTGATCGGCGAAGTCGGCGAGCTGGTGTGCACGAAACCGATCCCGGCCATGCCGCTGTGCTTCTGGGGCGACGAGGGCAACGCGCGCTACCTGTCGAGCTATTTCGACACCTATCCGGGCGTCTGGCGCCACGGGGACTGGCTCAAGATCGGCGAGGACGGCGGCTGCATCATCTACGGCCGCAGCGACGCCACCATCAACCGCCAGGGCCTGCGCATGGGCACCAGCGAGATCTACAGCGCGGTCGAAGGCCTGCCCGAAGTGCTCGATTCGATGGTCGTGGACCTGGAGTACCTGGGCCGCGAGAGCTACATGCCGTTGTTCGTGGTGCTGCGGCCGGGCCTCGCGCTCGACGCGGCGATGCGCGCGAAGATCAACGACGCGATCAAGACCCGGCTGTCGCCCCGATTCGTGCCCAACGACATCTTCCAGGTCGCGGAGATCCCGCGCACGCTCTCGGGCAAGAAGCAGGAGCTGCCGATCAAGAAACTGCTGCTGGGCCAGCCGATCGAGAGGGTGGTGAACCGCGAGGCCATGGCCAACCCGGGCAGCCTGGACTGGTACGTGGACTTCGCCGCGCAGCGGGCGCGGGCGGCGGGTGGGGAGTCGATGTGATGGCGCCGGCGCTGCGGGCCTGAGCCGCGCTACAGCCAGTTGCCGCCGTCCGGCATCTGGATCGTCGTGGCCGGGTCGCCGCCGCCGACCAGCGCGCCGAAGACGATGCTCAGCAGCGAAACGAAGAGGCTGGCGAACAGGGCGGTCCAGAAGCCCGAGACCTTGAAGCCTTTCACCAGCGCCGCCACCAGCAGCAGCACCAGCGCGTTGATCACCAGCAGGAACAGGCCGAAGGTCAGCAAGGTCAGCGGCAGGGTGAGCAGGACCAGGATCGGCTTGACGATCGCGTTGGCAAAGCCCAGCAGCAGCGCGGAAACCACCAGCGCCGAGGTGCTTTCGAAGTGGATGCCGCTGAAGATGTGGCTGGCCACCCAGAGCGAGAGGGCGATGATGGCCCAGTGGAGGAGAAAGGGCGCGAGGGTGCTCAGCATCGCAACGCCTCAGCGCTCGGTTTCGCCGGTGCCCGTGCCGGCGCGTGGCGGCGCAGCGCCGGTAATGAAACGCCGCACCCACGCGCCGAGGCCCGGGCGCCGCGGCTCCACGGCGACCGCAGGGCGCCCCCCGTAGTAGGTTTCGCGCTCGTGCTGCAGGACGGAGACCAGCGCCTCGAGGTTCGCGGGGTTGTACTCCCACAACCCGCTGACGATGAAGTGGCCCATGTGCTCGGCGTTGGGCTTCGGTGCGATCACGATATGGCTCGCGCCCAGGCTCTGCAGGAACGCCGAGCGGGCGCCGGCGAGCCGCATGCCGTCGCCGTAGCCCTCGACCTGGCGGCTCAGCGACAGGCTGATGGCCTGGACCGAAGTGAAGTTCTCGGCGATGAAGTAGACCATCTCGACCAGCGCGAGCTTGCTGATCTCGAGCTTCTGCTGCGTGACCGTGGCACTCGGCGCGAAATGCTCGATGTGGACCTCGGTGCCTTCGCGGTTGACCGGGACCGGGTCCAGGGTCGCGATGTGAAGCGAACCGTCGTACAGGTACATCGGTTCGCCCAGCACATAGGGGCTTGAGTTGGGTCCAGTGATTCGCAGTTTCGCTCTGGTCATGATTCCCTTGAGTGCCCCACTGTAGATCGGCGCGCTGCCTTGCAGGCGCACTGTTTCATCGATTTCGTCGATTTCTGCGGGCAACTGCGGATCATGAAGGGCCCTTTCGACGGTGTCTTCCGCCATATGGCGTATGGCGCTGCCGGCACTGTATGGCTTTGCCTTACATGCTGGGGGCGCGACCACCATTGCCCGCACCGGGATGCGGAGGTGGCTGACGACTGCACCGGGCGGTGAGACCTACGTTGGCGCTTATGGGGGTGAACAAAAGCATTACCACGAATTAAGCGGCGCCAAAAATGTGATTACTTTACGTAACACTTTGTACTGTTTGCCCCACTGGTTTTTGGACGAGCGTCACATACAACTTGCATCACGGCAGCGCAAGTGGAGTAATGCGCAATCCGATGTCGGAATTCCCCTCGCCGCCACAGCCAATTACCTTCAAGGACCCCGTCATGCAACTCTCGGAGATCAAGGAATACCAGGATCAACTCGTGCAGCAGCTGGAAGAATCCGGCCTGACAGTCAGTTTCGGTGACGATCTATCGGTGCTCCTGAAGACCTACGAGGCCGCGACCGGCACCGGGTACGTCCAGTTGCCCTTCGTACTGGACGATCCGAAGGACGCCAATCCTTACAACTTCTGGGTCTGCTTCGACGACGGCACCGCCCCGGTGGCCTTGAGCGGCTTCCGGACCATGCAGAACGACCCTACGGTCCGACGCGTCGGGGAGGCCTACGAGCAGGGGGCGCTCTACCGCTGCAAGCAGAAGGAAGGCTGGCTACCGGACACGGGCCCGAAGCTCGACGCCCACGCGCTCTTCGGCTACATCGGCGCGGGCTGGGTGCATCCCCGCTATCGTGGCCACAACCTCGCCGGCTTCATTGCCCGGATCACGCAGGCCGAGGCCCTGCTGCGCACCCGCGGCACGCTGGCCATGTCCACGGCCATGACGGCCGAGGCGCTCTATCTCTCCGGCATGAACCTGCGCGCCAGCGGCCTTCATCACCTGCATGTCGAGCTGGTGCTGGACGGCTACCTTGGCATTGCCGAGCACGACATGAGGCTGTATCTCTCGCACAGCACGGGCACCGAGCTGATGAGCTTCTACGAACGCGAGTTGGCCATGCTGCGCAACGACGAGACCATTCCATGGCTCCATGGGCATGACAAGACCCACGCGGCTGCTGTTCTGGCCGGCGCAGAGAGTGCTCTTCCCGACGCATGCGCACCGGCGAGCGGCATGGCTGCGCTCGCCTGAGCAAGGGGCTCCCGCTCGGGGGCTGCCGCGCAGGGGGTGTTGCCGGGCATCGGCCGCGACCCGGCGCGACAGGCCGCCGTCAACCGGCCCCGTGCCGGCGGTGGCCCACCTCGAAGTCGTTGCGTCCGCTGCGGTCGACGCCCCGCAGCAGCCACAGCGGCCGCTGCGCGAAGTTCACCGCGACGCCCGTCTTGCCGTCGGCAGGCCTCAGGTCGCGCTCGAACACCGAGGTGGAAGGCATGTAGCGCAGCGCCACGCCGGTGCGCCGCTGGTTCGAGGTATTGGCGCGGGCGCCGTGGATCATGTAGACGTCGTGCAGCGACATCTGGCCTGGCTGCAGTTCCAGGTCCACCGCCTCGCTCTCGTCGAAGCTGCCGGCTTCCATGCGCTGGTTGAGCGTGAGATCCTGGCGCTCCTCGTGCAGGTGCGGATGCAGCACGCCGCCCTGGTGCGAGCGCGGGATCACGCGCAGGCAGCCGTTGGCGCGCGTCGACGGCTCCAGCGCCACCCACACGGTGCAGTTGGCCAGCGGCCGGATCGGCCAGTAGTGGCCGTCCTGGTGCCAGGGCGTCTCGAAGCCCTCGCTGGCCGGCTTGCAGAACACATGGCAACCCCACAGGATCACGTCCTCGCCGATCACGCCGGAAACCAGCTCGACGATGTCCGGGTCCATCGCCAGGTCGAGGAACTCCCGGCTGCCGCGTACGCCTTCGCCGTTGTCGCCCTCGATGTGGGCCGACACGAGCTTCTCCGGCCGCACGCCGGGGTTGCGGTGGATCAGCTCGTTGAGCGCATCGTGCATCTGCGCCACGCGGCGCGGCGACAGGCGGAACTCGGGGATGACCCAGCCTTCGCGCTGGTAGTGGGCGATCTCGCCGGGGGAAAGTCGGGCCATGGGGTTGTCTCTGGTCGCAGGGGCCGCGAGCGCCTGCCGGATTGGACGATGGGCGCTCAGGGTTCCTGGCCGGCCTTGAGCGGATAGCCCGCCTCGCGCCAGGCCTTCATGCCGCCGTCGAGCGCGACTGCGTGCTGGAAGCCCATGTTGCGCAGTGTGGCTGCGGCCAGTGTCGAGATGTACCCGAGCTCGCAGCAGCTGAGGATGCGCCGCGTGGGATCGGGCAGGTCCTGGTTGACGCGCAGCTCCAGCTGGCCGCGCGGCAGCAGCCGTGCGCCCGGCACATGGCCGGCCTCGTAGGCCTCGCGCTCTCGCACGTCGAGCACGATCAGGTCGTCCTCGCCGGCCTCCACGCGCAGCTTCAGCTCCGCGAGCGACATGAAGGGCACCATCGCGGCCGCTTCGGCCAGCAGCCGCGCCACCGCCTTGCCGCCGCTCATGTTGGTCCGCAGCGCCTCGGTGACGTGCGTGGGCATCGTGAGGTTCAGGCTCCTCATCATCTCGACGAACTCGGCGCGCTCGCGCTTCTGCAGCCGCGGGTTGTGGGCCAGCTCCTCGCCGATGGTGGAGTGCGTGCGTCCCTTGTAGTCGTGCGCCGGGCAGACCTTGAGCGCCGGGTCCAGCCGCAGAACGCGGTTGAACAGGCTGTCGTAGAGCGCCTCGGGATCCCCGCTGGGCAGGTCGGTGCGGCCGGTGGCGCCGATCAGCAACGTGTCGCCGGTGAAGAGCCTGTCCTCCACCTGCAGGCACATCGAATCCGCCGTATGCCCCGGCGTGTGCAGCACCGACAGCCTGAGCTTCCCCAGCACCAGCATCTCGCCGTCGGCCAGCCGCAGATCGACGAAGGGCGCCGGGCTGGCGCGGTGCATCACCACCGGCACCTGGAGCTGCCGCGCGAGCTCGCGCGTGGCCGAGAAATGGTCGGCGTGGGTGTGGGTATCGATCAGGTAGCGGATGCGCACGCCGTGTCGCGCGGCCAGGCCGAGGTAGTGGTCGATCTGGCTCAGCTCCGGATCGATCAGCGCGGCGGCGCAGCTTTGCTCG
>NZ_LMTS01000349.1:52045-80128 GCF_001541225.1 Variovorax sp. WDL1 | reverse complement strand
CCGACCAGATAGGACTGGCAGCCGCCGGTCGCGACCTGCTCGAAGATCATGCCCGCGGCCGGGCTCAGCCGGGCTGCTTGACCACGCGCAGGTAGGGCCTTGGCGCCTCCCAGCCGCCGGGGAACAGCTTCTTCGCATCGTCGTCCGAGACCGAGCCGGCAATGATCACGTCCTCGCCGTGCTTCCAGTTCACCGGCGTGGCGACCTTGTGCTTGGCGGTCAGCTGCATGGAGTCGAGCACGCGCAGGATCTCGTCGAAGTTGCGGCCGGTGGTCATCGGGTAGGTCAGCATCAGCTTGATCTTCTTGTCGGGCCCGATGATGAAGACGGAGCGCACCGTGGCGTTGGTGGCCGCGGTGCGGCCTTCGGAGCTGCCCGGCTCCTCGGCCGGCAGCATGTTGTAGAGCTTCGCCACGTGGAGGTCGGTGTCGGCGATCATCGGGTAGTTGGGGCGGGCGCCCTGCGTTTCCTCGATGTCGTCGCACCAGCGGTCATGCGCGTCGACCGGGTCGATGCTCAGGCCGATCAGCTTGGCGTTGCGCTTGGTGAACTCCGGCTCGATCTTCGCCATGTAACCCAGTTCGGTGGTGCATACCGGCGTGAAGTCCTTGGGGTGCGAGAACAGGACTGCCCACTGGTCGCCGATCCATTGGTGAAAGTCGATGTCCCCCTTCGTGGTCTTGGCCTTGAAGTTCGGGGCCTCGTCGTTGATGCGCAGTGACATGGTCGCTCCTCGAGTAAAGAATGAGTGACAACAAAACGCTGTCGGGGTCGCCGTGCGGCGAGACCCGGAGCATAGAAGACTGGCGCGCCGGATGCCAGCATCGGAAACACGCCCCGTCTTTTTGCCGCGGCGCACCATCGCGCCCGGTCCCGGCCGCTCAGCTCTTCTTGGAGGTCTTCGCGAAGAACTGCGTCGGCTTGTGCTCGATCGACTCGCTGCCGCACTTGGGGCAGCGCAGCTGGACGGTCGCGTGTTCGGCGATGTGCTCGGCGTGCTCGAACACCTCGCCGCACTTCTGGCAACGGTACTGATAGGTAGGCATGGCGCGTCTCCATCGTGACGGCCGGAAGCGGCGCTGCACCCCGCGGGCGAGCAGGCTCCGATGCCGTGGGGAAATGCTAAACCCAAAGGCCCGCCGCGGGGCAGCCGTTCAGCGGCGTCCGGAGGGCGGTGCCTCGCCCGAGGCTTGCGCGACCAGCCAGCCGCGGAAGGCCGCGAGCGCGGGCCGGCCGTCCGCGCTCGCCGGCGTGACCAGGAAGTAGCCCCGCTCCGCGCGCAGCGGCCGGTCGCAGGCCACCGCCAGCTCGCCCCGGGCCAGCTCCGGCTCGATCAGCATGCGCGGCATCAGCGCCACGCCGAGGCCGTGCGCGGCAGCCACCGCGATCATGGAGAACAGCTCGTAGCGCGGCCCGCTGCGCGCGCGCGGTGCATCGACCTTCTGGGCGTCGAACCACTGGTGCCAGCCATCGGGCCGGGTGCTCTGCTGCAGCAGCGGCATGCGTGCGATCGCGGCCGGTGACAGTTGCGCCCTTGCGCCGAGCAGCTCGGGGCTGCAGACGGGCACCACATCCTCGTTCAGGAGCAGCACCGAGTGCGTGCCGGCCCAGTTGGCCGCCTGGGCGGGCGTGCCGGTGTAGATGGCGGCGTCGAAGGGCGTGTCGTTGAAGAGAAAGGGGCGCGTGCGGGTCTCGATGTGGACCGTGATGTCGGGCTGGCGCCGGGCGAAGTCCGGCAGGCGCGGGATCAGCCAGCGGGTAGCGAAGGTGGGCACCGCAGCCAGCTGCAGCGAGCCGCCCACGCCCTGGCGCGCCATTGCGTCGAGCGTCTCGCGCTCCATGCTGTCGAGCTGGCGCGCTATCTGGCGCGCGTAGTCGGCGCCGGCCGGCGTCAGCGCCACGCCGTGCCGGGTGCGGCGGAACAGCGCCATGCCGAGGAAGGCCTCCAGCGCCGTGATCTGGCGCGAGATCGCGCTCTGCGTGAGCGCGAGCTCCTGGGCGGCGCGGGTGTAGCTCTCGTGGCGGGCAGCGGCCTCGAAACAGATCAGGGCCTGGGTGGAAGGCAGTCTACGGCGCATGGTATGCGGGGCTTACATGGATGATCGGACGCTCGGCCCAATGAAGAAGGGGCATGGAATTGTGCGGTGAAGTGAGCAAATCGCATAACTGGGTGCCGAATCTTCGTTTGCGCTCGAAGGGCCTGCGGCTTAGCATCGCATTCAGCTTCCCCCCACCTACACCGGAGACCGCACATGGCCCACGCCGCATTCCATTGGGACGACCCGCTCCTGCTCGACCAGCAGCTCACCAGCGAAGAACGCCAGGTGCGCGACGCCGCGAACGCCTACTGCCAGGGCCAGCTCGCGCCCCGCGTGCTCGAAGGCTTCCGCACCGGCGTGACCGATCCCAAGATCTTCCGCGAGATGGGCGAGCTCGGCCTCCTCGGCCCGACCATCCCCGAGCAATACGGCGGCCCGGCGCTGAACTACGTCTGCTACGGCCTGATCGCGCGCGAAGTCGAGCGCGTCGACTCCGGCTACCGCTCGATGGCCAGCGTGCAGAGCTCGCTGGTGATGGTGCCCATCAACGAGTTCGGCACCGAGGCGCAGAAGCAGAAGTACCTGCCCAAGCTCGCCACCGGCGAGTGGATCGGCTGCTTCGGCCTGACCGAGCCCGACCACGGCTCCGACCCCGGCAGCATGGTCACCCGCGCCAAGAAGGTGCCGGGCGGTTACGCGCTCACCGGCGCCAAGATGTGGATCAGCAACAGCCCGATCGCCGACGTGTTCGTGGTCTGGGCCAAGGAAGTCAGCGAGGGCGGTGCGGTCGGCCCCATCCGCGGCTTCGTGCTGGAGAAGGGCATGAAGGGCCTGTCGGCGCCCGAGATCCACGGCAAGGTCGGCCTGCGCGCCAGCATCACCGGCGAGATCGTGATGGACAACGTGTTCTGCCCCGAAGAGAACGCCTTCCCCGAGGTGCGCGGCCTGAAGGGCCCCTTCACCTGTCTCAACAGCGCCCGCTACGGCATCTCCTGGGGCGCGCTGGGCGCCGCCGAGGACTGCTGGCACCGTGCGCGCCAATACACCCTGGACCGCAAGCAGTTCGGCCGCCCGCTGGCCGCCAACCAGCTGGTCCAGAAGAAGCTGGCCGACATGCAGACCGAGATCACGCTGGGCCTGCAGGGCTGCCTGCGACTGGGCCGCATGAAGGACGAGGGCACGGCCTCGGTCGAGGTCACCTCCCTGCTCAAGCGCAACTCCTGCGGCAAGGCCCTGGACATCGCCCGCCTGGCGCGCGACATGATGGGCGGCAACGGCATCAGCGACGAGTTCGGCGTAGCGCGCCACCTGGTCAACCTGGAAGTGGTCAACACCTATGAGGGCACGCACGACATCCATGCGCTGATCCTGGGGCGCGCGCAGACGGGCATCGCGGCGTTCTCGAACTGAAAGCCCGGCACGGACGACCCCCGAATCAAATGACCCCAGCAGCACTAGACGGCATCAAGGTTCTCGATCTTTCGCGCGTCCTCGCCGGCCCCTGGTGCACGCAGATCCTCGCGGACCTGGGTGCGGACGTGGTCAAGATCGAGCGGCCCGGCGTCGGCGACGACACGCGCACCTGGGGCCCGCCTTTCCTCAAGGACGAGCACGGCCGCGACACCGACCAGGCCACCTACTTCACCTCGTGCAACCGCAACAAGCGCTCCGTCACGATCGACATGGCGGCGCCCGAGGGCCAGGACCTGCTGAAGAAGATGGCGGCGCAGGCCGACATCGTGGTCGAGAACTTCAAGACCGGCGGACTCAGGCAGTACGGCTTGGACTACGAGAGCCTGCGGGCCATCAACCCGCGCCTGGTCTACTGCAGCGTGACCGGCTTCGGCCACGACGGGCCGCATGCCTCGCGCGCCGGCTACGACCTGATGATCCAGGCGACCAGCGGCATGATGAGCATCACCGGCCGCCCCGACGACGAGCCCGGCGGCGGTCCGCTGCGC
This sequence comes from Variovorax sp. WDL1, assembly GCF_001541225.1. Classification (GTDB taxonomy): domain Bacteria; phylum Pseudomonadota; class Gammaproteobacteria; order Burkholderiales; family Burkholderiaceae_C; genus Variovorax. The sequence continues at coordinate 76,128 of NZ_LMTS01000349.1, read as the reverse complement.
GTGGGCGTGGCGCTCACCGACCTGTTCACCGGCGTCTACGCGGCCACGGCCATCCTGGCCGCGATCGAAGTGCGTCACCGCACCGGCGAAGGCCAGCACATCGACATGGCGCTGCTCGACGTCGGCATGGCCATCCTCGCCAACCAGGCCAGCGCCTTTCTCAACACCGGCGCCACGCCCCAGCGCCAGGGCAACAGCCATCCGAGCCTCGCGCCCTACCAGGACTTCCACACGAAGGACGGCGCCATGCTGCTGGCCATCGGCAACAACGGCCAGTTCACGCGCTTCTGCGAGGCTGCCGGCCAGGCCGAGTGGGCGAGCGACCCGCGCTTTGCCACCAACACCCTGCGCGTGCAGCACCGCGAGCTGCTGATCCCGATGATGGAGACCGTCACCCGCACCAGGACCACCGCGGAGTGGATCGCGCTGCTGGAAGACAAGGCCGTGCCCTGCGGCCCGATCAACAACATCGCCCAGGCCTTCGAGGACGCGCAGGTCAAGGCGCGAGGCCTCGCGGTGACGCTGCCGCGCGACGCCGGCGACGGCATCGCGCAGATCGCCGGCGTGGCGAGCCCGCTGCGCCTGCAGGGCACGCCGCCGGTGCTGCGCCGGGCGCCGCCGGCGCTGGGGCAGCACACCGACGAGGTGCTGGCCGAGATGGGGCTCGGCGAGTCGCAGCGTGCGGCGCTGCGCGATGCAGGGGTGATCTAAGCAGTCCTGCGGCCAATAGAGTCCTATTCGCCGCGTCGATTGCGGCGAATTTCGGCCTTTGTGCGGCGAATGGGCGCACAATCTCCGCATGAACAGCGGAGAAAGCGAAGGCCTTTACATCTGGGAGAACCCCGGCTGGCCGCGCCTGCGCTATGACCTCGCGGTTCTCGCCGCGCCGCTCGCGGCGGTTCACGCCGCCCAGGGCTACCTGCTGGGCCGAATGGCGGACTTGGGGCTGTCGCAGCGCGATGCGACCACGCTGCGGGTGCTGACGGAGGACGTCGTCAAGACCAGCGAGATCGAGGGTGAGCGGCTCAACCCCGAGAAGGTGCGATCCTCCATCGCACGCCGGCTGGGGCTGGACATCGGTGCGCTGGCACCTGCGGACCGGCATGTCGACGGGGTGGTCGACATGGTGCTCGACGCCACCGGCGCGCACGCGCAGCCGCTCACGCGCGAGCGCCTTTTCGGCTGGCATGCGGCACTGTTCCCCACCGGCTACAGCGGGCTGGCGCCGATCCGCACGGGCGCGTGGCGCGACGATGCAACGGGGCCGATGCAGGTGGTCTCCGGCCCGATAGGCCGGCGAACGGTGCATTTCGAGGCACCGCCCGCGCCGCGGCTCGAGGCGGAAATGGCTCGCTTCCTCGAATGGTTCGAGCTGGCCACCGAAGGCGATCGGCTCGTGCATGCAGGCCTTGCGCACCTCTGGTTCGTCACCTTGCATCCGTTCGACGATGGCAACGGCCGCATCGCACGCGCCGTCGGTGACATGGCCCTGGCTCGCGCCGATCGCTCCGGGCAGCGCTTCTACAGCCTCTCGGCCCAGATCCAGCGCGAGCGCAAGGACTACTACGAGATGCTGGAGCGTACCCAGAAGGGCTCGCTGGACGTGACACCCTGGCTGGCCTGGTTCCTGGGCTGCCTGCTGCGCGCTGTCGAGGGGGCGGAGGCGTCGCTGTCCGCGGTGCTGCTCAAGACCCACGCCTGGCAGCGCTGGGCGGAGCTGCCGCTCAACGAGCGGCAGATCAAGCTGCTCAACCGACTGCTCGACGGCTTCGAGGGCAAGCTCACGAGCAGCAAGTGGGCTGCCATTGCCAAGTGCTCCCCCGACACGGCCCTGCGCGACATCGCCGACCTCGTGGCACGCGGGGTGTTGAAGAAGTCCGCGTCCGGCGGGCGCAGCACCAGCTACGAGCTGGTCACGCAGGGTTGAGGCGCCACCTCACAGGATCCGCCCGACGACGGCCAGCGCGAACACCACCACGCCCAGCGCAAGGTTGAGCTCCACCAGCCGGCGGATCGTGTTGAGCTGGGCCGCGGCCACCGGCCATTCGCGGCCCGCCACGGCGCGCAGGAGGCGCGGGTAGGGCGCAAAGCGGATGTGCAGGAACACCGCCACCATCACCAGCCCGAGGGCCAGCATGGCATGCACGCTCCAGTGCACGCGCGCGAAGCCCCCGGCCAGCCAGACGATGCCGAAGCCGCTGGCCAGCAGCACGACGATGGCGGCGGAGACACCGGCGAAGAAGCGCGACAGCGCCTGCGCCATCAAGGGCAGCCGCAGCGGCGGCTCCAGCACCGCCACGGCGGAAGGGCGGACGGCGAAATGCATCACCGCCATGCCGCCCACCCAGAAGGCGGCCGACAGCAGGTGCAGCAGGAGCAGGATGGCTTGGGTCATGACGGCGCAGCTTAGACCACAAACGAGGCAATGGAACTGATCGCCCTCCTCGGCACCGACGGGAACTGCGGACCGCTGGTGGTCTGCGGATGGCGCTCAATCGACCTTGATGCCGGCGGCCCTCACCACCTGTTGCGCCTTGGCGGTCTCATCGGCGAGGAACTTGTCGAACTGGGCCGAGGGCATGGTGAAGGGCTCGGCGCCCAGCTTGTCCAGCCGCTCCTTGAGGTCGGGCGCCGCCATGATCTTCGCGACCTCCGCCTGCAGCCGCTCGATGGCCGGCTTGGGCGTCTTTGCGGGCGCGAACAGCCCGACCCAGAACAGGTACTCCGAGCCCGGCACGCCGGCCTCGACCGTGGTGGGCAGCTGCGGCATCACGCCCGAGCGCTTGCCGGTGCCCACTGCCAGCGCCTTCAGCTTGCCGTCCTTGACCAGCGGCAGGGCCGAGACCATGGGCGCGAAGAACCAGTCGATGCGCCCGCCCATTACCTCCGTCATCGCCTCGGGCGTGCCGCGGAAGGGCACGTGCTGCGCCTGCACGCCGGCGGCCAGGCGGAACACCTCGGCGTTCATGTGCGTGGCCGAGCCGTTGCCCGCCGAGCCGTAGTTGAAGCTGCCGGGCTTGGCCTTGACCTGCGACACCAGGTCCTTCACGTCGGCAAAGCGATTGGGCGCGACCACCAGCATGTTGGGCAGGCTGGCCATTGGCGTGACGCCTGCGAAGTCCTTCAGCGTGTCGTAGCTGAGGTTGGGATAGATCGAGGGGTTGACCAGGTGCCCCGCCGAGTGGACCAGCAGCGTGTAGCCGTCGGCCGGCGCCTTGGCCACTTGCGCAGCGCCCAGCGTGCCGCCCGCGCCGGGCTTGTTGTCGATGATCACGCTGGTGCCCAGTGCCGGTCCGAGGCGCTCGGCCACCAGCCGCGCCACGATGTCGGTACCGCTGCCGGCGGTGAAAGGCACGATCAGCTTGATCGTCTGGCCCTTGGGCCAGTCGCCCTGCGCATGCGCGCCGGTGAAGGCGCAAGCGGCCAGCGCGGCAGCGAGGAGCCGGCGGCGGCCGGGAAGAAGTGTTGTCATGAGGTGTCTCCGGTTTTGAATCGTTGATGGGGTATGGACGAACAGCTCAGCCGTCTGCAGGCGGCCCGTTCGCCATCACGAGCGCGACCAGCACCGGCCGGGGGCTGCGGTTGACCAGCTGGCGCTTCTCGCCCGGCGCGAAGCGGCAGGAGTCGTAAGGGCCCAGTACCTGCTCGTCGCGCTGGCCCTCGAGCTCGGACACGACATGCAGCTGGCCTTCGAGCACCAGGTAGAGCTTTTCGATGGGCGAGCCGTCGAGGCCGGTGTGGCCACCGGGCAGGATCTGGCTCATGCCCATCCACATCTGCGCGCTCGGCCCGGCTTCCTTGCCCTGCAGGCGAAGGCAGCGCATGTCGAAGTGGTTCGGCGCCTCGTAGGCGGGCGCCTGGTCGAATCGGGTGAGGTGCATGGCCGCCTCAGGGCCTCAGCACGACGCGGTCGGTGCTGCCGGAGAGCACCAGCCGATAGGCCTGCGCCGCTTCGTCGAGCGTGAACGCGCGCGCGACCGGGAAAGGCTTCAGGGTGCCGCGCTCGAAGCCCTCGCGCATCGCATCGAGCTGCGCCGTGGCGGCCACGCAGTCGAGCGCCAGCGAGTCGATGCCCACGTAGGTGTGCATGCCCCGGTAGAAGGCAAAGATGTCGAAGGGCACCGCGCGGTCGTGCGTGGCAATGAAGATCTGCGTGGCGCCCTTGGCCATCGCCTTGTTGCCGGCCTCGAAGTAGGCGCTGCCGACGGTGTTGTAGACGATGTCGGCGCCGCGCCCGTTCGTGAGCTCGCGCACCCGCGCGGCCACGTCGCCCGCGCCGGCGTCGACCACGTCGACCGGTCCGCAGGCGAAGCCTTCGAACGGCCCCGCGCGCCGCTGCACCGCGATCACGCGCGCGCCCCCTTGCGCGGCCAGCTGCACCGCGGCCTGGCCCACCTTGCCGTTGGCGCCCAGCACCAGCACCGTCTGCCCCGCCTGCGGCATGCCGCTGCGGCGGAAGCCCTCGTAGGCAGTGACGAAGGGCACGCCCACGGCGCCGGCCTCGTCCATCGAGATGCTGCGGGGGCGCGCATGCAGCGCGGCCACCGGCAGCGAGAGGAAGCGCGCATGCGAGCCGTCGCGCGTGATGCCGATGTCGCCGCCCGAGCCGTAGACCTCGCGGCCCACCCACTCGGTCGGGCCCGCGACCACCACGCCCGCGAAGTCGCGGCCCGGGGTGCGCGGCCACACGGCCTGGGGCATCAGGCCCAGGCTGGCCTTGACGTCGCTGGGGTTCACCGCCGCCGCGCCGACACGCACCACGGCGAAGCCGGGTCTGGCGGCAGGCTCGGATTGCTCCGCGATGTCGAGCTTCAAGGCGTCGAGCGTCGCGGCCTTCTCGTGCACGCGCACGGCGCGGGCGGCCGTCGCCGTGTTCAGGACTGCGCTCATCGGCCGGTTCCTCCGGCGAGGCCGAGCATCGTGCGTGCCTCGCGCGGATGCGCGATCTCGCCGCCCAGGCATTCGATGATGTCGCGCGCCTTGGCCACCAGCTGGGCGTTGCTCTCGGCCAGTACGCCCTTCTCCAGGTAGATGTTGTCCTCCATGCCCACGCGCACATGGCCGCCCAGCAGCCAGGCCTGGGCCACGATCGGGAACTCCATGCGGCCGATGCCGAAGGCGCTCCAGAAGGCGCCGCGCGGCAGCGTGTCTCGCGCGTACATCACGGTCTGAGGCGTGGGCATGAAGCCGTACTTCACGCCCAGCACCAGCGTCCACATCGCCGGGCCCTCGAGCGTGCCGTCGGCGATCAGGTCCAGTGCCATGTGGATGTCGCCGGAGTCGAAGATCTCGAGCTCGGGCTTCACGCCCGCCTCGCGGATCACCTTCGCCATGCGGCGCACGTTCTTCGGCGTGTTGATGACCACGTCGGGGCCCGAGTTCATGGTGTTGAGGTCCAGCGAGCAGACGTCGGGCTTGATCAGCGCGATGTGCTCCACACGCTTCTCCGGCGGCAGCAGGCTGGTGCCGGGGGCGTAGACCTTCGGGTCGTCCTCGCTCGGGATGAAGCGGCCGCCGGGGCCGGTCGTGAGATTGATGATCAGCTCGCGGTTCCGCTTGCGGATGCGGTCCACCACGTCGCGGTAGAGCTCGACCTGCATCGAGGGCCTGCCGCTCTCCGGGTCGCGCACATGGATGTGCACCTGGCCCGCGCCGGCCTCGGCCGCGGTTAGGCACTCGTCGGCGATCTGCGCGGGCGTGATCGGGAGGTGCGGCGTCTGCTCCGGCTTCACGAGGTTGCCGGTGACGGCGCATGTGATCAGGGTTTTGGTGTTCACAAATGCCTCCCTCCATCCACCACGATCCGTGTGCCGGTCACGAAGCGCAGCGTGGTCGCCAGCGCCTCGACCGTGGCTGCCACGTCCTCGGGCTTGCCGATGCGGCCCAGCGGAGTGGTCGTCGCCATCCTTGCCTTGAAGTCCTCGCCGCGGCCCGCGACGAAGCCGGATTCGACCGCGCCCGGCGAGACCGACACCACGCGCACTGCGGGCGCCAGCGCCTTCGCCAGCGCATCGCCCACCACGTCCAGCCCGGCCTTGGCCGCGACATAGGCCAGGTTGCTGCCGACGCCGGTGAAGCCCGCGATCGAGGAGATGTTGACCACCAGGCCGTCGCCGCTGGCCTTGAGCAGCGGCGCGAAAGCGCGGATGGTGGCGAAGACGCCGCGGAAGTTCGCGCGCATCAGGTCGTCGATCAGTTCGTCGGTCAGGCCGTCGAGGTCGGCTGCGGGCACGGGCTGGGTGTGGCCCGCGCTATTGACCAGGATGTCGCAGCGGCCCAGGCGCTCCTTCACATCGGCTGCGGCCTGCTGCAGGCTGGGCGTGTCGACGATGTCGGCGCGCAGCGCGGCGTGGCGCTGGCCGCCCGCGGCAGGCAGCGCGGCGGCGCGCCGGGCCGCGTCGTCGGCGCCGCGGTGCAGCAGCACGCAGCTGGCGCCGAGCGCCGCGAGGCGCTGCGCGGTCGCGTAGCCGATGGCGCCGAGGCCGCCGGTGATGACGGCCACCTTGCCGTCGAGTCGGGGTGTGGGATCGAAGCTCATGCGATGGAGGTGGTGCGGTGAAGGAAAGGAAATCAGGGAATCGGCGGGCGGGGAAACTTCATCTCGCCGGGTTCCAGCACGAAGTCGTGCGCGAGCGTGGCGGCCTGGCCGTCTCGCTGCGCCTCGAACCGGCCGATCAGCCGGCGGGTGACGCCGAACACCGGGTCGCTTTCGAGGTTCTCGTCGTCGTCGGCGAAGACCTGCGTGATCAGCACCTTGTGGCCGGGCTTGCTCACCATGAAGTGCAGGTGCGCCGGCCGGTTGGGATGCCGCTGCTGCGCGCGCAGCAGCACGCCGCAGGGGCCGTCGGTGGGCACCGGATAGCCCGCCGGGCGGACGGTGCGGAAATGGAAACGGCCCTCGGCATCGGTCTCGAAGCGGCCGCGCAGGTTCATGTCGTCCTGCCGCGGATCCTGGTTCTCGTAGAGGCCCACGGGCGAGGCCTGCCAGGTGTCCACGATGGCGCCGGCGATCGGCCGACCCTGCGTGTCGCGCACCACGCCCGTGACCTCCAGCGGCACCCCGGGTGTTTCGCAGCGCGCGATCGACTCGCCGGTCCGGCACAACGGTGCATTGGCACGCCAGAAGGGGCCGAGCAGCGCTGCGTGCGACTCGCCCTGCGGGTCCTGGTTGTTCAGCAGGGCGACCAGTGTGGAGACTCCCAGCAGGTCGGCGGCCAGGACCACCTCGTTCTTGTTCTCGCCAGTCGCCTGGCCGATGCCGACGATGAATTCCAGCGCGTGCTCGAACTCCTCCTCGGTCAGCCGCACTTCCTGGACGAAGGCGTGGAGGTGGCGGGTGAGGGCCTCCATCACGGTCCTCAGGCGCTCGTCGGGCGTGCGGGACATGGCGGCGGTCGCCATCGGGAGCACGGAGTCGGGGGTGGTCACGATGTTCATGGGTGCCTCTGGTTGTCTGCAAACGTTTGCAATTATGAGCGAGGAACAAATTCCAGCAAAATCGGGGTTTGCGAGAATCCCCTATGACAACGAGGCAATGCGTGCGCCCAAGGTCAAATCAATCGTTTGCATGAAATGAGCACCCATTTGTCTCCCCCGGTCACGATCCGTGACGTCGCGCACGCCGCTGGCGTGCACGTCTCGACCGTCTCGCGCGCCCTCAACCCGGACAAGCGCGGGATGATCAGCGAGGAAGTGTTGCGCGTCGTCGAGGAGGCGGCGCAGCGCCTGGGCTATCGGCCCAACCGTGCCGCTTCGGCTTTGCGCACCGGCCGCACCCACACCATCGGCGTGCTGGTGCCCGACATCACCAACCCGGTATTCCCGCCCATCCTTCAGGGCATCGAAGCCAGCGCCGCGGCGCGCGGCTACTTCGTGTTCGTGACCAACGTGATGGACCACGCGCTGGCGCGCCCGGTGGTCGAACGCATGCTGGCGCAGCAGGTGGACGGGCTGGTGATGGCGATCGCCACGCGCGACGACCCGCTTGTCGACTACCTGCAGAAGGCCGGCATGCACACCGTCCTGGTGAACCGCGCCGACGAGAGCGGGCGTCTCCCCGCGGTGGTCAGCGACGACCGCCTGGCGATGAAGCTGGCGGTGGACCACCTGGTTGCGTGCGGCCACCGGCGCATCGCGCACCTGGCCGGGCCGCAGAACGTGCCAACCGGCGTGGCCCGGCGGCAGGGCGTCGAGCAGGCGCTGCGCGATCGCGGACTGGAGTTGGCCGCCGTCGTCGAATGCGAGAGCTACAGCCGCGAAGCGGGTCGGCACGCCATGGAGCAACTGCTCGCGCAGCATGAGCGGCCCGAGGCCGTGGTGTGCTGCAACGACCTCGTGGCGCTGGGCGCCTACGACCTGCTGCGCGCGCAGGGCCTGCGCGTGCCGCAGGACATCTCGATCACCGGCCACAACGACATGCCGCTGGTCGACATGGTCGATCCGCCGTTGACCACCATCCGACTGCCGCACCGCGAGCTGGGCTGGCGCGCGGCCGAGATGCTGTTCGACGAAATCGAGGGCAAGGCACTGTCGGCTTCCACCGTGGTGCTGCGGCCTGAGCTGGTGGTGCGGGAGTCGACGCGGCGGGTCACGCCGTAGCGTTCATCGCCGACGAGTGCAAGCGCGGTGCGCGCTGCGCCCGCACTCACCCCCTTAGCGCCGTGTGCCGAGGTCCGTGTGTGCATGCGGTACGCCTCGCAGCAGGGCCGGAACCTCGCTGCGGCCGATGCCCAGGTCGAGCAGCTCCCGCGCGCTCATCGCTGCGAGCTGCAGCGCCTGCCGCCGCACCCGGCGGCGTGCTGCCAGCCGCACGAGGCCTTCGGCCAACGCCTGTCTCAGCGATTCGGTCAAAGGCAGTTGCTTCTTCAGTTCCATCCTCGTCTCCTGTCATCGAGTCCGATGGTGCAGTTACGCGTGCTATTGTGGAAGTCGAGATTTCTGAAGCCAACAATCAGCATTCCTGATGCGACAGCTGAACCTCGATCAAGTCCGCACCCTGGTTGCCATCGCCGACCTCGGCACCTTCTCCGCCGCCGCGCAGGCACTTCACCTTGCGCAGCCCACCGTGAGCCTGCATGTCAGCGAGCTGGAGTCGCGCCTGGGCGCACTGCTGGTCGTGCGCGGCGCGCGGCGTGTCACGCCCACGCCGGCCGGCGCCTTGCTGGTGGAGCGTGGCCGGCGCCTGTTGCGCGACGCAGATGACGCCATCGACGCGGTGCGGCGCCAGCACCAGGGGCTGGCAGGTCGGGTGCGCATCGGCTGCAGCACGACCAGCGTGGTGGTCGACCTGCTGCCGCCCGTCTTTCACGCGCTGCTGGAGCGCTACCCCGACATCGTGCTCACGCCGAGCTTCCTCGGGTCCGAGTACTCGGTCGCGGGCATCCTGGCCGGCACGCTCGACCTGGCCATCATTGCGCTGCCGCAGCCGGCGATGCCGGGCCTGGCGCTCAAGCCCTGGCGCCAACATTCGATGATGGCCTTCCTGCCGGCGCGCTGGCAGGTGCCGCGCCGCGTCACACCCGCATGGCTGGCACAGCACCCGCTGATCATGAACGAGCCGGGTTCGCGCATGTACGCACTGACCATGGAGTGGTTCGCCCGCGGCGGCTTCGCACCGCGCGCACGCATCGAGCACGACTACGACGTCGCCATGCGCGGACTGGTGGCGGCGGGCTACGGAGTGGCGCTGCTGCCGGCACCCGACAAGGGAACGGTCGCCGACGCGCATGTGCAGACGCGACCGCTGAGCCCGAAGCTCACGCGGCACCTGGCCATCGCGTACCGCGCGCAGGGCGCCCTGGACGGCGCGACGCAGCGGGTGATCGACACGCTGCTGGAGTTCGGCTAGGCGTTGCAGCCGACGAGGCGTCTGCGGCCCAGGCGCCTGGATCAGGCTGTGCTCAGAACACCGACAGCCCGGTCCTTGCGACGAACAGCTCGAGTGCCTTCAGGCCCAGCAGCGAATTGCCCGTCGCGTCGAGCGCCGGCGACCAGACGCACAGCGTGAGCTGGTCGGGCACCACCGCGACGATGCCGCCGCCCACGCCGCTCTTGCAGGGCAGGCCGATCGAGAAGGCGACGTCGCCGGCGGCGTCGTAGGTGCCGCAGGTCAGCATCAGCGCGTTGATGCGCCGTGTATGGCGCTCGGTGGTGATATCGGACTCGCCGGCGCGCGGGTGCCGGCCGTCGCGGCACAGGAAGCCGGCTGCCCGCGCCAGCTGCACGCTGCTCATGCGCAGCGCGCACTGGCGGAAGTAGAGGTCGAGCACGGCCTCGACGGCGTTGTCGAGCTTGCCGAAGCTCTTCATGAAGTTGGCGAGCGCGTAGTTGCGATAGCCCGTGGCCGCCTCGGAGGCTGCCACCTCGGGGTCGAAGCCGATCGGCTCGCCGCACAGGCTGTGCATCAGCGCCAACAGCTCCGCCTTGGCATCGCCGCGGCTCAGCAGCCGGTCCGCGACCGCGATGGAGCCCGCATTGATGAACGGATTGCGTGGCTTGCCCTGCTCGCTCTCGAGCTGCACCAGGGAGTTGAAGGGATTGCCCGATGGCTCGCGGCCGATGCGCTCCCACAGCGCATCGCCCAGGTGCCGCATCGCCAGCGTGAGGGTGAAGAGCTTGGAGATGCTCTGGATCGAGAAGGGCGTGGCGGCATCGCCGGCCGCGGCCTCCTCGCCCTGGCAGGTGCGAAGGGCGATGCCGAACTGCTGCGCCGGCACCCGCGCGAGCGCCGGGATGTAGCTGGCCACCGCGCCAGCCTGGCCCAGCAGCGGGCGGATCTCTTCATTGATCTCGTCGAGCAGAGGCTGGAAGTTCATCGCTTGCGTGCCGGTGTGTCGTGCAGGTCGAAGGAATTCTCTTCAGTTTGCACGGGGGACGGTGTCGGCTTGCGTCGCCGGGCTCGTGCGCCGGTTCACCAGCACGATGCCCAGCGCCACGCCCGCCAGGGCCAGTACCAATTGCAGCGTGAGCGGTTCGTCGAGCAGCACCACGCCGAACACCAGCGCGAACAGCGGGGTGAGGAAGGTGAAGGAGGAGATGCGCGTGGCCGGGTAGTGCCTGAGCATCCACATCCAGGCCAGGTAGCTGGCGAAGGCGCCGATCGCGGTCTGCAGCGAGATCGAGAACCAGGCGTAGCTCGAGTAGGCGAAGCCCCAGCGCTCGCCGAGCGCCAGCGACAGCACGGGCGACACCGCCGCCGTGACCGCGATCTGGTAGAAGAGCGTCTTCTCGGCGCTGGCGGTGGCGAGGCGCGTGGTGCGGATCGCGAGCGTTGTCAGGCCCCACAGCACGCCGCCCCCGAGGCCCAGCGCGTCGCCGAGCAACTGGCCGGAGCTGCTGTGGCCGAAGCTCTCGCTGAAGGCCACCACCACGCCGGCGAAGGCGATCGCGAGGCCCAGCCACTGCACGCCGCGCAGCCGCTCGGCCGGCACGAAGCGCGGCAGCAGCAGCGCCACCACGAAGGGCGCGGTGTAGAGGAACACCGTGAGCCGCGATGCTGTCGTGTGCTGCAGCCCGATGTAGATGCAGACGAACTCGCCCGCGAACAGCAGGCCGGCAAGCAGGCCGCCTCCGAGCGTGCCGTCGCGCCCGAACAGCGGCACGCGGCGCCTCAGGCACCACAGCCACAGCAGCAGGACCGCGCCTGTCATGCGGATCGAGGCCTGCCACAGCGGCGGCACCTCGGCCACGGTGGTCTTGATCAGGATCTGCTGCAGGCCCCAGAAGGCGCAGCAGGCGAGCAGCAGTGTGGTGGCGCGGGTGTCGAGGTGGTTCTTGCGGTCGGTCATTGTTCGCTTTTCTTCTCGGGGCTGGCGCAGGTCGCTGCGCAGGGCAGGGCGAGCAGTGCCCCGAGCGCGCCGCGGCACAGGCGCGAAGGCTTGCGCCAATCGTAGCCCGCCCGTGTGAAAGCTTCAGGCGGAGTCGCCGGGGCGCTGCCGGGCGCGGTGCAGATCGGCGACCGGATGCACGCGCTGGATCGGCGCGCGGCTGACATCGCGTCGCGCGATCGTCGCTACCTCGCGCATCAGCGCACGGGCGTCCCAGTCGACCGGCCACCCCTTCCACAGGCGCAGCGCGCCGTGCACGAACACCGCCTCGACCTGGTCGCGGTTCGCGAAACGCACCAACTCCCAGCTCAGGTCCCAGCTCGGCACGAACTCGGGCACGTCCAGGTCGAGCAGCAGGAAGTCGGCGGCCAGGCCCTCTGCAATGCGGCCGGTGAGCGCGCCCAGGCCGGCGGCCGCGGCGCCGCGGTGCGTCGCGTGGTCGAGCCAGAGCCAGCCCCCGCCGCAGGAGGAGTCTCCGTTCGCCAGGCCCTGCGTGAGGCGCTGCGTCGCCTCGGCAGCGTCCATGAGGCGGAAGCCGTCTGCGCGCGTGCCGTCGGTGCCGAGGCCGAAAGGCACGCCAAGCACTTCGAGCAGGCCGGCGTCGAGCACGGCATTGCCTTTCCATTGGCTGGCCACGGGGTTGTAGGCCACCGCGGCACCGCTGTCGCGCAAGAGGCCCAGTTCGCGCGGGGTCAGCAGCGTGGCATGGGCCAGCAGGGCCGACGCGTTGAGCGCGCCGCAGGCCTGCAGCACTTCCAGCGGGCGCAGGCCGCGTGCGACGAGCGAGCGCTCGACGGCCGCCAGGTGTTCGTTGACGTGCGTCTGGAAGCGCCGGCCGCTTTCGAGCGTCAGCGCGGCGACCGCGCGCAGCATGCGGTCGGTCGCGGCCTCGGGGATCGAGATCGCGAGCGACGGGTGCACGAGAGGGTCGTGTTCGAGCCGCGCGAGGAAGGTGGGGGCCGCATCGAGGATGCGGCGGGCCGCGGCCTCGTCGCCTTCCAGCCCCGCGTCGTTGCAGATCATGCCCAGCACGCAGCGGATGCCGGCGTCGCGCGCTGCGCTCGCCACCGCATCGAGGCCGGCTTCGGAGCGCGTGCCCGCATCGACCACCGTGGTGAAGCCGCCGCGCAGCGATTCCAGTGCCGATAGCTTGGCGCAAAGATAGGCGGCGTCGGCGTCGAGCGTGGCCTCCATCGGCACCCAGATGCGGCGGAAGATCTCCGAAGGCTCGCCGAAGGCCAGTGCCTTGCCGAAGGACTGGGTGAGGTGGGTATGGGTGTCGATCAGGCCCGGCATCAGCAGGCGCTGCGGCAAATCGATCGCCGCCAGGCCCGGATGCGCGGCGCGCACTTCGGCGAGCGGGGCCACCTGCGCGAAGTATCCGTCGCGCACCACGACGCCGAGGCCCTGGCGAGGGCCGTCGGGCAGCATCACCCACTCGGGCGCCAGCAGCAGCGGCTGGCCTGATTGCAGGAGTTCGGGAGACAGCATGGTGTTTCGTTGAATGATCGGTCAGGCCAGGAGCAGCCAGGCAAACCAGGCGCCCACGGCCAGCAGCAGCAGCGAGACGAAGCGCTGCAACTGCCGCATGTCGAGGCCGGCGGCGGCGCGCTGCCCGGCGATGGAGCCTGCCAGCATCAGCAGGCCGCACAGGGCCGCCAGCCGGAGGTCGAGGCGGCCTTCGATCGCATGCACCGTACTGCTGGCCAGGGCCACGGGAAGTTGCACGGCCTGCGCGGCCACCACCGCAAAGCCGACCGGCTGGCGCAGCAGCATCAGCAGCGGCAGGACCAGCACCGGACCACCCGTGCCCGTGAGCGCGGAGCCGATTCCGACCGCCACGCCGAGCACGAGCAGCACCGGCGTGCCGAGCGGTGCCGCGGGCTCCGATGCCGTCGCCGAGGCGCGCAGCCCGCGCCAGCCCGAGAACAGCACCAGCAGGGTCACCCCGGTCATCAGCGCGGCGGCGGGCAGCCAGCGCACCAGCAGCGCGCCTGCGGCCGCGCCCGCGAGCGCGCCGGCCAGCAAGGGAACGCAGCGCGAGGCCTGCGAGCGCTCGCGCATGAGCGGACGGAGGGCGACCAGGGCCGGCAGCGCGAAACCCAGCGAGGCGGCGGCGATGGCCTGCGGCAGTGGCACCTCCCCGAGCTTGGTCAGCACCGGTACCAGCAGCACGCCGCCGATGCCGCTCGCGCCGATCAGGCCGCCGGCCAGCAGCACGGCGGGCAGCACGATCCAGGCACTGGCGAGCGACATCAGCATGGGAATGATCTTGCTTCTATTCGACCTTGATGCCGGCGGTCTGCACCACGCCTGCGATGGTCTTGCGCTCCTTGGCCAGGTAGTCGGCGAAGGCAGGGCCGGCGATGAGCTGGGGCTTGACGGCGATTTCGCCGAGCTTGCGGATGACCTCCGGGTCCTTGAGCGTTGCATCGAGGGCGCTGACCCACGCCGCCGTCACCGCAGCCGGGGTGCCGGCCGGGGCGAGGACGCCGAGCCAGGCATCCATCTCCATCCCCTTGAGTTCGGGCGACTCCGCGAGTGTCGGGATCGCCGGGGCGATCGCCGCGCGAGCCAGCGAGGTGACTCCAAAGGCCTTGACCTTGCCGTCCTTCACGAAGGGCAGCGCCAGCGAGAGTGGCAGCACCGCGAGATCGACCTGTCCGCCGGCCACGTCGGTCAGCACCTGCGGGCCCGACTTGTAGGGCACGTGCATCAGGTCGATGCCCGCGCGCTGCTTGAACATCTCGGCCGTGATGTGCAGCGACGTGCCGACGCCGTCGGTGCCGAAGTTGAGCTTGCCGGGCTGCGCCTTCGCGAGCTGGATCAGCTCGGCGGTGGTGCGGGCGGGCAGGGCGGGCTTGCCGATCAGCACGAAAGGCGAGGTGCCCACCGTCGCGACGGGGGCGAAATCCTTGAAGCTGTCGTAGCGCACTGCAGACGGAGCCACCAGCGGCGCCACGTTGAGCGGGCTCGCCACCGCGAAGAGCAGGGTGTAGCCGTCGGCGGGCGAGCGCGCCACCCGCTGCGTGCCGATGGTGCCGGCCGCGCCCGCTACGTTCTCGATCACGACCGGCTGCTTGAGATGCTCGCCCAGCTTGGCGGTGAGCAGGCGCGCCGTGGCATCGACGCCGCCGCCGGCGGCGAACGGCACAATCAGCGTGATCGGCTTGGCGGGATAGCTCTGCGCCTGGGCCGCGGCGGTGCCGGCGGCAAGCGTCAGCGCCGCGACGGCGGAGCGGATGAAGAAGGCTCGGGCTGCGGACATGGTCGTTTCCTTGGTCGGTGAATGAACGGAAAGAAGCACCCTGGCGGTGCAGAATCTACTTGTTATGACAAGTTATGACAAGCGACGCAAGTCGCATGCCAGCGTCGGCGTCAAGGCTATCGATGTCTGAGCTTCCCCAGTCCTTGCACGCGCAGTTGCGTGACGCGCTGCGCGCCCGCATCCTCGACGGTGACCTGGCACCTGGGGCCAAGCTGCCTTCCGAATCCGAGCTGACGGCTGCGCATGGCGTCAGCCGCATCACGGTGCGGCAGGCGCTGGGCGCCTTGCAGGCTGAGGGCCTGATCGTCAAGCTGCACGGAAAAGGTGCCTTCGTGTCCCATTCGAAGGCGTCCCAGAGCCTCAACCGGCTGCAGGGGCTGAACGAGGCGCTGGCGCTGGAACAGCATGCGGTCAGCAGCAAGCGGCTCGCGTGGCGCGAGGTGAAGGCCCCGGCGGCGGTGGCGCGCCAGCTGCAGTTGCCGGCCGGCGAGACGGTGTATCACCTGCAGACGTTGCGCTACCTGGACCGCGAGCCGCTGTCGGTCAACAGCTCCTGGCTGCCACGCTTCCTGGGCGAGCGGCTGGCGCGCGTCGATTTCTCGCAGCGCGACCTGATCGAGGTGTTCGAGCACGAGGGAGGCCTCGAGATCGGCGAGGCCCAGCTCGAGATCGGCGCCGGCCTGGCCAAGCCGCAGGAGGCGAAGCTGCTGCAGCTCAAGCCCGGCGCGCCTGTGTTGCAGGTGGAGCGGCTGCTGCACCTGGCCGGCGGCGGCCCGGTGCATGTGGAGACCGCGGTCTACCGGGCCGACACCTTTCGCTACAAGCTCAGCCTCCGGCGCTGAGCCCTAGAGGGGGTGCTCTGTGTAGAAGCGCCCACCGTGGAACAGCAGCGGCGAGGCGCCGGGGCTGTGCGTGCAGCGCTCGACCTCGCCGACGAAGATCACGTGGTCGCCCTCGTCATAGCGGCTGCGGTTGAAGCATTCGAAGCTCGCGGCCACGCCTGCCAGCACGGGTGCCCCGCCGAGGCCTTCGGTAAAGGCGACGTCGGCCCAGCGGTCCACGTCCTTGGTGGCGAAACGCTCGGCCAGGTCCTTCTGGTTCGAGGCCAGGATGTTGATCGCGTAGTGCGAGCCGGTGCTGAGCGCGGCCATCGAGGCCGCGCTGCGCGCCAGGCTCCACAGCACCAGCGGTGGGTCCAGCGACACCGAGTTGAACGAGTTGGCGGTGAGCCCCACCAATCGGCCGTTGGCTGCGCGGGCCGTGACGATGGTCACGCCGGTAGCGAACATGCCTAGAGCCCCGCGGAATTCGTCGGTCGTGAAGGAGGGCGAGTTCGCCTTGGCAGGAGCGGTCACGGGCAAGCTGGGAAGTGAGCGGCTATTCTGGCCGATCACCTCGACGGGCGCCGTCGCGCGGGTTCAGCCGAAGAACCAGTAGCCCACGCCGATCGCGCCCAGCACGCCGGCAAGCTCTGCCAGCAGCGCGCAGCCCACGGCATGCCGCGCCCGCTGGATGCCGACGGCGCCGAAGTACACGGCCAGCACGTAGAAGGTGGTCTCGGTACTGCCCTGGATGGTGGCTGCGACCTTCGCGGCGAAGCTGTCCACTCCCTGGCTCTGCATGGTCTCGATCAGCATCGCGCGCGCCGCGCTGCCGGAGAAGGGCTTGACCAGCGCCGTCGGCAGGGCGTCGATGAAGCGCGTGTCCCAACCCGTCAGGCCGACCGCCCAGCGGATGCCAGACAGCACCAGGTCCAGCGCGCCCGACGCCCGCAGAACGCCGACCGCACACAGCATCGCCACCAGATAGGGCAACAGGTTCTTCGCCACGTCGAAGCCTTCCTTCGCGCCCTCGACGAAGCACTCGTAGACCTTCACGCGCCGCAGCGCGCCGGCCAGCAGGAAGACCAGCACGATCCCGAACAGCGTGAGGTTGCCCAGCAGCGAGGAGAGCGAGGCCAGCGCCGTGGCCGAAAGCGTTGCCAGCAGCGCGATGAAGCCGCCGAGCAGCAGTGCGCCCGGCAGCAGGTAGGCAAGCACCACCGGGTCCCACAACCTGAGCCGCTGCACGAAGGCCACCGTGAGAAGGCCCACCAGCGTGGAACAGCTGGTGGCGAGCAGGATCGGCAGGAACACCAGCGTCGGGTCGGCCGCGCCCTGCTGCGCGCGGTACATGAAGATGGTGACCGGCAGCAGCGTGAGAGAAGAGGCGTTGAGCACCAGGAACAGGATCTGCGCATTGCTGGCCGTGGTCGCGCTCGGGTTGAGGCTCTGCAGCTCGCGCATCGCCTTCAGCCCGATGGGCGTGGCCGCGTTATCCAGCCCGAGCGCGTTGGCCGCGAAGTTCATGGTGATCAGCCCCAGCGCCGGATGACCCGCAGGCACTTCGGGCATCAGCCGCCGGAACAGCGGCCCCAGCAGCCGCGCAAGCCCGGCGACCAGGCCGGCCGCCTCGGCGATGCGCAGGAAGCCCAGCCACAGCGTGAGCGTGCCGAACAGCAGCACCATCACTTCGACCGAGAGCCTGGCCATGGCGAACAGGCTTTCGACCAGGGCAGCGAAGACTGCCGCATCGCCGCCGATCAGCCAGCGCGAGAATGCCGCCAGCGCTGCCGCCAGAAAAAAGCCGAGCCACAAGCCGTTGAGCACGCGTATCCCTTGCTGATGCTTCGAAGATGCGCGCGATCATAGGCGGCGACGCAGCGTCGCCTGTCCTGTAGAAAAGCCATGAACCTTCACCGTCGAGATCTGAATCGCGCCGCGCTGTGGCTCGCCCTGTGCGGCTGGTCGGCGGCGCGGCCTGCGCGCGCGCAGCCGGCGCCGCGCTGGCGTTCGAATCCCTTCACGCTGGGCGTCGCGAGCGGCCAGCCGCGGCCGGACAGTGTCGTGCTCTGGACCCGGCTGGCGGCCGAGGACGAGCCGGGGTTCGACGACCTGCAGCGCTGCGCCGTGCGCTACGAGGTCTTCGGCGACGCCGAGCTCAGGCGCCCCATCGCGCAGGGCGAGGTGCAGGCCGAGGCCGCGCACGCCTTCAGCGTCCACGTGCACGCCCGGGGCCTGGCGCCGCAGCGCGAGTATTGGTACCGCTTCAGCTGCGGCGATGCGCAGAGCCCGGTCGGCCGCACGCGCACGGCGCCTGCCGCGGATGCGGCGGTGCCGCGGCTGCGCTTCGCGCTCGCCTCCTGCCAGAACTACGAGCATGGCTACTACGCGGCGCATGGCGAAATCGCAACGCGCGAGCTCGACTTCGTGCTCTTCGCCGGCGACTACATCTACGAAGGCAGCAGCCAGGGCCCGGTGCCGCGCCGGCATGGCGCGCCCATCCCGGTGACGCTGGAGGAATACCGCGCGCGCCATGCGCTCTACAAGCGCGACGCCGACCTGCAAGCCGCGCATGCAGCCCACCCCTGGATCCTGACCTGGGACGACCACGAGGTGGTGAACGACTACGCGAACGACCGCGACCCGGCGTATACCGAGCCCGCGCTCTTCCTGCAACGGCGCGCTGCGGCCTACCGGGCGTATTTCGAGCACATGCCGCTGCTGCTGCCGCCGCAAGGGGCCGCGATGCGCATCCACGACCGCTTTGCCTGGGGACGGCTCGCCGAGCTCTGGACGCTGGACTGCCGCCAGTACCGCAGCCACCATGCCTGCCCCGACCCGGCACGCGACTGGGGCCGGCTGGTGATCGGCTGCGAAGCGCTGGCGGATCCGTCGCGCACCATGCTCGGTGCCGATCAGTCGCAGTGGCTGGCCCAGGGCCTGGCGGCATCCGGACGGCAGTGGAAGCTGCTGGGCCAGTCCTCCCAGATGAGCCCCACCAGCCTCGAGGCGCCGCGGGGCCGCCAGTTCTGGACCGACGGCTGGGACGGTTATCCCGAGGCGCGGCGCCAACTGCTGCAGGGCATCGGGGAGGGCGGCATTCGCGACGTGGTGGTGCTGGGCGGCGACGTACATCGATACGTCGCGGCCGACCTGCGCGTGGTGCCCAACGACCCGGCGTCGCCGGTGGTCGCCAGCGAGTTCGTGGGCGGCTCGATCAGCTCGCGCGGCGCCAGCCTGACCTCCATGGAATGGCTGCGGCGCGACAACCCCGACGTGGTGCATGCGCGCGGCGACGAGCGCGGCTATGCCTTCATCGAGGCCACCCCCAAGGCGATGCACTGCGAGTTCCGCGCCACCGCGCATCCTGCGGTCGCCGATGCGCGCTTTCACACCCAGGCGCGCTTCGCCGTCGAAGCGGGTCGCGCCGGCGTGAAGCCGGCCTGATCGCGCTCAGGCGACGCGACCCGGCCGCCTCGGCGGCACCTCGATGAGCAGGTCCGGCCTGAAACCCTCCTGTTCTCCCTTGGCCATGTAGCCCAGCGGGTTCGCTACCACCCGGCAACCGTCCTTTACATAGTCGAAGGCGCAATGCAGGTGCCCGTGCAGCCACAGGTCGGCGCGGGGCAGCAACTCGTCGAGCGAGTTGCAGAAACCAGCGGTGCCTGGGCTCAGCCCATAGCGGGGATCGGCGCTCGCCAGCGTCGGCGCGAAGTGTGTGACGGCCACGGTCGGACCCTGGAATTCCTGGGCCAGTGCCTGACGCAGCCAAGCCTGGCACGTGAGTGAGTGCTCTCTCAGCGGTTCGGCGAGGAAGATCTCGCCAGCGCGCATCGTCCCTGCTTTCTCGAGGTAGAAATTGGCGGCGCGCATGGCTTTGCCGCGCTTCTTCAGTGCCTCGCTCATGCTGTCGTCGTGCTCGACCAGCGCATCGAAGTCGGCCCAGAGGGTGGTGCCGATGAAGCGGATGCCGTCGATCACGCGCATTTCGCGCTCCAGCCACTGGATCTCCAGGGCTTCGCACAATTCGCGCAAGCGCTCGTGGGTCTGGTCGAAATCGGCGACGTCGTACTCGTGGTTGCCCGGCACATAGAGCACCGGAGTCGGCCAGCCGTGCCGGGGTGAGAAGCGGGTGAGACCGAAGTCGGGTTCGAGCAAGCGCGAACCCGACTGGTAGGAGCCGATATCGCCGGCCAGGACCAGCAGGTCGGCGCCGGGCGCCGGCGCAATCCGGAACTGAGGATGCACTTCCAGATGCAGATCCGAGAGCAACTGAAGCTTCATCGCGAAAGTCTAGGCGAATCTCCCCATGCACAAGGTGCATGAGAGCTCTCTGGAAATATTGGGGAAAACCCTTATTCTTGTTTCATCACTATTTTCAGCGCGGCCTTTCAGCCCCGCACACATCATGTTCAGCCTAGTTGCCCAAGTGGCACGCCTCTTTCGCTCCAATCACGTCGAGACCCCTTCGAGCCCGGCCGCCACCCTGATGGAACGCGCCGACTCCCGCGCCGGCCTGGACGCCCATGACGCGCAGGAATTGCGCGCCGCCGCAAGCGCCTGGCTCAGCGTCGTTCGCTAGGCAGGCCCACCCGGGGCGCCCGCAAAGGCAGCTCTCGCCGAGCGCAACAGCGCCTGCCGCAACCAGCCATGAGCGTGCCCGTGCTGCGCCCGGCGATGCCAGATGGCGTCCACGTGAACCAGGGGCTGCTGAAAGGGCAGTTCCTGCAGCACCAACTGCTCGTCGATGCCGGTCACCTTGACAAAATGACGGGGCAGCACGGTCAGCAGGTCCGAATTGGCCACCACACGGCCGGCCGTGAAGAACTGGTTCACGGTGACCACGATGCGCCGCTCCCGCCCCAGCGCACCGAGCGTCTGGTCGATGAAGCCGTAGGGCCGGCCCGAGAAGCTCACCAGCAGGTGCCGGGCGGCGCAGTACGCGTCGAGCGTCAGCGGCTGCCTCGCCAGCGGATGGCCGCGCCGCATCACGCAGACGTATTCGCCCACATAGAGCCGCTGGGTGTCGAACGGCAGCAGGGCGGCGTCGGACTGGCCACGGGCCGCAAGGTTGGCGATCACGGCCGGGAAGTAGCCAATGGCCATGTCCACCTCCTCGCTCTCGAGCAGGCGACGGGGGTCGCGGGTGGTCAGGGGCAGGACCCGCAGCGAGATGGCGGGGGCCTCTTCCTCGACGATCTTGACCAGCCCGGGAATCAGCTCCGCCGCAGTGGCATCAGCCATGGCGAGCACGAAGGTGTCGTCTGCGATGGCTGCATCGAATTCGCCCGGCGCGAGCGTGTGCTGCAGTTGCCGCAACGCACCGCGCACGGTCGGCCACAGTGCCAGCGCCCGCGGCGTGGGCTCGACGCCGGGGCCTGAGCGGCGCACCAATTCGTCGCCGAGCGTTTCGCGCAGGCGGCGCAGCGCATTGCTCACTGCCGGTTGCGTGATCGAGAGATTGCGTGCGGCGCGCGTGAGATTGCGCTCCGCCATCACCTCGTCGAAAACGCGCAGGAGGTTCAGGTCCAGTGTGCGAAAGTTGACATCCATCAGCGTCATGAATGATAGCCATCATGAAGCTAAAGTAGAAAAGCATTAGGGAAACCACTAATATCACGTCATCGGCTCCAGCCATCTGTCCTTAGGAGGGACCTCACATGACCAGCTTTGTCCACGTTGAACAACCGGCGACTCACCCGGGCGTTGCCCGCGCTGAAGCCGTCATCGAACACATCCGGGTTGCTCGCCGCAGCTTCGATGGCGCCCGCGGCCTGGCAGCTTTGCTGCTGGCGGCTATCGTCGCCTCGCTGCTCGTCGTCGCCGACACGCTCATCTCGACCTGGAACGACGGCGGCTTGCTCGTCGCCTGGCTCGTTCTGTGGGGAGTGGGTTTCGCAGCCATGGCCTTCTTCGCCGGCACCGCCCGCAGCCTGGCCGTTCGTGCCATGACGGCGGTTCGCGCGGCGGCACGCCGCCGCGCCGCAGCCCGCGCCGACGAGCAGTTCCTGGCCTATGCCAAGCAGGACCCGCGCATTCTTCGAGACCTGCAGGCGATCAGCACGCGCCAGGAAGCAGACTCGGCCGAAGTGCCGACCCTGTACTCCACGCTGCGCCGCGTGAACCTGGGCCAGTACTACTGATCGCGCCCCACCCATGAAAAAGCCGCCCTCGGGCGGCTTTTTTCTTTGGCAGGTCCTCGTCAGGCAGCCAGCCGCTGCTCGATCGCAGCCTTGGTGGCCGGCAATTCCTTCGGAAGATGATGCGCCAGCTGCTGGAACAGCTCCGCGTGCAGCTTCAGCTCGGCCTGCCAGGCTGCCTTGTCGATGTGCGTCACCGTGTCGAACTGCTCGGCGCTGAAGTCCAGGCCGGACCAGTTGAGGTCTTCGTAGCGCGGGCTGACGCCGAACACGTGCTCGCTGCCTTCGCCCTTGCCTTCGATTCGATCGATCATCCACTTCAGCACGCGCATGTTCTCGCCGTAGCCCGGCCAGACGAACTTGCCGTCCGCGCCCTTGCGGAACCAGTTCGTGGTGTAGATCCTGGGCAGGCGCGCGCCCGCGGCGTCGAGCCTCTTGCCCAGGTCCAGCCAGTGCTGGAAGTAGTCGCTCATGTTGTAGCCGGCGAAAGGCAGCATCGCGAATGGATCGCGCCGCACCACGCCCTGCTGGCCGCCAGCGGCCGCCGTGGTCTCGGAACCCATGGTCGCGGCCATGTAGACGCCCTCGACCCAGTTACGCGCCTCGGTCACCAGCGGCACGGTGGTCGACCGGCGGCCACCGAAGATGAAGGCGTCGATCGCCACGCCCTTGGGATCGTCCCAGGCTTCGTCGAGCGCCGGATTGTTGGACGCGGCGACCGTGAAGCGCGCGTTCGGATGGGCGGCCTTGGCCCCGGTCTCCTTCGCGAGGGCGGGCGTCCAGTCCTTGCCCTGCCAGTCGATCGCGTGGGCCGGAGCCTCGCCCATGCCTTCCCACCAGACGTCGCCGTCGTCGGTCAGCGCCACGTTCGTGAAGATCACGTCGCGGTCCAGGCTTGCCATGCAGTTCGGGTTGGTCTGGATGTTGGTCCCTGGGGCAACGCCGAAATAGCCGGCCTCCGGGTTGATGGCGCGCAGCTTGCCGTCGGCGCCGGGCTTGATCCAGGCGATGTCGTCCCCGATGGTCGTGACCTTCCATCCCTCGAAGCCGGCCGGCGGGATCAGCATCGCGAAGTTGGTCTTGCCGCAGGCACTGGGGAAGGCCGCAGCCACGTGGTATTTCTTGCCCTCGGGGTTGGTGACGCCGAGGATCAGCATGTGCTCTGCCAGCCAGCCTTCGTCACGCCCCATGTTCGAGGCGATGCGCAGGGCGAAACACTTCTTGCCCAGCAGCGCATTGCCGCCGTAGCCCGACCCATAGCTCCAGATCTCGCGGGTCTCGGGGTAGTGGACGATGTACTTGGTCTCGTTGCAGGGCCAGGCCACGTCCTTTTCGCCGGCCTGAAGCGGCGCGCCGACCGTGTGAACGCAAGGCACGAACTCGCCCTCGGTGCCCAGCACGTCGTACACGGCCTTGCCCATGCGGGTCATGATCTTCATGTTGACCGCCACGTACGGGCTGTCGGACAGCTCGATGCCGATGTGCGCGATCGGCGAGCCCAGCGGGCCCATGCTGAAGGGCACGACGTACATCGTGCGGCCCTTCATGCAGCCGTCGAAGAGAGGCTGCAGCGTGGCACGCATCTCGGCCGGCGCCATCCAGTTGTTGGTGGGGCCGGCGTCTTCTTTCTTCTCGGAGCAGATGAAAGTGCGGTCCTCGACGCGGGCGACGTCGCTCGGGTCGGAGCTCGCGAGGAAGGAGTTGGGCCGTTTCGCCGGGTTCAGCTTCTTGAAGGTGCCGGCGTCCACCAGCAACTGGCACAGGCGCTCGTACTCCTCCTGGCTGCCATCGCACCAGTGAATGGCTTCGGGCTTGCACAGCGCGGCCATGTCCGCGACCCAGGCGACCAGCTTCGCGTTCTTGACGTAGGCGGGTGCCTGTACGGCAAGGCCCTTCAATGGTGCGTTCATAGAAACTCCTAAGTTGAAAAATCGTCTTTTCGAACGGGGCTCGGGCGCCGGGCCGTCGAGGTCCGTTGGAAAAAACGTTTCAGTCTCGGAGAGTGGATCGTGCAGCCCGAGACGGGGCT
>NZ_LMTS01000349.1:21137-52001 GCF_001541225.1 Variovorax sp. WDL1 | reverse complement strand
GCGGCCGGCGGGGTGTCCGCCGCTGCCGCAGCCGAATGTCAGGCCAAGTAGACGGCGATGGACGCCAGCAGGAGCATCAGCACCCCGCCCGCCACGGGCAGCACCAGGGGCATGAGGTGGACGATCGACTCGACCGCGTCGGCCTCGACAGCGGCGGCCTTGGCCGGATCGACAGGTGTGGGATTGGACATGGTTATTCCTCGGGTACGCAAAACTGAGGCCATTTTACCGACGGACCCGCGCGCCGCGGTCTAGGGGCTTGCCAGCCCCTCAGCGCTGCTCGTCCGCCTCGAAGCCAGCCTTGCGCAGGGCCTCGAGCACCGCCGTGAGATGCGCGCGCCCGCGGGTCTGCAGCACCAGCTCGATATCGACGTTCTGCGCCGCCAGCATGGTGAAGGCGCGCTGGTGGTGCACCTCGTCGACGTTAGCGCCCGCTTCCGCCACGGTGGCCGTGATCTGGGCCAGCGAGCCCGGCACGTCGCGTGCGCTGACGCGCACGCGCGCCAGCCGGCCGGCGCGCACCATGCCGCGCTCGATGATCGCCGCCAGCAGCAGCGGGTCGATGTTCCCGCCCGAGAGCACCAGCCCGACGCGCTTGCCCTTGAAGCGCTCAGGATGCCGGATCAGCGCCGCCAGCCCCGCCGCGCCCGCGCCCTCGACCAGCGTCTTCTCGATCTCGAGCAGCATCAGCACCGCCTGCTCGATGTCGCCTTCATCGACCAGGAGCAGGTCGTTCACCTGCGCGCCGATGATGGCCTGCGTCAGCACGCCCGGCGTGCCGACGGCGATACCCTCGGCGATGGTGCTCTGCCCCGAAGGATGATGCGTGCCCTGAACCGCATTGACCATGGCCGGGAAGCGCCGGGTCTGCACGCCCACGATGTCGATCCCGGGCTTGCGCGCCCGGGCAGCGAGCGCCATGCCGGCAATCAGGCCGCCGCCGCCCACCGAGACCACCAACGCATCGAGCTGCGGCACCGCGGCCAGCATCTCGAGTGCCACCGTGCCCTGGCCGGCGATGATCGCCTCGTCGTCATAGGGATGCACGAAGGCCAGCCCTTCCTGCTGCGCGAGCATGAGCGCATGGGCGCTGGCCGCTTCCAGCGTGTCGCCATGCAGCACCACCTCCGCACCGAAGCCGCGGGTGCGCTCGATCTTCACGCCCGGCGTGAAGCGGGGCATCACGATCAGCGCCCGCATGCCCAGGCGCTGGGCATGGTAGGCCACCCCCTGGGCATGGTTTCCGGCCGACATCGCGATGACGCCCCGGACGCCGTTCTCCGAGAGATCGACCAGCTTGTTGCAGGCGCCGCGTTCCTTGAAAGAGGAAGTGAACTGCAGGTTCTCGAACTTGAGGAAGACCTGCGCCCCGACGATCTCGGAAAGCGTCCGCGATTCCACGCACGGCGTATCGAGCACCTGCCCGCGCAGGCGCTCGGCGGCGCGTTCTATGTCGTCGATTCCAAGCATGGCCGGCATTGTGGACGGAATCGCAACATCCGGGTTTTTACCGTTCCCGAGTCTTCCCGAAGCCAAAACTCTGCGCTATGGTCGCGATCAGTTTCCGATTCTGATTCTCCTAGCTGGAGGTTGCTCGATGGTCAAGCGTTCCGGTGCCGATGTAGTGGCTGCGGCTTCCCGCGGTCATGCATTGCCGTCGCCCGGACTCAAGGAAGCGCCGGTGCTCGAGCTCATGTGCTCGCATTTCGTGCTCACCCTCGCGGCCAAGCAGGGCCCGCGCTTCAACGTGCGGCGCGACCTCAACGGCCTGCTCTCGCTGACCGGGCGCCACCTCGTCTGGCCGCTGGCCGTCCTGCAGCGCCTGCGCGAATTCCTGGGCCGGCGCTGCGCCGGCAACGAAGTCTGGAAAGGGGTCGAGCAGTTCGATGGCCGCACGCTGCTGGAGCGTCACGGCGTGTGGCGCGGCCCCTACGAGGAGGGCACGCTCTTCTTCTATCTCGACGAGTACGCCAAGGACCAGCCGAAGGATCTGCTTTCGGTGCTCTCGGCCACGCGCGACTGGCTCACCCATGCGCTGCGCAAGCAGTCGACCCTGGTCGAGAAGAACATCGACGCGCTGGCGGGCCTGCTGCAGCTCAACAAGGCCGAGCGCGCGCTGCTGCTCTACGGCACGCTCGCGCGCTACCAGCGCGATCTGCGCTCGCTGCTGGTCGAGTTCAAGGTCAACAACGCGCCGGAGGCCTACGCCGCGATCGCCGAGGTGGCCGGCGTCGATGCCAGCGATGTGGGCGAGGCGCTGCGCGCCGGCTCGCGTCTGGAGCGAATCGGCCTGGTCGAGAACCTGATCTCCGAGCACAACATCACCGACCTGGCCGACCTCATGAAGGTCAGCGAGAAGCTGCCTCCGGTGCTGATGCGCGAATATCGCGACCACAACGAGCTGATGGCCGTGTTCACGCGGCCCTCGGCCAAGAGCGCGCTGGTCGTGCAGGACTTCAGCTTCGTGCAGGAGGACGCGCAGATGCTCATCACCCTGCTCTGCGCCGCGGTGACGCGCAAGGAGCCGGGCGTGAACGTGCTGCTCTACGGCCCGCCCGGTACCGGCAAGACCGAGCTCGCGAAGGTCGTGGCGCAGGCCGCGGGCCTGGAGCTGTTCGAGGTCGAGTACGCCGACCGCGACGGCAATTCGCTTTCGGGCCGCGACCGCTACCGCTCGCTGCAGATCGCGCAGGTCTTCCTCAAGGGGAGCGCGCAGGCGGCCTTGCTTTTCGACGAGGTGGAGGACGTGTTCCCGCCGATCAGCACGGAGGCGGCGCAGATCATGGCGCGCGCCGAGCAGATCCCCGCGTCCGCCAGCGGCAGCGTGAGCGGCAAGGCCTGGGTCAACCAGATCCTCGAATCGAATGCCGTGCCCACGATCTGGGTGACCAACCGCATCGAGCAGATCGACCCCGCCTTCCGCCGCCGCTTCGCCTACCACCTCGAGCTCAAGTCCCCGCCGCCCGGTGCGCGCGAGCAACTGGTACGCAAGACGCTCGAGGGCGTGGCCGTGTCCGATGCGTTTGCCGCGAAACTGGCCGCCCGCAAAGGCCTCACGCCGGCCCAGATCCGCACGGCGGTGCGGTTCGCGGGGTTGGCCGCGTCGGAGGGGACTTCCACAGAGAGTCTGATCGAACGCCAGCTGCGCAATGCCGACCTGGCACTCGGCACGCAGGGCGGCCTGGGCGTGCGCCGCAGCGTGACCACCTACGATCTCGACATGCTCAACGTGGAGAGCCGCTTCGAGATCCCGCGCATCGTCGAGGCACTCAAGGTGCGCGGCCACGGCACGCTGTGCTTCTACGGCGCGCCCGGCACCGGCAAGACGGCGCTGGCCGAGCACATGGCGCGCGCCATCGGCCGGCCGCTGATCATCAAGCAGGCGAGCGACCTGATGAGCAAGTACGTCGGCGAGACCGAGCAGAATATGGCCGCCATGTTCAAGGAGGCCGAGGCCGAAGAAGCGATCCTCCTGCTCGACGAGGCCGACAGCTTCCTGCAGGACCGCCGCGGCGCACAGCGCACCTACGAAGTGACCGAGGTCAACGAGATGCTGCAGGGCATGGAGCGCTTCGACGGCATCTTCGTCTGCACAACCAACCTGCTCGATCGCCTCGACCAGGCAGCGCTGCGGCGCTTCACCTTCAAGATCAAGTTCATGCCGCTGACGCCGGTGCAGCGCGAGCGCATGTTCCTGATCGAGGCGCTGGGCGGCGATGCCGACGGCCTGACGAGCGAGCGACGACAGCGCCTGGCCAGGCTGCAGCAGTTGTGTCCCGGCGATTTCGCGGCCGTCAAACGCCAGACCGATATCCTCGGGGTCGCGTTCTCGGCCGACGAGTTCCTGGACCAGCTCGAGGCCGAACACCGCATCAAGCCGGAGGTGCGCGAATCGCGCGGCATGGGCTTCGTTCACTAGACTGCGACGGTCGCGCCGCGCGCGGCGCGCGAGGGGGATTTCTTCATGGAGCTTCGATTGCAGCGGCTCGCTGCGCTGCTCGCCGTGTGCGCGGCCGCCGTGGCGTTGACGGCCTGCGGTGGTGGCGGCGGCGGTGGCGGTGGTGCCTTGCCACTGGCCGCGACGCCGCAGCGCCCGGCCGAGCCCGCTGCCGAGGACGACGGCATCGTGGCTTCCGCCAGCGTCGCGGGCCTCTGCGCCGCGCCGCGCAACGGCATCGACCCGGACACCGGGGCGGCCTACCCCGATCGCAGCGGCACCACCGCCGACGAGAAGCGCTGGGTGCGCGGCTGGATCGACGAAACCTACCTCTGGTTCGACGAAGTGCCGGCCACGCTGGCATCGAAGGACTACGCCACGCCGATCGCCTGGTTCAACGTGCTCAAGACGCCCCAGCTCACCGCGTCCGGCAGAGCCAAGGACCGCTTTCACTTCACGCAGGATACGGCGGCCTATCGCGCACTTTCGCAAGGCGGCATGGATGTGAGTTACGGCCTGGAGCTGGCCTTCCTGAGCGCATCGCCACCGCGCGATGTGCGCGTGGCCTACATCGAGCCCGGCTCGCCCGCAGCGCAGGCGGGCATCGTGCGAGGGACGCGCGTCGTCGAAATCGACGGCGTCGATGTCGCCAACGGCAGCGACACGACCACGCTCAACGCAGGCCTCGTGCACGCCCGCGAGGGGGAGACCCACAGCTTCAAGCTGCGCGCTCCCGACGGCACCGAGCGCTCGGTCGCGCTGGCCGCGGCGCGCGTGACCCGTGTTCCGGTGCAGAACGTGAAGACCATCGCCACCGCGAGCGGGCCGGTGGGCTACATGCAATTCAACGACCATCTGGCGACCGCGGAGGCGGCCTTGATCGCGGCCATGAACCAACTGCAGGCCGCAGGCATCGTCGACCTGGTGATCGACATGCGCTACAACGGCGGCGGCCTGCTCGATGTCGCGAGCGAACTGGCTTCGATGGTCAGCTCGTCAGGTGCGACCACCGGCGCCGTGTTCGAGCGCCTGGTCTTCAACAGCAAGAACCCCTTTCGTCTGGCGCCCGCGCAGGCTGCCTTGCCCTTTCACGTGACTTCGCGTGGCTTCTCCACGCCGGCCGGGCAGCCGCTGCCGCGCCTGGGCCTGACGCGCGTCACCGTCCTCGCCGGGCCCGATACCTGCTCGGCCAGCGAATCGGTGATCAACAGCCTGCGCGGCGTGGGTGTCGCGGTCAGCCTGATCGGCGGCGCCACCTGCGGCAAGCCTTACGGCTTCCTGCCGCAGGACAACTGCGGCACCACTTATTTCGCGATCCAGTTCCAGGGTGTCAACAACCAGGGTTTCGGTGACTACGGCGACGGCTTTGCACCGACATGTGCGGTGGCTGACGACTTCGACCATGCCTTGGGTGACCCTGCCGAGGCGCGGCTGGCGGCGGCATTGACGCTCCGCAGCACCGGGGCCTGCCCGGCGCCGGACTCGCGCAAGGCTGACGTCGCGCGACGCAAGTCCGAGGCGCTGGGCATGCCGTATCTCGTGCGTGTGCCGGCCAGGGAGAGCCGCCTCGTCGTGACGCTGCCTTCGACGCAGCCATAGCCCGGCCGCGGCTGCCGGCTTGTCGGGCCGCGCAGCCCGTTCCGGCACGGTCGCCGGTCCCGCGAAAGCTGAAGAAATGTCACGGCCGATGCACCCGTGGCGTCAGCCCTCCTACGATGCCGGCCAATCAAATGGCGTCGTCCGGCGCATGCGGAGGGAGGGAACATGGGTCGAATTCTCGAGAAGAAGCTCACACGGCTTGCTGGCTGCGCGGCATGGATCATCACGCTGGCCGCCTGCGGCGGCGGTGGAGGAGGAGGCGCAGCAATGTTTCCGCCGATCGCCGCGGCGCCGCCAGCCACTGCGGATTCCGCAACTTCACCGCCTCCCGCGGATGCGGGGCCGGTCGAAACTCCTCCGGCTCCGGGTGAACCTCCGACTCCTGCAGTGCCCGGGACGCCGGTCACGCCGCCCGGCCCGACGCCAATCCCTCAAGCCACCATCGTTCCCTCAGCCTCCGTGTCCGCGCAGTGCGCCGCGCCGCGCTCCGGCACCGATCCGTCAACCGGTACCCCCTTCGACGACCGCAAGGGCACATTGGCCAACGAAAAAGACTGGGTGCGCGCATGGATCGACGAAACCTACCTGTGGTTCGACGAGGTGCCCACCACGCTGCTCGCGCAGGACTACGCGACGCCCGTCGCCTACTTCGATGTGCTGAAGACGCCGAAGCTCACGGCAAAAGGCAAACCCAAGGATCGGTTCCATTTCACCGCCAACACCGCGCAGGCACGTGCACTGTCGCAGAAAGGCACCGAAGTCGGCTATGGAATGGAACTCGCCTTCCTTGCCGCGTCGGCGCCACGTGATATTCGCGTCGCGTTCACCGAGCCGGGTTCGCCGGCTGCGCAGGCGGGGGTTTCCCGCGGCGACCGCCTGATCGAGATCGACGGCATCGATGTACAGGGCTCGACGAATGCAGATGCGCTCAATGCGGCGATAGCTCCCGAACGCGAAGGAGAGCAACACAGCTTCAGGCTGCGCGCGGTCGACGGCACCGAGCGGACTCTCACGCTCACCTCGGCTTCGATCACGCGAGATCCGGTGCCGATGCTCAACGCCTTCAACATCGGCGGCAAGCGTGTCGGCTACATGCTCTTCAACCACCACATCGCAACCGCTGAGTATTGGCTGGCCTCCACGATGGAGGCGTTCCAGTCCATCGACATCACCGATCTCGTGATCGACATGCGCTACAACGGTGGCGGCTACCTCGACATCGCGAGCGAACTGGCCTACATGGTGAGCTCGAGCGCAGCGACCCAGGGCAAGACCTTCGAGCGGCTCCTGTACAGCAGCAAGAATCCGTTCAACCTGACGGCGGAGGACACTAAGGTGCCCTTCCACGCCACCACGCTGGGGTATTCGGTGAATCCAGGGTACGCCTTGCCTCAACTCGGGCTGTCGCACGTCACCGTCCTGAGTGGCCCCGACACCTGCTCGGCCAGCGAGTCCATCGTCAACGGCCTTCGCGGCATTGGCGTCACCGTCGACCTGGTCGGCGGGGGCACGTGCGGCAAGCCCTACGGCTTCACGCCGCAGGACAACTGCGGTACCAGCTACTACGCCATCCAGTTCCAGGGCGTCAACGACCAGGGCTTCGGGGACTATGGCGACGGCTTTGCACCGACCTGCGCCGTGGTGGACGACTTCACCCACGAGCTCGGCGACCCCAAGGAGGCGAGGCTTGCGGTGGCGTTGCATCTGCTCGGAGGCGGGGTCTGCCCCACCCCGCCGTCGGTCAGCAAGGCCGACATCGCCATGCGCAAGGCCGAAGCCGAGCGCGTGCCCTACCTGGTGCGCTCTCCGATCCTCGAGAACCGGATGCTGCGGCCCGGACGCTAACTCCGGCTAGAACGCGGCGCAGACCCTGAGTACATCCGCCCCGTAGGCTTCCAGCTTCTTGCTGCCGATCCCGCTCAGGCCCTGCAGATCCTCGAGCGTGGCCGGTGCCCGCTCCGCGATCGCGGCGAGCGTGGCATCGTGGAAGATCACGTAGGCCGGGAGGTTGTGCTCGCGCGCCACCTCCCCGCGCCAGGCCTTGAGCGCGGCGAAGCGCGCCTGGCCCGCCGTGTCCAACGTGGCCGCAGCGGGCGAAGGCGCACCGCGCGCCGGCTTGTCGCGCCTTGACTTCTTGCGGTCGGCCGGTGACGAGACCGACTCGCGCAGCAGCACCGGCGTCTCGCCCTTGAGCACCGCGCGCGAGCCATCGGTCAGCTGCAGGGTGTTGAAGGCCTGCGCATCGACCGACAGCGCGCCGGTCGCGATCAGCTGGCGCATCACACCGCGCAGCTGCGCCTCGCTGAACTCGCTGCCGAGGCCGAAGGTGCTGAGCTTCGAGTGGCCGAACTGCGTGACCTTCTCCGTGGCCTTGCCGCGAAGAATGTCCATGATGTGGCCGGCGCCGAAGCTGATGCCGCTGTGCTGCTGTACGCGGTAGATGGTCGAGAGCAGCTTGCGCGCTGCGTCCGTGCCGTCCCACACCTGTGGCGGGTTCAGGCAGTTGTCGCAGTTGCCGCAGACGGTGCTGTGCTCGCCGAAGTAGTTCAGAAGCCGCACCCGCCGGCAATCGCTGGCCTCGGCCAGCGAGAGCAGGGCGTCGAGCTTGCCGCGCATCACCTGCTTGAACTCCTCGCCCGCAGGGCTCTCATCGATCATGCGGCGCTGGTTCACCACGTCCTGCAGCCCGTAGGTCATCCAGGCATCGGCCGGCGCGCCGTCGCGGCCCGCGCGGCCCGTCTCCTGGTAGTAGCCCTCGATGTTCTTCGGCATGTCGAGGTGGGCGACGAAGCGCACGTCCGGCTTGTCGATCCCCATGCCGAAGGCGATGGTTGCCACCATCACGATGCCTTCGTCGCGCAAGAAGCGATCCTGGTGCTTCTGGCGCACCGCCGCATCGAGCCCGGCGTGGTAGGGCAGGGCCTCGATCCCGGCGTCGCGCAGGGTCTGGGCTGTGTCCTCGACGCGCTTGCGCGACTGGCAATACACGACGCCGGCGTCGCCCTCGTGCTCGCGTTCGATGAAGCGCAGGAGCTGCGTGGTGGGGTCCTTCTTCTCGACGATCGTGTAGCGGATGTTCGGCCGGTCGAAGCTGGAAACGAACTGGCGCGCCTCCTCGAGCTGCAGCCGCTCCACGATGTCGGCGCGCGTCAGCGCGTCGGCGGTGGCAGTGAGTGCGATGCGCGGCACGCCGGCATAGCGCTCGTGCAGCACCGTCAGCGCGCGGTACTCGGGCCGGAAGTCGTGGCCCCACTGGCTCACGCAATGCGCTTCGTCGATCGCGAACAGCGACAGCTTGCCACGCTCGTGCAACCCGTCGAGCTGTGAAAGAAACCGTGGCGTCGTCACGCGTTCGGGCGCCGCGTAGAGCAAGGTGATTTCGCCGCGCAGCATGCGGCGCTCCACGTCCTGCGTCTCTTCCCAATCGAGCGTGGAGTTGAGAAAGGCAGCATCGACGCCGGCCTCGTGCAGGGCGCCGACCTGGTCGTGCATCAGCGCGATCAACGGCGACACCACAACCGTCACGCCACGCCCCGCACGCTGCCGTGCGATCGCAGGGATCTGGTAGCACAGCGACTTGCCGCCGCCGGTGGGCATCAGCACCAGCGCGTCGGCTCCGGCGGTGACGTTCTCGATGATGGCTTGTTGATGGCCGCGGAACTCGGTGTAGCCGAAGACGTCGCGAAGGATTTCCGACAACTCGCGTTCGGGTGTTGAAGACGGCAGGACGGGCACGGGTATGACACCGATGAGATGTGAATGAATTCGAAGGGCCGGCCGGCCCCTGCATTTGGCGGCGAACTGATTGTTCCTTCAGTCGCCCTCACAAAAAGTCAGGACGCCGAGCGGATTGCTCGAGACACGATTGTTACCAACCCATGAGACGAGCTTTTCTTGTTCGACCTCGGAAGGAGACGAGCCCCAATGAGTCGAGAGGACTATATCGAACTGGTCCAGGATCTTTGCGAGGAGCTGGAGCTCGGCGACGCCGGCGAGCTTCTGGACCGTGGGTTGCTGCAGGTGGACGAGACGCTGGTCGGCATCGAGTACCTGGAGGAGCGGGACGAGATTCGCCTGCTCGCGGACCTCGGTGAACTCGACGACGGCATCGACCGCAACGCAATGCTCGAATTGCTGCTGCAGGCCAACCTCGGCAATACCAGCTTCTATTTGCCCACCTTCAGCCTGCACCCTGAAAGCGACCATCCCGTGGTGGCTTTCCACGTTCCCCTGCAGAGCTTGCTTGAAGAGGATGTCGACCTTGCATTCGTACTCACCGAGCAACTGATTTCCTTGGTGGACGAGTGGAAAGGCATGTTGCGGGACGCACTCGACAGCGCGTCACCCGCGACCGGTGCCTTGTCTTTCCCCAGCTCATTGGCTTGAAGCAGGAGACTTGTGATGAGACCAAGCGCATCAACCCCGAGTCCTTCCACCCCAAGAGCAGCAACCCCAAGGGCATTTGGCCAGCCGACGACCTCCCGCACGGCGCGTCCCCAACTCCAGAGGACCACGGCAAGGCATATCAAGGTGGCCCAGGCGGGACAATCCTTCACACCTCGGCAGTTCCATCGGGACGCGAACATCGAGGACTACATCCCCGCCCCGATGAGAGCAGATGAGCCTGACGCCTTCGACTTTCAGAATGAGCCGCCATCGCGGCCCAGCCTGCACGATGCATTCGGAATACCGTCCCAGAAGCTCGATGCTGCACACAATGCCATTGAGCCGCAGTTCGAGCGCTTCTATCAAGGAGCGGTGAACCGGGAGCTCAGCAAGCGCGACAAGAGCTCCTACGTGGAAAAGACGAGAACCGTCAAGAGTGCCGATGGCTCGGAGTGGGACGAGAAGGTCTGGGAGAGGCGCGAAGAAAAGCCGAGTGTCAGGCTTCAGGCGTGGCAGGCCGAAAAAGGCAGAAAGATCCAGACCGGCCTCAACAAGGTCGACCGGATCATGCGCGAAACAGCGGGCTGTCCGCGCAAGACGGGCAGCAACTACGCAACCGACAAGGCGAAGGATGACCTGTTGACCAGTGGCAAACAAACGCTGAACGACAAGACGGTCGCTGGCGTGGCCGTAGCCTCTGCACTGAACAAGGGACCTGCGACTTACGCAGCGAATGAAGACCCCGGCTTGGCTGCAGACCTCTCACCGATGACCGACGGCTTGGCAGCGGCCACGTTGGCGCCCGCGCTCGCCGAGGGGATCTACGGTGCAGCTGCGCTCCTCGGACTGCGCTCCGAGCAGGAGAAGGCCAAGCAAGCCTTGAACTTGAAGAACGATGCACGCCGGTTCTTGAAGCTCCAGGCCGAGGCCACGCCTGAGGAGGCGGAGAACTATCTCAAGTTCATGGCCGCAGGGGGCAAGCTGTTCGAGCCGACATTGGAGGATGCCGCCACCACGAGGGCGGCGGTCGATCGAGTGGCGAGGACGGGTGTGCTCTCGCCGCTGCAGGGCTCCGGCGCAGCCGCCCTTGAAATTGCCAATACGATGACGTCGTTCACCCCCTGGGCAAACGCCGCCTTCGCGCCGATCGCCGTCGCCGGAGGCGGCGTCAGAATTCACGAAGGGAGGCAGGAACTGTTGCGACGCGTGGGTCAACAGGTACTGGCGGAGGGTCGCAAGGCAAGGATGAAGGCCATGTTGGAGGAGTTCAAGAACCATCCGGAGTTCAAGGCCCATCCGGAGCGCCGCCAGTTGTTCGAGGGTGTTGTTAAATGTCTCGATGCGCAGCAAGATCGCCTGATTCGGCAAGCAGCACGCGAGAAGATATACGCCAGGGGGCGCATATTCGATGGCGGTGGGGCTATCGGTGGAGCGCTTGGCGGATTGGCGGCGCTCGGTACGTTGGCTGGCCTCGGCGCCCTCACTGCGGCAACAGGGGGCGCGGCAGGTCTCGTGCCGGTTCTAGGCGCGGCTGCGTGGGGCACCGCGGTGGCAGTGCGCAACGGCCAGCGGGCGGGCGCCGAACACACGTCAAAGTGGCGCCAGCGGGCCGTGCGCGTCCTGGGCTTCGAGATGTCGCGCGAGGAGCTCGAGCACAAGGTGGCCGGGACGCACCTCGATGGTTCTAATGTCGAGGTGCACATTCAGGAAGGCGACTATCTGCCGGAAATGCAGAGCTTCCGCGGCAGGCGCGAGATGAAATTCGATGCCCTTGAGAACGAGTATCTGGGGCTGCATGTATTGGCGCTTCAGGTTCAGGACATCGTCAAGGACCACGACTGCAACCGCGCGTCGCCCTACGTCCGGTTGCTGGAGGCCTTCGATATCGACGCGATCAAACTGCTTGCCATCTGCAAGGCGGCCTCGGCAAAGCCGGCGAATACGCAACTGGACTTCATCAAGTCTCACCTTGCGCCGGCGCTCAGGCTCAAGCTGCGAACGGAAGGCGGTGTGCAGGCAGTGCCGCACGTTTCGGTCTTCCTGCGGCATTTCGAGATTGCCCGAAGCAAGGCTCTCGGCAAGGTAGAAACGATCACTTCCAAGTTCGGCTACCACATTCGCAAGGAGCTGGAGGCGTACTACCCCGACCCGATCGCAGGCCTGGCGGCCTTCGACAAGGCGGTTGGAGCGTTCCTGAAGGCTGATGCGACACGCCCGTCCGAGACGGACATGTCCGCCAGGATATTCATGGGACAGTTGGAGGATGTGGTGAAGGCTGGGGAGCTGGACGACCCGATCCGGCAACTCGAGCAGTTCCGCTGGCCTGGCGCTCCTGATAGCGTCGTCACCGCGTGATGCCTCTGTGAGACCGGATGGATCTGGATCGTCCGTAGTCGCCGAGCGGCAGTGCGCATGGCGAGGCGCTGCTGAACCTGCGGCACGCGCCTTGCTTTCCATGTGCCAGCCTGCGCCTGCGCACGCTGCCCGGCAAGCCCTGGTGCACCAGGGCTGAGCGCCCCGAAGTCAAAAGGGTGCAAAGGTGGGGTTTGCCTGTATATACAGGTGCATCGCAGGCCGGCACCATATGCCTGCGTGCCGCGTGTGCCACACATGGCGAGCCAGGCTTTTCACGAACGCAACAGGAGTACCCCCAGATGGTCAAGACCTTCGCAAGAACCGCCTCGCTGCTCGCAGCCGCCCTCTGCGCCGCAGGCATGGCGGCAAGCGCCCACGCCCAGGACAGCAAGATCGCCCTCGGCATGTCCGGCTGGACGGGCTTCGCGCCGCTCTCGCTGGCCGACAAGGCCGGCATCTTCAAGAAGAACGGTCTCGACGTGGAGATCAAGATGATTCCGCAGAAGGATCGCCACCTGGCCCTGGCCTCCGGCGCCATCCAGTGCGCGGCCACCACCGTCGAGACGCACGTGGCCTGGAACGCCAACGGCGTGCCCATCGTCCAGATCTTCCAGATGGACAAGTCCTACGGCGCCGACGGCATCGCGGTGCGCAACGACGTCAAGTCCTTCGCCGACCTCAAGGGCAAGACCATCGGTGTGAGCGCCCCCGGCACCGCGCCCTTCTTCGGCCTGGCCTGGATGCTGAGCAAGAACGGCATGACCCTGAAGGACGTGAAGACCGTCTCGCTCGAGCCCCAGCCCGCCGCCCAGGCCTTCGTGGCCGGCCAGAACGACGCCGCCATGACCTACGAACCCTATCTTTCGACGGTGCGTGCCAACCCGCAGGCCGGCAAGATCCTCGCCACCACGCTGGACTATCCGATGGTGATGGACACCGTCGGCTGCGCGCCCACCTGGCTCAAGGCCAACGCCAAGGCCGCGCAGGCCCTGACCAATTCCTACTTCGAGGCGCTGGAGATGATCAAGAGCGACCCTGCCAAGGCCAACGAGCTGATGGGCTCTGCCGTCAAGCAGAGCGGCGAGCAGTTCGCCAAGTCCTCGGCCTACCTGCGTTGGCAGGACAAGGCGGCCAACCAGAAGTTCTTTGCGGGCGAGCTCACCCAGTTCATGAAGGAATCGGTGCCGATCCTGCTGGAGGCCGGCGTGATCCGCAAGGCGCCCGAGGATCTCTCGGCGACCTTCGACGCCAGCTTCATCAAGTAAGACCGCGCGCACGAAGCTGCCCGAGCCACCGTCATGGAAGCGACCACCGCCGTCTCCACCGCTGCGCCTGCAGCACCCGCTGCCATGCCCAGCGCCGCGCCCGGCCGGCGGCGCGGCATGGCGCCGCTCGAACCGGTCAGCCCGCGCGCACGCTGGATGCTGGGCCTGGGCTTCTTCGTGCTGTTCTTCGCAGTCTGGGCCGCGTTCACGCTGGGCGGCTACGTGCCGCCCACCTTCCTGGCGAGCCCGGTCACGATGGTGAAGGAGGGCTACGGCCTCTTCACCGAATTCAACTTCATCCATGACATCGGCATGACGGTGTGGCGCGTGGTCGGCGGCTTCGTGCTGGCGGCCATCGTCGCGGTGCCGCTGGGCGTCGCGATGGGCGCCTACAAGCCCATCGAGGCCTTCTTCGAGCCGTTCGTCTCCTTCTGCCGCTACCTGCCGGCCTCGGCCTTCATCCCGCTGCTGATCCTGTGGGCCGGCATCGGCGAGGCGCAGAAGCTGCTGGTGATCTTCATCGGCTCGGTGTTCCAGATCACGCTGATGGTGGCCGTCACCGTGGGCGGCGCGCGCCGCGACCTGGTGGAGGCGGCCTACACGCTGGGCGCCAGCAGCCGCGGCATCGTCGCGCGCGTGCTGATCCCGGGCGCCGCGCCGGGCATCGCCGAGACCCTGCGCCTGGTGCTGGGCTGGGCCTGGACCTACGTCATCGTCGCCGAGCTGATCGGCTCCTCCTCCGGCATCGGCCACATGATCACCGACAGCCAGGCGCTGCTCAACACCGGCCAGATCATCTTCGGGATCATCGTCATCGGCGTGATCGGGCTGGTCTCGGACTTCGTCTTCAAGTTCGTCAACCGGCGCCTCTTCGCCTGGAGCACGCTGTGATGCAAAGCCAGCTTTCGATCCGCAGCGTGTCCCGCACCTTCATCGGCAACCGGGGCCAGCGTACGCAGGCCCTGCTGCCCATCGACTTCGAGGTGCGCGAGAACGATTTCGTCACCGTCCTCGGCCCCTCGGGCTGCGGCAAGTCCACACTGTTGCGCATCGTGGCCGGCCTGGACCACCCGAGCGAAGGCCGCGTGCTGCTCGACGGCCAGTCCATCGAAGGGCCGGGCGCCGATCGCGGCATGGTGTTCCAGAGCTACACGCTCTTCCCCTGGCTCACCATCGCGCAAAACATTCGCTTCGGCCTGCGCGAGCGCGGCATGGGCGAGGCCGAGCAGAAGGAACGCAGCGACTACTTCATCGCCAAGGTCGGCCTGCGCGGCTTCGAGAGCCACTACCCCAAGCAGCTCTCGGGCGGCATGCAGCAGCGCACCGCGATCGCGCGTGCGCTCGCCAACGACCCCAAGATCCTGCTGCTGGACGAGCCCTTCGGCGCCCTCGACAACCAGACGCGCGTGCTGATGCAGGAACTGCTGCTCGGCATCTGGGAGTCGGCGCAGAAGACCGTGCTCTTCGTCACCCATGACATCGACGAAGCCATCTTCATGGCCAACCGCGTCGCGGTGTTCAGCGCTAGGCCCGGCCGCATCAAGAGCGAGATCGCGGTCGACTTCCCGCATCCGCGCCACTACACGATCAAGACCTCGCCCGAATTCATGGAGATCAAGGCGCGCTTGACCGAGGAGATTCGCGCCGAGTCCATGGCCGCGGCCGAGCACTGAAGAACGAAGACATGACCACCAGCGCCAAGCAACGCAGCAGCACGACCGCGCAAAGATCGCCGGCGCCGGCGCAGCCTGCGCTGGCGCTCTACGAGCAGGTCAAGTCCTTCATCACCCACAAGATCCAGGACGGCTCCTGGCCCGCCGGCCATCGCCTGCCTTCGGAAAGCGAATTGGTGGCGAAGTTCGGCGTGGCGCGCATGACGGTCAACCGCGCGCTGCGGGAGCTGATGGAGCAGGGCCGCATCGTGCGCGTGGCGGGCGTGGGCAGCTTCGTGGCCGAGAACAAGCCGCAGTCCACGCTGCTGCAGATCGCCAACATCGCGAGCGAGATCCGCGCCCGCGGCCATGACTACCGCTGCAAGTTCCTCGTGGCCGAGCGCATCGCGGCCTCGCCCGACGTGGCGGTGTGGCTGGACCTGCGGCCCGGCGAGTCGGTGTTCCACACCGTGTGCCTGCACCTGGAAAACAACCTTCCCGTGCAGCTGGAAGACCGCCACGTCAACCCGCGCATGGTGCCCGCCTTCCTCGAGCAGGACTTCTCGGCCACCTCGCCCAGCGAGTACCTGGTGCGCAACGTGCCCTTCGACCAGATCGAGCATGTGGTCGACGCCGTGCTGCCCACGCCCGAGCAGGCCGAGCGGCTCGACATGCCGTCCAGCGACCCGTGCCTGCTGCTGACGCGGCGCACCTGGTCGCGCAGCACCCCGGTGACCATGGTGCGCTGCCTCCATCCGGCCTCACGCTATCGGCTGGGCAGCCGCTTCCGCGCGGACGGCAATCCGAGCTTCGGCTGATCGAAGGTCCCGGACGCCGATCGCGCTTCGCACGCACCTACTTGTATAGACAGGACCCACACATGGACAACGCCTCGCTTTCCACCGCGCCGCTGCTGCTCACGCCGGGCGAGGTCGAGCTCGCCGCGCTGCGGCGCGTGCACGCCGGCGGCGTGCAGCTCGCCCTCGACCCCGCGGCGCGCGCAGGCCTGCTGGCTGCGCAGGCGACGGTGCGCAAGATCGTCGATGCCGGCGAGGTGGTCTACGGCATCAACACCGGCTTCGGCAAGTTGGCGCAGACCATCATCCCGCACGGCCGCCTGGCCGAGCTGCAGCGCAACCTGGTGCTGTCGCACAGCGCCGGCACCGGCGCCGCGCTGCCCGGCGGCGTGGTGCGCCTGGTGCTCGCCACCAAGGCCGTGAGCCTGGCGCGCGGCCACTCGGGCATCGCGCCCGAGATCGTCGATGCGCTGCTCGCGCTGCACAACGCCGGCCTCTTGCCCCGTATCCCGTCCAAGGGCTCGGTCGGAGCCTCGGGCGACCTCGCGCCGCTGGCCCACCTGGCCTGCGTGTTGATCGGCGAGGGCGAGGTCACGACCCCCGAGGGCGCGGTGATCGGCGGCGCGGAGGCGCTGTCGCGCATCGGCCTGGAGCCCTTCGTGCTTGGCCCCAAGGAAGGCCTGGCCTTGCTCAACGGCACGCAGGTCTCGACGGCGCTGGCGCTGGCGGGCCTGTTCGGCGCCGAGGACGTGTTCGCGGCCGGCCTCATGGCGGGCGCACTGTCGCTCGAGGCGATCCAGGGTTCGATCAAGCCCTTCGATGCGCGCATCCACGCCGCGCGCGGCCAGCCGGGCCAGATTGCCGTCGCCGCCGCGGTGCGCACGCTGCTCGAAGGCAGCGAGATCGTTCCCTCGCACGCCGACTGCGGCCGCGTGCAGGACCCGTATTCCGTCCGCTGTGTGCCGCAGGTCATGGGCGCCTGCCTCGACAGCCTCGCGCACGCGGCGCGCGTGCTGCGCATCGAAGCCAATGCGGCCTCCGACAACCCGCTCGTCTTCGATAACGGCGACGTGATCTCCGGCGGCAACTTCCACGCCGAGCCCGTGGCCTTCGCGGCCGACATCATCGCGCTGGCGGTGGCCGAGATCGGCGCCATCAGCGAGCGCCGCATGGCCCTGTTGCTGGACAGCGGCCTGTCGGGCTTGCCGGCCTTCCTGGTGCGCGATGGCGGCGTCAACTCCGGCTTCATGATCGCGCAGGTCACGGCCGCATCGCTCGCCTCGGAGAACAAGTCGCTTGCCCATCCGGCGAGCGTGGACAGCCTGCCCACTTCGGCCAATCAGGAGGACCATGTGTCGATGGCCACCTTCGCCGCGCGGCGCCTCGCCGAGATGGTGCAGAACACCGCGGTGGTCGTGGGCATCGAGGCCATGGCTGCCGCGCAAGGTATCGAGCTCAAGCGTGGCAGCATGGCCCCCACGCTCGGCACTGGCGTGTCCTCGCTGCCCCCCGAGGGGCGGCCCGGCGGTGGGCTGAACAGTTCGCCCCTCCTCGAAGCCGAATTCGCCGCCATCCGCCAGCGCGTCGCCTTCATCGACCAGGACCGCTTCATCGCCCCCGACATCGAGGCCATGCGCCAGTGGGCGTGCCGCAGCGAATGGCCCGCCGCCCTGCTGGACATCCTGCCCAGCCGCCCCTGAATCCCGCCCCCAACGAAAGGACATGCCGCCATGAACGCTCCAGACAAGTTCGTCGCCCAGACCGCCACCGACCCCCGCCACGATCCCACCCGCGTGATCCGCGCCCCGCGCGGCAGCCAGCTCAGCTGCAAGAGCTGGCTCACCGAGGCGCCCTACCGCATGCTGCAGAACAACCTCGACCCCGAGGTGGCCGAGCGCCCACAGGACCTGGTGGTCTACGGCGGCATCGGCCGCGCGGCGCGCAACTGGGAATGCTTCGACCAGATCCTCGCCTCGCTGAAGACGCTCGAAGACGACGAGACCCTGCTGATCCAGTCCGGCAAGCCCGTCGGTGTCTTCAAGACCCATGCCGACGCCCCGCGCGTGCTGCTCGCCAACTCCAACCTCGTGCCCAAGTGGGCGACCTGGGAGCACTTCAACGAGCTGGACCGCAAGGGCCTCTTCATGTACGGCCAGATGACCGCCGGCAGCTGGATCTACATCGGCAGCCAGGGCATCGTGCAGGGCACCTTCGAGACCTTCGTCGAGGCCGGCCGCCAGCACTACGACAACGACCTCGCTGGCAAGTGGTTCCTGACCGCGGGCCTCGGCGGCATGGGCGGCGCGCAGCCGCTGGCCGCCACGCTCGCCGGCGCCGTGTCGCTCAACATCGAGTGCAAGCAGTCGAGCATCGACTTCCGCCTGCGCACGCGCTACGTCGACAAGCAAGCCAAGGACATCGACGACGCCATCGCGCTCATCCGGCAGCACACGGCAGCAAAGGAGGCCGTGTCGATCGCGCTGCTCGGCAACGCGGCCGAGATCCTGCCCGAGCTGGTCAAGCGCGCGAAGGCCGGCGGCCTGAAGCCCGACCTGGTGACCGACCAGACCTCGGCGCACGACCTGATCAACGGCTACCTGCCCTCCGGATGGACCGTCGAGCAATGGATCGACGCGCAGAAAGACCCGTCGCAGCATGCGCGCCTGAAGGCCGAGGCCGCGAAGTCCTGCGCCGTGCACGTGCAGGCCATGCTCGACTTCCAGGCCATGGGCATCCCCACCGTGGACTACGGCAACAACATCCGCCAGGTCGCCTTCGACGAGGGCGTGAAGAACGCCTTCGACTTCCCCGGCTTCGTGCCCGCCTACATCCGCCCGCTCTTCTGTGAAGGCAAGGGCCCCTTCCGCTGGGTGGCGCTCTCCGGCGACCCGGAGGACATCTACAAGACCGACGCCAAGATCAAGGAGCTGTTCCCCGACAACAAGCACACCCACCGCTGGCTGGACATGGCGCGCGAGCGCATCTCCTTCCAGGGCCTGCCCGCGCGCATCTGCTGGCTGGGCCTGGGCGAGCGCCACAAGGCCGGGCTGGCCTTCAACGAGATGGTGAAGTCAGGCGAGCTCAAGGGCCCGATCGTCATCGGCCGCGACCACCTCGATACCGGCTCGGTCGCCAGCCCCAACCGCGAGACCGAGGCGATGAAGGACGGCACCGATGCCGTCTCCGACTGGCCGCTGCTCAACGCGCTGCTCAATACCGCGGGCGGCGCGACCTGGGTCAGCCTGCACCATGGCGGTGGCGTCGGCATGGGCTACTCGCAGCATTCGGGCGTGGTGATCGTGTGCGACGGCACCGACGCCGCGGCCAAGCGCATCGCGCGCGTGCTGTGGAACGACCCTGCCACCGGCGTCATGCGCCATGCCGATGCAGGCTACGAACAGGCCGTCGCGACGGCGAAGAAGCATTCCCTCCAACTCCCCATGATCAAGTGAGCCCAACCCCATGTCCGAGATCTACCTGCACTATCTGAACCACCTCGACGTCCAGGCGCTGGCAATGACCGACGCC
The DNA here is from genome assembly GCF_001541225.1 of Variovorax sp. WDL1. Taxonomy (GTDB): domain Bacteria; phylum Pseudomonadota; class Gammaproteobacteria; order Burkholderiales; family Burkholderiaceae_C; genus Variovorax. The sequence continues at coordinate 32,482 of NZ_LMTS01000349.1, read as the reverse complement.
GAGATCGTCGCCGCCGTCGAGGCCGGCCTGCTCGCGCAAGGACGCGGCGAAACCACCATCGAGCCGCGCATGCACCTCGTGCCCGAGAAGGACTACCCGGGCCACTTCAACGTGCTGCGCGGCTACGTGCGGCCGCTCGGCGTGGCGGGCGTGAAGGTGGTGGGCGACTTCTATCGCAACTACGAACAAGGCCTGCCCTCGGAGCTCGCGCTGCTCAACCTTTTCGATCCGAAAAACGGCGTGCCGGTGGCCATCATCGACGCCTCCGACATCACCGACATGCGCACCGGCGCGGTGACTGCCATCGGCGCCAAGCACCTCGCGCGCAAGGACTCGAAGATCCTCGGCCACATCGGTGCGCGCGGCACCTCGTACTGGAACGTGCGCCTGCTGCATTCGATCTTCCATTTCGACGAGATCCGCGTGCACTCCCGCCGGCCGGAGAGCCGGGAGAAGTTCGCCGCGCGCCTCGAGCGCGACCTCGGCACGAAGATCACCGTCACCGAGGACTGGGAGTCCTGCGTGCGCGGCGCCGACATCGTCGTCGAGGCCTCGCGCCTGGAGAAGCCCACGCCGATGCTCAAGACAGAGTGGATCAAGAAGGGCGCCTGCGTCATCCCCTACGGCACCATGAGTGCGGTCGAGCTCTCGCTGACGGACATCATGGACAAGATGGTGATGGACGACTGGGGCCAGGCCAAGGCCGGCCCGCTGGGTGCGCTGCGCGCGCACGTCGACAGCGGCAAGCTGTCCGAGCAGACGCTGCATGCCGAGCTGGGCCAGATCGTCGCGGGGCTCAAGCCCGGGCGCGAGAGCGAGGACGAGACCAACCTCTTCTGGCACCGCGGCCTTTCGCTGTCGGACATCGCGCTCGGCTCGGCCATGCTCGAGAAGGCCAGGCGCATGGGGCTCGGCCAGCAGCTTCGCTTCCGCTGACGCCATGGCTCGGGTCGCCAACGCCCGCATGTACTCGGCCACCGCGTCGGCGCGGGCCGACTGGAAGACCCTGCTGGCATGGGTGCTCGCACGCGCGGAGCTCGGCTGGGAGGTGGTCGACTACGACGCGCCCGCGCCGCTCTCCGCGCTTTGGGCGCGCGAGGACCTGGGCCTGGCGATGATGTGCGGGCTGCCCTTCTCGCAGCGCACGCCGCGCCCCACGCTAATCGCCGCGCCGGTGCCTTCGCCGGCCCGCTACGGCGGCCGGCCGGTCTACTTCACCGACATCGTGGTGCGTGCCGATGCGCCTTACCAGCGCCTCGAGGACACCTTCGGCGGTGTGGTGGGCTACACGCTGGCCGACTCGATGTCGGGTGGTGTCGCCCTCGCGCACCACCTCGCGCCCTATCGGGAAGCGCGGGGAGAGCGTCTCTACCGCAAGGCAGTCGGCAACCTGATCCACGCGCGCGGCGTGATCGAGGCGTTGGCCGCCGGCACCATCGACGTCGGCCCGCTCGACAGCTACTACCACGACCTGCTGCGGCATGGCGAGCCTGCCTTCGCGCAGCAGGTGCGCATCATCGCCAGTACCGATGCGCGGCCCATCCCGCCGCTGGTGGCCACCGCTGCGCTGGAGCCGGACGAGCTCGCGCGCCTGCGCAGCGCGCTGCAGGCCAGCACGAAGGCGCCCGAGCTGCGCGCCGTGACGGAACGCTTGTTGCTTGCGGACTTCGCCGTGCCCGATCCCGCGGACTACGACGTCCTCGCGCGGATCGCCCATTCCAACCTTCCCACCTTCGAGGAACTCTGATGATCCAACGTCGTCTTGCCCTTCTATTGCCTCTTCTGTTCGCGTCCGTCGTCCATGCGCAGGCATGGCCCGCCAAGCCGGTGCGCATCATCGTGCCCTTTGCGCCCGGCGGCCCAGCCGACGTGCTGGCGCGCGTGATCGGGCAGGAGCTTACCGACACGCTGGGCCAGCCCTTCGTCATCGAGAACAAGGTGGGCGCGGCCGGCAACATCGGCGTCGAGCAAATCGCCAAGGCCGCACCGGATGGCTACACGCTGGGCATCGTGCCGGTAGGCAACATCGCGGTGAACCCCAGCCTCTTTCCCGCGCTGCCCTACAAGGCCAGCGAGCTGGCGCCGGTCGCGATGCTGGCGACGGTGGAAAACGTGCTCGCGGTCAACGCAGATGTGCCGGCTCAATCGCTCAAGGACCTGCTTGCGCTGGCGAAGCAGAAGCCGGGCACGCTGAGCTTCGCATCGCCCGGCGCCGGCAGCCAGGCCCACCTGGCGGGCGAGCTGATGGCGCTGGAGGCGGACCTGAAGCTGATCCACGTGCCCTACAAAGGCGTCGGCCCCGCCATCAACGACCTGGTCGGCGGTCAGGTGACGATGATGTTCGGCTCCATGTCCGCCGTGCTGCCGCACGTCAAGTCCGGCAAGCTGCGTGCGCTCGGCGTCGCCAGCCTCAAGCGCTCGGCCGCCATGCCCGAATTGCCGACCATCGCGGAGCAGGGCCTGCCGAAGTTCGAGGCCGTGTCGTGGTACGCGCTGATGGCACCCGCCGGGACGCCTGCCGCCGTAGTCGATCGCCTCAATGCCGAGAGCATCCGCTCGCTGGCCAAGCCCGCGATCAAGGAGAAGTTCGCCGCCCAGGGCCTGGAGCCCGGCAGCGGCAAGCCGCAGGACCTCGCGGCCACGATCCGCACGGAAACCGCGCGCTGGGCCGAGGTGATCAGGAAGCAGAACATCAAGCCGGACTGATGGACGTGATGGCCCTCACGCAGTTCTCGCGCCGCAGCTTGGCCGTAACGCCGTGGAAGAACGGCGGCGGCACCACGCAGGAGATCGCTTGCTGGCCACCGGGCGCGGGCCTTTCGGACTTCGGCTGGCGCGTGAGCATCGCGACCATTGCGGCCGAGGGGCCCTTCTCGGTCTTCGCGGGCATCGATCGCAGCATCATGCTGCTGGAAGGCGAGGGCGTTTGCCTGCGCTCGCGCGATGGCCGCATCGATCACCGGCTCGACATACCGCACCGCCCCTTCGCCTTTGCCGGCGATGTGGAGGTCGACTGCACGCTGCAGGGCGGCGCGTCGAGCGACTTCAACGTGATGACGCGGCGCGGGCAATGGCGCGCGGAGGTGCAGGTGCTCGACGGCGCAGCCGGGATTGCGCCCGCCTCGCATGGCGTGCTGCTGGCCTTGCGTGGAGACTGGTGCCTGGAAGGCGAGGGTCGGCTGTGCCGCGAAGGCGATGGCCTGTACTGGACCGAAGCGTCGCAAGAGTGGCAGGCCGTGCCGGCCAGTCCGGATGCACGCCTGGCCGTGGTGCGCATCCTGCCCGCCGACCCGCAGCCTTGAAAGACGAGCGATGACACCCCTGAACCAACTTCCTTCCGCCGATGGCCTGTGGACCGATTTGCGGCTCGCGCCCGGCGCGGCGCCCGATGTGGTGCTGCCCGAGGGCGCGCAGGCGGCCATTGCAGTCGAGCACGGCTGCATCGCCTGGATCGGCGACGCCCGCGCAGTGCCTGAGCGCTTCGCCGATGCGCCTCGCCACGACGGTGCGGGCGCGCTCGTCACGCCCGGCCTGATCGATTGCCACACCCATCTGGTCTATGGCGGCCAGCGCGCCAACGAGTTCGCCATGCGCCTCGCCGGTGCGAGCTACGAGGACGTGGCGAAAGCCGGCGGCGGCATCGTCTCCTCGGTGCGCGCCACGCGCGAGGCCGACGAAGACCAACTCTTCGCGCAGGCAGCGGCGCGCCTGGAGCAGTTGCTGGCCGACGGCGTGTGCGCCATCGAGATCAAGTCGGGCTACGGACTCTCGCTCGCGCACGAGCGCAAGCAGCTGCGCGTGGCGCGGCGGCTCGGCGAAGCCTATGGCGTGACCGTGCGCACCACCTTCCTCGGCGCCCATGCGCTGCCGCCCGAATACGCAGGCCGCAGCGGCGACTACATCGACGCCGTGTGCAGCGAGATGATGCCCGCGCTCGCCGCTGACGGGCTGGTCGATGCGGTCGATGTCTTCTGCGAGCGCATCGCCTTCTCGCTGGAAGAGACCGAGCGCGTGTTCCAGGCCGCCCGCGCGCTGGGCCTGCCGGTCAAGCTGCACGCCGAGCAGCTTTCCGACATGGGCGGCGCGGCACTGGCGGCGCGCTACGGCGCGCTCTCGTGCGACCACATCGAGCACCTCTCCCCCGACGGCATCGCCGCCATGCGGGAAGCCGGCACCGTCGCCGTGCTGCTGCCGGGCGCGTACTACACGCTGCGCGACACGCACCTGCCGCCCATCGAAGCGCTGCGCGCGGCCGGCGTCCCGATGGCCGTTTCGACCGATCACAACCCTGGCACCTCGCCTGCGCTGAGTTTGCTGCTGATGATGAACATGGCTTGCACGCTGTTCCGCCTCACCGTGCCCGAGGCGCTGGCAGGCGTGACGGTTCACGCGGCGCGCGCACTGGGCTTGTCGGACACGCACGGCGCGCTCGGTACAGGCCGGCCCGCCGACTTCGTGCTGTGGGACGCCACCGATGCCTCCGAGCTCGCCTACTGGTTCGGACGCCGCGCCGTGAAGCGAGTGGTCCGCCAGGGCCGCATTGCGCAGGAGGGCGGGCGATGAGCAAGCCCGGCGCCCTGCATGCCTGCGATGCGCTGCTGCCTTCGGGCTGGGCGCGCAACGTGCTGCTGCGCTGGGACGCGTCAGGCCGCCTCACGCTGGTGCAGCCCGATGCCGAAGCGCAGGCTGATGCGCCCCTCTCAGCCGGCCCCATCATCCCTGGCATACCCAACCTGCATTCGCACGCCTTCCAGCGCGCCTTTGCCGGGCTTACCGAATTCCGCGGCACTGGGGAAGACAGCTTCTGGAGCTGGCGCACGCTGATGTACCGCTTCGCGGCCCAGCTCTCGCCGGCGCAGGTCGAGGCCATCGCCACCTGGCTCTACGTCGAGATGCTCGAGGCCGGCTACACCTCGGTCTGCGAGTTCCACTACCTGCACCACGACCGCGATGGCCGTCCCTATGCCGATGACGCCGAGCTTGCGCTGGCCCTGCTGCGCGCGGCCGAGCGAACCGGCATCGGCCTCACCTTGTTGCCCGTGCTCTACCAGGCCAGCGGGTTCGGTGGCCAGCCGCCCAACGCCGGGCAGCGGCGCTTCGTGCGTTCGACGGAGTCGATGCTGCGCCTGCTCGATCGGCTGCGGCCGCTGTGCGAGTCGCAGGGAGCGCGCCTCGGCCTTGCGCCGCATTCGCTTCGCGCGGTCGCGCCCCAGGCGTTGCACGAGGCGCTCTCGGGGCTCGATGCGATCGATGCCACCGCGCCCGTCCACATCCACATCGCCGAGCAGACTGCCGAGGTCGAGGCCTGCCTGGCCTGGAGCGGCCAGCGCCCCGTTGCCTGGCTGCTCGACCACGCGCCCGTCGATGCGCGCTGGTGCCTGGTCCACGCCACGCACATGGACGCCGGCGAGTACCGAGGCGCCGCAGCGAGCGGCGCGGTCGCGGGCCTGTGCCCGACCACCGAGGCCAACCTCGGCGACGGCCTCTTCGACTTCGGCGCCTGGCGCGCGCATGGCGGGCGCTGGGGCGTGGGCTCCGACAGCCATGCGTGCGTCAACGCCGCCGAGGAACTGCTGATGCTCGAATACGGCCAGCGGCTGGCGACCCGCCAGCGCAACATCGGCGCCGATGGCGCCGAGCCCTGCGTCGCGACGGCCATGACGCTTGCGGCCGTGCAGGGCGGCGCACAGGCTGCAGGCCGCGCTGTCGCGGGTCTGGCCGTCGGCCAGCAGGCTGACTTCGTGATGCTCGACGCCAACCAACTCGCGCTCGCTGGCCTCTGCCCGACCGACATGCTGTCCTCGCACGTCTTTGCCAGCCACCGGACCAACGCGATCGCATCGGCCTGCGTGGCCGGCCAGGAACGCGTCTCCGGCGGATCGCACCCACTTCACCACGACGCGGCGGCGGCCTTCGTCGCCGCGCGCAACCAACTGCTCACCGCCTCACCATGAACTCCTTCGAAACCACAGAGCCCCCTTTCCGCTTTCGCCAGGGCACGCGGCCGTTGCTGATCTCCATGCCGCATGTCGGCACCCACGTGCCGTCCGCGCTGGCCGCGCGGCTGACGCAGGAGGCGAGGCAGGTGCCCGACACCGACTGGCACCTGGAGCGCCTCTACGACTTCGTCGACGAACTCGGGGCTTCCGTTCTCGTGGCCACCCATTCGCGCTATGTGATCGACCTGAACCGCCCGCCGGACAACCAGAACCTCTACCCGGGCCAGGACACCACCGGCCTGTGCCCCGTCGACGCCTTCGACAAGACGCCGCTCTACGCCGCCGGCGACGTGCCGGACGAGGCCGAGATCGCGGCGCGCGTCGGTGCGATCTGGAAGCCGTATCACCAGAAGCTGGCGGACGAGCTCGCGCGAATGAAGGCAGTGCACGGCACCGTCGCGCTGTGGGACGCGCACTCGATCCGCTCGGTGCTGCCGCGCTTCTTCGAAGGGCGGTTGACCGATCTCAATCTGGGGACGGGGGGCGGCACGAGCTGCGATCCGGCGCTGGCGGATTCGCTGCTCCGGATCGCCTCGTCGGCAAGCGGCTATACCGCCGTGTTGAATGGTCGATTCAAAGGGGGGCACATCACCCGCACCTACGGAAATCCCGCAGGCGGGGTGCATGCAGTCCAGCTGGAAATGACGCAGGCCAGCTACATGGAGGAGCAGCTGCCTTTTGCTTACCTGCCTGAGACCGCGATCCGCGTGCAGCCGGTGGTGCGGCGACTCTTGGAAGCCGTGCTGGAGTTTGTTGGACGACGGTGAGGAACGCACGTCCCACGTGCGAATCACCTCTCGGTGAGTCGCCAATATTTCCCGATCCTGTTGCGCTCGCGGCTGGTATTTATTTGACCTGAGGGAGCCAACCCAGGCAGTCGGGGAGAGTGCCGGCTTTCGTTCTTTCTCAAGGAGATGCTTGAAAACCCCGACTTGGGCATTCCTTCTCCCCGAGGTGGATTGTCAGTTTTCAGGTCCAGAGCTCGTGCTGCCCGAATCTTTTTGAACGTCCGTACTTGAAGGTACGGCCTTGCTCCGTGGCAGGCGATGCTCAGTGGGCAGTCGCTTCACAAGGCTGCTCACTTGCCGCAGTTTTTGTAACCGAACAGACGTCTTTTCTGGACTGCGGGCTCCCGATGAACTTTGACCTGTACTCTTCAGATCTTCCAAGGAAGTTGGGGATGTGCTCGATTTTTTTGGTTTCTTTTTCGGACTGTTCGATTCCGACTTGCTTTCCGGCGGTTTTTCGGCTGTGTTTATCTCGAAATCCAGCGCGTCTGCCAGTTCGGCTGCAATATCATCGAATTCCTGGTAATAATTAATTGTGGAATTTTCATCGAACGAATTCAAGGTCCTGGGACTCAATGAAAAAGTTGGTGAAAGCCTGGGGCTCTCTTTTTGCTCTCTCGACTCGGATTTGGTCGGTGACTTGAGAAGAAGCGGCCTCTTGCCGGATGCCGTGAGGCGGCGCTCGACTTTGATGGGGAAGCTTGGCGTATCGCGAGGTATCGGAGGAGGCGGCCTGTTCGGAGGGGATGTTTGGCTCTCCATGGTCCCTGTTGCTTCGGGCTCGTCTGGAGATTCCTGCCGGTGGAGCGGCAGCCGAGGTCGCTCTGACGAGGGTTGGGGTGATTCTTTTGGGACAAGGGACGCGAGGCTTTCTGGAAGCGTTGGCACAGCCTTGTCGACCGGGTCGGGCGTCAGTGGGAGTGCTCTTCCGGCGTTGTTTGGCCTTGCAGCGGTTGGTTTTGCAGCGCTCATTCGTCGAGTTTCTTGATGGTTGAAGAGGCAGTTGAAGAATGGCAAACGCCAGTCAGGCCAGCACGCTGGTCAGGAGGACGCCAGCGCCGTCCGATGCCCGCACGCCGATGACGTCCCGCGCCGTCCTGGTTTCTTCCAGGTGAAACCGAAGCATCTCCGCCACGAACTCCCCGTCGAGCGCTTCGTCATCCCGAAGCTCCCCGCAGAAGATGGCTCGCGACGAGCTGGCGTCGAAGGCGTAGGCGCCACGGAGCGTTCCGTGGGTGCGCAGGTTGAGCTGCAAGAGCTGCTCGCAGACCTCGGCGCGCTCGTGCGAGTCGGTGTCGCCCAGGTCGATGTAGAAGTAGAGCGCGTCACTGTCTTCCGCGTCCTCGAAGTCCATGAGGATTTCGATCTCGTCGACCGTGATTGAGTAGCGCCCGTCCTGCGGCGACGGCTCGACATGCAATGCGCGGGCAGCGGCTTCGCAGATGCCGTTGAATTGGAGCTGGTTCATGGTGGTGTTCCGGATCGCGGCCTCGTCCACACTGGACGCAGCAGCGCGCCCAGATGCGTAACCCCCGCCGGTCCATTGGTTCCATCGGGGCACAAGGCCAAGGCGCCGGGAAGGGGCATCGAGCCCTTCCTACAATCGCCCCATGAAGCCCCTTGTCTATACGCGTGCCCAGCAGCTCCCCGCCATCCTCGCCACCCGCATCGCCATCCTGGACGGCGCCATGGGAACGATGATCCAGCGCTTCAAGCTCACCGAAGCCCAGTACCGCGGCGAGCGCTTCAAGGACTTTGCGCGCGACGTGAAGGGCAACAACGAGCTGCTCTCGCTGACCCGACCCGAGGTGATCCGCGACATTCACGAGGGCTACCTGGCCGCGGGCGCCGACCTGATCGAGACCAACACCTTCGGCGCGACCCGCATCGCGCAGGAGGACTACAAGATGGCCGAGCTCGCGCGCGAGATGAACCTCGAATCGGCCCGCATCGCGCGCGCCGCATGCGACAAGTTCAGCACCCCCGACAAGCCGCGCTTCGTGGCCGGCGCACTGGGGCCGACGCCCAAGACCGCCAGCATCAGCCCCGACGTGAACGACCCCGGTGCGCGCAACGTGAGCTTCGAGGAGCTGCGTTCTTCCTACTACGAGCAGGTGGAGGCGCTGGTCGAGGGCGGCGCCGACGTGCTGCTGGTCGAGACCATCTTCGACACGCTCAACGCCAAGGCCGCGCTGTTCGCGGTCGACGAGTACTTCGCCGCGAGCGGCGAGCGCCTGCCGCTGATCATCAGCGGCACGGTGACCGATGCCTCCGGGCGCATCCTCAGCGGCCAGACCGTCACCGCTTTCTGGCACAGCGTGCGCCATGCTCGTCCCCTGGCCGTCGGGCTGAACTGCGCGCTGGGCGCGGCGTTGATGCGGCCCTACATCCAGGAGCTGGCGCGGGTGGCGGACGACACCTTCATCAGCTGCTATCCCAATGCCGGCCTGCCCAATCCGATGAGCGAGACCGGCTTCGACGAGACGCCCGAGGTCACCTCGCGCCTGCTGCACGAGTTCGCATCCGAGGGCCTGGTCAACATCGTGGGCGGCTGCTGCGGTACCACGCCGGAACACATCGCCGCGATCGGACAGGCGGTGTCGCCCCTGGCGGGCCGGGCGCTGCACCGGGCAGCCTTCTATCCAGAAGCTGCCTGAAGAAGGTGTGAACCAACCAGCCAGCGGGGGCCCGCGTTGGCAGGCAGAAATTCGCATGCCGTCGATCAACTGAATGGCGGGATCTTGACGTCGAGGCTGGTGAGTTCCTCTTGAAGAGCCTGCCGCAAGTTCAAGAAATCGGAATATTCGAGGTTGTTTCCTTTTTTTCCGGGTTGTATCCGTGATACTGGAATTATGATTTTCTATCATCGTTCTTTGTGCTTCAGTCAAATAGGACTTCAAGGTGCTATACAGAAGCTGCAGGTATTCACGCCTGTCGTTGTTTGAAAGATCGCGCAGTCCTTTCGCGCAAGCGCCAGTCTCCGGCTGTTTTGGATTGACGTAGATATTGCCGCCGGCGGCGCAGTAAATGAGTTTGATGGCGCGTGCCGTGCCGTTCTCTTCTTTGTCTGTATTTGTCGTTATCAGAGTCCTGGCCTTTTCTGCCAGTTCTGCGGCGGACCCCGGCGCGAAGTCACTGATCGACGTTTCGACTTCATGGATGAGCCCGCCGAGAATTTTCTGGAACCTGCGAAGCCGGCTATTCAGGAGCGACTGATCGTGCTTGGACGTGCCGGCGGCATCGAGGTAATCAAGAGCATCTGACACCTTGATATTTTGCTGCCTTGACATGTGGCGCCTGAGTTCATTGCTGAGCGGTTTGAGAAGCGCAAGCCTCTCCTCGTGCCGAAGTTCAATCAATACACTGGCAAGAGCCTCGATCTCGGGATGCGGGATGTCAGGGAAATAATTATCGCCACTCGCAGCATAGCGGAGGAGATTCAATGCTCGCGCCGACGGGGGTTTGGCATTTTTGCATGATTTCTGCATCGGCTCCTGCAGCCTTTCGACGTGAGCTAATGCAGCTTTTGAAATTCCACCGGTGCCCTTATGGTGTTTCGTTTCGTTGATGGCTGTCGAATTGATTATTTCTTTTGAAATGAACCCTGAGGCATCCTCCTCGCTTGATTCCGTTACGGTGGAGAGAGACGGAACGAAGGATTGGCCAATTTCTTCCGAAAACTGGCGACTTGCTTGACTCGGCATTGGTCGACGCTGCTCGAGAGTCCTCGCAGGAACAAACGAAGCGAGACGATGCTGGGGCTTGGATGAGCTGTCATTCTCGTCATTGTTCTCTTCATCGTTTCTGGCTTTAATGGTATTTGAATTTGTGGGCAACCCATTGCGTGGCGAAAATTGTATGAATCGACTCATAGGTGAAGTCCTCTGGCATTTCAGTGATCGAGTGGGAATAACAGGGAAATTTGTAGCAGCTACGCACAAATTCGCCGCCAAGTCCCCACCTTGGGAGGAGGCGTGCGCAGGAATGCGTAACCTTTTGTCGCAGATTGTTCCGCGGCGGTCGCATGGAGCGAAGCTTCAAAAGACGGGTATCGAGGCGCCGCTAAGGGTTATGGCGGTGCACCGTCTCCCGAGCGGGCCCGTTGGACGGTCAGGCCGCCGAATGGCAATGCCCGGGCTCGCGGTCTGCCCTGAACTTCATCAAGGAGGCACCCATGAACAGCAAGCTCGCGCAGCGCTGGATCGGCATCGGAACCCTCGCACTCGCGCTTCCGATCGCCGCGGCGGCGCAGGAGGCCGTCGCGCGCAACACCGTCAATCTTCGAGCGGGCCCTTCGGGCGACTACCCGGTCGTGGCCCGGCTGGGCCCCGGCCAGCCCTTCGAGGTGCTGGGCTGCATCAGCGGCTACAGCTGGTGCGACGTGGTACTGCCCGACGGCTTGCGAGGCTGGGTGTATTCAGGCGCCATCGACTACGTCTACGAGGACCGGCGCCTTCCCTTGGCAACGTACGGCGCGACCATCGGCGTGCCGATCATCGGCTTCACGATCGGCAACTACTGGGCTGACCACTATCGCGACCGCCCCTGGTACCGTGAG
>NZ_LMTS01000349.1:13544-21054 GCF_001541225.1 Variovorax sp. WDL1 | reverse complement strand
CCCCGCCGCGGGCGAACTGGCAGCCCCGGCCCTGGAATGACCGCGACTCGGGCTACCGACCGCGTCCGGGCCCAGGCTACCAGCCGCAACCTGACCCGGGGTACCGGCCGCAACCGGGCTGGCGGCCGCCGCCCGGACAGCGCCCGCCGCCGGAGCAAGGCTTCCGGCCGCCGCGGCCCGAGCGTGACGTGCGTCCGCCGCAGCCCGGTCATGACTTCCGGCCGCCGCGGGGCGATGCGGGCGTCCGGCCGCCCCGGCAGGCCCAGCCGCCGGCCATGCAGCCAGGCCCTCGTCAGCCGCAAATGCCCCAGGGCCAGGCGGCCGGTCGCCCACCGGCGCCGGTGCCCGGCCCGGCGCCGGCAATGCCTGGCGCGGATCTGCGGCAACGGCAGCTGGACCGGATCAACCGGCCGCCTTCGAACGATCGGCCCTAGAGCGAATCATTGAGCTGGTTGAACCGCACCGACCGATTTCAGTGATCCAGTGGATTCAGTCCTTCTTGCGTGCGATCAGCGCCACGAAGCGCTGCGCGCCGAGGCCCAGCGGGCGCTCGCGCGACCAGACGACGTCCACCCACAGGTCCAGCCCGTTCGAGAGGTTCTCGAACGGGATCTCGACCAGCGCGCCGGCCGCCACGTGCGGCCGGGCGAAGTTGCGCGGCAGCCAACCCCAGCCGAGGCCGGCGGTGATCAGGCTCAGCGCCGCCAGCGCGTTGTCGGTGCGCCAGACATGGCGCGCAAACTCGAAGCGCGGGTCACGGGTGGCCAGGTCGCGGCCCGCCACGACGATCTGCCGGGTGGTTCTCAGGTGGTCCTCGCGCAACCGGCCGCCCGCGCCGGCCAGCACCGGATGGCCGGGCGCGATCACGGCCACCATCATCTCGTTGGCCACCTCCTGGAAGGCTTCGCGGCCGTCCAGGCTGGGCCGCTCGAAGACCAGCGCCAGCTGCGCGCGGCCGCTGTGCAGCAGCGCCAGCGCATCGTCCTGCGGCGCGGCCAGCACCTCGACCTCCAGCTGCGGATATTCCTGCGCGAGCGTGGCCAGCGCGCCGCTCCACGGCGCGGCGAGCAGCTCGGGCGCAATGGCGAGGGTGAGGCGGTTCTCCAGGCCCTGCGTGAGGGCCAGCGCCTGCACCTGCAACTGCTGAAGCTGCGCCGCGAGCAAACGGGCTTGCGGTTCCAGCGAACGCGCGGCGGGCGTGGGCTGGGGCTCGCGCCCTTTGCGGTCGAACAAGGCGAGGTCCAGCTCCGCCTCGAGGTTGGCAATGGCCATGCTGACCGCCGAGGGCACGCGGTGCAGGGCGCGCGCGGCGGCCGAGAACGAGCCGTGGTCGAGCACGGCGAGGAAAACCTCCACGTTGTCGCTGGTGAAACTCATCGATCTGTCATCAAATCTGAAAGAAGATGACTTTTTATATCAGCATCGGACACATAAAGTCGAGCCGTCATTCAGCAAGTACCGGGAAGCGATTTCATGCAAGGGCTCAAGCGCCGCGTCGTCTACATCACGCTCTACGAGGGCATTGCCATCATTGCGGCCAGTGCGGGACTGGTATTGATGACGGGCCAGAGCGCCGGGCATTCGGGCGTCGCGGCAGTCCTGGCATCGGCCATCGCCATCCTCTGGAATCTGACCTTCAACGCCCTGTTCGAGCGTTGGGAGTCGCGCCAGGCCGTGCGGGGCCGGAGCCTGCGCCGGCGTATTGCCCATGCGATCGGTTTCGAAGGCGGGCTGGTGGCCTTCCTGGTGCCGGTATTCGCCTGGTGGCTGAATGTGAGCCTGTGGCAGGCGCTGGTGATGGACCTGGGCTTGGTCGTGTTCTTCCTGGTCTACACCTTCGTCTTCAACTGGGCGTTCGACGGCGTCTTCGGCCTGCCAGCCTCGGCGTCCGGGGCACCCCAACCGGCGTAAAGCTTCGGGCGCCGAGGGAGCGTTGCAGCGGCGCCTTTTTACGAGGCGCCACGTCAGGCTTTGGCTTCCACTCTGCGCCAGGCGATCGTCCTTAGCGCAGTGCTTCCTCGCAATATTCCCTGATACGACTGATACCACCGATACCACCGATACCACCGATACCACCGAGCTCGTATGCCACCGCAATTCTTCCTGCATGGAACGGAGTTATGTAAGTTTCGAATCTCTGGATGAGATCATTCACGTACTCCAGCCTCCTCTCGTCCGGAAGGGCTGTCAGAGATTCGGCGAGGGTCCCGGTCTCCGGGCACAATTCCGGTCGATTAATCACATCTTTGCCGCCCGCAGCGCAATAGACAAGGTTCATGGCGCGCCTGTGCAGCCGGACCTCGCGGTTATCGGTCTTGCTGAACACCTCTGCGAGGTTGCTTATTGTGACCTGAATCGCCTTTTCCGGCGCCACAGGGGACTCCTTCGCAATCGGAACTTCAAAGAGGTCCGCGTCAAGTTTAGTAAAAGGCTCCAGATCGGGAGGCGTCATGATCATTCGAGGCGACAATGGCCCCGTCATTTCTTGGAGAGAAAGCGGTCCCTTCGCCTGGACCTTATCCAATTTATTTCTTCTTGGGGAGATGAGGGTTCCAAATTTCACGCCAGGTAGCTTTGGCAGTTTTGGTAGCTTCGATGGCTTTGTTTCGCGAGCCTTGTTGAAGGGTGTGATCGCGGAAGAGTCATCTTTAAAAATGAGATGCGAATATTCGTCTGCCGCTTGCGAGGACGTGGGTGGTTCGGTGGAACTATTGTTTTCAGAGCTGCAAGAGTGATTTTCGAGAGCGACGCCGATACGCGAGCGGGGAGACAGGAGAATCAGAGGGTTTTGTTCCATCGGCACCCGTGATTTCGCTGGGGTGCTCGGGCGATGCGATTTCCATCGAGTATTGTTCGTGTAGTTGCGCAGAGCGCCAGCTTGCTTGAATCGTTCCCTTTGTTCGCTGCGAGTGGTTTGCCTTTTGACGACGCTGGCCAGTGAGAGGCTTTGGGGCTCCTTGTTCTCGGGCGGCGAACCGGATTTTTCTTCTTTACTCGAAGAAGAAGAGGAGGTAAGTTTCCGGAAAGAGTTTGGCTTCATGAAAAATGTCTTTAATATGTTGATGAAAAACTCAGAATTCGCGTTCGCGAGCCCGCCCCGTCCGCGTGAGAAACGACGGCGCAGAACTCCGTAACGCGTTATCGCCCGGGGTTCCATTCCGGCCCGCCCTTCAGGCCTCTATCAAGCAGAGGCTGCTTTTGCAATCCGCTGAATCCACGTCCCCCTCTCGCCGACAGCGAGAGTACGAGAGCCAGACACGATCAAAAAGCGGAAACGAATTCATGCCAGGTCTGACGCGCCGGATCGGCGACCGGGCGGTGGAGCGAGGGTAAAATCGCCGGCTCCCAAGGAGCGTTGCAGCGCGGCCTCCCTTGTCCAGGGCGCCGCGTCAGGCTTGGGCTTCCATTCGCTGGAGTGCAACGACGCTCGCCTGAACCCCGTTCGCAGGTGAGCCCATGTCTTTAGATTCCTCCTCTCCCATCCAGGTCCCCCCGATGAAGCTGTCCGGCCTGGAGCCGGTGCAGATCGGCGCGGGGACGCTGTTCGTCAACATCGGCGAGCGCACCAACGTCACCGGCTCCAAGGCCTTCGCCCGCATGATCCTGAACGGCCAGTTCGAGGAGGCGCTGGCCGTGGCCCGCCAGCAGGTCGAGAACGGCGCCCAGGTGATCGACATCAACATGGACGAGGCCATGCTCGACAGCAAGGCCGCGATGGTGCGCTTCCTCAACCTGATCGCCAGCGAGCCCGACATCGCGCGCGTGCCGATCATGGTCGACAGCTCCAAGTGGGAGGTGATCGAGGCGGGGCTGCGCTGCATCCAGGGCAAGGGCATCGTCAACTCGATCAGCATGAAGGAGGGCGTGGAGGCCTTCAAGCACCAGGCGACGCTGCTGCGCCGCTACGGGGCCGCCGCGGTGGTGATGGCCTTCGACGAGAAGGGCCAGGCCGACACCTACCAGCGCAAGATCGAGATCTGCGAGCGGGCCTACCGCATCCTAGTCGACGAGGTGGGCTTCCCGCCCGAGGACATCATCTTCGACCCCAACATCTTCGCGATCGCCACCGGCATCGAGGAGCACAACAACTACGCGGTGGACTTCATCGAGGCCACGCGCTGGATCAAGAAGAACCTGCCGGGCGCCAAGGTCTCGGGCGGCGTGTCGAACGTGAGCTTCAGCTTCCGCGGCAACGACCCGGTGCGCGAGGCCATCCACACGGTGTTCCTCTACCACGCGATCCAGGCGGGCATGGACATGGGCATCGTCAACGCCGGCATGGTCGGCGTCTATGACGACCTCGAGCCGTCCTTGCGCGAGCGCGTTGAAGACGTGGTGCTCAACCGCCGGCACGACGCGGGAGAGCGCCTGGTCGAAGTGGCCGAGAGCGCCAAGAGCGGCGCCAAGGACGACAGCAAGAAGCTCGAATGGCGCGGCACGCCGGAGCAGCCGGTGTCGGTCGACCAGCGCTTGTCGCATGCGCTGGTGCATGGCATCACCGATTTCATCGTCGAGGACACCGAGGAGGCCTACCGCGCCATCCTGGCCAAGGGTGGCCGCCCGCTGCACGTGATCGAGGGCCCGCTGATGGACGGCATGAACGTGGTCGGCGACCTGTTCGGTGCCGGCAAGATGTTCCTGCCGCAGGTGGTGAAGTCGGCGCGCGTGATGAAGCAGGCCGTGGCCCACCTGATCCCCTACATCGAGGAAGAGAAGCGCCAGGACGAGGCCGCCGGCCGCGACGTGCGCACCAAGGGCAAGATCGTCATCGCCACCGTCAAGGGCGACGTGCACGACATAGGCAAGAACATCGTCACCGTCGTGCTCCAGTGCAACAACTTCGAGGTGGTGAACATGGGCGTGATGGTCCCCTGCCACGAGATCCTGGCGCGCGCCAAGGTCGAGGGCGCGGACATCGTGGGCCTGTCGGGCCTGATCACGCCCAGCCTCGAGGAGATGCAATACGTCGCCGGCGAGATGCAGAAGGACGAGCATTTCCGCATCCGCAAGATCCCGCTCCTGATCGGCGGTGCCACCACCAGCCGCGTGCACACGGCGGTGAAGATCGCGCCGCACTACGAAGGGCCGGTGGTCTACGTGCCCGACGCCTCGCGCAGCGTGAGCGTGGCGCAGTCGCTGCTCTCGGACCAGGCCACTGCCTACATCGACGAGCTCAATGCCGACTACGACAAGGTGCGGCACCTGCATGCCAACAAGAAGCAGGTGCCGCTGTGGCCGCTGGCCAAGGCGCGTGCCAACAAGACGCCGATCGACTGGAAGGGCTACGTGCCGCCGGTGCCCAAGTTCACCGGCCGGCGCATCTTCCGCAACTTCGACCTGAGCGAGCTTGCGAAGTACATCGACTGGGGGCCTTTCTTCCAGACCTGGGACCTGGCGGGCGCCTTCCCCGCGATCCTCAAGGACGAGGTGGTGGGCAGCGAAGCGGTGCGTGTCTTCGGCGACGGACAGCGCATGCTCAAGCGCCTGATCGAGGGCCGCTGGCTCACTGCCAACGGCGTGATCGGCTTCTGGCCCGCCAACACGGTGAACGATGACGACATCGCGCTCTACACCGACGAGACGCGCACCCAGGCCGCGCTCACCTGGTACGGCCTGCGCCAACAGACCGAAAAGCAGGCGATCGAGGGCGTGATGCG
Source organism: Variovorax sp. WDL1 (assembly GCF_001541225.1). Lineage (GTDB taxonomy): Bacteria > Pseudomonadota > Gammaproteobacteria > Burkholderiales > Burkholderiaceae_C > Variovorax. The sequence continues at coordinate 15,397 of NZ_LMTS01000349.1, read as the reverse complement.
TCCCAGCCGCTGCCTGGCCGACTTCGTTGCGCCGCGCGACAGCGGCCTGGCCGACTACGTGGGCATGTTCGCCGTCACCGCGGGCGTCGGCGTCGAGAAGAAGGAAAAGTTCTTCCTCGACGACCTCGACGACTACTCGGCGATCATGCTCAAGGCCTTGGCCGACCGGCTCGCCGAGGCCTTCGCAGAGGCACTGCACCACCGCGTGCGCACCGACCTCTGGGGCTACGCGCCCGACGAGGCCCTGAGCAACGAGGCGATGATTGCCGAGAAGTACCGCGGCATCCGTCCGGCGCCGGGTTACCCGGCCTGCCCGGACCACAGCGTGAAGCGGCCGATGTTCGAGCTGCTCCAGTGCCAGGAGATCGGCATGACCCTGACGGAAAGCCTGGCCATGATGCCCGCCGCCAGCGTCAGCGGCTTCTACCTGAGCCATCCAGAGGCCACCTACTTCAACGTCGGCAGGATCGGGCGCGACCAGTTGCAGGACCAGGCCGCGCGCCGCCACGAGCGCGAAGCCGACCTCGAGCGGCTGCTGGCGCCCAATCTCTGATGCTGGTCGAGAAACTGACCTTCGCAGCCGCGCACTATGCGGCGCTGGCGATCTTCGTCGCCGGCTGCTGGGGCTTCGGCCGGGCGGTGTTCGTGCGCCTGGGCGTGCCGGTTCATGGCGACTTCTGGCTCGAGACGGCCATGGCCACGGCGCTCGGGGTCGGGATCTTCATCTGCGTGTTCCAGGCGCTTGGCATCGCGGGGCTGCTCAATGTCCCCGGCGTGCTCCTGACGGTCGCGGTCGGCTTCGCCGCGGCCTGCGTGCAGTTCCCCGCGTGGCTGCGGCAGGCGCGCGCCCTCGAGCCCGGGCCGGTGCTCACCTGGGTCGAGAAGGCGGGCCTGGCCGCGCTGGCGCTGGTCGCGCTGCCCACGCTGGTGGCGCCGCTGGCGCCGCCTGCGGCCTTCGACGAGCTGATGTACCACCTGCCCTACGCGCGCCAGGTGGCGCAGAGCGGCACGCTGGGCATCCACGAGTGGCTGCGCTACCCCTGGTTCCCGTAAAACTACAACCTGCTCTATGCCGGCGCGCTGCTGGTCGGAGACGACGCGCTGCCGCACTTCTTGAACGCTCTGGCGGGCTGGCTGTCGGTGTGGATGGTCTACCGCCTGGGCGTGCAGCACCTCAACCGGGTGCTGGCCTGCGCGGCGGCCGGCATCTGGCTCGGCATCGGCGACTACTCGAACGCGCTGATCGACATGGGTGTCGCGCTGTTCGTGCTGTCCGCCTGGATCGCCCTGTGGTGGTGGAACGAATCGCACGCGGCGCAGCCGGCGCAGGGCGCACGTTGGCTGGCCCTGGCGGCCTTCTTCCTGGGCTTGGCGGCCGGCTCCAAGTACCAGGCCCTGACCTTCCTGCCGCTGGCGGCGTGGTTCGTGGTCCGCCGCGAACGGCGCCCGGCCATCTGGGCGGTGGGGCTCGTGTGCTTCCTGCTGCCCTGCGTCTACTGGTACGCGCGCAACGCCGTGATGACCGGCGACCCCTTCAACCCGATCGGCGCCAAGCTGTTCGGCTTCAGCAACTGGACCCTGGCCGACTACAAGAACCAGGTCGACGACGTGCGCGCCCACGCGGCGCTCCCGAACTTCCTGATCTGGCCGGTGGTGCTCGCACCCTTCAGCCTGGCGTGGCGGCGCGCGCCGGCGGTGCACGCGGCGATCGTGTTCTGCGCCTACTCGCTGCTCGTGTGGGCGCTGACCTCGCGCTACCCGCGCTACATGACGGCCTCCTTCCCGCTGCTCGCGCTGGTCGCGGTGCTGGGGTGGCAGGTGCTGCTGGGATGGATCGCGGCGGGGCTGCGCAG
>NZ_LMTS01000349.1:0-13506 GCF_001541225.1 Variovorax sp. WDL1 | reverse complement strand
TGCTGCCGGCGGCCGGCCGTGCCGGCTGGCCGGTGCGCGCGGGCGGCATCGCGGCCGGCCTGTTCCTCGCCGCGCTGGCGGCGGTGTCGTTGCGGCACACCACGCGCGAGCTGGCCAAGGTGTCGCCCACGCCGGCGGCCCGGGAGGCCTTCCTGCGCGCCAACGTGCCGGGCTATGCCGTGATGAACCATGTACGCGAGCAGGTCTCCGGCCGCGTCTACCAGATCGCACTGAGCGAGGCCATCTACTACGGGCCCAATCCGGTCTGGGGCGATACGCTCGGCCCCTGGCGCTATGCGGATTTCCCGCTGCTGCCGGCGGCCGACGCCGCGCGCAGGTTCGCCGGGCTGGGCTTCGAAGCCATCGTGATGCCCGATCCGGTGGCGCGCACCTTGGCCGGCCATGAGGATTTCAACCGCCACTTCGCCCTGATGTACGAGCAGGACGGCGCCAAGGCGTACCGTATCCTGCCCCCCGCACCATGACCGAAGCTCCTGCCTCCATCACCCCGTGGCCCGCGCTGCGCATCGCCGCGGTGATCCCCTGCTACAACGAGGCGCTCGCCATTGCGCAGGTGGTGGACGAGTTCCGGGCCGTGCTGCCCGAGATCGAGATCCACGTGTTCGACAACGCCTCCACCGACGGCACCGCTGCCGTCGCGCGGGCAGCCGGCGCCCAGGTAACGCATGTGGCCCTGCGCGGCAAAGGCAATGTCGCCCGACGCATGTTCGCGGATGTGGAGGCCGACATCTACGTCATGGTCGACGGCGACGCCACCTATGACCTGGGCGGACTGCGCCACCTGGTCGACACGCTGGTGCAAGGCAACCTCGACATGGTGGTCGGCTCGCGCGTCGACGACGGCGAGGACCCCCAGACCTACCGCACCGGCCACCGCTTCGGCAACCGGCTGCTCACCGGCGCGGTGGCGGCGCTTTTCGGCGGACGGCTCACCGACATGCTCTCCGGCCTGCGCGTGTTCTCCAGGCGCTATGCCAAGTCCTTCCCCGCGGTCTCCGAAGGCTTCGAGATCGAGACCGAGCTCACGGTCCATGCGCTGGAGCTGCGCATGCCCTTCGCCGAGCTGCCGGTGCGCTACCGCTCGCGGCTCGAGGGCTCGCACAGCAAGCTGTCCACCTACCGCGATGGCTGGCGCATCCTCCAGACCATCTGCAAGCTGTTCGTGAGCGAGAGGCCGCTGCTGTTCTTCTCCGGCATAGCGACGGTGCTTGCGCTGGGCTCGATCGTGGCGGCCGTGCCCCTCGCCTTGACCTACCTCGCGACCGGCCTGGTGCCGCGCCTGCCCACCGCGGTGCTGCTGACCGGCACCATGCTGACCGCAATGCTGGCCTTCGTCTGCGGCATCGTGCTGCACGCCGTGACCATGGGCCGGCGCGAGGCCAAGCGCCTGCGCTACCTCGCCATTCCGGGCGTGCTGCATCGCGGGCCCGTCGAGCGACCCTGACCATGAAGGCCGGCCGCGAGTTCCTGTTGTTCGCGGCCGCCGGCGTGATCGGCCTCGGCGTCGATGTGGGCGTGCTTTACCTGGCGGCGCCGCTGCTGGGCTGGTATGCGGCGCGCGTGCTGTCCTTTCTCGCGGCCGCGACCGCCACCTGGGCGCTGAATCGGCACTATGCCTTCGGCGCGCGCCATTCTGACGCTTCCCTGGCGCGTGAATACCTCGGCTACCTGCTGACCATGCTCGGCGGCGCGGTGGTGAACTACGGCGTGTACGTGGTCGTGCTGCACGCCTTCAGCGGGCCCTGGGTGCCCGCGCTCGGCGTGGCGCTGGGCAGCGGCGCGGGGCTGGCGCTCAACTTCGTCGCTGCGCGGCAGCTGATCTTCAAGTCGCGGCGCGGGCACTGAATCGGCGCAATCCGTCAGCGCATGCAACAGTCGTTGCTGTCGCGTGCGGGGCCACCTAGGATGGCCTTTCGGCTCGGCCGGTACACCGGTACGACCTGCCGACAGCCGATCATTCAAGGGAGAGAAGAGTTGCCCACTCTGCTTGTCATGCGAGGTGCCCGCGTCGTGCGCAGCATCCGCGTTCCCGCAGGCGAGCTCCGCATCGGCCGGTGGGAAGGCAACGAGGTCGTTCTTCCCAGCCGCAAGGTCAGCCGGATCCACGCGCTCCTGAGCTGCCGCGACGGCGCCGCGGCAATCAAGGACGCGCGCAGCACCAACGGGACCTTCGTCAACGGCGAGCGCATCGACGCCTTGTCCGTGCTGGACGGCGACCGGCTGCAGCTGGGCGACGTAGAGCTCCTGTTCTGCCGCATGGATGATCCGGCCGCGGAGCTCGCGCAAGCCCGGCCCGCGCCAGTCCCCGATGCGAGCGCCACGGCCCCCGGCGGTTTGGTCGCTGCCGCATCGTCAAGGGCCGATGAGGTCACGCCGTCGTCGCTGGCGCCGCGGCCCCGGCGCGCCGAGTCCGTCGGAGAGGGCGTCGCCTTCTCCCTCCCGATGCGCGGCCGCGACGTGTCGGCGCTGATCACCTACGACGCGCTGGCCTCGCACTTTGGCGCTTACGCCTTCGGGGAAGATGGCGGCAGCCGCGCGGTCGATGCCTACGAGGCCAACCATCTCGCCATCCATGTGGCGGCCACCTACCGGTACCAGCAACTTCCGCTGGAACCGGTCGTCCTGCGGGCGCGGGACTTTTGACTTTTGAACATCACTGCCCGCTTGTCCAGCTGGGCAAGTGACCACGCGGCGTGCGCGAAGTTCTTGAACCGGCTCGCGACCCAAGCCAACCCCACCCATGAACTGCACCAGTCCCAGCCCGTCCATGACGCCTGGCGAGGTGTCGAACGCACTGCGCTTTCCCTCCGACGAGGAAATGCTGAAGTTCAGGGATGAATTCCTCAGTGTGCGCCCGGCACCACCACCACCGGGATCTCGGTGGCCGGCGGCGTATTGCGGCTGCGCCCGCAGCGCACGATGCCGTCGATCATCACCATGCCGACACCGGGGATGTCGCCCAGCTGCACACTTTCGAGCAGCGTCTTGCCGGCTGTGTGCTGGGCCCGGTCCATGAAGACGAAGTCGGCCGCGCGCCCGGGCTCGATCAGCCCGCAGTTCAGCTTGCGGATGCGCGCCGTGTTGCCGGTCGCGAAGCAGAACACCAGCTCGGCCGGGATGTTGGCGAGCGAGGACAGCATCGCCACCATGCGCAGGATGCCCAGCGGCTGCACGCCCGAGCCGGCCGGCCCGTCGGTGCCCAGGATGATGCGGTGCGGGCACTTCAAGTCCAGTGCCGCCTTGGCCGCTGCGATGGCGACGCGTTCGTTGCCGTTGTGCACGATCTCGATCGCACGAGATGACTTCTCGCACAGCTCGCAAACGTGGGCCTCGGGCAGCGAGGTGTGGCCGCCGTTGATGTGGCCGATGACGTCGGCGTCAGCCTCCAGCACCACGTCCTTGTCGATCAGGCCCGACCCCGGGATCGAGGGGCCGCCGGTGTGGATGGTGCTCTGGATGCCGTACTTGCGTGCCCAGGCCACCATCTCCTTGGCCTCGTAGCCGGCCTTCACCGAGCCCAGCCCCACTTCGCCCAGCAGGCCGACGCCGGCCTCGGCCATCTCCTTGAAGTCGCTCTCGACCATGCCTTTCTCGAGCACCGGCGCGCCCGCCAGCACCTTGACGCCGCCGGGCCGGAAGTTGTCGAACGCGCGCTGAGCGGTGATGGCCAGGGCCTTCACGCCGACGATGTCCTTCGGACGGCCGGGCAGATGCACCTCGCCGGCGGAGATCATGGTGGTGACGCCGCCGTTCATGGTCGAGTCGATCCAGCCCAGCTGGCTCTGTCGCGGCGTCCAGTCGCCGAACACGGGGTGCACATGGCTGTCGATCAGGCCGGGCGCGACGCAGGTCTTCTTCGCGTCGATGACCGTCTGCGCGCCTTCGGTGTTGCAGTCCTTTTCCTTGCCGACCGCGACGATCAGGCCGTCGTTCACGACGATGGTGTCCGCCTCCAGGATGGGACGGTCGAGGTCGCCTGAGAGCAGCAGACCTATGTTCCGGATGACGACTTTGCCCGACTTTGCGCCAGTTGCGACTTCTGCCATTTCTTGTCCTCGTGGGGTGGTGGTGTTTCGTCCTCGGGAGCGCGTGCATCGACCGTGCGCAGCACGGTCTCGATCACGAAGTCCTCCCAGTGCGTGACCGCCTCCGGCGTCTCCAGCGGCTCGCCGAGGAAGGCAGTCAGCGTGTGGCGGTTGGAGGTGTAGAAGTAGCCGGTCGAGGCGATCAGCAAGTAGAGGTCGCGCGCCGCCACGTCCCTGCGGAACAGGCCTTGCGCCACGCCGCTTTCGAGCAGCTCCTGGATGATCGCGATCGCGCGTGACGAGTATTCGCGTGCGCGCAGCGACTTCGCGATGTGCCTGCCCTTGTGCAGGTTCTCGGTGTTGAGCAGCGTGACGAACTCGGGGTTCCTGCGGTAGTAGCCGAGCACGAAGCGGATCACCGACGCCAGTGCCTCGACCGGCCGGCTTGCATCGAGGTGGAGCGCGGCCTCGGCGTCGTCCATGCGGCGGTAGATGCTTTCCAGCACCGCGATGAACAGCCCTTCCTTGCTGCCGAAGTAGTAGTAGATCATCCGGTCGTACGAATGGGCGGCCTTCGAGATCTTCTCGACGCTGCCGCCGTCGTAGCCGTACCTGGCGAACACCTTGGTGGCTGCGCGCAGGATGCTGTCGCGCGTGGCCTGCGCGGCGGCCTCGCGCACGCCGGTGCGGCGCGTGGCCGGCTTGGGTGCGCGGGCCGCTGCCATCTACTTTTCGGCGAAGGCGCGTTCGATGACGAAGTCGCCCGGAGTCGACGTGTTGCCTTCCTTGAAACCGCGGCCTTCCAGGATGTGCTTCAGGTCGACCAGGAGGCCGGGGCTGCCGCACAGCATCACGCGGTCCTCGGCGGGGTTCAGCGGCGGCAGGCCGAGGTCGTCCGTCAGCTTGTTGGTCGCGATCAGGTCGGTGATGCGGCCCATGTTGCGGAACTCCTCGCGTGTGACCGTCGGGTAGTAGAGCAGCTGCTTCTCGACCATCTCGCCCAGGAACTCGTGCTTGGGCAGGTGGTCGGTCACCAGGTCGTGGTAGGCCAGCTCGTCGATCTGGCGCACGCCATGCACCAGGACGACCTTCTCGTACTTCTCATACGTCTCCGGGTCGCGGATGATGCTCATGAACGGTGCGAGGCCGGTGCCCGTGCCGAAGAGATAAAGCCGCTTGCCCGGCAGGGTGTAGTCGATCAGCAGCGTGCCGGTGGGCTTGCGGCCCACGATGATGGTGTCGCCCACCTGGATGTGCTGCAGCCTGGAGGTGAGCGGCCCTTCCTCGACCTTGATGCTGAGGAACTCCAGGTGCTCCTCGTAGTTCGGGCTCACGATGCTGTAGGCACGCAGCAAGGGCTTGTTGTTGACCTTCAGCCCGATCATCGTGAAGTGGCCGTTCGAGAAGCGCAGCGCCGGGTCGCGGGTGGTGGTGAAGGTGAACAGTCGGTCGGTCCAGTGATGGACGCTCAACACACGTTCTTCGCTGAATGCACTCATAGGAATCAGGGATGGTTGTGAACGAGAAAAAGCGCACGAACAAGGTGCGCGGTGCCGCGGAGCCGAACACCGTCAGTCTGCCGCAACCCCCCGATTGTCGGCGACACCTGAGAAAACACCATTGCAAGCATCGGGTCTGTTTGCTACATTGACTTCATGTAGTGATCACAACATGAATTTGTAGTGAATGCTACACAAAGCGAAGTTCCAGCACAAGAGAGCCTCCGGCACATTTGTTGCACACCCCGCCGCCACGATTTCCACGAGAAGCCCGCGATGACCGAACACACCAAGACAGACGGATTGCCCGGTATGGACCTGCCGCTTCCGCCCGAGGCCACGGGCCGCTCGCCCCTGCGCAACGAGCGCATGAGCGCGGCCAAGGTCGAGTGCAATGCCTGCCCCGTGCTCTGCCAGATCTCCGAGGGCCGCACCGGCGCCTGCGACCGCTACGCCAACCGCGATGGCGTGCTGGTGCGGGTCGACCCGGTGCTGCTGCTGCGCCGCGAGCTCGCCAGCGAGTCGCCGGCACTGGTGCCGTTCGCGCGCCCCGCTGCCGAGCCGGCGGCGCCCGGCGCCGAGGCCGACTGGAGCGGCGATCTCCTTCACGCCGACCAGGTCTTCGTGACCGGCGTGGGCTCCTCCACCACCTACCCCGACTACAAGCCCGCACCCTTCATCGTGGCCTCCAAGGCCCAGGGTGTGGACATGGTGACGGTGGTGACCGAGGGCATCTTCAGCTACTGCAGCTTCAAGGTGAAGATCGACACCGACCGCTTCCTCGGTGCCGAACAGGCCAACGTGCGCTACCGCGGCGAGGTGGTGGGCCACGTCACCACGGCCGAGTACGGCTCGCAGATGCTCTCGCTCGGCGGCGTGCACCACCTCACCGGCGGCAGCAAGAAGGAAGGCCGGATGACGGCCGAGCTGATGCAGCTGCTGGGCAACAAGAAGGCGGTCGAATGCGTGATCGACGGCGGCGCCAGCATGGTCATCCAGGCCGGCCGCGCACCGATCGTCAACGGCGTCGAGGAACAGCGCATGCGCGTGGGCTGCGGCTCGGCCGCGATCGGCATCTTCGCGCGCCAGCTCTTCGGCCAGGCCGACGAGGTGGTGGTGGTCGACGACCACATCACCGGCGTGCTCACCGAGCACCAGGCGGGGCGCTGCCTCGACATGCTGCCCTCGGGCATCCAGATGCGCGGACGCAAGTCCACCCCGGGGCGCTACTTCCAGGTGGCCAATCCGGGCAACGGCTGGGGCGGCACCGACATCGACGACCCGCTCTCGATCATCGAGGGCTGGGAGGAGGGCGTGGCCAGGCCGGGCCTGCGCCTGCTGATGACCTCCACCACCGGCGAGCATGCGCAGTGGTACGTGCTCGACGACGAGCTCAAGCCGGTCGAGCAGCAGATGCCCGCCGAGGTGCGCCGCATCGTCGAGCGCATCGGCGAGAACTGCGAGCCCTCGCTGTGCAGCGTGCTCTTCCTCGGTGGCGCCGGCGGGTCCTTGCGCGCCGGCGTGACCGAGAACCCGGTGCTGCTCACCCGCGCCATCAAGCGCGCGCTGGTCAACGTGACCTGCGGCGGCGCGCCGGCCTATGTGTGGCCGGGCGGCGGCATCACCGTGATGGCCGATGTGCTGCGCATGCCCGACAACAGCTTCGGCACCGTGCCCACGCCGGCCATCGTGGCGCCCATCGAGTTCAGCATGCGGCGCGAGGACTACGCGGCGCTGGGCGGCCACATGGAGCATGTGTTCTCGCTCGAGCAGGCGCTGGCGCGCGGCGCCTGGCAGAACGACGGCGCACCGCTGGCGCGCCAATGGCGTCGCATGGACGATGCCAACCCTTGGCCGCTCGGCCAGCCGCCGATGCTGGGTTGAGGCGCCATGTCGACTTCATGGCTGATCCCGTGCCTTGCGCTGGCCCTGGCGCTGGCCCTGGCGCTGACGGCGTGCGCGAGCACGCCGCCGCAGCAGCAGGGCGGTGGTGCCTCGGCCTCGCGCGGAGTGCAGCTCAACAACCGGGGCCATGCGCTGGCGGGCCAGGGGCAGCATGCCGAGGCCGTCGCCCTGTACCGCGAGGCCCTGCCGATGCTGCCTGCCGATGGGGCGAGCGCCGCCAACCGCGCCGCCGCGTTCAACAACCTCGGGGCATCGCTGGCAACGCTCGGCGCGCTGGCGGAGGCACAGCAGGCCTTTTCCGAGGCCCTGCAGATCCGCGAGCGCCTGTTCGGCGCGCTGGCTGCCCCGACGCTGCTGTCGCGCCACAACCTCGGCGTGGTGCTGGGCCGGCGCGGCCAGGCACAGCCTGCGTGCGAGCAGGCGCTCCAGGCCTGGCGCGGCCGCGTGCAGACGCTGGGCGCCGGGCATCCTGACACGCAGGCGAGCCGCGCCAGCGTGCAATCGCTGGCCGGCTGCGCACTCGCATGAATGGCGCACAACGTCAGCCGATCGGCGGCGGCCGATGGCACTTGAACCACGGGCCGATCGACATCGTGGCCGAGGCGCATGGCAACGAGGTGGAGGTCGCCGTCGCGCACGAGCTCGCATGGCGGCGCTTCGGCACGGTGCTCGACGAACTGGTCGCCGAGCTGCGCCTGCTGCGCCAGCCCGTGGGCGAGGCCTGCCCGCTGCAGGGCCCGATCGCACGCCGCATGTGGGAGGCTTGCGCGCCGTTCCGCGCCGGCTTCATCACGCCGATGGCCGCGGTGGCGGGTGCCGTCGCCCAGGAGCTCGTGGCCTGCTATCAGCGCGAAGGCATCGAGCGCGCCTGGATCAACAACGGCGGCGACATCGCGTTGCACCTCGTGCCCGGCCAGTCCGCGCGCGTCGGCCTCTTCGCGGATCTGGCGCGCTTCGACATTCGCGAGCGCGGGCTGCTCACCACCGACGGCCAGTTCGAGCTGCGCGCCGAGATGCCCGTGCGCGGCGTCGCCACCAGCGGCTGGCGCGGGCGCAGCTTCTCGCTGGGCATCGCCGACAGCGTGACCGTGCTCGCGGCGACCGCGGCGCAGGCCGATGCAGCCGCCACGGTGATCGCCAACGCAGTCGATGTGGAAGACGCGGGCATCCATCGCCGCCCCGCCGGCGAATGCAAGGACGACAGCGACCTCGGGGACATTCCGGTCACGGTGGATGTCGAGGCGCTCGCGCCCGCGCAGGTGCAGCGCGCACTGGACGCGGGCGCGGCCCGCGCCGCGGACCTGCAGCGCGCGGGGCTGATCGGCTCCGCCATGCTCGTTTGCCAGGGGCAGTGGCGGCTGGTAGAGCCCTTAAGCTCGCAAACATCCGGCATGTTCGCGCTCGGGAACCCGCCACAGGCCGCTGCAGTTGGTTCAGTATTTGCTTAACGAAAAGCAGGACTTGTTTTCATGATCGATATACGCCGTGTCTTCACCCAGGTCGAATACATCCACCACGAATTCGGACCGCGCGCCGCGACGCCGCTGGTGCGCGGCGCCATCGCCGCGGTGCTGACCAATCCGTTTGCCGGCCGTTACGAGCCCGACATCCTGCCGATGATGGCGCTGCTCGATCCGGTGGGCGTCGACATGGCGCACCGCCTCCACGCCGCGATGGACGTGCCGCTCGAGCGCATTGCCACCTACGGCAAGGGCGCCATCGTCGGCGCCGCCGGCGAGCTCGAGCATGGCGCGCTGTGGCATGTGCCGGGCGGCTACGCGATGCGAGAGCTGCTGGGCTGGAAGGGCGACCGCGCGGCCTACACCGCCGGCACCGTGGACGAGAAGAAGACCGGCCAACCGGGCAACGCGCTGTCGATCGTGCCTTCGACCAAGAAGGTGGGGCCGCCCGGGGCGACGCTGGACGTGCCGCTGACCAACATCAATGCCAGCTACGTGCGCGGCCAGTTCGATGCAATCGAAGTCCGCGTGCCCGGCGCGCCGGCGGCCGACGAGATCGTCTTCATCCTCGCGATGAGCACGGGCTACCGCGTGCACGAGCGTGTCGGCGGCCTGCGCGCCGAGAACATCGCCAAGTGGGATGGATTGCGCTGAGGCGCACCGCCCTTCACCCAGAGACACAAGGAAAGAACCATGAGCGCCAACATCCGCAAGCTTGTCGTGCAGATCGATGAAACCCGCAAGGAAATGGGCAAGACGATCGAGCCGCCCACGCGCCGCGCCGTCGCCATCGCGGTGATCGAGAACCCGTACGCGGGCCGCTACAGCGAGTCGCTCGACGAGCTGGTCGCGATCGGCGAGGAACTCGGGGCGCTGCTGGGCCAGAAGGCCGTCAAGGCGCTGGGCATCGAGCCTGGCCAGGCGCAGAGCTACGGCAAGGCTGCGATCGTCGGCGAGAGCGGCGAGCTGGAGCATGCGGCGGCCATCCTGCACCCCAAGCTCGGCGCGCCGTTGCGCGTGGCTGTGGAGAAGGGCGCGGCGCTGGTGCCTTCGGCCAAGAAGCGCGGCACCCTCGGCACCGCCATCGACGTGCCCCTGGGCCACAAGGACGCCGCCTTCGTGCGCAGCCATTTCGACGCGGTCGAGGCGCGCGTGTCCGATGCACCGCGCGCCAACGAGATCGTGGTCGCCGTTGCAGTGACCGACAGCGGCCGTCCGCTGGCGCGCGTCGGCGGGCTGCAGGTCTCCGAGATCAAGGGCGAGGATGGGCTCCGCTGAGCCTCACTTCCCCCCTGTCGCAATCCATCAACCATTTCAACGAGGAGTTCCCATGACCATGCGTTTCGCGTTCAGCGCGGTGTCGATTGCCGCTCTCACCCTTGCACTGATTCCCGCCGCGCAAGCGCAGGGCGTGATCAAGATCGGCGAGATCAACAGCTACAAGGCCCAGCCTGCCTTCCTCGAGCCCTACAAGAAGGGCATGGACCTGGCGGTCGAGGAGATCAACGCCGCGGGCGGGGTCAACGGCAAGAAGATCGAGCTCATCACCCGTGACGACAACGCCAATCCCGGCGACGCGGTGCGCGTGGCCGAGGAGCTGGTCTCGCGCGAGAAGGTCGACATGCTCGCGGGCACCTTCCTGTCGAACACCGGCCTGGCGGTCACCGACTTCGCCAAGCAGAAGAAGTTCTTCTTCCTGGCAGGCGAGCCGCTCACCGACAAGATCACCTGGCAAGGCGGCAACCAATACACCTTCCGCCTGCGCCCCGGCACCTACATGCAGGCCGCGATGCTGGTGCCCGAGGCGGCCAAGCTCAAGAAGAAGCGCTGGGCCGTGGTCTACCCCAACTACGAGTACGGCCAGTCGGCCGTGGCGGCCTTCAAGAACCTGATGAAGGCGGCCCAGCCCGATGTGGAGTTCGTGGCCGAGCAGGCCACGCCGCTCGGCAAGGTCGACGCCGGCAGCGTGGTGCAGGCGCTGGCCGACGCCAAGCCCGACGCGATCTTCAACGTGCTCTTCGGTGCCGACCTTTCGAAGTTCGTGCGCGAGGGCAACACGCGCGGCCTGTTCAAGGACCGCGAGGTGGTCAGCGTGCTGACCGGCGAGCCCGAGTACATGGACCCGCTGAAGGACGAGGCGCCCAACGGCTGGATCGTGACCGGGTACCCGTGGTATGGCATCAACACGCCCGAGCACAAGAAGTTCGAACAGGCCTACCAGGCCAAGTTCAAGGACTACCCGCGCCTGGGTTCGGTGGTGGGCTACAGCATGATCAAGTCGGCTGCCGCGGGCATTGCCAAGGCCAAGAGCACCGACACCGACAAGCTGGTGGCGGCCTTCAAGGGCCTGCAGGTCGACACACCCTTCGGCAAGATCAGCTACCGCCCCGAAGACCACCAGTCCACCATGGGCGCGTTCGTGGGCCGCACCAAGAACGAGGGCGGCAAGGGCGTGATGGTCAACTACGTGTACCTCGATGGCGCCGACCCCAAGTACCAGCCGCCGGTCGAAGAGCTGAAGAAGTCCCGCGCCAACGACTGAGCCCGGAGCAAACGAGTCATGAGCTTTTCAGGTTTCATCGTCCAGCTGCTCAACGGACTGGCGAGCGCATCCTCGCTGTTCCTCGTGGCGGCGGGGTTGTCGCTGATCTTCGGCGTCACGCGGATCGTGAATTTCGCGCATGGCTCGTTCTTCATGGTGGGCATCTACATCGCCTACACGCTGGTCGAGCGGCTGGGCACCGGATTCGGCTTCTGGCCGTCCCTGGTGCTGGCGGCGCTGGCCGTGGGCGTGCTCGGCGCGCTGATCGAAGTGGTGCTGCTGCGCCGCATCTACAAGGCGCCCGAGCTCTTCCAGTTGCTGGCCACCTTCGCGCTGGTGCTGGTGATCAAGGACGCGGTGCTGTGGCTCTGGGGCCCGGACGAGCTGCTGGGCCCTCGCGCGCCCGGGCTCTCCGGTTCGGTGACCCTCCTCGGGCGACAGTTCCCGTCCTATGACCTGTTCCTCATCGTGGTCGGCCCGGTGGTGCTGGGCCTGGTGTGGATGCTGCTCACGCGCACCCGCTTCGGCACCCTGGTGCGTGCCGCCACGCAGGACCGCGAGATGGTCAGTGCGCTGGGCGTCAACCAGGCCTGGCTGTTCACGGCCGTGTTCGCGCTCGGCGCGATGCTCGCGGGCCTGGGCGGCGCGCTGCAGCTGCCGCGCGAACCCGCCACGCTGGAGATGGACCTCAACACCATCGGCGCCGCTTTCGTGGTGGTGGTGGTGGGCGGCATGGGCTCGATCCCCGGCGCCTACGCCGCCGCGCTGCTGATCGCCGAGATCAAGGCGATCTGCATCTGGCTGGGCGTGGTCGATGTCTTCGGCTTCAGCGTCTCCTTCTCGAAGCTCACGCTGGTGGTGGACTTCCTCGTGATGGCCGTGGTGCTGGTGTGGCGCCCGTGGGGGCTGTTCGGCCGGCCGCAGGCGCCCAGCCGCTACGTCGGCATGCAGGAGGAGCCATTGCGCCGCCCCGGCCGGACCTACCTGGTGGCCGCCGCGGTCTTCGGCCTGGTGCTGGCGGCCGTGCCGGTCTTCACCGCCGACTCGCCGTACACGATGGTGCTGATGATCGACCTGATGATCGCCGCGTTGTTCGCCACCAGCCTGCACTTCATCATGGGCCCGGCCGGCATGCATTCCTTCGGCCATGCGGCGTATTTCGGGCTCGGCGCGTACGGCGCCGCGCTGCTGGTGCGGGCGAGCGGCATGCCGATGGAACTGGCGCTCGTCGTCGCGCCGCTGGTGGCTGCCGCCGGCGCCTTCGTCTACGGCTGGTTCGCGGTGCGGCTGTCGGGCGTGTACCTGGCGATGCTGACCCTGGCCTTCGCGCAGATCACCTGGGCCATCACCTACCAATGGGACAGCTTCACCGGCGGGAGCAACGGACTCACGGGCGTATGGCCGGCCGAGTGGCTGTCGGACAAGCGCGTGTATTACTGGCTCACGCTCGCGCTCGTGGCCCTCGGCGTGCTGTGGCTGCGCCGCGTGCTGTTCTCGCCCTTCGGCTATGCGTTGCGCGCAGGCCGCGATTCGGTGCTGCGCGCGGACGCGATCGGCATCGACGTCAAGCGCATGCAGTGGGCTGCCTTCGTGATCGCGGGAACGGCTGCGGGGCTGGCCGGGGCGCTTTACGCGTTCTCCAAGGGCAGCATCTCGCCGGAGTCGCTGAGTGTGGGCAAGTCGGTGGATGGGCTGGTGATGGTGCTGCTGGGCGGCATCCAGACGCTCGCCGGGCCGGTCGTGGGGGCCGTCACCTTCACCTGGCTGCATGACACGGTGGCGCGCAATACCGACTACTGGCGGGCGATGCTGGGGGGGATCATCCTGCTGCTGGTCCTGCTGTTCCCGCAGGGGATCGCCGGGTTTGCGAAGCAGCTCTTCGATCGGAAGCGGCATGCGAAGGATGCGGGTGAGTTGAAGGAGGTGAAGGCGTGATGGCGCCGGGCTGCTGTTTGCTCCCTGTCCCTGTTGGGGAGGGTTGGGGTGGGGGGCTCGTTCGGGCGGTTTCGTGCGCTGCTGTTGTGTTGAGGCTGGGGCCGGGATTTCGCCCCGGC
>NZ_LMTS01000168.1 GCF_001541225.1 Variovorax sp. WDL1 | reverse complement strand
CCGTCCGCACGGACGTGCTGCTGCTCGGACATACCGGCCTCGCTTACAGGATGCCGGTGGCTTCGGTGAGCAGCCAGATGCCGATCACGAGCAGCACCGCGCCGATGGCGACCGTGAGGCCGAACTGGCCCCAGGTCTTGCGGCCGGTGTGGATCTCCGCGTAGGTGCCGTAGGCGTGATAGCAGACGCCGATGAACATCGACGCCACCACCAGCAGGGCCACGAGCATGATGATGTCGTAGCCGTAGTTGCGGATCGTCTCCATGATGCCGTTGCCGGTGCCGCGCGTCGGGTTCTCCAACTGTGGCAGGCCTTGTGCGAACGACAGTGCGGGCAGCGCGGCGGCGCCCAGGGCCACGGCGGCGCGCTGGGCAAA
>NZ_LMTS01000211.1 GCF_001541225.1 Variovorax sp. WDL1 | reverse complement strand
CGGGCCGTGTCGGCGATCGGCGGCATCAGCACCTGCAGGGTAAGTCAGTATGACTTCCGCGAAATGCTGGCCAGCCGTAGCAACTGCTTGCGCGGGTTAGCAAAATGCCAGAGCCGCACGACGTAGCGGGCGCTGCGTCGCGGTGTACTCGCCACGGAGGCCAGCATGAAAGACGATAGCACCGTATATGTTGGATTGGACGTTCACAAGGAATCGATCACAGCGGCGTATGCGATCGATGGCGGTGATGTAGAGGTGCTGGGCAAGATCGCCACGACGAAGACCGAGATCGACCGCCTGTGCGTGCGGTTGCAATCGAAGGCGCGACACGTGCGTGCGGTCTACGAGGCGGGTCCCTGCGGATATGGCTTGCTTCGGCGACTGCAGAGCAACGGCTTTGATTGCATGGTGTGTGCGCCTTCGATGATTCCGAAGAAGCCAGGCGAGCGCGTCAAGACCGATCGCCGCGACGCGATCAATCTGGCTCGCTTGCTGCGCACGGGCGACCTCTCCGCCGTCTACGTCCCCAGCGTTGAAGACGAGGCATTCGCGACCTTGCGCGCGCCTGGGCAGGTGCGCGTGACGACCTGGGGCAGGCTCGGCGGCGCTTGAAGTCGTTTCTTCTGACGCATGGAATACGCTACCTCGGCAGAGCGAACTGGGGCGCTGCGCATCGACGCTGGCTGAGCAAATACACGTTTGAGAACCCTTGGCGCCAACTCGCATTCGAAGAGCACCGTCGCACGGTCGAGGATCGTTTGGCCCAGTGTGACCGACTCGAAGCGGCACTACGTGAAGCTGTAGGGTCGTGGCGTTTCTACCCGGCCGTGCTCGCTTTACAGGCCATGCGCGGCATCCAGTTCGTGACAGCCGTGGGACTGCTCTCGGAGATGGGCGACCTGTCGCGCTTCGAGCATCCCCGCCAACTGATGGCTTGGCTTGGGGTGACGCCATCGGAGCATTCGTCGGGCGGTTCCCGACGAACAGGCAGTATCACCAAGGCGGGCAACAGCTACGCAAGGAAGTTGCTCGTGGAGGCGGCTTGGAGCTATCGACACGCGGCGCGCGTGAGCAAACAGATTCAGCCACGGCACGAAGGTTTACCAAAGCCGATCGTCGATCGCGCCTGGGATGCACAGTTGCGACTGTGCCGACGATTTCGCAAGCTCGCCGCTCGAGGCAAACACGTGAACATCGCCGCGGTTGCGGTCGCGCGCGAGCTGGCGGGTTTCATTTGGGACGTCAGCAGGCTGGCCATGTCGCTGGCACTCCCGCAGACGGTGCGCGCAGCGTAGCGCTGCCCCACCGAACGTAGACAACGCAACGATGAAAGGAACGAGTTTCCTGAAGGTGGCGTAGCCCGGTACCAGAGCAACCCGCGTCCACGCTTGGCAACGGCAACAGCCGATCTGCGACGTAAGAAAGCGGCAGGCTCACAAGACGGATCTCTGTAATGCGGCAACCAACCCGCGAATATCAGCGTGATTCACCGTCGGACTTACAGCTACGCCACCTCCAGGGAACTCCGATGCCCAACGCAGAAAGAACTCACTTATCTGGCATTGACAGCGGAAGTCATATCAGCGTGGCCTCAAGGCCCTCTGGCGAGATGACGCGGGCGTGAGCAGGATCGCCTGATCGTGCTCACACTTGGATGTGTGCATTTAACCGTGGACCGACCCCCGAACCTTGGACACATTTGACTTGATGT
>NZ_LMTS01000258.1 GCF_001541225.1 Variovorax sp. WDL1 | reverse complement strand
CACGGGCCGTGCCCGCCGCGGTCTATTGATCAGCGTTTCCTTAGCGCAGAGGGGTTGATAGGCAAGGATGCCGCACTCGCCTCCGAGATAAGTGGCAAGAGCGAGAAGGTCTATCCTGCAGACCCTGTAAGCCCTGCAGAGGTCTTTTGCGGCTCATCTACTGAGCTGACGAACGTGGAGACGGGCAGCCTCGATCTGGTCATCACCGATCCGCCTTTCGGTGGCCTACTGCACTATTCAGAACTGTCAGATTTCTTCTACGTTTGGCTGCGTCTCGTGCTGAAAGACAAGTACCCCGCCTACTTCGATGCGGAATACACCCCGAAGTCGTTGGAAGCTGTCGCCAATCGCGCGCGCGAGCCAGAAAACCCTGACGCCTTTTACCAGCGTCTACTGACGCTGTGTTGGCGCGAAGCGCATCGTGTCTTGAAGCCCGGCGGCATCCTTGCCTTCACGTTCCACCATAGCGAGGACGAACCGTGGGTTGCAGTTTTGGAATCGCTATTCGAAGCGGGCTACTACCTGGAAGCGACATACCCGATTCGGTCGGATGAAACCAAGGGTGAGGGTTCGAAACCCGGAACGTTCGGATCGCAGACGATCGAGTACGACATCGTCCACGTCTGCCGTAAGCGCACAGAGGAACCCAAACCTGTGAGCTGGGGCCGGATGCGCCGTGAGGTGATGGCCGACGTGCGGCAGTTGCAGGCCATGCTGGAGAACCATGCCAAGGAAGGTCTGCCTGCCGCCGACCTTCAGGTCATCCGACGCGGCAAGGCGCTGGAGTACTTCTCACGCCACTACGGCAGGGTCTACGTCGATGAGGAGCGCACCATCTCCGTCAAGGAGGCGTTGGTCGGCATCAACCAGCTCATCGACGACGACGCCGACACAGGCAAGGAGCCACCGCCGGTCAATGCCGAACCGATCACGCGCCAGTTTTTGCGCACCTTCGGCACGGCCAATGAGCTGAAGCGCGACCAATTGCAGAAATTCCTCAAGGGTTCGATCACGACACCCGACGAATTCGAGCAGCGCGGCTGGGGTGCGGAGAAGAGCAAGGTGTTCACGCGGGTCAATCCGCTCGACTTCGCCCGCGACTGGTCCGGTAAGCACCGGCGGCGGCTCACGTCTGATCTGGATCAAGCGCTGGTGCTCATCGGCGCGTGCTTCGACGGCAGCGGCATCAATGCGTCCGACACGTTGAAGAACGAGAACTTCAAGCCACACGTGGCATTGAAACCCTTGCTGGAATGGTTGCACCGCAACGGTCCGGATCAGGCCAATCGCAATGCGGCCTCGCGCGCGGTGTCGATCTACAACGCCTGGGCTGCGAGCCAAACGGTGAAACCGACACAGGGCTCCTTGTTTGAAGAGGAGTACGAGCTATGAGGCAATTGCGCGACACGGTATGGCAGCGGCGCGGCACCAGTTGGGTATGGGACGAGGAAGCGCGAAATCAAATCTGTGCGGCTTCCGAAGTCTGGAGCCTGCGCCAATTCCTGCGCCCCGTTGGCAATTGGCCGAATGATCTGCCCAGTAATGAGGGCAGGACCCTCGTGGTCGCCGGATTGGACGGCAGCCTCGATTTGCTGACACCCGGTGATGCCGAAGCGTGGCTGGGTGATGTGGTCAAGCCTGCCGTCCTCTCATTTCAGGATGAGTATGAAGGCGAGGCGTCTTTGGTTTTCTGGTTGCCAACAGGCCACAGCCGCCTCAAGGTGCAGGCTTCCACTGATGCGGTGAGTTGGCTATGTGCCGCGCCGCATGGACAGAATCAGATCGACTTCGGACGTATCCTCTGGGGTGAGGCCCACGAGTATCCGCAGGAAATCCTGCTCCGTGACGGTAGCAAGCCCGCTGGCTTGTTCCATCTTCGGATTACGTGAGGCCAGAACGTGGAAGCAGAGATTCAATTCCAGCCAGGCGAACGCATCAATCACCATGAGTACGGTCAAGGTGTTGTGCTTGACGGCGCAAGCGACGGGTATCTGCGCGCGTTTTTCGGTGTAGGGGAGCGCCGTGTACCCGCCGTTTCCGTGCGCCGGGAAGTTACGCGCACCGAGCGCATTCTGCGCGGCGTTGATGGCGGCGCAGAGCGCACGCGCAGGGCATGGCTTTCCTATGAAGCCCACGCCTTGCCGGTGATGGAAAGCGCCTCGGCGCTCACATCAGCCAGGATTGATTTGCTGCCTCACCAGGTGGTCCTCACGCATCGCATCGCCACCGCATCCCCTCGGCGCTACCTGATTGCCGACGAAGTGGGCCTCGGCAAGACCATCGAGACCGCATTGATCCTGCGCGAGCTGGCCAGCCGCGGGGAGCTGAATCGCGCATTGATGGTGGTCCCCGCAGGACTGGTGAATAACTGGCACCGGGAGTTGAACGAGGTCTTCAACCTCGGCTTCGAGGTGTTCGGCTCAGAAGGCGACATTACCGACCGCAAGACCAATGCCTTCGCCAAGCACGACCGCTTGATTGCCAGCATCGACACGTTGAAGCGCCCCGCGCGTATCAAGCGCCTGCTGGATGCGCCACGCTGGGATTTGGTGGTGTTCGATGAGGCCCATCACCTGACCGCCTACCGCACGGGCGGCAAAGTGAGGAAGACGGAGAACTACAAGCTGGCGGAGGCACTGAAAGATCACGCACGCGATCTGATGCTGCTGTCCGCCACGCCGCACCAGGGCAATCACTTCCAGTTCTGGATGCTCGTTCAACTGCTGAACCCGACCTTGTTCCGCAGTCCTGAGGAAATGGTGGAGAACCGGCACCGGCTCAACACAGTGATGTTCCGCCGCACCAAGGCCGATGCCTGTCAGCCGGACGGCTCACCGCTCTTCGCACGCCGCTGGGTTCACACCGAATCCTTCTTGATGAATCAGGATGAGCGGCTGTTCTACGAGAAACTGCGCGAGTATCTGGAAGACGGTTTCGATCTTGCGCGCCGTCAGGGGAACCAAGGGCGTGCACTCGGCTTCCTGATGGCGATCTTCCAAAAGATTGCGGCATCGAGCTTTGCAGCCGTGCGCCGTACGCTCAAGCGGCGCTTGTTGATGTTGACGCTGCATGAAGCCTTGCTGCGCGACAAGGAAATGGACATCGAAGCCCGGGAGCGCCTGATGACCGAGGCGCGGGTGCTGATTCACGAAGAGTACGGCCTGGCGCACGACAGCGTTGGCCGCAGTGAAGCAGACCGCGTACTGGCTGAATTGAAGCACCGCCTGGTGAAACGGCTCGACGAGGAGGCCTTGGAGATGGCCTCCGATCCTTACGGCAGCGAATACTCCTCTGCCCACGCCGAAGAAGCTGCCGCGGCTGTCGTGGAACTGCACTTGCCGGAAGAACGCCTTCGCATTGGCGATCTGCTCGGTGTCTTCCCACCGCAGCGTGAGACCAAGGTTCAGAAGCTGCTCGATGGTTTGGGAACCCTCTGGCGGCAGAACCCGAACGAGAAGATCGTGATCTTCGCGACCTACCTTGGTACCGTGGATGTGATTGCCCGCGAGATTGAACAGGCCTTCCCCGGCCAGGGCGTGGCTGTGCTGCGCGGCGGTGACCACGGGGCGAAGGTAGCTGCAGAGCGCCGTTTCCGGCTGAAGGATGGCCCGCGTGTGCTTGTCTGCACGGCGGCGGGCCGCGAAGGCATCAACCTGCAGTTCGCGCGCATCCTCTTCAATTTCGACCTGCCATGGAACCCCATGGACGTGGAGCAGCGCATCGGGCGCATTCATCGCTACGGACAGAGCCACACCGCGCAGGTTTACAACCTGGTGCTCTCGGACACTATCGAAGGCCGCATCTTCCTGCTGCTCGATGAAAAGCTGACGGAGATCGCCCGCGCTGTCGGCAAGGTCGATGATCAGGGCAACATTGCCGAAGACCTGCGCGCGCAAGTTCTAGGGCAGTTGTCCGAACGGCTGAACTACGACCGTCTATATCAAGAGGCGCTGTCCGACCCCGAACTCAAGCGAACACAAGTCGAACTCGAAGCGGCGCTGACCAACTCCCGCGAAGCGCGACAGGTGGTGTTTGACCTGTTCCAGGACCTCGACGGCTTCAGTCTCGACGATTACAAGCCCTTCTCTGATGTGTCGTCTAGCCTGGACCGCCTGGTGCGGTTCCTGTCGGCGGCGGTTGCGGACCGCCAGCAACGCCTGACAAAGGTGGACGATGCGACCTATGACCTATTTGGTCCCGATGGCGCGCGCCGTGCGCGCTTTACCCTGGAACGTGAGACCGCTACCAGTCGCGATGACGTGGAGTTGCTGGGTCTGGATCACCCATTGGTGCATGACGAACTGGGCCGCTGGCGCAGCGTGCCGCCGGAAGATATAGGCGTTGCCGTTGCAGGGTATGCGTCCGGCAATCCCATCTTGAATGCGGCTTAGGA
>NZ_LMTS01000236.1:72697-80176 GCF_001541225.1 Variovorax sp. WDL1 | reverse complement strand
CAGATCCTACGGCGTCGTTCATTGATCAGCATCTCCCTAGAGGAGACATTCATGAAGATTCGCCACACAGCGCTGGCACTGGCAGCGGCAGCGCTCGCCATGCAGGGCGCCTCGGCCGGCGAAGCCGAGGCCAAGAAGTGGATCGACAGCGAATTCCAGCCGTCGACCCTGAGCAAGGACCAGCAGACCGCGGAGATGAAATGGTTCATCGACGCCGCGAAGAAGCTGCAGGCCAAGGGGGTGCGCGAGATCTCGGTGGTGTCGGAAACGATCACCACGCACGAGTACGAGTCCAAGACGCTGGCCAGGGCCTTCGAGGAGATCACCGGCATCAAGGTCAAGCACGACCTGATCCAGGAAGGCGACGTGGTCGAGAAGCTGCAGACGTCGATGCAATCGGGCAAGTCGATCTACGACGGCTGGATCTCCGACTCCGACCTGATCGGCACGCACTACCGCTACGGCAAGGTCATGAACCTGACCGACTACATGGCCGGCAAGGGCAAGGAATACACCAATCCCGGGCTGGACCTGAAGGACTTCATCGGCACCAAGTTCACCACCGCGCCCGACGGCAAGCTCTACCAGCTGCCCGATCAGCAGTTTGCCAACCTGTACTGGTTCCGCGCCGACCTGTTCGCGCGCCCGGACCTGAAGGAAAAGTTCAAGGCCAAGTACGGCTACGACCTGGGCGTGCCGCTCAACTGGAGCGCCTACGAGGACATCGCCGAGTTCTTCAGCGTCGACGTGAAGACCATCGACGGCAAGCCGATCTACGGCCACATGGACTACGGCAAGAAGGACCCGTCCCTGGGCTGGCGCTTCACCGATGCCTGGCTGTCGATGGCCGGCACCGCCGACGTCGGCGCGCCCAACGGGCTGCCGATCGATGAATGGGGCATCCGCGTGGCCGACGACAAGTGCACGCCGGTGGGCGCCAGTGTGTCGCGCGGCGGCGCGACCAATTCGCCGGCGGCGGTCTACGCGCTGACCAAGTACGTCGACTGGATGAAGAAGTACGCGCCGCGCGAAGCCACCGGCATGACTTTCGGCGAGGCCGGCCCGGTGCCGGCGCAAGGCCAGATCGCGCAGCAGATCTTCTGGTACACCGCCTTCACCGCCGACATGACCAAGCCGGGGCTGCCCGTGGTCAACGCCGACGGCACGCCCAAGTGGCGCATGGCGCCAGGCCCGAACGGCCCGTACTGGAAGCAGGGCATGCAGAACGGCTACCAGGACGTGGGCTCGTGGACCTTCTTCGCCGCCCACGACGAGAACCGCACTGCGGCCGCGTGGCTCTATGCGCAGTTCATCACCGCCAAGACCACCTCGCTGAAGAAGACCATCGTCGGCCTGACGCCGATCCGCGAGTCCGACATCCAGTCCAAGGCCATGACCGACATGGCGCCCAAGCTGGGCGGCCTGGTCGAGTTCTACCGCAGCCCTGCGCGCGTGGCCTGGTCGCCCACCGGCACCAACGTGCCCGACTATCCCAAGCTGGCGCAGCTGTGGTGGAAGAACGTGGCCGAGGCGGTGACGGGCGAGAAGACCCCGCAGAAGGCGATGGACAACCTGGCCGACGAGATGGACAACGTGATGGCCCGCCTGCAGCGCGCCGGCATGGCCAAGTGCGCGCCCAAGCTCAACGCCAAGGGCGATCCCAACAAGTGGCTGAGCGAGCAGCACGCGCCGTGGAAGAAGCTGGCCAACGAGAAGCCCAAGGGCGAGACCATCGACTACGACAAGCTGCTGACGGCGTGGAAGGAAGGCAAGGCACGCTGAGCGTCCGGGCGTCCCTGCAAGGGCTGCGGTGCCGCGGGCACAGCAGCCCTTTTTGCTTTGGGGTCGGCGGCTTTGCTAGCCTTGCGCCATGCTCGGACGACGCGAATTCATCCTGCTGCCTGCGGCCCTGCTCGGCAGCGCCCATGCGCAGCAGGGCGAAGATGCGATGGCCGAGCGTCTGCGCGCCGGTCGCTGTGCACTGCTGTGGCGGCATGCGCAGACCACACCGGGCGTCGGCGATCCGGCCGGCTTCAAGCTGGATCAGTGCGGCACCCAGCGCAATCTGAGCGATGCAGGCCGGGCGCAGGCCCGCGCTGCCGGTGAATGGTTCCGCAGCCGCGGCCTTCGGCCGCGCTCGGTGCGCACCAGCGCGTGGTGCCGCTGCAAGGACACGGCCGACCTGGCCTTCGGGGCGCACGAGCCGTGGGCGCCGCTCAACTCGACATTCCGCAATGCGCAGGTCGCGCCCGACAACCGGAAGCTCCTTCTGGATGGCCTGGCGCGCATTCCGGCCGGCGCCTTCGAGGTATGGGTCACGCACCAGGTGAACATCACGGCTTTCACCGGCGAGTCGATAGCCATGGGGGAGGCCGTGGTGGTGGATCGCGCCGGCCAGGTCGTGGCGCGCGGAGGCTTCGGCACCTGATCAGGCGATCGCGCGCCGCAAATTGAAGCGGGCCTGGACTTCGAGCCGCGCGCGGATCGACGGCGTGAGATAGAGCGGGTCTCGCGCCAGGAAGCTGCCGAGGATCTGGCGCCGCCGGGGCTCGAAGACCTCGGGCGGCACGTGCGCGTATTCGATGCGGATCTGCTGCTCGTACTCGGCGAAGCGCGGTGCCAGTGCGCCGAGGATCGAGAGATCCAGGTCGACCAGCAGCTGTGCATCGGCTTCTTCGGGCTGCGCCTGGTGGCGCGTGGCGATCACGAGGGCGTGCACACGCTGCGCCGCATCCGCGTCCGCGCCTGCATCACGCAGCGCCTGCTGCGCCCAGTCGGCGCTGCGCTCCTCGTTGTCGTGGCGGTGGACGTCGTAGATCGCATCGTGGAACCAGAGCGCCAGCGCGATCTCGGCCGGACGCTTCGCATGGCTGCGCTCGAGCGCGAGGCCCTCGAGGCATTCGTCCAGGTGCTGCAGCGTGTGGTAGGCGCGATGCGGCTCGCCGTAGTGTGCGAGCAGCGCATCGAGGAGCGCGGCCCCGGGCGCTTCCACGCCGAGCGCGTCCCAGGCGTCGGCCCATGCGGCGCGGCGCGCATCGGCTTGCATCAGTTCTCCATGGCGGCGTGGACCTCGCGCCCGAGCTCGATCACCGACATCGCGTAGTAGCTGCTCCAGTTGTAGCGCGTGATGACATAGAAGTTCTTCGTGCCTGCCACGTAGGTGGGCGCATCGTCGCCGTTCTGCAGCTCGATCAGCGCAAGCAGGCCCTTGTGCCGCAGCGCCTCGCCCTCGAGCACCGCGCCGCCGGCGACGAAGGCGTCGGCGCTGAAGGTGGGCAGGATGTCCGGCGCCAGCAGCACGTCTTTCTTGAGCCGCGCCGGGTCGAAGCTCACCGGGTAGATCGGCGGCATGCCGGGCTGCCAGCCGAAGGCCTTGAAGTAGCTGGCCACCGAGCCGATCACATCGGCCGGGTTGTTGACAAGGTCGATGCGGCCGTCGCCATCGAAGTCGATCGCGTACTTGGCAATGCTGCTGGGCATGAACTGGGGCATGCCCATCGCGCCGGCGTAGCTGCCCACGGGCACCATCGGATCTTCGGCGGTGCGGCTCTCGGTGCTGAGGAAGCTCTCGAGCTCGCCGCGGAAGAAGGCCTGGCGCTCGGCCGCGCGCGGATGCGCCTGCGGGAAATCGAAGGCCAGCGTGGCCAGCGCATCGATCACGCGGAAGTTGCCCATGTTGCGGCCATAGATGGTTTCGACACCGACGATGCCTACGATGATCTCGGCCGGAACGCCGTACTCTGCCTCGGCCCGCGCCAGCGTCGCTTCATTGGCACGCCAGAAGCGCACGCCGGCGGCGATGCGTACCGGGTCGATGAAGCGGCTGCGGTAGACGCGCCAGTTCTTCGCCGTGCCGCGAGGCGCCGGCACCATCAGGCGCGGCACGTTGGGCAGGAAGCGTGCGTTGCCGATGGTGGTGCGCACCCAGGCGCGGTCGAGGTTGCGCCGCGCAGCCACGTCGTCGGCAAACTGCATCGCGTCGGGGCGCGCGGCGTACGGTGTTTCGCCGCGCACCACTTTCTGGGCGGAGGCGGGAAGGGAGAGGGGGGCGGCGCCCAGCAGGACGAGGGCCAGCGAGAAAGCGGTCGGGAGAAGGCGTCGCATGGGTTCCGATTGTGCAGCCCGTGCACAAGGTCCCCCGCGCGCGACACAAGTGGTTTCAGCGCGGCCAGGCGAGATGCCGGAATTCGGCGCGCAGGGCGGGCACCGTGAGGCCGGGTGCGGCGGCAGCATAGCGCTGCGCCTCGAGCCGCAACAGCCAGTCCTGTGCGGCCTGCGAGCCGTTGCCGAAGCGCTCGGCGAGCCGCTTCGCCATTTCGCGGGGCGGCGTGCCTTCGGGCAGTTCGATACCGGCCTGCGCAAGGCGCGTGCGTGCCTGGCCCAGCAGCCTCAGCCAAGGGTCGTGGCGGCTGCGCTCCCACAGGGTCCAGCCGGCCCCACCGAGGCTGGCCATGACCAGCAGCGCCAGCAGCACGGTCGCGAGGTCCTGCAGACTCGGCGCGTCGAAGCCCAGTTGTTTCAGCAGGTCGAGCTGGCGGCTCTGGGTGTAGCTGAGCACCCACTGGTTCCAGCCATTGTTGAGCGCCTCCCAGGCTGCGCGGAGGTTCTGGGCCAGGGTCGGGCTCATGGCGCCCACCGCGCCGGCGAACAGGCCCGGCTGCGGGACGAGGCGCTGGAACTGGCCGACGCGGTCGGGCGAGATGGCGCCGGTCGGGTCGACGCGCACCCAGCCCGTGTTCTCCTCCCACACCTCGGCCCAGGCATGGGCGTCGCTGTGGCGCAGGGTCCAGTAGTTGTCGACGCCGTTGATCTCGCCGCCCTGGTAGCCAGTCACGATGCGTGCCGGGATGTCGAGCGCGCGCATCAGCACCACGAAGGCCGAGGCGATGTGCTCGCAGAAGCCGGCCTTCCTGTCGAACCAGAATTCGTCCGCGGTCTCGTCGCCGTAGACGCCGGGCTCCAGCGTGTAGCTGTAGCCGCCGGTGCGCAGCCGCCGCAGGGCGGCCTGCACGAAGGCGCTGGTGTTCGCGCCCGCCAGGGCGGGGTCGCTCTTCATCTGCGCCGCCAGCGCGACGGTGCGCGGGTTGGAGCCTGCAGGCAGCGCCACGTAGGGACGCAGGGCGAGGCTGCGGCGCTGCGGGCCGCTCTGGAACTGCGTGTAGCTCTCGGCGCGGTAGCGCACCAGGTCGCTGATCGGCCGGTTCGCCAGCCACTGCAGGTCGGCCGTGCCGAAGAGCTCGTAGCCGGGCAGCTCGGGCTTTTGCGGCGTGGCATCGAGCGTCAGCAGCCAGGGCCGGTTGCTCGGCTCCAGCGTGACCTGGTAGCCGATGGGCTGGCCCTGCACGCGCACGTTCTGGGTGCCGCGCGTGAGCAGCGGCGAGGCCGTCCATTCCCGGCCGTCGAAGCGCGACAGCACCGGACCACGGAAGTACAGGTCGCGCTGCGCCGGTACACGGTCGCCGTCGAACTTGACGCGCGCGGCGATCCCGTCGTCGAGCGCGAGCCGCGCCATGCTGCCCACGCGCATCGTGTTCGACAGGCCGCTGCGTCCCGCCATGGCATCGCTGGGCGTGCCCCACAGCGGCGCCATTCGCGGGAAGAGCAGGAACAGCACCAGCATGATCGGCGCGCCGAGCAAGGCCATCCACCCGGCGGTGCGCGCCGCCTGGATCAGCGGGGGCCGGCCGACCGGCATGTGGGCATTGACCAGCGCGGTCAGCAGGCCCAGCAGCGCCAGCAGCATGGCGAAGGCCGTCAGCAGCGACTGCGAGTAGAAGAAGTTCGTGAGCATCGTGAAGAAGCCCAGGAAGAAGACCACGAACGCATCGCGGCGCGCCCGCAGCTCGAGGGTCTTGAGCGCCAGCAGGATCACGATGAGCGTGACACCCGCGTCGCGACCCAGGAGGGTGCGGTAGGTGGCATAGGTGGCGAGCAGCGTGACCGCGAGCAGGCCGGCGCGCCACCACTTGCTGGGCAGCGGGCGGGCCTGCACCGCCAGGCTGCCGCGCCAGAGCAGCACCACGGCGGCGAGGGTGCTGCACCACCAGGGGATGTTGCGCAGCTGGGGCAGGAGGATGAGGGCGATCACGCCCAGCAGGAAGAGCGTGTCCCTGGCTTCGCGGGGGAGCGACTGGAGCCTGGCTGCGAGCTTCATGTCTTCAACAGAGCGCCAGGGTTTCGAGGCAGCGTCGCCTGTGCGCTTCGCCCTGCGACGGCGCGACCGTCCGCCCGGCGACGCGCAAGCCGTAGTCCGCGCCGAGCCGGTCGGCCATCAGCACCCATGCGCAGAGCCGCGACAGGCGGCCTTCCAGATCCGCCAGCCCCGTCGCCTGGGCATCCAGCCAGAGTTCGTGCCGCTGCGCCTGCTGCGTATCGCGGCTCACAAGGTCTTCCGACCCCGTTGCCTGCGCCTGCGCCGCCCGCTTCCAGACCACGAGCTTCAGGGGATCGCCGCGCCGGTAGGCGCGCACGCCGTCGTACTCGCCGGCCACGCTGGCGCGCAGCGCGGAGGCGGCGGCCTGGCCGGCCAGCGGTTCGCCCGGCGGCAGCGGCGGCGGGTGCGGCTCGGGCGCGGGATAGACCAGCACCTGCGAAGCCGGCCGCCACACGGTCCAGACGCGGAAGGTGCCGAGCGGGAAGCGGGTTTCGGCGGTGAGCGTGGGGACAGGATGAAGCCCGCGGCGATCGGGCTGGAATGCCACCTCGACGGTGGAGCTGCCCTCCGCGGGCACATCGCTCCACGCCCATTGCCCGCTGTGGCGTACGGCCAGCCCGATGCCGTAGCGCGTACTGGGGCGCGCGTTGTGCAGTACCACGCGCAGCACGGCCGCGGCGCCTGCGAACTGCGGATCGGGCGCCATCAGGCGCAGCTCCAGCCCGCGCAGCGTGCCGTGGCCCACGTGCATGCCGACCGCCACGCTGCCGGCCAGCAGGAAGGTCAGCAGGTAGCCCAGGTTGAGCTGGTAGTTGATCGAGCCGATCAGCAGCAGCAGCAGCGTCGCGGCCAGCATCCAGCCCGCGGCGGTGGGGACGATGTAGACATTGCGCTGGCTGAGCGCCAGCGTGTCGGAGGGCGGCCGGCGCGACAGGAACCAGCCGTCGATGCGCGAACGGACCGGGCCGAAGAGGCGCGCAGCCGGGTTCACGGCAGGAGAACGGCGGCGATCATCGCGCGCACCTGCTCGGTAGCGCCGCGCCCGGCGTCGCCGACGGGCGTGAGCCGATGTGCGATCGTCTGCGGCAGCACGGCCTGCACGTCGTCGGGCGCCACGTAGTCGCGGTTGTCCAGCAGCGCCTGGGCCTTGGCAGCGCGCAGTACCGCGATGCCGGCGCGCGGCGACAGGCCCTGCAGGAACCAGCGGCCAGAGCGGGTCGCGGCGATCAGGTCCTGCACATAGTTCAGCAGCGGCTCGGCCGCATGCACCTGCAGCACGCGCTGCTGCAGCGCGGTGAGCTCGCCGGCAGTCAGCAGGGCAGGCA
>NZ_LMTS01000236.1:68754-72664 GCF_001541225.1 Variovorax sp. WDL1 | reverse complement strand
GGCCGGCCAGCATCTCGCGGCGATCGGCGCCCGCCAGCAGCTCGCGCTCGGCCGCGCGGTCGGGGTAGCCCAGCGAGATGCGCATCAGGAAGCGGTCGAGCTGCGATTCGGGCAGCGCGAAGGTGCCCAGCTGGTCGTGCGGATTCTGCGTCGCAATCACGAAAAACGGGCTGGGAAGAGGGCGTGTCTCGCCTTCCACCGTCACCTGCTTCTCTTCCATCGCCTCGAGCAGCGCGCTTTGTGTCTTGGGACTGGCGCGGTTGATCTCGTCGGCCAGCAGCACCTGCGCGAAGATCGGCCCGGGGTGGAAGACGAAGGCCTGCTGGCCGCGGTCGTAGATGGCGACGCCCGACAGGTCGCCCGGCATCAGGTCGGCCGTGAACTGGACGCGCGAGAACTGCAGCCCGAAGGTGTGCGAGAGCGCGTGGGCGAGGGTGGTCTTGCCGACCCCCGGCACATCCTCGATCAACAGGTGTCCGCCGGCCAGCAGGCAGGCCACGCAATCGCGCACCTGCGCCTCTTTGCCCACGATCACCGTGTTAAGCTGGCCGAGCAAACTGGCGAGCTTCGCGGCAACGTCCATTTTTGTATCCATATGCAAACAATACCGTAAGCCTGCGGCCCCATGCCGGGTGAGGCTTACGACGCGAGTCGATCATGGGCAAAACCGGCTACTTCACACACCGCGACTGCTGGAAGCATGACATGGGCGCGGGCCATCCCGAATGCCCGCAGCGGCTCGACGCCATCGAGGACCGCCTGCTCCTGACCGGCGTGGCCGATGCCCTCGAACGTGGCGACGTGCCGCTGGCGACCTTGCCGCAGATCACGCGGGCCCATGACGTCGAACACATCGAGCACCTGGAGGCCCTCAACCAGAGGCTGGTCGCCGACGAGCCGGCCGGCGGCCCCCGCCATGCGCAGCTCGACCCCGACACCGCGCTCATGCGCTTCACCATGCTGGCGGCGCGACGCGCGGCCGGCGCGGCCATCGCCGCGACCGACGCGGTGATCTCGGGCGCACTCGACAACGCCTTCTGCGCCGTGCGCCCGCCGGGCCACCATGCCTGCCACGACAAGGCCATGGGCTTCTGCTTCATCAACAACGTCGCGGTCGGCGTGCGCCATGCGATCGAGATGCATGGCCTGGAGCGTGTCGCGATCGTCGACTTCGACGTCCACCACGGCAACGGGACCGAGGACATCTTCAGCGACGATCCCCGGGTGCTGATGGTGGGCATCTTCCAGCACCCCTTCTATCCGTTCAGCGGAGCCGACCACCCGGCATCCAACATGCTCAACCTGCCGGTCCCGGCCTACACCAAGGGCATGGATGTGCGCGAGCTGATCGAGGCTTGCTGGATGCCGCGGCTCGAGGAATTCCGGCCGCAGATGATCTTCGTGAGCGCGGGCTTCGACGCACACCGCGACGACGACCTGGGGCAGCTGCGGCTCAACGAGAACGACTTCGCCTGGATCACCGGGCGCATCCGCGACGTGGCGCGGCGCCATGCAGGGGGGCGCATCGTCTCCATGCTGGAAGGCGGCTACAACCTCGACGCGCTGGCCGCCAGCGTCGAGGCGCACGTGCGGGTGCTGGCGGACCTGTAGGCCGATGACCCTGGACGACTTCCGCCAGCGGCTCAGCCAGATTCATGCGGGGACCCTCTGGGTAGAGATTGCCGCGCTGTTGGCGTGCGTGGCACTGGCCTGGGGCCTCTGCCGCTGGTTCGGCCGCGACCAGCCCAAGGACTCGATCTGGTTCGGCGAACGCACCTTCGACGGCCTGCTGTTCCCGCTGCTGGCGCTGCTCCTGACCGATCTCGCGCGCCGCTTCATGCTCGATTTCCAGCCGGTGCTGGTGCTGCGCATCGCGGTGTCGGTGTTCCTGTCGCTGGCTGCGATCCGCCTGGTCGCGCGTGTGCTGCGGGCCGTGTTCCCGAGCTCGGCGCTGGTTCGGCTGGTCGAGCGCACCGTCTCGTGGCTGGCCTGGGTCGCCGCGGTGCTGTGGATCGTCGGCCTGCTGCCTGCGGTGCTGGCCGAGCTCGACGGCATCACGCTGTCGTTCGGCAAGAACCAGGTCAGCCTGCGCACCATTCTCGAAGGCGTGCTGTCGGCGGGCGTGGTGCTGGTGATCTCGCTGTGGATCGCGTCCACCCTCGAGAAGCGCGTCCTGCGCACGGCGGTGACAGACCTGTCGATGCGAAAGGTGGCCTCGAACGCCATCCGTGCCTTCCTGCTGTTGATCGGCCTGCTGTTCGCGCTGTCGGCGGTCGGCGTGGACCTGACCGCGCTCTCCGTGCTGGGCGGCGCCGTGGGCGTCGGCCTGGGCTTCGGGCTGCAGAAGCTCGCGGCCAACTATGTGAGCGGCTTCGTGATCCTGCTGGAGCGCTCGATCCGCATCGGCGACAACGTCAAGGTCGACGGCTTCGAGGGGCGCATCACAGACATCAAGACCCGCTACACGCTGGTGCGGCAGGGCAATGGGCGCGAGTCGATCGTGCCCAACGAGTCGCTGATCACGAGCCGGGTCGAGAACCTGTCGGTGTCC
This sequence comes from Variovorax sp. WDL1, assembly GCF_001541225.1. Taxonomy (GTDB): domain Bacteria; phylum Pseudomonadota; class Gammaproteobacteria; order Burkholderiales; family Burkholderiaceae_C; genus Variovorax. The sequence continues at coordinate 70,113 of NZ_LMTS01000236.1, read as the reverse complement.
GACCTCAAGTTCAACCTCACAACCAGCATCGTCGTCGGCTACGACAGCGACGCCGCGCAGGTACAGGCGATCCTGTGCGAGGCAGCCGCCGCGCAGCCGCGCGTGCTGCGCGATCCCGCGCCTGTGGCCTTCCTCACGAGCTTCGCGCCCGACGGGCTGGAGTTCACGCTCAATTTCTGGATCGCCGATCCCGACAAGGGGAAGGACAACGTGCGCTCGCCCATCAACATCGCCATCCTCGATGGCCTGCGCAAGGCGGGGATCGACATTCCCTATCCGCAGCGCGTGGTGCGCGTCGAATCGTTACCACCTGGAGTGCCCTCTGCCAACGAGGCTCGCCTATAATTGCTGCAAAAAAGCACGATCGTTCTTTTTCTTGCGCTGCGGCGCCCGGTGATTGAAATGAACAGCTCGCGCGGAGGCCGGCGCCTAAAATCTTCGGTTCCTCTGCACCCCCGGTTTCGCAATTCAATGGAGTCAAGCCAATGAAGGTCCTGGTCCCCGTCAAGCGGGTCGTCGACTACAACGTCAAAGTGCGCGTCAAGAGCGACGGCACCGGTGTCGATATCGCCAACGTCAAGATGAGCATGAACCCCTTCGACGAGATCGCCGTCGAAGAAGCGGTGAGGCTCAAGGAGAAGGGCGTGGCCACCGAGATCATTGCCGTGTCCTGCGGCGATGCCAAGTGCCAGGAGACCCTGCGCACCGCCATGGCCATCGGCGCCGACCGCGGCATCCTGGTCGAGACCTCCGAAGAACTCCAGCCCCTGGCCGTGGCCAAGCTGCTCAAGGCCCTGGTCGACAAGGAAGCTCCCCAGCTGATCATCCTCGGCAAGCAGGCCATCGACGACGATGCCAACCAGACCGGCCAGATGCTCGCCGCGTTGGCGGATCTGCCCCAGGCCACCTTCGCATCGAAGGTGGAAGTGTCCGGTGACAAGGTCAACGTCACTCGCGAGGTCGACGGCGGCCTGGAGACAATCTCCCTCACGCTGCCCGCGGTCATCACCACCGACCTGCGCCTGAACGAGCCGCGCTACGTCACCTTGCCCAACATCATGAAGGCCAAGAAGAAGCAGCTCGACACCGTCAAGCCCGAGGACCTGGGCGTGGACGTCAAGCCGCGCCTGAAGACCCTCAAGGTGGTCGAGCCCCCGAAGCGCGGCGCCGGCATCAAGGTGCCCGATGTCGCCACGCTGGTGGACAAGCTCAAGAACGAAGCCAAGGTGATCTGAGGCCGGAACAAGGAAGAATCGACATGACCGTACTCGTTATTGCAGAACACGACCACGCCACCGTCAAGCCGGCAACCCTGAACACCGTGACCGCCGGCATCGCCTGCCAGAGCGGCGACGTGCA
>NZ_LMTS01000236.1:64912-68725 GCF_001541225.1 Variovorax sp. WDL1 | reverse complement strand
GCTGGTGGCCGGTGCCAATGCCGCCGAAGCGGCGGCCGCGGCCGCCAAGATCGCCGGCGTGGCCAAGGTGATTGCCGCCGACAGCCCGAGCCTCGCCGAGAACCTTGCGGAGAACGTCGCAGCGCAAGTCCTGGCGATTGCCCAGAACTACAGCCACATCCTGTTCCCGGCCACCGCCAACGGCAAGAACGTCGCACCCCGTGTCGCAGCCAAGCTGGATGTGGCGCAGATCAGCGACATCACGAAGGTCGACAGCCCCGACACTTTCGAACGCGCGATCTACGCGGGCAATGCCATCGCCACGGTGCAGAGCAGCGATGCGATCAAGGTCGTCACCGTGCGGACCACCGGCTTCGATGCAGCCGCCGCCACGGGTGGCAGCGCGCCGGTGGAGAACGCCGAGGGCGTGGCCGACAGCGGCAAGAGCAGCTTTGTCGGGCGCGAAGTCACCAAGAGCGAGCGTCCGGAGCTGACGGCCGCCAAGATCATCGTGTCCGGTGGCCGTGCCCTGGGCAGCGCCGAGAAGTTCACCGAGGTGATGGCGCCTCTGGCCGACAAGCTCAACGCGGGTCTCGGTGCCAGCCGCGCCGCCGTGGACGCGGGCTACGCGCCCAACGACTGGCAGGTGGGCCAGACCGGCAAGATCGTGGCGCCGCAGCTCTACATCGCCTGCGGCATCTCGGGCGCGATCCAGCACCTGGCGGGCATGAAGGACTCGAAGGTGATCGTGGCGATCAACAAGGATCCGGAAGCACCGATCTTCAGCGTGGCCGACTACGGCCTCGAGGCGGACCTGTTCACGGCGGTGCCGGAACTGGTCAAGGCACTCTGAGCACCTTCGACACACCGACTGTCGACGCAAACAGGGCATCGTTCGCGATGCCCTTTTCATATCCGCTGCATTGGAGACAGCCATGAGCTACATCGCCCCCGTCAAGGACATGCTCTTCGACATCGAGCATCTCGCCGACATCGCGCAGGTCGCGAAGATGCCAGGCCTCGAGGACGCCGGCGTCGAGACCGCGCAAGCCGTGCTCGAGGAGTGCGCGCGCTTCAACCAGGACGTGATCGCGCCCCTCAACGTGGCGGGCGACAGGCATCCCTCGTCCTTCGCGGACGGCAAGGTCGCGACGACGCCCGGTTTCAAGGAGGCCTTCGCGCAGTACGTGGCGGGCGGCTGGCAGGGGCTGCAGCACCCGGCCGAGTTCGGTGGCCAGGGGCTGCCCAAGACCATCGGCGCGGCCTGCAGCGAGATGCTCAACTCCGCCAACATGAGCTTCGCGCTGTGCCCGCTCCTGAGCGATGGCGCCATCGAGGCGCTGCTCACCGCCGGTTCTGACGAGCTGAAGGCCGCGTATCTCGAGAAGCTGGTGAGCGGCCAATGGACCGGCACCATGAACCTGACCGAGCCGCAGGCCGGCAGCGACCTCGCGATGGTGCGCAGCCGCGCCGAGCCGCAACCCGATGGCAGCTACAAGATCTTCGGCACCAAGATCTTCATCACCTACGGCGAGCACGACATGGCGGAGAACATCGTGCACCTCGTGCTCGCGCGCGTGACCGGCGCGCCCGAGGGCGTGAAGGGCATCAGCCTGTTCGTGGTGCCGAAGTTCCTGGTCAACCAGGATGGTTCCCTCGGTATGCGCAACGACGTGCACTGCGTCAGCATCGAGCACAAGCTGGGCATCAAGGCATCGCCGACCGCAGTCCTCCAATACGGGGACGGCACGGCGGGGAGCATTGCAGACAGCGCCGGACCCGGCGCCGTGGGCTACCTCGTCGGCCAGGAGAACCGGGGCCTCGAGTACATGTTCATCATGATGAATGCAGCGCGCTATGCGGTCGGTGTGCAGGGCATTGCGATTGCCGAGCGCGCCTACCAGCAGGCGGTGGCCTACGCGAAGGACCGGGTGCAGAGCCGCCCGGTGGACGGCTCGATGAATGCAAGCGCGCCCATCATTCACCACCCGGACGTCAAGCGCATGCTGATGACGATGCGCGCCTACACCGAGGGCTGCCGCGCCATGGCCACCACCGCGGCGGCGGCCTACGATGCGATGCACCACCACCCCGATGCCGAGACGCGCAAGCAGAACCAGGCTTTCTACGAGTACATGGTGCCGCTGGTCAAGGGCTACAGCACCGAGATGAGCCTGGAGGTTGCGTCGCTGGGCGTGCAGGTGCACGGCGGCATGGGCTTTATCGAGGAGACCGGCGCGGCGCAGTACCTGCGCGATGCCAAGATCCTCACCATCTACGAAGGCACGACCGCGATCCAGGCCAACGACCTCGTCGGCCGCAAGACCGCGCGCGACGGCGGCCAGGTCGCCAAGGCCGTCGCGACCCAGATCGGGAAGACCGAGGCCGAGCTCGCGAAGCGCGACACTGCCGAGGCACGTTCGGTGGCCACGCGCCTGAAGGCTGCTCGCGAGGCTTTCGTCGACGTGGTCGAGTTCGTCGCCGGCCGGACCAAGGCCTCGCCCAATGCGGTGTTCGCGGGCAGCGTGCCCTACCTGATGCTGGCGGGCAACCTCGTCGCAGGCTGGCAGCTCGCGCGTTCCTTGCTGGTGGCCGAGGACCAGCTTGCGGCAGGCAACGACGTCGCCTTCATGCAGGCCAAGATCGCCACGGCCCGCTTCTATGCCGAGCACATCCTCATCAAGGCACCGGGGCTGCGCGACAGCATCGTCGACGGCGCCGAGAGCGTGACCGCGTTGGCGATCGAGTCCTTCTGAATCGGACAGCCGGCTGTCCGCTCCCGCTTTCAACAACCCTCAAGAGACGACCGAACCATGTCCAAGCTCCCTCCCGTACTCGCCAACCTCCCGCTGCCGATCATCGGCTCGCCACTGTTCATCATCAGCAACCCAAAGCTCGTGATCGCGCAATGCAAGGCTGGCGTTGTGGGGGCGATGCCCGCGCTCAATGCGCGCCCGGCCTCGCAGCTGGAGGACTGGCTGGCCGAGATCACCGAGGAACTCGCGGCACATGACAAGGCGAACCCGGAGCGGCCCGCCGCGCCTTTCGCGATCAACCAGATCGTCCACAAGAGCAACGACCGGCTCGAACACGACATGGAAATGGTCGTGAAGTACAAGGTGCCGATCGTCATCACCTCACTGGGCGCGCGCACCGACGTCAACGACGCCGTCCACAGCTACGGCGGCGTGACGCTGCACGATGTCATCAACAACGCCTTCGCGCGCAAGGCGATCGAGAAGGGCGCCGACGGCATCATCGCGGTCGCGGCCGGCGCCGGTGGGCATGCCGGCATCAAGAGCCCCTTCGCACTGGTGCAGGAAATCCGCCAGTGGTTCGACGGCCCCATTGCGCTGTCGGGCGCGATCGCGACCGGCGGTGCGGTGCTGGCGGCGCAGGCCATGGGCGCCGACTTCGCCTACATCGGCACCGCCTTCATCGCAACCCAGGAGGCGCGCGCGAGCGACGAGTACAAGCAGGCCATCGTCGACGGCAACTCCGACGACATCGTCTATTCGAACCTCTTTACCGGCGTGCACGGGAACTACCTCGCGCCGAGCATCGTGGCCGCGGGCATGGATCCGGCCAACTTGCCGCAGGGTGACCTCAAGACCATGAACTTCGGGGGCGGCGAGGGCAGCAAGACCAAGGCCTGGAAGGACATCTGGGGCTCGGGGCAGGGCATCGGTGCCGTCACCGAGGTCGGCACCGCTGCCGCCTTCATCGAGAAACTCAAGCGCGAGTACCAGGAAGCGCGCCAGCGCCTTGCCCTCTGATCAGCGCCCTGCCTTCTGATCCGGCCGCTGCGCGCGCGGCCGCCGTGCCTGCGGCCGC
>NZ_LMTS01000236.1:28873-64874 GCF_001541225.1 Variovorax sp. WDL1 | reverse complement strand
CATGCCACTGCTCGACGTGGCAAAGGGGCTCGCCTGCGCGCTGATCGTCGGCCATCACCTCGCGCGCTACGGCCCGTTGCCGGCCGGTGCCTCCACGCTGGCGCCGGCGCTTTTCGAATGGCTGGCCGACAACGGCCGCCTCGCCGTGCAGGTGTTCCTGGTGCTCGCGGGTTTCCTGGCCGCGGGCAGCCTCGCGCCCGATGGCGTGCTGCGGGTCGACCGCCCCATGCTGCGCGTGTTCCAGCGCTACGGCCGGCTCGCCATGCCCTACCTGGCGGCACTCATCGTCAGCGTGCTTGCCGCCGCGCTGGTGCGGCCCTGGCTCCTCGACGAGGCCGTGCCGGCGGCGCCCGGCCTGGCGCAGCTGGTGGCGCACGGGCTGCTGCTGCAGGACCTGCTGGGCTACGAGGCGCTCTCCACCGGCGTGTGGTACGTGGCGATCGACTTCCAGCTCTTCGTGCTGGCGCTGGCGGCCATCGGCCTCTCGGAACTGCTGCAGCGCCGCTGGTCACTGGGCCCGGAGCGCTCGCGCTGGCTGGCGGTGGCCCTGGTGCTGATGCTCGCCGTGGCCTCGCTCGCGGTGTTCAACCGCAACGCGGCGCTGGACGATACGGCGCTCTATTTCTTCGGCGCCTACGGCCTGGGCATGCTGGTGTTCTGGATCGGCCGCGCCACGCGGCGCAGCACCTGGCGGTTCGCGGTGGCGCTGCTGGTGCTGGTCGGTGCCGCGGCCCTGGCGCTCGACTGGCGCAGCCGCATCGCCACGGCGTTGGTCACGGCGCTGCTGCTGGTGGTGGCGCAGCGCCGCGGGGGCCTGGCGCTGGGCGCATGGCCCCCGTTGCTGCGGCTGGGGCGCATCTCGTATTCGCTGTTCCTGATCCACTTCCCGGTGCTGTTGCTGGTGAGCGCGGTGGTGGCTCGGCTGGCGCCCGTCGGGCCCTGGACCGGTCTGCTCGGCCTCATCGCCGCCTTCGGGCTGTCGATCGCCGCTGCGGCCTTGCTGTACCGCTGGGTCGAATCGCGGCCGGTCACGTGGCCCCGGGTGCTGGCCCTGTTCGCGGCGCTGCTCGCCTGCGGGGCGATCACCTCGGCCTGAAGAGGCGGTGAACGAACCCGTCGGCGGCCGCGGCCTGCCCGACCACTCTCTGGAGCGAGGAGCCACGGTCGTCACTCGCGCTTCGACGTAGCGCCCGCTCGGCGTAAACACGCTGAATCGCTGCTTGCAGTGCACGAGGGTCGTGCCTCCCTGAGCAATCCTTGTGCTGCTCGGAACCTCGCCTTCGTTGCTGTTACCCATTCGTGACGCAGGTTGAAGAAGGCTCAAATGACGAGAGAAGAACTATGCGCGTGTATCGAAGCCGCCGCGGGGCGATTGTCGTTCGTGCGCCAAGTCCATATCGACGACGGCGTGAGATTGGCTTTCGAGCCTCAAGATGGGTGGATGGCTGACGGTAGCTCCTTCCGGCGCCCTGCATCTTGACAACGTCCCGACGAAGTCGGACATACCGGTCAAGGATGTCTTGGAGCTCATGATGATGGAGTCTCCGCACACTGCGATGCGGCTTGCGCTCGATCTCTTTGGGGGGTTCTCGGGAGTAGTCAAACGCAGTGCACACATCGACTGGACCACACCGCGCGCTATCCAGGCGTTGTGCGCAATCCAGGGATATGCCGTTCAGCTCGAAGCAGCGGGCGATCCGACGGCGGCTCTTGCGAAGAAGGTCACCGACAAGTTCCGCAAGCGGCTTACGGCGGCCTGGGCGGGCTTGGATAGTGCGGCGCGTGCCACATCGCTCTCGGCCTTGCTTGCCGAACTGGACGGCCGCGAACTGGCAACTGCCAGAGAGCTCCTGCCTCCACTGGACATGCAGGTCATCGACTTCGACTCCGCCCTGCGCCAATGGATCACCGAGCGGCTCGTGGCCGCGTTCGACGCAGGTTCCGGTGAGGGAGCCCGGGTCGCCATGCGTCGCTGCGGTGTCTTGGGTGTGGCGCTGGCTCCGGGAAACCGGAGGGCCGAGAGCTTCATTGGGGGAATGCTGAGTTCTCTGGTCAACGACCAGTCCAACCGTACCCAGGATGACGACATCCTCCTCGCATTCCTGTCGATGCTTGAGGAAGCGGACTACCAAGTATTCGCGAACCTTGCACTCTCGAATGCGACGGCCGGCCCGGGTGAAATGGCCGGGTCGCTGATCGTGCAGACTCACGCTGGCGGTCAGGTGGATGCCGTACCGGGGCCGCTGGCTGATAGGTTCCGGGCCTTGACGCGGGAGTGGTTGTCAACAAAGTACTCAGTTCCGCTTTCCCAGGATCCCTATGTTCTAGCGTTGAATCAAATAATCCCACCGGCGTCGCAGCCGGTGCTGGGGGCAACCTCCTTCGACTACCTGCAGGCCATGTCGCGAGCGATGTTGCCTGATGCTTCTCCCCAGGGAGCATGGCTCGCGCAGTTGCGTGAAGGCGCCGCGAAGCTGGTCGGCGCTGATCCTCCAGTTGGGAATTTTGTGGAGTGAGTCATACGATCCGCTGTTCATCCCTGCAGGCAGGCAGGCGCGCTCTGAATGGGTGAAGAAAGCCCTCGAGCTTGTGCTGGCTAGCGGACAAATCGGCAGGGTGAGAGCCCTAGGAACTCTTGCTACCAAGCTGTAGCGTCTGAGCATCCGTCCTGGCCCCGCTTGCCCATCTCGCTGCTCGGCGGGGCGATGGGCCGGCAGCTTGAGGCGGCGTCTTGGTCCCTGGAATCCGCGGTGGGCGACGCGAAACCGCTCAATCGCCGACGGCCAGCGCCTGCGCATAGTGCGCGGAAAACTGCCGCGCCACCGAGTCCCAGTCGTAGCGCTTGGCCACGCGCTGCGCGGCCTCCGACATGGCTGCGCAGCGCGCGGCGTCCAGACCGGTGAGTTCGCGGACCGTGGCCAGGTCGCCGGCACTGCGCTCGAAGTCCAGGAAATAGCCGTTGACGCCGCGCTCGACGAAACCATTGATCGGCGCGATGTCGCGGCACAGCACGATCTTGCCGGCCGCCATGGCCTCGAGGATGCCGACGCCGAAGCCCTCGTACTCGCTGCCGGTGACGAACACCGTGCGCTGCTGCAGTTCGTGCATCAGCGCGGCATCCTCGATGTACGGATGCAGTCGGACCGATGCGTCGAGCTTCAGTGCGCTGATCTGGTTCTGCAGCGACTCGCGCAGGTTGTCGAAATCCGGCCCGGCAATCAGCAGATCGATTGCGATGCCTTGGTCGCGGGCCATCGCGACCGTGTGGATCACCGCGTCGATGCGCTTGTTGCGCGACCAGCGGCCCCAGTAGATCCATTTCGCGGGATCGGGCGTACCGGTCAGCCGGCCCTGCTGGAACTTGGCATAGGCAATCCCGTTCTCGCACTTCTCGACGCGGTCCGAGAACTGGCTGAAGTACGCGGTGTCCGATTCGCTGGTCGCCAGGATCTTGCGGTAGTGCCGCAGCAGCGAGCGCATCAGCAGGCGCTCGTGCAGCCACTTGATCGCCCGGTGCCGCGTCGTGTGCCGGAAGCCGCCGTGCGTGCTCAGTACCGCGGGGATGTGCCGGCATTGCAGCAGCACGTTGCCGGTGAGCATCATCAACTGCGGGTCGTGTACGTGCAGCAGGTCATAGCCCGCGGCCAAGCGGCCGAAGTCGCGCGCATAGCCGGCGAGCCGGTTGCCGGCGACCGGCACGCGGTACACCTTCAGGCCGTCCACCTCGTCCACGGAGGGTTCCGCCAGCTTGGCCGAGACATGTGCCACGTCGACCTGCACGCCCGGGCCCGAGGTGCGCATGGCCAGTTCGCGAACCACGGACTCGATGCCTCCCACCTGCGGAAAGTAGGTGGGCGTGATGGAAAGAACTTTCAATTGGGGGCTCCGGCGGGCGGTCACATTGGCGCTGTAGCTTAGCGGGTGCGGGCCGCTGCGCGGAAAAGCGTCCCGCCGGGACTTGGGCGCAACAGAATGCAGGGTGGTGCGATATCCCTTAGACTTCACGAGATTTCAGGAAATACTGAAATTACAAGAAACAAAGGCATGAATTCCCCAGCATCGTCCTCGAGCCTGAAGCGCCTGCCCCCGATGCCGCGCGTGGCCGGATTGGTCCAGGGCGGTGCGGCCTTGCTGTGGCTGCCGCAAGCCGCCTTGCTGGCCTGGGCGGTCGACGGGTTGGCGAGGGGCGAAGGCATGCCGGCGGTGTTGTGGCCTGCGCTCGGCATCGTGCTGCTGGGCCTGATGCGTGCCCTCTGCGAAGCCTGGGGCATGCGCCGCGTGTTCTCCGCCGCGCGGGCCGCACTGTCGGCGCTGCGGACGCAGGCTGCAGCCGCGCTCGCTGCGCATTCGCCACTGGACCGCGCGCGCCCGGCCTCTGGCCTGGCGGCCAGTGCGATCGCGGAGCAGGCCGAGGCGGTGGTGCCCTACCTGGTTCGCTATGCCCCGGCGCGCTGGCGCGCGGCGGTGGTGCCGCTGCTGATCCTGCCGCTGGTGGCGCTCTATTCGTGGGTCGCGGCGGTGATCCTGCTGGTGGCGGCGCCGCTGATCCCGCTCTTCATGGCCATCGTGGGCTGGCAAGCCCGGGCGGCGAGCGAGGCGCACATGGTCGAGGCCGGCGGCATGCACGCCTTCCTGCTCGACCGTCTGCGGGGCCTGGCCAGTCTGCGCGCGCTCGGCGCCATCGACGCCACCGCGCTACGGTTGGGCGAGGCGGCGCAGGGGCTGCGCCGGCGCACGATGGCGGTGCTGCGCATCGCCTTCCTGTCATCCGCAGTGCTGGAGCTGTTTTCCGCCCTGGGCGTCGCGATGGTTGCGGCCTATGTCGGCTTCCACCTGCTCGGCACCTTCGAGTTCGGCACCTGGGGCCGGCGTCTGAGCCTGGGCGAGGGCCTGTTCGTGCTGCTGCTGGCGCCGGCCTTCTTCGAGCCCTTGCGCGAGCTGTCGGCCGTCTGGCACGACCGTGCGGCGGGCGAAGCGGCCCTCGCGGCGCTCGACCGGCTGGAGCATGGCGAGACCGAGCTCCTCGGTGCAAATGTCGGACTGCCGGGCGAGGGGCGCGGCGCGGCCGAAGGTCCGCCGTCGGTGCGGCTGCGCGGGGTGCGCCTCGCCCATGCCGGCGGCGGCACGGTCTTCGAGGGCCGCGACCTGCGCGTCGCCGCGGGCGAGCATGTGGCACTGATGGGCGCCAGCGGCTCGGGCAAGACGGCCCTGCTCAGCCTCATCGCAGGTCTGCTGCCGGCCCGGCAGGGGCAGGTCGTGGTGGGCGGCGTCCTGCTCTCCGACCGGACGGCGACCGCGCTGCGGCGGCGCATGGCCTGGATGGGCCAGAAGCCCCATGTGTTCGCGGGCTCGGTCGAGGCCAACGTCGCGTTGGGCCGCGACGGCGTGCAGCCGGCTCAGGTCGGGGCCGCGATGCGCTTTGCGGCGCTCGACGCGGTGGCGCAGGCCCATCCGCGCGCCAGCCTGGGCGAGGGCGGCCGCGGCCTCTCGGGCGGCGAGGCCGCGCGGCTGGCACTTGCGCGGCTGGCCGTGAATGCGGACGCCGACCTGCTGCTGGTGGACGAGCCCACGGCCCACCTCGACACCGCGACCGCGGCGCATGTCGCCGAGTCTCTGATCGCGCTGGCCCAAGGCAAGACCCTGATCGTCGCCACCCACGACCCGGTGCTGGCCGCGCGGATGGACCGCGTGGTCAGCCTCGATGACGTGCCAGTGCAGGAGGCCGCATGACGAAGCGCTGGCGCGACCTGCTCACGGTGTGGCGCCCGCTGCTGGCCGCCGAGCCGCGCCGGCTGCTGCTCGGCGCGGTGCTGGCCGCGCTCACCGTGCTGATGGGCATGGGGCTGCTCGGCCTCTCGGGCTGGTTCATCACCGCGACCGCGCTGGCCGGCCTGCACGCTGCCACCGCCCTCGTCTTCGACGTGTTCATGCCCTCGGCCGGCATCCGCCTGCTGGCGTTGGGCCGCACCGCGTCACGCTACGGCGAACGGCTGCTGACGCACGACGCGACCTTCGCCGTGCTCGCCGCGCTGCGCGTGCGACTGTTTCGCGGCTGGGCCCGGCCCGACGCGGCGCGCCAGCTCCTCGCGCGGCCGGCGCGGCTCCTGTTCCGGCTGAGCGCCGACATCGATGCGCTGGAGTCCTTCTACCTGCGCCTGCTGGTGCCCGTCGCCGCGGCGCTCGGCGCGGCGCTGCTGGCCGGGCTGGTGCTCGGCGCGATGAGCCCCTGGCTCGGCCTCTTGCTGACGCTGTGGCTGCTCGGCGCCGGCTGGGGCATTGCGCTGGTGCTCGCGCGCCGTGCCGGGCCGGCCGCAGTGCGCCGCGCCCAGGGGATGGAAAGCCTGCGCGCCCGGACGGCGGACCTCGTGGCCGGCCAGACCGAACTGGTCATGGCAGGCCGCATCGACGCACAGCGCGAAGCGCTGGCGGTGGCCGACCGCCACCTGGCAGTGGCCGACCTGGCGCTGAACCGGCTCGAGGCCGGAGCGGGCATGGCCTACACCCTGGCCGGCACGTTGACCCTGGCGGCGGTACTGCTGGCCGCGGGCCTGCTGATGGGCGAGGGCGCGATCGGCGCGCCGGCCGCCGCACTGGCGCTCCTGGTCGCGCTGGCTGCCGTCGAACCTTTCGCATCCCTGCGTCGCGGCGCGCTGGAAGCCGGACGCGCCTGGCTGGCCGCACGGCGGCTGGCCCCGCACATGGCGGCGGGCCCCGAGCCCATGCCCGCCCCGCCCGTGCCCGACGAAGGCCTGGCGCTGCAAGTGCGCGCCTTGACGCTGGTTCATCCCGGCAGCCGCAAGCCTGCGCTGCAGCACGGCACTTTCACCGTGGCCGCGGGGGAGCGCGTGGCGGTCATCGGCCCCAGCGGCGCGGGCAAGTCGACCCTGCTTGCCGCCGCCGCGGGCGAGCTGGCGCCCGCGGACGGCGAGCTGCGCGCCCTCGCCACCTGCCTGCTGACGCAGCGCACCGACCTGTTCCAGGACAGCCTGCGCGACAACCTGCGGCTCGCCGACCGTTCGGCAGACGATGCGCGGCTGTGGTCCGTTCTGCAGGCAGCAGGCCTGGCCGACGAAGTGCGCGCCATGCCCGCGGGCCTCGACAGCATGCTTGGCGAAGGCGGCCTGGGCCTGTCCGGCGGCCAGTCGCGCCGGCTCGCGCTGGCGCGGCTGCTGCTGCGAAACGTACCCTTCTGGCTGATCGACGAGCCCACCGAAGCGTTGGACACTGCCACCGCGCACGACGTGCTGCTCAGGCTGCGGGCCCAGGCCGCCGGCCGCTCGCTGTTGATCGCCACCCACCTGCGGCGCGAAGCCGAGCTGGCGGACCGGCTGCTCGTCCTGCGCGCCGGTCGCATCGTGGCCGACCTGCGGCGCGGCACGACGGCCTTCGAGGCTGCGTTGAGCGCCCTGCGGCCCGACTAGCCAGCACAAGAAAACGAAAGGAAAGCCCCCATGGACCTCGACATCGTCGCACTCTCACGGCTGCAGTTCGCACTGACGGCGCTCTACCACTTCCTCTTCGTGCCGCTGACCCTCGGGCTGGCGGTGATCATCGCCATCATGGAGACGGTCTACGTGATGACCGGACGCGTCATCTGGCGCGACATGACGAAGTTCTGGGGCCTGCTCTTCGGCATCAACTTCGCGATGGGCGTGGCCACCGGCATCGTCATGGAATTCCAGTTCGGCATGAACTGGAGCTACTACAGCCATTACGTCGGCGACGTCTTCGGCGCGCCGCTGGCCATCGAGGGACTGATGGCCTTCTTCCTCGAGGCCACCTTCGTCGGCCTGTTCTTCTTCGGCTGGGACAAGCTCTCCAAGGTGGGACACCTGGTGACCACCTGGGCCGTGGCCATCGGTTCCAACTTCTCCGCGCTGTGGATCCTGATCGCCAACGGCTGGATGCAGAACCCCGTGGGCGCCGCCTTCAACCCGCAGACCATGCGCATGGAGGTGACCGACTTCGCCGCGGTGCTGACCAACCCGGTCGCGCAGGCCAAGTTCGTGCACACGGTGTCGGCCGGCTACACGGTCGCCGCCATCTTCGTGCTCGGCGTGTCGGCCTGGTACGTGCTGCGCGGGCGGCACCTGCAGCTGGCCAAGCGCTCGATGACGGTGGCCGCCTCGTTCGGCCTCGCCGCTTCGCTGTCGGTCGTGGTGCTGGGCGACGAGAGCGGCTACCTTTCGACCGAGCACCAGAAGATGAAGCTGGCCGCCGTCGAGGCGATGTGGAAGACCGAGCCGGCGCCGGCTGCCTTCACCGCCTTCGGCTTCCCCGACCAGGAATCGCGGGAGACGCACTACGCCATCCACATTCCGGCCGTGATGGGGCTGATCGGCACCCGCTCGCTGACGACCGAGATCCCCGGCATCGACGACCTGGTGCACCGCGCCGAGCTCAACATCCGCGTCGGCATCTCGGCCTACGACGCGCTGCAGAAGATCCGCGCGGCCGGCAGCGATGCCGCCGTGCCCGAATCCGCGCGCAAGATCTTCGAGGACAACGGCCATGCACTGGGCTATGCGCTGCTGCTCAAGCGCTACGTGGACGACCCGCGGCAGGCCACGCCCGAGCAGATCGCCCAGGCCGCGCGCGACACCGTCCCGCCCGTGGCGCCGCTCTACTGGTCCTTCCGCATCATGGTCGGACTGGGCGTGTTCTTCATCCTGCTGACGGCGACCTTCTTCGTGCTGTCGGCACGGCGCAGGCTCGACGCGTACCCATGGCTGCTCAAGGTCGCGGTGTTCTCGATCCCGCTGCCCTGGCTCGCAGCCGAGTGCGGCTGGATCGTGGCCGAGCTCGGCCGCCAACCCTGGGTGATCGAAGGCGTGCTGCCCACTGCCGTGGCGGTGTCGAACCTGGGCGTCGGCACGGTGCTGCTCACCATCGCCGGCTTCACGCTGATCTACACCGTGCTCTTCGTGATCGAGATGAAGCTGATGCTCAAGTCGATCCGCAAGGGCCCCGAGGAACATCATCCGGTTCCGCCGCCGGCCGCCCACCGCGCCGAGCCTGACCTGGCCCTGCCGCCAGGCACGCCGCTGGCCGCCGCCGACTGAACGAAGGAGCACATCATGATCCTGCACGAACTCATCTCCTACGAAACCCTGCGCCTGGTCTGGTGGCTGCTGCTCGGCGTCCTGCTGATCGGCTTCGCCGTGACCGACGGCTTCGACCTGGGCACCAACATGCTGCTGCCCTTCGCCGGGCGCAACGATCTCGAGCGCCGGGTGATCATCAACAGCGTCGGCCCGGTGTGGGAGGGCAACCAGGTCTGGCTCATCCTCGGCGGCGGCGCGATCTTCGCGGCCTGGCCGCAGCTCTACGCCGTGTCCTTCTCGGGCTTCTACCTGGCGATGTTCGCCATACTGGTGCCCCTGATCCTGCGGCCGGTGGCCATCAAGTTCCGCAGCAAGCAGGAGGATGCGGGCTGGCGCGCACGCTGGGACTGGACGCTCTTCGTCACGGGCCTGGTCCCGTCGCTGATCTTCGGCGTGGCCATGGGCAACGTGCTGCAGGGTGTGCCGTTCCGGCTCGAGCCCGACATGCGGATCTTCTACGAGGGTTCCTTCTTCGGGCTGCTCAATCCTTTCGCCCTGCTGTGCGGCCTGGTCTCCGTGGCCATGCTGCTGATGCACGGCAGCGCCTGGCTGCAGTTGAAGGCGCAAGGGCCGGTGGCCGAGCGCGCACGCCGCTTCGGCAGCGTGGCGGCGCTGCTCACGCTGGTGCTCTACGCGCTGGCGGGCGTGGTGCTGTGGTTCTGGATCGACGGCTACCGCGTGACCAGCGCGCTGCCCACCGGCGGGCCGTCGAACCCGCTGCTCAAGACCGTGGCCCACCAACCCGGCGCCTGGTTTGCGAACTACGCGGCCCGTCCGTGGCTGTGGATCGCGCCGGCCCTCGGGCTGGCGGGCACGCTGCTGGCCTTCCTGGGGATGCGCATGCAGCGCGAAGTGCTGGCGCTGCTGGCCAGCGCGCTCGGCATCGTGGGCATCATCCTCAGCGTGGGTGCCTCGATGTACCCCTTCATCCTGCCTTCGTCGCTCGACCCGCGCGCCAGCCTCACGGTGTGGGATTCCTCCTCGAGCCACCTGACGCTGTTCATCATGCTGGTGGTCACCGCGGTCTTCATCCCGATCATCGTGGCCTACACCAGCTGGGTCTACAAGGTCCTGTGGGGCAAGGTCGATGCCGACGCCATCCGCGACGAGCGCGGCCACGCCTACTGATCGTTCAATCCATAGCAATCAAAGGAACAGAACATGTGGTACTTCGCCTGGCTGCTGGGACTCCCCCTCGCCGCGACCTTCGCGGTGCTGAATGCGATGTGGTACGAGCTGATGGACGACGAGGCGATCCGGCGGGACAAGCTCGGAAAGCCTTGAGGCATGCGCCGTGGCAGGCGCTGGCGGGCGCCTCCCGGGAATTTGACTTGCAAGGCCCGTAGGCGAACGCTCACGCGGGCTGCCTTGCCGCGCTGGCAGAATCCGCCGCTGACTGAAGATGCCGAACGACTCCAGCCAGCCTGTCACCCACCTCTCCAACCGGAGCGCGCCAGAGGCCGACCTCACCGCATGCGATCGCGAGCCGATCCGCGTGCCGGGCGCAATCCAGCCGCATGGCCGAATGCTCGTGCTGGACGCGCGAACACTGCGCATTGCTGCGTTCAGCGCGAACTGGGAAGCCGGAAGCACCGAGCAAGCAGCGGCCTTCGTGCGTGAGCGACAGGCGCAGGACCTTCCGGTCGGAGCTCCCGCACAATCGCTCGGCGTCGTGCGCCTGGGCGCGCTCATGTTCGACGCCTCCGCCCACCGCACCGCGGACCATGTGATCGCGGAGTTCGAGCCCGCAATGCCCTCCGAGGGCAACGAGGCCCCCATCTATTCCCTGATGCGCGTGTTCCTGCCCAAGCTGCAGCGGGCCGGCTCCCTCGACGAACTCAGCCGGATCGCCGTTGCAGAGATGAAGCGCCTCACCGGCTTCGGCCGCTGCCTCCTCTACCGCTTCGACGCGGAAGGCCACGGCGAGGTGCTCGCCCAGGTCCTCGATCCGGGCTACGACAGCTATGCAGGTCACCACTTTCCCGCTTCCGACATTCCGCGGCAGGCGCGCGAGCTCTATCTGCTGAGCCGCTTCCGCCTGATTGCCGACGCCAATTACCGGCCCGTGCCCCTGCAGACCACCGACGCCTCGCTCGCGGCGCACGAGATCGATCTGTCGCAGTCGCAGCTGCGAAGCGTCTCGCCGGTGCATCTGGAATACATGCGCAACATGGGCACGCTGGCCTCCGCCTCCGTGTCGATCGTGGTCGAAGGGCGGCTGTGGGGCCTGATCTCCTGCCATGACCATGCACCGAGGCCGCTGAGCATCCCGACGCGAAGGGCCTGCGAGCACCTCGGACAGCTGCTCGCTTTGCAGATCGAGTCGAACAGTGCGAACGCCTCGGTCGCCGAGCGGCTGGAGTTGCGCAAGCTCACGCTGGAGATCGTCGCGCAGCTCGCGGAGAGCGACGCCACCCTGCAACGACTGGCGGGAGAGGCGTCGCTCATGCTGGGCGTGGTGCGTGCCGCAGGCGCGGCCGTCGTGCTGAACGGACAGGTCTGGCAGGTCGGCGACACCCCGGAGGAGGCGCAGATCCTCGAGCTGTCGCAGTGGATCGCCGGCATGGGGGTCGAGGTCTATCACAGCGATGCCCTGGGCGCGCACTTCGCGGCTGCGCAGGCGTATACGGCCAGGGGAGCGGGCGTGCTGGCGATCTCTATTTCCCAGGTGCACCGGCACCTCATCCTCTGGTTCAGGCCGGAGATCGTGCAGACCGTGACCTGGGCGGGCCAGCCGAGCAAGGCTGCCACGGCCTCATCGGACGGGCGAATCCATCCGCGCTTGAGCTTCGCGAGCTGGGTGGAACATATCCGGGGCCGTTCGGCGCCGTGGTCCGACGCGGAACTCGGCGCGGCTGCCGAACTGCGGCAGGCGCTGATCGGGATCGTGCTGCGGCGCGCCGAGGAGATGGCCGCGGTCGCCACCGAGCTGGGCAGGGTGAACAAGGAGCTCGAGGCTTTCTCATATACGGTGTCGCACGACCTGCGTGCCCCGATGCGCCACATCGCCGGCTACGTCGACCTCGTCGTGAGCCAGGAGAAGCTGTCGGACCGCTCGCTGCGCTACCTTTCCCACGTCCGCGAAGCGTCCACCTTTGCCGGGCAGCTGGTCGACTCCCTCCTGGACTTCTCCCGCATGGGCCGGGCGTCGATCAAGCGGCGCGCGGTCGACACCTCGATGCTGGTTTCGGACCTCGTGCGCGAGCTGTCGCGTGGCGAGAACGGGCCGCTGGAGTGGGTCGTCGATCCCGAACTGCCGCGGCTGCATGCGGATGCGCTGCTGCTGCAGGTCGCCGTACGCAACCTGCTGTCGAACGCCATCAAGTATTCGCGCGGCCGCGATCCGGCCCACATCGTGGTGCGCGGCGTGCGCACGGCAAGCGGCGACGGACTGGAGGTGGAGGACAACGGCGTCGGCTTCCAGATGAAGTACGCCGACAAGCTCTTCGGTGTTTTCCAGCGGCTCCACGCCGCCGAGGAGTTCGAGGGTACGGGTATCGGGCTGGCCAATGTGAAGCGCATTGTCGAGCGCCATGGCGGGGAGGTCTGGGCCCGGGCCGAGGTCGACAGGGGCGCGACCTTCGGCTTCCTGCTGCCGCGCGCCGGCGATGTTGTGCCCGATGAACGTGGAGAGGAGAAAAATGCTTAAGCCGATCCTGCTTGTCGAAGACGACAAGCGCGACCTGGAACTCACGCTGATCGCGCTGGAGCGCAGCCAGCTCGCCAACGACGTCGTGATCCTGCGCGATGGCGCGCAGGCGCTCGACTATCTGCGGCGCGAGGGCGACTATGCCGGCCGCGACGCCGGCAACCCGGCCGTCATCCTGCTGGACCTCAAGCTGCCCAAGGTCACCGGCCTGGAGGTGCTGAAGGAGGTGAGGGCGGACTCGGCGCTGCGCAGCATCCCGATCGTGATGCTGACCTCCTCGCAGGAGGAGTCGGACGTCGTCAAGAGCTACGAGCTGGGCGTCAACGCCTACGTGGTCAAGCCCGTGCTGTTCGAGCAGTTCGTGTCGGCGATTGCCGACCTGGGCGTGTTCTGGGCCGTCCTCAACGAGCCGCCGCCAGGCTCGCTCAAGGCCCGGCGCCATGATTCATGAACCCGGCGATCCCGCGTCGGCCGCGTGCCTGCGGATCCTGATCCTCGAGGATTCGCGGTTCGATGCCGAGCTGCTGATCGAAGCCGTACGCCTGGCGCAGCCCCAGGTGCAGACGACGGTGGTCAACACCGAGGCCCAGTTTCTCGACGCGCTGCGCCGGGGGCCGCCCACCCTCATCCTGTCCGACTTCCAGCTGCCCGGCTTCAGCGGCGCGCAGGCCCTCGACATCGCGAAGAACGCCGCGCCGGGCGTGCCCTTCATCTTCGTCTCGGGGGTGATCGGGGAGGACAACGCGGTCGAGCTGCTGAAGCGGGGCGCAACCGACTACGTGAGCAAGGGCCGCCTGGCACGCCTGCCGGTGGTGCTGGAGCGGGCCCTGGGCGAGGCCGCCGATCGGCGCGCCCGGGAGACTGCCCAGGACAAGCTGCGCGAAGCGAATGCCGCCTTCCAGCGGGCGGAGGCGCGGCGCGTCGCGCTGATCGAGCTGGGCGACCGCATCCGCGACCTGGATGAGCCAAGCGCGATCGCCTACGTCGCCTCCGAGATGCTCGGGCGCATGCTGAACGTCGACCGCGCGGGCTACGGGGTGGTCAACAAGGCGGCGGAGACCATCACCATCGAGCGCGACTGGTGCGCGCCCGGCGTTGCCAGCCTGGCCGGAAAGCTGAACTTCAGGGACTACGGCTCCTACATCGAGGACCTGCGCCGCGGCGTGACGGTGGCTTTCGCGGATGCCCGGCAGGACCCGCGCACCCGCGCCAATGCAAGCGCGCTGGAGGCCATCTGCGCGCGTGCGGTCGTCAATATGCCGCTCACCGAGCGCGAGGGCCTGGTGGGCCTGCTCTATCTGAACCACGGGGACGTGCGCGAATGGTCCGACGATGAGCTCGCCTACGTGCGCGAGGTCGGCGAGCGGGTGCGCACCGCCGTCGCCCGGCGCGAGGCGCAGATCGAGCTGCAGGCCTTCGCCGCCTCGCTGGAGCGCCAGGTGGAGGAGCGCACGCGCGAGCGCGACCGGATCTGGGCGCTGAGCGAAGACCTCCTGGGCGTTGCGAACCCGGACGGCTATTTCGAGAGTGTCAACCCGGCCTGGGAGTCGGTGCTCGGATGGACGCGCGACGAGGTGCGCGCCATGCCGCTTCGTCGGATGCTGCATCCCGATGACCTGGCCGCCGCAGAGGTGCAGCTCGAACGCCTCGCGCGCGGCGAGCGCACCCGCGGCTTCGAAAGCCGCTGCCGCACGCGTGGCGGGGATTACCGCTGGCTCTCCTGGACCATCGTGCCCGACGAGGGCCTGTACTACACGGTGGCGCGCGACATCACCGAGCAGAAGGAGCGCGCCTCCGAGCTCGAATCGGCCCGCGAACAGCTGCGGCAGAGCCAGAAGCTCGAAGCCGTGGGCCAGCTCACCGGAGGCCTCGCGCACGATTTCAACAACCTGCTGGCTGCCATCTCCGGCAGCCTCGAGCTGATGCGGCGGCGGGGCTTCGAGGGCCGCACTGCCGAGATGGACCGCTACCTCGACGTGGCGCAGGGCGCCGTCAAGCGGGCGGCGGCGTTGACGCATCGGCTGCTGGCCTTCTCGCGCCGGCAGACGCTCGAACCGAAGCCGATCAATGCCAACCGCCTGGTAGCCGGCATGGAAGAGCTGATCCGCCGCACGATGGGGCCGCAGATCTCGCTGGACGTGGTGACCGGGGTCGACGTCTGGAACGTGCACGCCGACCCGGGCCAGCTGGAGAGTGCGCTGCTCAACCTGTGCATCAACGCACGCGATGCGATGCCCGAAGGCGGCCAGCTCACCATCGAGACCGCCAACCGCTGGATCGATGCGCGCACGGCCGCCGGGCGCGACCTCGCGCCCGGGCAGTACGTGTCGCTGAGCGTCAGCGACAGCGGCGTCGGCATGGCGCCCGACGTGGTGGCCCGCGCGTTCGACCCCTTCTTCACGACCAAGCCCATCGGCATGGGTACAGGCTTGGGCCTGTCGATGGTCTACGGCTTCGCCAAGCAATCGGGGGGGCAGGTGCGGATCTATTCGGAGGTCGGCACGGGGACGAGGGTCAGCATCTATCTGCCGCGCGACATGCGCGACGCGGAGCCCGAGGAGCGCAACACGCTGCCGGCGACGAGCCCGCGCGCGCATCGAGGTGACACCGTTCTCGTGGTCGACGACGAGGCGGCCTTGCGCATGCTGATCGTCGATGTCATGAAGGGCCTGGGATACACCACGCTGGAAGCCGGCGATGGCGCCGAGGCCCTTCGCGTGCTCCAGTCCGGCGAGCGGGTCGACCTGCTGGTGAGCGACGTGGGATTGCCCGGCGGCATCAACGGGCGCCAGCTCGCCGATGCCGCCCGCACCGCCCGGCCAGGGTTGAAGGTGCTTTTCATCACGGGCTACGCGGAAAATGCCGTCCTGAGCCACGGCCACCTGGACCCTGGCATGCACGTGATGAGCAAGCCCTTCGAGCTGGAGATGCTGGCGCGGCGAGTCAAGGAACTGATCGCCAGTGCCTGAAGAAAGCCAATCGTCCCTCGCGCTGCCCCTGCGTGCCGACGTGCTGCAGGCACTGCGCGCCGCCACCGCTCCCCTCCACGAGCGGCTCGACACAGGCCTGCCCATCGCGCGCGCGGATGCCTCGCTGCACGACTACGTAGCGCACCTGCTCGTGCTCCGGCCATGGCTGCTGGCAATCCGGCAAGCGCTGGCGGACGCCGGGAGCGTCGCCCTGCATGCGGCTGCGAGGCATGTCGACGCCAAGCTGGCCGATCTATCGAGCGATCTCGCCGATGCCGGCCATCTGGTGACCGTCCCCGAGCCCGAGCCCGAGCCCGCGCACGCTGCCGCCTTTCGCCCAGCGCAGGCCGCGGGAGGGCCAGCCTTTGCCTGGGGGCTGGCCTACGTGGTGGAAGGTTCGCAACTCGGTGGCGTCGTGCTGCACCGGCGGCTGCGCGACCGCCTCGCGCCGCACCCGTTGCGCTACCTGGCAGGCGCCGGCCACGAGGCGGGGGTGGCGGCGCGCTGGCGCGACTTCATCCTGCAACTGCGCGAGAGTGTCGCGGACCCGGCATCCCTCCGGCAGGCCGAGCGCGGCGCCACGGCGGCCTTCGAAGACCTGCTGCTGCGCTTTTGCCTGTGAGTACGCTCAGCCGGGCTTCTTGCCCTTGCTGCCGGTGATCCGATCCTTGAGTCCCAGCACTTTTGTCACCGTCGCCCCCATGCCCATCAACTGCATTGCGGTTTCGGGCGCCAGGCGCTGCACGTCGTCGAACCACTTCATCAGCCGGTCGATCAGGTCGTGCATCTCGCGCATGCGCTGCTGGGCATGGCGCTCCTGGTCGCTGCCGGGCTTCTCCAGCAGTGCCATGCGCAGCATCGACAGCGTGGGCTCGATCTCGCGGCGGCGGCGCTCCTCGGCCAGCACGCGGAAGATCTCCCAGACATCCGACGGCGCCTCGAAGTATTCGCGCCGGTCGCCGGGCTGGTGGCGCAGCCGCACCAGGCGCCAGGACTGCAGTTCCTTGAGGCCCATGCTCACGTTGGACCGCGAGAAAGCCAGCGCCTCCGCGATTTCGTCTGCATTGAGCGCACGTTCCGAGATGAAGAGCAGGGCGTAGATCTGGCCGACGGTGCGGTTGATGCCCCACTTGCTGCCCATCTCCCCGAAGTGGGCGATGAACTGGCGGCTGAGCGGGGGCAGGGCGTCGGTGGGCATCGGCCGATTTTCCGGCCGAATTGCTGTAGCTTCAAGAAAGACTGAAAATTCTGCACCCCGCAGAAGGGGGCGCATGCCAGCAGGATGCTGCGGCCCTCTAAGCCCAGGGCGTCGGCGCCGGCACCTCGCACACCGGGTCGACGTCGACGCTCTTGAAGTCGGCCGGCGACACGATCTCGAGGTACTCCATGTCCGGCGAATAGTCGAACAGGTAATGACGAATGCCCGGGCGCTGGTGCACCACGTCGCCGGCTTCCACCAGCGTCACCTTGTCCTCGTACATGAAGCGCGCCCAGCCCTTGACCATGATCACGATCTGGAAGTCCGCCTCGTGGCGGTGCCAGCCTGTGCCCGCTTCCGGTGCCATGTTGGCCTTGACCAGGTGCGCGATGACCTTGCCGTTCGTGGCCTCGGCGATGCCGAGGTCCCGGTACAGGAAGAAGTCGCGCAAGCCGCCCGGGACATAGTCGGTGTCGCCGAGCTTGACGTGGGAGAACTTCGTGTCGGTGCGGTCCAGCATGAAAGCTCCTTGCAGGGTGGGGTTACGCCGCGCTGCAACATGCATAAAGCATTCCCGCGCGGTGCTTGACAAGGCGCCGCCGCGCTTCGAAATTCAACCGGATGGTTCACTTGATCGCTGTTCCGCCAATCCCCGACGCCGGCCGGCTCGCCGCCCGGGAGGCGGCGGAAGCGGTCTACCGCAGCGAGTCGCGCCGCATCTTCGCGACGCTGGTGCGGCTGCTGGGCGACTTCGATCTGGCGGAGGAGGCGCTGCATGACGCCTTCCACGCCGCCCTCGAGCAATGGCCGGTGCAGGGCGTGCCGTCCAACCCCCGCGCATGGCTGGTCTCGGCCGGGCGCTTCAAGGCCATCGACGGCATCCGCCGCCGCGCGCGCTTCGAGACTGGGGACGGCGCGGTCGGCGCGATCGAGGCCACGGCCGACCCCGCCCTGGCCTGGGATGAGCGCGATCCCGATGCCGAGGCGCTCGAGGACGATCGCCTGCGCTTGATCTTCACCTGCTGTCATCCGGCGCTGGCGCCCGATGCACAGGCAGCGCTGACGCTGCGCGAGGTCTGCGGCCTCGCGACGGAGCAGATCGCCGCCGCCTTCCTGGTGCCCGCGCCCACCATCGCGCAGCGCATCGTGCGGGCAAAGAGCAGGATCCGCGAGGCGCGCATCCCTTACCAGGTGCCGCCGGTGAGCGAGCTGCCCGAGCGGCTCGACGTGGTGTTGCGCGTGGTCTACCTGGTGTTCAACGAGGGCTATGCCGCTTCGTCGGGCGAGGCGCTCACGCGGCCCGACCTCTCGGCGGAGGCGATTCGCCTGGGCCGCCTGCTGGTGGAGCTGCTGCCCGAGCCCGAGGCCATCGGACTTCTTGCGCTGATGCTGCTGCACGAGTCGCGCCGTGCGGCGCGCAGTTCGGCCGCGGGTGAGCTGGTGCTGCTGGAGGAGCAGGACCGCAGCCGCTGGAACGCCGCGCTGATCGCCGAGGGCAGCGCGCTCGTGGCGCAAGCCCTGTCCTCCCGGCGCTTCGGCCCCTACACGCTGCAGGCCGCGATTGCGGCGGTGCATGCGGAGGCGGCCGATGCTGCGGCCACGGACTGGGCGCAGATCGCCGGCCTCTACGACGTGTTGCTGCGCGCCGAGCCTTCGCCGGTGGTGGCGCTCAACCGGGCCGTCGCCGTCGCGATGCGCGACGGCCCGGCAGCCGGCCTGTCGTTGATCGACGGCATCCTGGCGCGTGGCGAGCTGGCCGATTACCACCTGGCCCATGCGGCGCGGGCCGACCTGTGCCGGCGCCTCGGCCGCTTTGCCGAGGCGCGCGCGGCCTACCAGTGCGCGCTGGCACTGGCGCGGCAGGCGCCCGAGCGCCAGTTCCTCGAACGGCGGCTCGCGGCACTGCCCGCGGGGGGTGATGCATCCTGAAACAAATCGGCCGCCGCCGAGCCGGCGCGCATGTCGAAATCCGTCCCGGCCATTCGACCAGAGGTATCCCTCAACCTTCTTTCCAGGAGATGCGCATGAAATACCTTTGCCTCGTCTACTTCGATCCCGCGCTGCTGACTTCGATGTCGCCGAGCGAACGGGCCCGGCTGGACAACGATTCGATGGACTACGACGAGGAGCTCGCGGCACGCGGCCAGCTGGTCGTCGCCGAGGCCCTGCAGCCGCCGAAGACCGCCAAGGTGGTGCAGGCGCGCGCAGGCAAGCTCTCGCAGACCGACGGCCCTTTCATCGAGACCAAGGAGCAGCTCGGCGGCTTCATCCTGATCGAGGTGCCGGACCTCAACGCCGCGATCCAGGTGGCGGCCCGCATCCCGCTGGCGAAGCACGGCAGCATCGAGGTGCGGCCCGTCGCCAAGGTCGAGAGGACCGCGCCATGAGATACCTCTGCATGATCTTCGCGACCGACGCGCAGATGGGCACGATCCCGCCCGCCGAGATGGCCGCCTTCGTCAATGAGCACCTCGACTACGACGACCGCCTGCGCGCCAGCGGCCACCTCGTTGCGTCCGAGGGCCTGGAGGCCGCGAGCACCGCCGCCGTGGTGCGCGTGCGCGACGGCCGGCTGTCGGTCACGGACGGACCTTTCATCGAGACCAACGAGCAGCTCGGCGGCTTCTACCTGGTCGAAGCCGCCAGCGAGGAGGAGGCCGTGCGGCTGGCCGCCGGCATTCCGTCTTCTCGCGTCGGCAGCATCGAGCTCAGGCCCGTGTTCGAGCTCTCGCGCCCGCCGCAGGACGAGCAGCCATGAGACGCCGGGCCGCATCCGAGTGGAACTGCACCACCGCGCGCAACGCGGAGCTTGCCGCATGACCGGCGCTCCCGCTTCGCACAAGGCCGGCACCCGCGAATGGACCGGGCTGGCCGTGATCGCGCTGCCCTGCATGCTCTACGCGATGGATCTCACGGTGCTCAACCTCGCCGTGCCGCACCTGAGCGCCGCGCTGCGGCCGAGCAGCGCGCAGATGCTGTGGATCGTCGATATCTACGGCTTCATGCTGGCCGGCTCGCTGATCACCATGGGCACGCTGGGCGATCGCATCGGCCGGCGCCGGCTGCTGCTGATCGGGGCCGCCTTCTTCGGACTGGCCTCCGTGCTGGCGGCCTTCTCGACCAGCGCCCCGATGCTGATCGCCACGAGGGCGCTGCTCGGCGTGGCCGGTGCCACGCTGGCGCCTTCGACGCTCTCTCTGATTCGCAACATGTTCCTCGATGCGCGCGAGCGCACCGTGGCCATCGGGGTCTGGATCGCGAGCTTCTCGATCGGCGGCACGATCGGGCCGTTGGTCGGCGGCGCGCTGCTCGAGCACTTCTGGTGGGGGTCGGTGTTCCTGGTCAGCGTGCCGGTCATGGCGCTGCTGCTGCTGATCGGGCCATGGCTGCTGCCCGAATACCGCGACCCCGGGGCCGGGCGGCTCGATGTCCTCAGCGCGGCGCAATCGCTGCTGGCGGTGCTGGCCGTCATCTACGGCCTCAAGCGCTTCGCGGAGCACGGGCCCGGCTGGCTCTCCGTGACCTCGGTCGTGCTGGGCGTGGCGATCGGCTGGGCCTTCTTCCGGCGCCAGGGCCGGCTTGCGGATCCGCTGATCGACCTGGGGCTGTTCCGCGCGCCCGCCTTCAGCGCCGCACTCACCGTCAACACGCTGGCATTCTTCATCGCCTTCGGCAGCTTTCTCTTCGTCGTGCAGTACATGCAACTGGTGCTGGGGCTGTCGCCGCTGCAGGCCGGGCTGTGGAGCGTGCCTTCGGGGGCGGCCTTTGCGGTGGGCTCGACGCTGGCGCCGCGGATCGTGCGCCGGGTGCGGCCGGGCTTCGTGATGGCCGGCGGGCTGCTCATCGCAGCCGTCGGCTTCGTCCTCCTGGCGCAGGTCGAGCGTGCGGACGGGCTGCTGCTGCTGGTGGCGGCCTACACGATCCTCTCGCTGGGCCTGTCCTTCGCATTCACGCTGGCGGTCGACATGATGGTGGGCACGGCCCCGCCCGAGCGGGCCGGCGCGGCCTCGGCCATCCAGGAGACGAGTTCGGAATTCGGCGGCGCCCTGGGCATTGCAATGCTGGGCAGCCTGATCGTGGCCGTCTACCGGCATGCGATGGCGCAGAGCGCGCTGGAGGGCGTCCCGCCTGCCGTGGCCGAGGCGGCCCGCACCGGGCTCGGCATTGCGATCGACGCGGCGGCGGCGCTGCCCGGGCCGGCCGGCGCGGCCTTGCTGGAAGCCTCGCGCGCTGCCTTTGCCCAGGCATTCGAGCTCACCGCGTCGATCAGCGCCGCCGTGGCGTTGGCCGCGGCGCTGCTGGCGGCATTCATGCTGCGCGGCGTGGACGGCCCGCCGCGGCCCGCGCCAGCCCCTCAGCCAGCGAGGCCTGAAGCCTTGCGGGGATAATCCCCGCCCATGAGCGGCAATACCTTCGGCACCCTTTTCGCGGTCACCAACTTCGGCGAATCCCATGGCCCCGCGATCGGCTGCGTCATCGACGGCTGCCCGCCTGGCCTGGCGCTCGCCGAGGCCGATATCCAGGGCGACCTCGACCGCCGCCGTCCCGGCACCAGCCGCCACGTGACGCAGCGCAAGGAGCCGGACATCGTGCAGATCCTCTCCGGCGTGTACGAGGGCAAGACCACCGGCACGCCGATTGCGCTGCTGATCCGCAACACCGACCAGCGCAGCAAGGACTACGGCGAGATCGCGCAGCAGTTCCGCCCCGGCCACGCCGACTTCACCTACTGGAAGAAGTACGGCATTCGCGATCCGCGCGGCGGCGGCCGTTCCTCGGCGCGGCTGACGGCGCCGATGGTGGCGGCCGGCGCAGTGGCCAGGAAGTGGCTCTTCGAGAAGTACGGCACCGTGTTCCGCGGCTGCATGGCCCAGATCGGCGAGATCGAGATTCCCTTCGAGAGCTGGGACCATGTGCCGAACAATCCCTTCTTCGCGCCCGTGGCCGACGTCTCCCGGCTCGAGGACTACATGGACGCGCTGCGCAAGGCCGGCGACTCCTGCGGTGCCCGCATCCGCGTCACGGCCTCGCAGGTGCCGGTGGGCCTCGGCGAGCCGCTCTTCGACAAGATGGATGCGGACATCGCCTGGGCCATGATGGGCATCAACGCCGTCAAGGGCGTGGAGATCGGCGCCGGCTTCGCCAGCGTCATGCAGCGCGGCACCACGCATGGCGATTCGATCAGGCCCGATGGCTTCGAGAGCAACAACGCCGGCGGCCTGCTCGGCGGCATCACCACCGGGCAGGACCTGGACGTAAGCATCGCCATCAAGCCGACCAGCTCGATCATCAGCCCGCGCCAGTCGGTGGACATCCACAACCAGCCGGTCGAGGTGGTCACCAAGGGCCGGCACGACCCCTGCGTCGGGATCCGCGCCACCCCCATCGCCGAGGCCATGCTGGCGCTGGTCGTGATGGAGCATGCGCTGCGCAACCGTGCCCAGTGCGGCGATGTGATCGGGGCACCCGATCCGGGCCAGTCCGCCGCCGAAGGAACGTCGCCGCAGGCGTCCTTCCTCTAGTGGCTGCGCCGGAGTCTGCCGCAGGCGGCCGCGGCCATCTGCTGGCGTTCGCCGGCCTGTCGGCAAGCTACTTCGCGCACATCGGGTTCTTCAACCCGTACCTGCCGCTCTGGCTCCAGAGCCTGGGGCTGCCCATCTTCACGATCAGCCTGCTGACCTCGGTGCAGTCGATCACGCGCGTCTTCGCGCCCTATGCCTGGGGTGCGCTGAGCGACCATACCGGCCAGCGCGTGCTGCTGCTGCGCATCAGCGCGGCCGTGGCGCTCTTCGCCTCGCTCGGCCTTTGGTGGAACGGCGGCGCCTGGTGGCTGGGCCTGGTGCTGTTGGTGACGTTCATCCACACCAGCTCGATGATGTCGCTCACCGAGGCGGCCATGGCCCACCTGGTTGCGGGCGACTGGGGCCGCTACGGCCGCATCCGGCTGTGGGGCTCGGCCGGTTTCCTGGTCACCGTCTTCATCGCGGGCGAGTGGTTCGAGCGCTTCGGCATGGGCCATTTCCCGGCCTGGGCCGGCGGCACGCTGGCCATCGTCCTGATCGCGACCCTGCTGCTGCCCGACACGCGCGAGGCGCCCCTTGCCCACGCGGCACAAAAGGAGCCGGTCGGGCCGGTACTGCGCATCCCGGCGGTGCGCTGGTTCTTCGCCTCGCTGTTCTTCCACGTGATGGCGCACTTCGCTGTCTACGGTTTCCTGTCCCTCTACCTGGATTCGCTGGGCTACGGCAAGGGCGTGATCGGCTTGCTGTGGGCGCTGTCGGTCGGGGCCGAGGTGGCCTGGTTCTTCCTGCAGGGCCGACTGCTCGGCGCCTTCGCGATGCCGCGCTGGCTGCTGATCTGCGGCGTGGCGGCGGTGCTTCGCATGGGAATCACGGCCGGCTGCGGGCCGTGGGTCTGGGCGCTGGCGGCCGCGCAACTGCTGCACGCGCTGTCCTTCGCCGCACACCACACAACCTGCATTGCGATGGTGTCGCGCCATTTTCCCGGCCGGCTGCGCGGGCGCGGGCAGGCGCTCTTCACCGTGATCGGCTATGGCTTCGGCGGCGTGCTGGGCGTGCTGGCTGGAGGCGCCATCGCGCAGCAATTCGGCTATGTGGCGATGTTCGGCGTGGCAACCCTGCTGGCGATGGTGGGCAGCGTGTGCGCGTGGCGGACGCAGCGGCTGGAAGCAGGGCGTTGACCCTTGTGTCTCGGGCGGCTGATCAGATCTCGATTTCAGATTCGGTTTGAAGATCGGGAACGGGTCCTGGTGTTTCGACACTGTTGCTGGAATTGCCGCGTGCCAGTTTCTGGTCCTCTCCATGGAGGATCAGGATCCCGGTCTGCTCGGCAGGCGAAAAGTCATTGAGAACGTGGTCCGTCAGCAGTCTCTGATTCTCTGCCGAGAGGTTTCTGAAATCGAGCACAAGCCCATCGACCTCGGGCTTGAGGCGGTTCTGGGCATTGTTGCTGATTGCGCGTGTCTTCCTTGAAGTCTTCATAGAGTTGTTTTCATGGTCGTTGTCGTGTAGTTGTTGTTGTTTAGGGCAAGCATCGATCTTCACTTTCACGGTCTTTCCTCCCTTAAGCGCATCTCGCATCTCGCGACTCGTTCTCCATTTCGCCAATCGCCACCGTTCAGCGTGGACGCTCGAGTTCGGGCAGAAGGCGCGACAGATCGGGTGCAGTGACTTGTCCCGGACGCAGCAGATCACCGGGGTAATGGGGATGACGCAGACCGTGCTGCAAGCCGTCTCCTGCACCACCATGCGCATGCCGCGCGCAGCATTGAAGACGATCCTGTGAAGATGCTTGTTCATGTTCTTGGCCTCCCTGGGGTCGGGGAGGGCCAAGTCATGGCTTCAGCTTGCGGCCCTCACTCCCGTCGAAGGGCCGGATTCTGGGGCCGATCGGCTCAGATCAAATCTGGTCTTTTGTCGCAGAAGTGTTGCCGGGCTCATCGTTGCCGGCGTCCCGGCTCCCGAGCGCTACCGAGGCTGCAGGCTGTCTGGCACGCGTCTTCTCGCAGAGAACGAAGTTTTCACCAACCAGCAGTGAGTGGGATATCTCAACTTCGGCCGCCAGCTCCTGCACCGTCGTGACCTCGATCGGCGCAAGCTCGAAGCACTGCAGGAAGCCGCCGATGCGTTGCACCTCCATGGACCAGGCGAAGCGTTCGCTGCGCCACGCCAGCCACCACTCGACCCAGCGGCTGCGCGGGCGAAAGCCAGTACTGCCGTCGGGCCACTTCGACATGAAGCTGAACACCAATCGGATTGACGGCGCATGCAGCGCCGCGAGTGCCTGGAACAGCCGCTCGATGGCTTTGGGAGAAAGATACATCAGCACCCCCTCGGCAATGAACAGGGTCGCGCGACCATCGTCGAAGAATTCCGTGGGCAGCGGATCGGTAGCGAGGTCGACGGCAACGAAGCGCATGTTGGGCGCGAGCTCGCCGCCAAGTGCGCGGCGCTTGGCCCGCTGCGTTGCCGGGTGGTCGATCTCGATCCAGTCGATGTGCGGGAACTCCGGCGCCAAGCGCAGGGCCAGCGTGTCGAAGCCGGCACCGATGACCACGACGCGATGAAAGCCGGTGGCGATGGACTCGCGGCATTGGCGTTCGATCCAGCGCTTGCGGTGCCAGTAGTGCGCGATGATGCCCGGCAAGAGCATGCGCTCGAGCATGCGCCACAGCATGCGCGTAGGAGCGAAGGACGCACTCTTCGCAAGCATGCGATCGGCAAGCCTGCCGCACAGGAAGCGCTCGCACAACGCGCGCGCGCCCGGCGCGACCAGCGTGGCCGTCCGCGGATCACTGGCCAGCAGGATCGTGCTCGCCGCGATCAGCTTGGCCGTGCTGCTGGCTTGATCGGACTTCACGCCGAAGCACTTTCACGTGCGAGGGCGTCGGGGAGGGCGTGTGCGAACGCATCGCGATAGTGCGTGTACCAGGTGCTGGCGAACAGCTCGTTCGGGTCGTGTTCGAGCTTCTTTGCGAGCCACGCGCCGAACTGCGGGTAGCACCGACGCACCTGCGCAGCGGATGCGTGGCGGTGGTAGGTGAGGAAGAAGCTGCCTCCGAGTTCGGTGGAGGCGTCGATCAAGGCGCGGAAAGTGTCTGCCGTGCGGGTGAGCCCCGCCATGTCGTGCGGTGTCCTCAGATTGAAGACGATGCACGCGAAGTCGTCTTTCGCCCACGGAAGGTACGAGGTGGTGTCGCGAAGGATCGAGCGGATGGTGCCGTAGATCACCTCGGTGCCGAACACGCGAAGAACGTCGCGGGCTCGCTGCATGAACGCCAGCAGCCGATGGCGTGGCACGTAGTGCTCGCCGATGACCAGTGTCTCTTTGAGGGCATCTGCGCCGGCCTGCCTGCTTGCGAGAAAGTCGGCATAGCTCGGGATGTAGGTGCTGAGCTGCATGGTGTCCGACCCGTACAGCTTGCCGTGGGTGTCGAGGTAGTGTCCGGCGTATTGCGCGAAGGCCGCCTTCTTGTCGTGGTGCGCGAGGCGCAGCAGCTTCAGCCAGGTATCGGGCGCGAGGTCAGCCGCCGCATCCTCGCGAACGCCGGTGACTTCTGCCGGCCTGTAGCAGGCGAGGACGCCACGGCGCAGGAAGTTGTCGTCCTGCGCGTCGATGGCGAACTGGAAGTCGCCGTACAAGCAGCCCTCGTCGGCGCGGCGAAATACCGCGTTCACCGCATCGTCCAGGTCGAGCACGTCGACGATGCGCTTGACAAGAAGACGCGGGCACAAGCGCAAGGTTGCGGCATAGACGATGCCGAAGAGGCCGTAGCCGCCGATGACCAGCGAGAACAGTTCGGGGTTGTGGCTGCGGCTGCAGAACACCACGTCGCCGCGCGCGTCGACGAGCGTGAGGTCCTCGATGTCATGGCCCAAGGGCTGCATTGCCAGGCCGCGTCCATGTGCATTCGCCGCAATGGAGCCGCCCAGCGTGACGGCGTCGACGCCGGTCTGCTTTTGCCGGATGCCCCAGCGGCCCTGGCTGCCGGCGTCCATGGCGTGCGTCGCCTCGATGATTCGCGGCCACATTGCGCCTGCTTCGATCTGCAGCAGGCCGAGCAGCGGGTCGGCCTTGAGCACCTTGTCCAGGCCCCTCATGTCGATGTGGACGGAGTCTGCAGCAAACTGCTGGCCGCCCATGGCGTGCCGGCCCCCGGCGACCGAAATGCGATGGCCCGCGACGGCTGCTCGCCTGACCGCGGCCTGCAATTCGAACAGCGTCCGAGGTTGGCACACCTGCGCCACCGTGGTGGCATTCAATTGGGAATGGACGTCGTCGAGAACTTGCTTCATTGCTGCCGCATCGAGGCGGTGGGTTGTGGCGAGGTGCGCATCATGGCCAGGTCACGCCGGGCGGCTTTGGTCGTCATCCTAAAGGTCCCCGAATACGCGCTGCGGCGTACCGGATTGCGATACTTCGCCCAGATCAGGTTGCGCATCGCCTGCGCCGTTTCGCGTGGTTGGGCTCCTCGTCACTGCGCATCGCGAGCGTCGGCATGCCCGAGGCCGTGACCTGCGCCGAAACCCCGGGCGCCGAGCACGTAGCCGGTGCTCATGCTGCGGTCGGGACCGTTGCGCGCAATGCAGCGCGGCACCCTACATTAGTGGGCGCTCCCAGGTAAGCACGATGACCGAACAACACCCAGCGAGGCAAGCCATGTTCCCTTTCATCGCAGGCAGCACCGACCTCTACCTGTTCGACGCGACCATCGTCGCGTTCGACAGCAGCGAACGGCCGGCTATGGCCTCGTCATCAATGCCACGCCGCTCGGCCAGAAGAAGTGCGCTGCAGGAAACACGATGACCATCTCCGGCAAGACCACCCTCATCGCGCACCTCGGCCATCCGACCGAGAGCTTCAAGGCGCCGATGATCTACAACCCCTGGTTCGAGGCGAGCGGCATCGATGCGCTCGTCGTGCCCATGGGGGTGAAGGCCGAGGACTACCAGGCCTTCTTTCCCTTGCTGTTCCGCATGAGCAATATCCGCGGCGCACTGGTGACCATGCCGCACAAGGTCACCACCATGGCGCTGGTCGACGTGCTCACGCCGGCGGCGAAGATCGCGGGCGCCTGCAACGCGGTGCGCAAGGACGCCGACGGCCGGCTCGTCGGCGACCAGTTCGACGGTGCCGGCTTCGTGCGCGGCGTGCAGCGCAAGGGCTGCAGGCTGGAGGGCGCGCGTGCGCTGGTCTCGGGCAGCGGCGGGGTGGGCTCGGCCATCGCGGCCTCGCTGGCCGCGGCCGGCGTGGCCGAGCTCGCGCTCTTCGACACGCGGGCCGAGTCGGCCCAGGCACTCGGGGAGCGGCTGAAGGCGCACTATCCCGCGTTGCGCGTGGCCACCGGCTCCAAGGACCCTGCCGGCCACGACCTGGTGGTCAATGCCACCCCGCTGGGCATGAAGGCGGGCGATCCGTTACCCTTCGACGTCGACCGCATCGCGCCTTCGACCTTCGTCGGCGAGGTCGTGATGAAATCCGAGTACACGCCGCTCCTGCGTGCTGCCCGCGACAAGGGCTGTGCGGTGCAGGTCGGCACCGACATGCTGTTTGAAATGATCCCCGCCTACCTCGAGTTCTTCGGCTACGGCACCGCCACGCCGGATGAACTGCGCGCCGTGGCGCGCGTGGCTTACTGAACCTCTCCCATGAGCATCTTCGAAGGCTTCCTCTCCACCTCCGAAACCCTGGCCGCCCTCGGCGACCACGCCTTCGTCGCCGCCATGCTGCGCTTCGAGGCGGCGCTGGCGCGTGCGCAGGCGGCCGAGGGCCTGATCCCCGATTCGGCCGCGCGCTCCATCGTCGGCAGCTGCAAGGTCGAGCGCTTCGACGTTGCCAAGATCGTGCGCGAGAGCGGGCGCGCCGGCAGCGTGGCGATCCCGCTCGTCAAGAGCCTCAAGGAGTCGGTCGGCCACTCCAATGCCGAGGCCGTGCCCTTCGTGCATTTCGGCAGCACCAGCCAGGATGTGATCGACAGCGCGATGGCCCTGGTCACGCGCGAGGCCGTGGCGCTGGTCGAAGCCGACCTGCGAAAGGCCGCGCTGGCGCTGCTGGCGCATGCGAAGCAGCACGCTGCCACGCCGATCCTCGCGCGCACCTTGATGCAGCCCGCCTCGGTGACCAGCTTCGGCCTCAAGTGTGCGGGCTGGGCTGCGCCACTGGTGCGCAGCCATGCGCGGCTGACCGAGGCGGCGCGCCGCGCGCTGAACGTCCAGCTCGGCGGCGCCGTGGGCACGCTCGCGCAGATGAAAGGACAGGGGCCGGCGGTGCGCGGCCGCATGGCACAGGAACTGGGCCTGGGCGACCCTGGCCAGACCTGGCACACGCAGCGTGACGAATGGGTGGCGCTCGGCTGCGAGCTCGGCCTGATGGTCGGCAGCCTCGGCAAGATCGCCAAGGACATCGCCCTCATGGGCCAGTACGAAGTCGGTGAAGTGGCCGAGCCCAGCGAGCCCGGCCGGGGCGGCTCCTCCGCCATGCCCCACAAGCGCAATCCCGTGGCCTCGATGGTGGCGTTGGCGGCCGCGCATCGCGCACCGCAGCGCGTGGCCGCGCTGCTGGCAGCCATGCCGCAGGAGCACGAGCGTGCACTGGGCGCCTGGCAGGCGGAGCTGGGCGAATGGCCGCAGCTGCTGATGTGCGCCCACGGCAGCGTGCGCGCACTCGCCGGGGCCTTGCCCGGCCTGCAGATCGATGCCGTGCGCATGCGTGCCAACATCGAGCGGCTGCGCGCCGAGCTGCCGGGCGAGGCCGCGGACGAATGGTTCGACCCGGCCATGGCCGGCGCGGCCTCTACCATTGCGCTGGCGCAGGTCCAGGCCCTGCAGGACGAGCTCAACCAACGGAACACGCAAAGATGACCGCATCCTCCCCGCCTGCCGGCGACTACGAAGCCGGCCTCCTCAACCGCCGCCGCATCCTCGGCGATGCGTGGGTCGACAAATCACTGGCGAACCGCAACGCCTTCAACAGCGAGTTCCAGGAGCTGATCACGCGCCACGCCTGGAACGACATCTGGGGCCGTCCGGCCCTGGGCGACAAGACGCGCCGCTTCATGGTGCTGTCGATGATGCTGGGCATCCACGCCTACGAGGAGTTCGCGATGCACGTGCGCGCGGCGCTCGACGGCCCGCCCGAGTCGCGGCTGACGCCCGAGGAGATCAAGGAAGTGATCATGATGGCCGCCATCTACTGCGGCGTCCCGGTGGCCAACCATGCCTTCGGCATCGCCACTGCGATCCTGCGCGAGAAGGGCCTGCTCGAAGAACGCAAGGAGGACAAGGCATGACTCGCCTGAACGTGTTGCGCGAGGGCGAAGGCCCGTTCGTCGTGCTGAGCCACGCCCTCGGCTGCGACCTGCACATGTGGGACGGCGTGGCCGAGGTGCTGGCGCGCGCCCACACGGTGGTGCGCTACGACCATCGCAACCACGGCGGCTCGGAGGTGGTGCCGGGGCCTCTCACGATGCAGGCGCTGGCCGACGACGCGGCCGCGCTGATCGGGCGCGAGGCCGACGGCGAGCCGGTGCATTTTGTCGGCTTGTCGATGGGCGGGATGACGGCACAGGCGCTCGCGCCGAAGTACCCGCAGCTGTTGCGCAGCGTGGTGATCGCGAATTCCTCGGCTTACTACCCCGATCGTGCTCCCTGGCGCTCGCGCGTCGAGACGGTGCAGGCACAGGGCGTGGCGGCTATCGCGCCGGGCGCCGTGGCGCGCTGGCTCACGCCGGCCTTTGCGACCACGTCCGAGGGCGCCGAAGCTGCACGCCGGCTGCACGCGACGCTGGCCGCCACCGACGCGGCCGGCTATGTCGCCAGTTGCGAGGCGGTGGCTGCCATCGACTTTCGCGAAAGCAACCGCGGCATCCGGACGCCTTCGCTGGTGATTGCCGGCGACCGGGACGAGGCCACGCCGCCCTCCATGTCCGAAGCCATCGCGCAGGCGATTCCCGGCGCGACGCTGGCCCGCATCGATGCCGCGCACCTCAGCGCGGTGGAGCGGCCGGTGGAGTTCGCCCAGCTGCTGATCGACTTCTGGCGCAGCCTCTGACCGGCTGAAGGCACCCCTGGAACGCTAGCGCGTCCCGCGTTACTCAGGCAGGAGTACTCCTTGTGAGGGGTACTCGTCGTTTCACTGCCGGAGTCACGCTTGTGAGCTTTCATTTCGATCCCCAGTACATCAGCCAGCGCCTCGGCGAGGTCGGGCCCGAGACCGAGAACCTCTCGGTCATCGTCCAGGATGACGACTCCACCTGGACACTCGCCTTCGAGAACGAAGTCACCGTCCTCGTGCTCGTCGAGTGGGCCGATGAGCCCGCGCGCCTGGTCCTGAGCGCCGACGTCGGCACGCCGCCGGAGAGCCGTGCGGCCCAGGTTCACAAGACCGCACTCTCCTACAACACGCTGTGGCGCGACACCGGAGGCGCCCGCATCGGGATGGGTGGCGAAGAAGGGGATCTGCTTCTCGTGCGCGAGCTGGACCCGGAGAGCGTGCAGGGCGGTGAACTCGCGCGCGTCTTTGAACAATTTGCCGCGGTCGCGCAATGGTGGGAAGGCTATGTCACCAGCGAAGAAATCGCCATTCCCGCATCTGCCCCTGCCATGGCGCACATGGCAGCACGAATCTGAAGGAGAGATCGATGGGTAGCAAAGTCGGCAACACCCCCCCGCCGCAGAGCCTTGAAAGCTTGGCGCATGCTTTTCAGGAGGTCCTGGACGACTCGAATGCGAACGTAAACGGAGCAAATCCGGACGTACACGGAGGTTATTTCGTCGGCAAGAAAACAAAGGACAAGTGTGAAATCGACGGAGTCGCGCGTGGCGATGTCACGTACCTGTCCGAGAAAAGCATAAAACATGGTCCGGCGCACGCGGTGTATCGCCTGAGCGGACGTAGAAGGGCTCAACACAAGGAAGCCAGTCGCTACCTGCTCGACTTGGTCAGGCAGGCTCGGGAACGTAACAGTCTCGACGACAAGCAAGTGGAGGCGGCACAAAATATTCAGTGGGTGCTGGCGCGAAGCAGATCAAGGGGTTACATCAAAATGGACGAAATCCGAGGAAATCTCGGAATAGTTCTCGAGGGCTTGCAAACAAGCACCCTGAAATCCACGGAAGCGGTGCAGAAGGATTATGGCGGTGTTGCCGACAAAATTTCGCATTTTCTGGATGAGGTTGAAACAATAAGGTCAGGCAATGACAGCAGCGTGAGCCGCGAAAATGTCCGCAAGCAAGGGGAGGGGAACGTCAATCTGTTGAAGGAAATCGGTATTGTCAACGATTTGGCGAAACAGCTGGGTGTCCCAGGCCAGCTCAAAGATTCTAGTGCCGCCCAGCTGGCGTTGAAGCCCCGGTCCTTCACTGCTTCTGCAAAATCTCCTGCAGGACACGTAACCGGCAGTGATCTTCTGCACAAGATCGCCGGCTGGCCTGGCCCTGCCCTGCAGGGGAAATTGCAGATCTTGTTTGGATATGCCGAGAATCCCGGCCCCGGCGGTGAGTATTTCAAGCAGGCCTGCAAAGAGGTGCTCCTGGAATTGGCTGAACAAGAATTCATCCTGAATTCCCTTGGCGACGAATTTCTAAATACAATCAAAGACCAGGAGGATCGAGAAAGGTTGCTGGCGCTGGGCCAGTCGGTTAAAAAACTTCTCTTGGCGTTTCGCAATTCCGATTCACCGTTCACGAGGCTGGGGGATCTGGCTCGGGCCGGGTATAACTTGCCGGGGCCGACGGCTCGGGAGCTTGTTGCGAAGCGGGCTGAGTACTTCAGGGCTTTGACCAATTCGGTTCCTCCAGCCGGTCTCCCGCCTCCGCGTGGCAAGGTGCCTTCTGCTCACGTCAATGGACAGCAGCTACCGGCCAACATGCGGCCTGTCCCTGGCAACGGACAGCCTGTAGCTGTCAACCTGCAGCCCTCAGTCGTTCCAGGGAATTCGAGCGTTCATCCGCTGCCGCAAGTTTCTGTCACAGTGCTGCCGGTTTCCGGCAACGGGCAGCCGCCTTCGAGCTTGGCACAGCCCGGTACTGGCGTCGTATCTGCGGGCCATGCCAACGGCTCAGCAATCCCCAACGTCCCGCCGCCGCCTCTGAGCGCCGCGCTTAGGTCCGGGCTGTACGACACGGAGGCGTCCCCCGCGGACCCACGGGCCAAGGCGGAAATGGCGAGGCTTTTCGGTGATCCCAGCGTGCCGCCAGCTCCTCTTGACATCCCACCGCCTCCGAACGACATCCCACCGCCTCCGAACGACATTCCGCCGCCTCCGAACGACATTCCGCCACCTCCAAACGACATTCCGCCGCCTCCGAACGACATTCCGCCGCCTCCAAACGACATTCCGCCACCTCCAAACGACATTCCGCCACCTCCGGTTGGCGTGCCATTGAATGTGAACTTGCCGCCGCCTCCTAACACCGGCGCTGCGAAACTGCTCAACGATCTGATGCGGAGCGGCACATCTCTGACAGTTAGCAAGATCGACGATGGGACAGGTCACAAAGTCGTCACCAAGGACCGGGTGCTTTATCTCAAAGTTGCCAACGAGGAGTCAAAAAATGGAAAAATTGATTCCCTCCTCAAAAAATTGCCGCACAGCCGCCTTTCCCAGTACAGAGAAACCAGGCGTGCATTAAAAGCGTTGCTGGAAAATGCTGAGATCCGGGGCCTGACTTCAAAAGATGGGGGCGCTGCGGGGATCCAGAGTTTGCTTTCTAGCAAGCATTTTGATGGTTTCAAGGACGCCGCGAACCATGTGAAAGTGATGTTGGGCGAGGACGTACAAAGACAGACGAGGGCCGCTTATCGTAACGATGTCATATCCGACCTATTGGCATCATTCGACCAAGCGCCTACTTCGGAAGCTCAGACCGTAGTTGACGAGTTTGTGGCCGCCGCCGGCGAGGCTTGGAAGACTAGCGTTGTAGGCGAGTTCACACCTAAAAATATCATCGATTACATTGGTTTAATGGTAAACGATCCTGATTTCGAGTTTGATACTTCCGCTCCGCCAGCAGATCAAAGGATTTTTGGTATGGCGGCGTCAATGAAAAATGCTATTGATTTAGGGGTTAAGATCCAAAAGGCAGGCGGGAAAACGAAATCCGACCCTGACGACCACTACGTATTTCCACCTGAGTTTCTTGGTGCAACTGACTTGTTCATTGAAAAGAACATGTCGAGCGAATTTAAAAAACTGTTCCCACCAGTCGGCGGCTTCCTAAGTGCGGCTTCCTCTGTTCTTGCAAGCAGAATCAGCGGACACTGGCAAACTCTTTTCAAGGAACTCAAGAATTCAGGAACTCAAAATTTCAAACTTGGAGTAACGGAGTTTAGAGATACAATTCCAGTGCAAATTAAGAAAGTAGCGTACCTGGCCCAACTCTTCACCGACGAGAGATATCTCGCAATTGTCCCAATCGAAATGCGAAAGGTGTTTATTGAATTCG
The DNA here is from genome assembly GCF_001541225.1 of Variovorax sp. WDL1. Classification (GTDB taxonomy): domain Bacteria; phylum Pseudomonadota; class Gammaproteobacteria; order Burkholderiales; family Burkholderiaceae_C; genus Variovorax. The sequence continues at coordinate 30,990 of NZ_LMTS01000236.1, read as the reverse complement.
GACTTGGTCTGCAAGACTGGCTGTTGAAAGCGCTGGACGGGGAGAGTCTCTACATGAAGCTTTATCAGATGTTGGCGGTCGCGGTCGAAAACCCAACTGATGTCTATGATCGCCTCTACCCTTCCACTCCACCGGACAGACCGTTACCGCCGATAACGCAAAAGCAAGTCCAGGCTGAATAGCGAGTAGGGCCATGCGGCGGCTGGCCGCCTTGTACATTGTCTAAGCCGCATGATGGCGACTTTTATCAATCCGCCACCCCATGTCCTCCCATCTCCGCATCGACTTCGTCTCCGACATCGCCTGCCCCTGGTGCGCCGTCGGTCTCGGCGCCCTCGAAGCCGCCCTGAAGCGCGCGGCTCCCGAGATCACGGCCGAGCTCCACTTCCAGCCCTTCGAACTCAACCCCCACATGCCGCCCGAAGGCCAGGATGCCTACGAGCACCTGCACGAGAAGTACGGCAGCACGCGCGAGCAGCAGGCCCAGATCCGCGAGACGATCCGCGCGCGCGGCGCGGAGGTGGGTTTCGAGTTCCGCAGGGAAGGGCGCTCGCGGGTCTACAACACCTTCGACGCGCACCGCCTGCTGCACTGGGCGGCACTTGAGGATCCGACCAAGCAGGTGGCGCTCAAAAAGGCGTTGCTCAAGGCCTGTCACACGGATGGCGAGAACCCGTCCGATCCGGAGGTGCTGGTGCGCCTGGCCGGCGAGGCGGGCCTCGATCCGCAGCGCGCACGCGCCATTCTCGACAGCGACGAATACGCCGCGGAGACGCGCGAGCGCGAGCGCCTCTACACCGATGCCGGCATCCACTCGGTGCCGGCCATCATCATCGACAACAAGCACCTGATCTCGGGGGGCCAGCCGGTGGAGGTGTTCGAGCGCGCCCTGCGCCAGATTGCTGGCGCGGCGCCGGCCACCACGGCGCTGGCCTGAGGCCCGAGGTCGCGGACTGCCGGGGCACACCCGCGCTCCGATGTCCGGGCGCACAATGCGTGCGCCATGCACCGCTTTCTCGTCCTCTGCCTCCTGAGCACCCTCGGCACGCTGTGCAATTCCGAGGTGATTCGCTGCGCGGATGCCGCCGGCAACGTGAGCTATACCGACGGCGCCTGTCCTGCGGGCGCAAGCCGGGTAGGGCGTGTGCCGTTGCCGGCGCCATCCACCACGGGCCAGGCGGAGCGGCAGACAGAGCGCAACGCAGACGCCGCCCCTGCGCGCCCGCCGCCGCGGGCACCGACGGAAGCCGCCGCAATCCCGCCGCAGGCGCCAGCCGGCCCCGTCATCATCGATCCCCGCGCTGGCGCCGAACGATCCGCGGACCCGCGTCGCAGTGATCGCGGCGACGACTACTCGGTGATCGGTGACGGCTACGCCTACCCAGGCGCCTATCGGCAGCCTCGGCCGCGCGACATGCGGCCGCGCCTGCGCAACTGCGACGCGACGGGTTGCCAGGACACCCAAGGCAACCACTACAACCGGTCCGGCCAGCTCGACCGATACCAGAGCCTCGACGGCAAGACCTGCCGGCCGGTGGGGACCACGACCATCTGCCGCTGAGCCTGCGGCCCGGCACTTGTTCAGCCCTTGCCCAGCATCTCGATCAGCCGTGCGAGCGCCACCGAGGGCGTGCCGCGCCACACCAGGTGCGTGCGGTTCGCGCGGATGCGCTCGGGCAGTGCATGCTGGCGCACGTCCGCGGTCGCGCGCAGTGCCTTGAGCACCGACAGCGGCACGATCGCGAAGCCCGTGCCCGCCGCCACGCAGGCGATCATGGCCTGGTAGGACGAGAACTCCAGCGAACGCGAGGGCAGCACGCCGCCCTTGCCCAGCCACTGCTCCAGCACACGCCGGTACGAGCAGCCCTGCGCGAAGGCGATCAGCGTGGCGCCCGCCAGGTCGCCCGGGCGCGTGACGGAGGCCACGCTGCGCCCGGTGATGAGCACCAGCTCTTCCTCGAACACCGCCATCGTCTCGAAGCCGGTCGCGGAAAAGGGTTGCGACACGAAGGCGGCCTCCACGTCGAAGGCCTCCAGCCGCTTCAACAGCGCATCGGTCGTGCCGCTGACCAGTTCGACCACCACGCCCGGATAAAGCTTGTGGAAGCGCGAGAGCA
>NZ_LMTS01000236.1:28308-28843 GCF_001541225.1 Variovorax sp. WDL1 | reverse complement strand
GGCGGCAGCCGGCTGCCGGCCGTGCTCTCGAGCGAGCCCAGCCTGAAGGTGCCGACCGGCGCTTCGCTGCGCAACTCGCCCTCGGCTTCCTCGGCCAGGCGCAGCAGCCGGTCGGCATAGGGCAGCAGCTTGCGCCCGGCCGGCGCCAGCGCCAGCGAGCGGCCCTGCCGCAGGAAGAGCTTGTGACCCAACCGTTCCTCCAACTGCCGGATGCGGGTGGTGACATTCGACTGCACGCGGTTGAGCTTGCCGGCCGCTCGGATCACGCCGCCTTCGCTCACCACGGTGCGGAAGATTTCCAGGGAGTCGAGGTCGATCGTTCTCATGGCTTCATTGTTCTCAAAAGAAGAATGGTTGTTCTCGATAATTCATTTGTGAAACATCCGGATTCTGAGTCCAATGGAGTCCCATGTCGAATCCCTCCCTCACCATGCCGCGGGCGTCCTTCGCAGCGATCTGCCTGGCGGGACTGATCGCGCTGGCGATCGCGATGGGCATCGGCCGCTTCGCATTCACACCCATGCTGCCGCTCATG
>NZ_LMTS01000236.1:0-28274 GCF_001541225.1 Variovorax sp. WDL1 | reverse complement strand
CCGCGCCGGCAGCGCCGATGTAGCGGCGGGCGGCTGGCTGGCCGCCGCCAACTACGCGGGCTATCTGCTGGGCGCGCTCACGACGGCGCGCCTTCCTTTCACGCCGCAGCGCGTCGCGCTGCTGGCCCTCGCGCTGATCGTGGCCTCGACCGCCTCCATGGGCTGGACAAGTTCGCTGCCGGCCTGGCTGTTCCTGCGTTTCGTGGCCGGCGTGGCCAGCGCCTGGGCGCTGGTGAGCACCAGTGTCTGGTGTCTCGGCTGGCTGTCGCGCTTCGACCGGCCGGCAGGGCCAGGCCTGCTTTATGCGGGGGTGGGTGCGGGTATCGCGCTCGCCGGCCTCTACTGCTGGCGCGCGGGTGCGGCGGACGTGAGACCCGACGCGCTCTGGCTGCAGCTCGGCGCTCTCGCGCTCGCGGGCCTGGCCGCGGTGGCGCTGCTGATGCCGCGCGGCATGCCCTCGGCGGCGGCGCCTGCGCCCGCCGCGGCCGGGCCGGCAACGGCGCGCGGCGTGCCATGGGGCCTGGTGATCTGCTATGGCATGCTCGGCTTCGGCTACATCCTGCCCGCCACCTTCCTGCCCGTGCTGGCGCGCGCGGTGGTCGACGATCCGGCCGTCTTCGGCGCCGCCTGGCCGGTGTTCGGCGCGGCTGCCGCGGTCTCCACGCTCTTCGCGAGCCTGGCGCTGTCGAAGATGTCGCGGCGCCACGTGCTCGCCGGAAGCCATGCGCTGATGGCATTGGGCTGCCTGCTGCCGGTTCTGCACCTGTCGGCGCTCACCGTGCTGCTGGCGGCGCTGCTGGTGGGCGGCACCTTCATGGTCGCGACCATGGCCGGCATGCAGGAGGCGAGGGCGCGCAGCCTCGGCGACCCCACGCGCGCGCTGGGCCGCATGACGGCAGCCTTCGCGATCGGCCAGATGGTGGGCCCGGTGCTGTCGTCCCTGCTCAGCGGCAGCGCCCAGGGCTTCGGCGGTCTCTTCGTCGCACTGGCGATCGGCGCGCTGGCCCTGGCCGGCAGCGCCTGGTGGCTGGCGCGTGCCGCATGATCAACTCATCATCTCTTCGCTGAAAGGAAACGACAATGTTCGAACAAGGGCAATCCCGACCCTGGGCCGAGCGCATGCCGATGCCCGCCGCCGACACCCTGTCCGAGGCCCAGCGCAAGGCCGCCCAGACACTCATCGACGGCCCGCGCAAGGGCGTCTTCGGTCCCTTCATCCCGCTGCTGCAGAGCCCGGTGCTGATGGAGCGCATCGGCAGCCTGGGCGAATACCTGCGTTTCGACAGCCAGCTCGATGCGCGCGTGCGCGAGCTGGTGACCTGCGTGGTCGCACGCGAGGTCGGCAACCAGTTCGAGTGGCTGCTGCACGCGCAGGCGGCGGTCAAGGCCGGCGTGAACGCCGAGGCGATCGAGGCGCTGCGCCTGGGCCGCCGCGCCACGCCCCTGGCCGAAGACGAGCAGCTCGCCCTCGACTTCGCGCTCGAGCTGTTGCGCCACCATGGCGTGAGCGAGCCCACCTATGCCGCGGCCGAGTCGCGCTTCGGCAAGCAGATCGTGGTGGAACTCAGCGCGCTGGTGGGCTATTTCGCGATGGTGTGCTGGGTGATGAACGTCGCGCACACGCCGGGCAAGGCCGCCGAAGGGCAGGCAGGGCTGGAGGCCTTTCCGCTGTAGAGCCGCGCAGCCGCACGAACGTGGCACGGAACCACTGCACGCGCACGCGATCCGACCGGGCTGGGCGCCCGCCGTCACAGGCCGTTACCACCGCCGCCGCTCCCGCCGCCCCGGATGGCGTCCAATGGTGGAGCTCATGAAAAGGAGAGATGCCCCATGCCCGAACGTGAGTTCGACGATCTGAGGCCGGCGCGCGAGTCCTCGCTGTGGATCCTCGTGGTGCTGGTGGTGCTGGCGCTCGGCGCCGGCGCCGTCTGGTGGCGCTGGTCGCACCAGCAGGCCGCCCCTGTCGAAGCGACTCCGGCCGCTACCGCGCCGCAGCCCGATGCCCCCGCGCCCGCACCTGCCGCGGCAGCGCCGGTGGAGCCGCAGAACCCGGTCGACACCACCGCCGACGCAACCCTGCCCAAGCTCAACGACGCCGATGCCCATGTGCGCTCCGCGCTGGCCGAACTGCTCGGCGCCAAGGCGGTGGGCAGCTTCCTGCAGACCGACGGCTTCGTGCTCCGCTTCGTCGCCACCGTCGACAACCTGCCGCGCGACCAGGCCGCGGCGCGCATGTGGCCGGTGCAGCGCGCGCCCAAGCGCTTCATGGCCAGCGGCAGTGGCGAGACGCAGACCATCAGCCTCGACAACGGCGCGCGCTACACGCCCTTCGTGCTGTTCGCCGAATCGGTGAACCCGCAGCACGCGGCGGCTCTCTACCAGAAGCTCTACCCGCTGTTCCAGCAAGCCTACGAGGAGCTCGGTTATCCCAACCGTCATTTCAACGACCGCCTGGTCGCGGTGATCGATCACCTGCTGCAGGCGCCCGAGCCGGCCGGGCCGCCGCAGGTGAAGCTGGTCGAGATCAAGGGCGACATGCCCTCCGAGCGGCCCTGGGTGCATTACGAGTTCGTCGACCCCGGGCTCGAATCGCTGTCGGCCGGGCAGAAGATGATGATCCGCACCGGCTTGGTCAACGAGCGCCGGCTCAAGGCCAGGCTGCGCGAATTCCGCGGGCAGATCGCCGGCGGCGCGCTTGCGAAGAAGAAGGCCGAATAGGCGTTCGGGCGCCCGCTGTTCGCCGGGCGGCAGCAGGCTCAATGATTCAGTGGACTCGAGCAGGCCAGCGCACGCATCAGCAGCAGCTTGCGCTCGCGCGCGTTGCGCGTGAGCGAGGCGGCGTGCTGGAACTCCGCGCATGCCTCCGCCTTGCGGCCCAGCTTGGCCAGCAGGTCGCCGCGCACGCTCGGCAGCAGGTGGTAGCCCTTCAGCTGTGGCTCGTCGCGCAGCGCGTCGACCAGCTCCAGGCCCGTGGCTGGCCCGAAGGCCATCGACAATGCCACCGCCCGGTTGAGCTCGACGATGGGCGAGGGCGCGAGCTGCGACAGCGCCTCGTACAGGGCCGCGATGCGCGTCCAGTCGGTCTGCTCCGGCGTGCGCGCGCGCGCATGGCAGGCGGCAATGGCGGCCTGCAGCGCGTAGGGTCCCAGCGCACCACCCAGGGCTTCGGCGTGCGCCAGCGCGGCAAGGCCCCGGTGGATCAGCAACTGGTCCCAGCGCGCGCGGTTCTGCTCCAGCAGCAGCACGGGCTCTCCCTGCGCATCCACGCGCGCGGCCGAGCGCGACGCCTGGATCTCCATCAGCGCGACCAGGCCGTGCACCTCGGGCTCGTCGGGCACCAGGCCGGCCAGGATGCGGCCGAGGCGCAGCGCTTCGTCGCACAGCGCGGGGCGCATCCAGTCGTCGCCGGTGGTGGCGGAGTAGCCCTCGTTGAAGACGAGGTAGATCACCTCCAGCACCGAGTCCAGCCGCGCGCCGAGCTCGTGCGCGCGCGGCGCCTCGAAGGGCACGCGCGCCGCCGCCAGCGTGCGCTTGGCCCGCACGATGCGCTGCGCGATCGTGGCCTCCGGCACCAGGAAGGAGCGCGCGATCTCGTCGGTGCCGAGGCCGCCCAGCAGCCGCAGGGTGAGTGCCACCCGCGCCTCGGGCGAGAGCACCGGGTGGCAGGCGGTGAAGACCAGCCGCAGCAGGTCGTCGCCCACGTCGTCATCGAGCGCGGCATCGACGGCGTCGGCGAAAGCGGCGGCCGCCATGGCGTGCTGCGCGTCGATCTCGCGGCCGATCTCGTCCTCCTTGCTCGCATGCAGCTTGCGCCTGCGCAGCAGGTCCAGGGCGCGGTGCTTGGCGGCCTGCATGAGCCAGGCGGCGGGATTGTCGGGCAAGCCCTCGTGGGGCCATTGCTCCAATGCGGCCACCAGCGCGTCCTGCGCCAGCTCCTCGGCCACGCCGACGTCGCGCACCATGCGCGCGAGCACACCGATGATCCTGGCTGATTCGATGCGCCGGACGGCGTTGATGGTGCGGTGGATCTCCGGCGTGCTCATCGTTCGTCAGCGACCAGCAGGAGCAGGTGGCCTCAGTTCCCGCCCGCGGAGCGCTTCTCGGCGGCGTCGCGCAGCCACGCTTCGTGCTTGCGCATCTCGGGCGTGAACTCGGCGCCGAAGTCCTCGGCCTCGTAGACCTGCCGGATCTCGATCTCGACATTGCCGCCGCCGTCGATGGGCGGCCAGCGCTTGACCCACTCGATGGCTTCCTCCCTGGATTTCACCTGGATGATGCTGAAGCCGGCGACCAGTTCCTTGGCTTCGGCGAAAGGGCCGTCGATCACCGTCGGCCTGCCGTTGCTGAACTTGACGCGGGCGCCCTTGATGCTGGGCTGCAGGCCCATGCCGTCGAGCATCACGCCTGCCTTGATCATCTCCTCGTTGTACTTGAGCATGTCGGTGACCAGCTGCTCGGTGGGCATCACGCCCGCTTCGGTGTCCTTGTCGGCTTTTCGAATGACCACGAATTTCATTGTCGAATCTCCGTCAGATGGATGGGCGCTCAGGACTTGCGGTTCTTTTCCGCTTCGGCCATGAGCCGCTTTTCCTGCTCGCGCAGCTCGGGCGTGAACTCCGCGCCGAAGTCCTCCATTTCGAAGACCTGACGCAGCTCGACCTCCTCGCCGTCGGTAAAGGGTGCGCGCTTGAGCCACTCGATGGCCTCGTCCCTGGAGCGCACCTGCCAGAGCCAGTAGCCGGCGATCAGCTCCTTGGTCTCGCTGAAGGGGCCGTCGATGACTGTGCGCGCCTTGCCGTCGAAGCGCACCCGTGCCCCCTTGGAACTGGGCTGCAGGCCTTCGCCGGCCAGCATCACGCCGGCTTTCACGAGCTCCTCGTTGTAGTTGCCCATGTCGGTGAGCATCTTCTGTGTCGGCATCACGCCGGCTTCGGAATCCTTGCTGGCTTTCACAATGACCATGAATCGCATGTCGTTCTCCTGAAAGGTTGGGTGAGTGAGCTTCCGGGATAAAGCTCTACATCAACGTCGAAGGACGACACCGCCGATCGACACCGGAGTGTGTAAGGATTTGCAACGGGAGGCTGTCGTGATGGGCGAAGCGCCCGTCAGCGGGCGAGACGCCGAACCACGCCCGGCACTTCCCCCGCCAGCTCGCTTGCCAGGTAGCCAAGGGGGCCCACGCGCTGGCCCAGGTTCTTGCCCGCCCTGGCATGCACCACCACGGCCCAGGCCGCCGCCTTCTCGGGCGGCAGTCCGCGGGCCGCAAAGCCGCCCATCAGACCTGCCAGCACGTCGCCCGAACCCGAAGTGGCGAGCCCGGGCGAACCACCATCGAAGCGCCAGGCGCGGCGCTGCGGCGTCGCGATCACCGTGCTCGCGCCCTTGAGCACGACGCAGGCATTCCAGCGAGCGGCAGCCTCGCCGGCGACGGCCAGCGCTTCCTGGGCGATGGCCTCCTTGGGCAGGCCGGACAAGTGCGCCATTTCGCCCGCGTGCGGGGTCAGCAGCACCGGCTGGTCGAAGGCTCGTTCGGTCGCCACCGACATCGCGATCGAATCCAGCAGCACGGTGCATTCACGGAAAAGCGGCAAGAGCCGGCGCACGAAAGCCATGCTGCCGCGCTCGTCGCCCAGGCCCGGGCCTACCACGACGGCCGCCACCTGCGCAGCAAGCGGAGCCAGCGCCTCGCAGCCGCGCGCGGCGATGCCGCCGCCACGTGTCTCGGGCAGGGCGATGACCCGCGATTCCGGAATTGCGAGCGCCACGCCGGAGGCGATGGAGGCAGGGCTGGCGATGGTGAGCTTGCCCGCGCCCGCCCGCAGCGCGGCAGAGCCGGCGAGCAGCGCAGCGCCCGGCAGCTCTGCGCTGCCCGCAATCACCAGCACGCGGCCGCGCGACTCCTTGTCCGCGTCCGGACCCGGATCGGGCAGCGGCCAGTGCGCCAGCGATGCTTCGGTCAGAGGGGTGGCGCGCGCAGGGGCCATCAGGGCTTGGGCGCCGCCGGCTGGTCGGGCGCGCGGGTCACCGGCGCGTCGGCTTCGCGCAGGGGCGCGAGGAAGTTCACCAAGTCGAGCTGCAGCACTTCGTCTTCGTCGCCGTGTCGCTCGGCGCGGTAGGAGGTAATGGCGCAATTGGGCACGTCGCCCTGCCGGTCGATCTCGAGGATCTGGTTTTCATCCAGGTGCTCGATCAAGTAGCGCAGGCAGTTGACGATGACCTGGTGCGCCACCACCAGCACGCGCTGGCCTGCGTACTCGCGCGTCACCATCTCGAGCAGGCTGCGCAGGCGCAGGATCACGTCGCACCAGCTCTCGCCGCCGGGTGGCCGAAAGTAGAACTTCCCCACGTGCAGGCGCTGCGCATCGAGCTCGGGATGCTTCTGGCGGATGCCCAGCTTGGTCAGCCGGTCGAGAATGCCGAATTCCTTCTCCCGCAGGCGCTCGTCCATGCGCAGCTTCATCCTGTCGCCGGACAGGCCGCCATGCTCGGCGACGAGTTCCGCGGTGGCACGGGCGCGCAAGTAGGGGGAGCAGAGGATCACCTCGGGCTGCTCGTGCGCGGGCCGCCTGGCGAACCAGTTGCCGAGCGCAATCGACTGCTCCATGCCGAGTTCGGAGAGCGGCACGTCGATGTCGCGCCACGCCAGCTCGATCAGCGGCAGACCGCCCGCTTCCGCCGCGTCGCGCGCGACATTGCCGGCGCTTTGACCGTGGCGCACGATCCAGAGGGTTTGGGGCCAGTTCGATTGCATGGCGAGGGCCATGGTAGGAAGCCCTCGCCGCGGCCCTCGTAGGCAAAGGCCTATTTCCGCCGACGCGCGCCCGACGTCATCCCGCGTAGTCGGCGACCGGCACGCAGCTGCAGAACAGGTTGCGGTCGCCGTAGACGTTGTCGACACGGCCCACCGGCGGCCAGTACTTGGCGTTCTTCACCGAGGCGATCGGGAAGGCGCCGAGCTCGCGGGAATAGGGGTGGGCCCATTCGCTGGCGAGCAGGCTGTCGGCCGTGTGCGGCGCGTTCTTCAGCGGGTTGTCCTCGCGGGGCCAGATGCCTTCCTCGATGCGGCGGATCTCGCCGCGGATCACGATCATCGCGTCGATGAAGCGATCGAGCTCGGCCAGCGGTTCGCTCTCGGTCGGCTCGACCATCAGCGTGCCGGGCACCGGGAAGCTCAGCGTGGGCGCGTGGAAGCCGTAGTCGATCAGGCGCTTGGCCACATCCTCGGCGGTCACGCCGCTGGAGTCCTTGAGCGGGCGCAGGTCCAGGATGCACTCGTGCGCCACATGGCCGTTCGGGCTGGCGTAGAGCGTCGGGTAGTGCTCCTTGAGCCGGGCGCTGATGTAGTTGGCGCTGAGGATTGCGGTCTCGGTCGCGGCCTGCAGGCCTTCCGCGCCCATCATGCGGCAGTACATCCAGCTGATCGGCAGCACCGCCGCATTGCCCAGCGGCGCGGCGGACACGGCGCCGACGCCGTTCGAGGGGAGGCCTCCGCTCACGTGGCCGGGCAGGTAGGGCACCAGGTCCTCGACCACGCACACCGGTCCCACGCCGGGCCCGCCGCCGCCGTGCGGGATGCAGAAGGTCTTGTGCAGGTTGAGATGGCTGACATCGCCGCCGAACTCGCCGGGCGCGGCCACGCCGACCAGCGCGTTCATGTTGGCGCCGTCCACGTACACGCGGCCGCCGTGGGCATGCACGATCTCGCAGAGCTCCTTGACGCGGGTCTCGAACACGCCGTGGGTGCTGGGGTAGGTGATCATCACCGCGGCCAGGTCGTCGCGGTGCTGCTCGCAGGCGCGGGCCAGGTCGTCCATGTCCACGTTGCCCTGTGCGTCGCAGGCCGTCACCACCACCCTCATGCCCACCATCTGCGCGCTCGCGGGGTTGGTGCCGTGGGCGGAGGAGGGGATCAGGCAGACGTTGCGGTGGCCGTGGCCCTGGGCTTCGTGAAAGGCCTTGATCGCCAGCAGGCCCGCGTACTCGCCCTGCGAGCCGGCGTTGGGCTGCAGGCTGATGCCCGCATAGCCGGTGGCTTCGCAGAGCCAGGCGCGCAGCTGCGCATCGAGTTCGGCATAGCCCCGCAGTTGTTCTGCCGGGGCGAAGGGATGGATGTCCGCGAACTCGGGCCAGGTGATGGGGATCATCTCGCTGGTCGCGTTGAGCTTCATGGTGCAGCTGCCCAGGGGGATCATGCTGCGGTCGAGCGCCAGGTCCTTGTCGGAGAGGCTGCGGATGTAGCGCAGCATCGAGGTCTCGCTCTTGTGGGTGTTGAACACCGGGTGCGCGAGGAAGGCGCTGCTGCGGCGCAGGTCAGGCGGGATGCGTGCGCCGGCCGTGGCCGAGAGCTCCTCGAAGCGCGGCATCGGCGTGCCGGCGGGCACGAACAGGGCCCAGAGCGTCTCGATGTCCGCGCGCGTGCTGGTCTCGTCCAGCGAGATGCCCAGGTGTTGCTGCAGCCCCTGGCGCAGGTTGACCGAGGCGGCCTGGGCGCGCTCCAGGATCTTCGGCGTGTCGTCGCCGGTCAGGACGGTGAGCGTGTCGAAGGCGGTGGCGTTGGCAAGCTCGCGGCCCATCTGCTCGAGGCCTTGCGCCAGGATCGCGGTGAGGGCGGCCACGCGCTGGGCGATGCGCGTCAGACCTTCCGGCCCGTGGTAGACCGCATACATGCTCGCCACCACGGCCGGCAGCACCTGCGCGGTGCAGATGTTGGAGGTGGCCTTTTCGCGGCGGATGTGCTGTTCGCGCGTCTGCAGCGCCAGCCGGTAGGCGGGCCGGCCTTGCGTGTCGACGCTGACGCCGACCAGCCGTCCGGGCAGCGAGCGCTTGAACTCCTCGCGGCAGGCCAGGTAGGCTGCGTGCGGGCCACCGTTGCACAAGGGCATGCCGAAGCGCTGCGTGGTGCCGCAGACGATGTCGGCGTCCCATTCGCCGGGCGGCGCCAGCAGGGTGAGCGCCAGCAGGTCGGCCGCCACGCAGAAGGCGGCGTCGCACGCGTGGGCATGGCCTGCCAGCGGGCGCAGGTCGTGCACGTGGCCGGTGGTGGAGGGGTATTGCGCCAGCGCGCCGAAGAAGTCGCCGCTCGCCATCAGGTGCGGCAGGGTCTCGGAGACGGTGCTGACCCTGACCTCGATGCCCAGCGGCGCGGCGCGCGTGCGGATGACCTCGATGGTCTGCGGATGGCAGTCGCCGGAGACGAGGAACGCGTTGCTCTTGCTCTTGACGCTGCGGCGCGCCAGCGTCATTGCCTCGGCCGCGGCGGTGGCTTCGTCGAGCATGGAGGCATTGGCAATGGCCATGCCGGTCAGGTCGCAGACCATGGTCTGGAAGTTGAGCAGCGCCTCCATGCGCCCCTGCGAGATCTCGGCCTGGTAGGGCGTGTATGCCGTGTACCAGGCCGGGTTCTCCAGCACATTGCGCAGGATCACGCCGGGCGTGTGGGTGCCGTAGTAGCCCTGGCCGATGAAGTTCCTCGCCACCTTGTTCTTTGCCGCGATGGCGCGCAGTTCGGCCAGCGCGCCGGCTTCAGTGACCGGCGCGGGCAGGCGCATGGGGTGGCTGCGGCGGATGGCCGGGGGCACGATGCCGTCGATCAGCTCGGCGCGCGTCTTCGAGCCGACGGCGGCGAGCATGCGCGCCTCGTCATCGGCCTCGATGCCGATGTGGCGGGCGATGAATTCGCCCGCGTTCTCGAGATCGGCGAGGGTGGGCAGGGAAGGCAGGGAGGACTTCGGCATGGCGGTGAACAGGAGGGCGGGGATCGGGGGAACCTTGGGTGTCCGCTTTCAGGCCTCGTCGGCGAACTTGTCGTAGTCGGTCTTGTCGAGCAGGGCGTCGATCTGAGCGGGCTCGGTGATCTTCATCTTGAAGAACCAGCCTTCGCCCTCGGGCGCGCTGTTGGCCAGCGAAGGATCGGCGCGCAGCGCCTCGTTGACCTCGGTGATCTCGCCCGCGACGGGCATGAACACGTCGGCCGCGGCCTTGACCGACTCGACCACGCCGGCAACCTCGCCCTGGGCGTAGCCCTGGCCGACCTGGGGCAGGTCGACGAAGACCACGTCGCCCAGCGCGTCCTGCGCATGCAGCGTGATGCCGACGGTGGCGGTGTCGCCCTCGGCGTTCACCCACTCGTGGTCCTTGGTGTACTTGATGGTCATGAAATGGCTCCTGGGGGAAGGGAAAGGGAAAGCGGAAAGAGGAAGCGCTAGCCGCGGTAGTACCGGGCTGACACGAAGGGAAGCGTACTGACCTCCATCGGCACCGGCTTGCCGCGCACGATGGCCTGCAGGCGGGTGCCGGGCTCGGCATAGGCGCGGGCGACATAGCCCATCGCGACGGGCCGGTCGACCGTGGGGCCCAGCAGGCCGCTGGTCACCTGGCCGATGGGCAGGCCTTCGAAGGACTCGAGCAGCGTGCCGTCGCGCACCGGCACGCGCTCCAGCGCCACCAGGCCGACGCGCTTGCGCTTGAGCGTCTCGTGGGCGACATGGCCGGCAGTGCCGGTGTCGGCCGTGAGTTGCGCCAGCACCCGGGCCGCGCCCGGAAAGCCGCCCTCGCGCGCGCCCCCGCTGCGCCGCACCTTCTGGATCGCCCAGTTGAGCGAAGCCTCGACCGGTGTGGTGGTGGTGTCGATGTCGTTGCCGTAGAGGCACAGGCCGGCTTCCAGGCGCAGCGAGTTGCGTGCGCCCAGGCCGACGGGCTGCACCTCCGGCTGCGCCAGCAGCAGCCGGGCCAGTGCCTCCGCATCGCGGGCGGCGACCGAGATCTCGAAGCCGTCCTCGCCGGTGTAGCCGCTGCGCGTGGCGAAGGCTGCGATGCCGCCGATCTGCACCGCGCCGCCGGTCATGAAGACGAAGCGCTCGATGCCGGGCGACAGGCGCGCCAGCACGGCCGCGGCCTGCGGCCCCTGCAGCGCGAGCAGGGCGTGATCGGGCAGGGGCTGCACCTGGCAGCGGTGGCCGATCTTCGCCTGGATGTGCGCGATGTCGCCGGCCTTGCAGGCGCCATTGACGATCACGAAGATCGAATCGTGGGCTTCGTTGAAGAACATCAGGTCGTCGAGGATGCCGCCCTCGTCGTTCAGCAGCAGGCCGTAGCGTTGCTTGCCCGGCGCCAGGCCCATCACGTCGACCGGCATCAGGGTTTCGAAGGCGGCAGCGGCCTCGGGCCCGATCAGTCGCAGCTGGCCCATGTGCGCGATATCGAAGAGGCCCGCGGCCGTGCGCGTGTGCTTGTGCTCGGCCATCAGGCCGGCGGGGTACTGAACCGGCATCGAATAGCCGGCGAAGGGCACCATGCGGGCGCCGAGCGCCACGTGCAGGTCGTACAGCGGGGTCTTTTGCAGGTCGTCGGAAGCGGAGGCCAAGGCACTCTCCATCAGGGGGCAGTCCGGATCCATGGCGGTCAAGCCATGGGCCACCCCTGCTGTCCGCTTTACCTGAGAGATTCGCCCCACGATCGAGGTTTGCTCCTTCGGTGGGCGGCCTTCACTCAAGCAAAGCCGCCTCTCTCCAGCAAGGAAACGCCCGGAAACACGGGCGCCTCGTCAGTCCTTTTGCCTGAGCGTTCGGGCCTTTCGTTCGATGGGCCCTGCGCCTTCGGCGGCTCCGCGTTGCGGGGCTCTCTCCTGACTCGGAAGAGTGTAAGGGAAACAGGACTTGACGAGCTACGAGCGCTCCAGCCGCAGCCGGCGCAGCAGGAATTTCTCCCACAGCTTGTCCGAGAGGAACTGCAGCGAGCGCCGGATGTGCTCGCGCGCGTTGCGGGCGTCGTAAGGCGAGCGGATATCGGCGCCCAGTTGCCGGGCGCGCAGGCTCAGCATGTGTTCCGACAGGCAGCAGCGCGCCTTCATGCGCAGGTCCTCGAAGTTGTCGGGGCCGAGCGGGCTGGCCTTGTGCCATTCGTGGTCCCACTTGAAGCGGCGCTTCTTCTGCATGCCCTGGCCCTCGTCGCTGATGAGCCAGGCGGACACGAAATCGACATAGGCCTCGCCCACATGGTCGCGGAACACGCCGCGACCCGGTTCGAAGCGCTCGTTGACCAGCGAATCCAGCAGCGCATTGCCGGGCGAGAGCGTGCCCAGCCGGTGACGCAGGGTGTCGTTCATCGCGAAGCAGTAGGTCGACACCCATTCGAGCAGCGGCCCCATCGGGGTCATGGTCGAGCGCGGGAAGTCGTTGATCTCGCCGAACAGCCACGGGCCCGGGTGCAGCGCGAGCTTGCGGATCTCGCCGCCGAAGCGCTCCAGCCGGCGCTCGCTCCAGGCGTGGTTGAGGGCGACCGTGTCGTTCGAGAAGAGCCAGACGTCGGGCTGCTCGCCGCGAGCGAGCAGGGTCTCGACGCCGCTGTCCCAGCCTGAGAATTCGCGGTTGCTGTTGTCGCCAGGGACCACCAGGCCCTGCTCGGAGGCCATGCCGGTCGTGCTTTCGGCCGGCCTGGCGCGGGCGTTGTCGACGATCACGCTCGAGAAGCGGTCGCCGTCCTGGGCCAGCCGGGTTCGCAGCTTCTCCAGCACCTGGAGCGAACGGTCGCGGTGCTGGTCGCCAAATTCCAAGTGAACGAAACCGTAGCTTGTCATGCGTGCAGGGGAGAGAAGAAAAACGGTCGCGGCCGCGCAAGGATGTTACCGCCTCAATGCGGCAAACGGCGGCGCTCACCGCTGGAAGCGGCTGCAACGCTTTCAGAGCGTATTCAAGAAGAAGGGGCTTCGGTTGTCAGCGAAGACGCCGTGTCGCGATCCGCGCTGTAACCCCATGTTGTCTCGGCGCACGCCCCGGCTCGGCCGGCGGCAGGCGCAGGATGCGGCCGCGCCTCGAAGCTGCGGCTACTTTGCGTAGACGAGATCGCGCAGCGCCAGCGAAAGCCCCGGCACGTAGGTGATGACCATCAGGCAGGCCAGTATCACCAGCACGAAGGGCACCAGGTGCCCGACGATGCGGTCCAGCGAGATGCGCGCCACCGTGCAGGCTGCGAACAGGTTGACGCCGAAGGGCGGCGTGATCATGCCCAGCGCCAGGTTCACCACCATCACCAGCCCGAAGTGCACCGGGTCGATGCCGAAGTGCATCGCCACCGGTGCGAGGATCGGCGCCAGCACGATGATGGCCGCGCTGGTCTCGATGAACATGCCGATGATGAAGAGCGCCGCGTTCACGCCGAGCAGGAACATGGCCGGCGACTGCAGCACGGCCTCGAGCCAGTGGCCGATGGCCTCCGGCACGCCGGCGCGCGTGATCAGGAATGCGAACAGCCCTGCGTTGGCAATGATGAACATGATCACCGACGACGAGATCACCGACTTGCGCAGCACCGCATAGAGTTGCGGCAGCTTGATCTCGCGGTAGATCAGCATGCCGACGACGAGCGCGTAGAGCACGGCCACGGCCGAGGCCTCGGTGGGCGTGAAGATGCCGCCGTAGATGCCGCCGAGGATGATCACCGGCATCAGCAGCGCCCAGCCCGCTCGCCAGGTGGCCACGCCCACCCCCAGGCGGCCGTCGCCGTCGTTCTTGCCCAGGCCCTTGAGCTTGCAGTAGACATAGACGAACGCCATCAGCGCCAGGCTGATCAGGATGCCCGGGCCGAGGCCTGCGATGAACAGTTCGCCGATCGACACCTCTGCGCTCACCCCATAGAGGATCAGCGGGATGGAGGGCGGGATGATCACGCCGAGCTCCGCGCTCGTGGCCTGCAGCGCCGCCGCGTAGCCGGTGGGGTAGCCGTGCTTGATCAGCGCCGGGATCAGGATGGCGCCGATGGCGAAGGTAGTGGCCACCGAGGAGCCCGACACCGCCGCGAAGATCATGCAGGTCAGCACGCAGGTCATGGGCAGGCCGCCCTGCACGCCGCCCACCAGGCTCTTGGCGAATTCCACCAGGCGGCGAGAGATGCCGCCGGTCTCCATCAGGTTGCCTGCGAGGATGAAGAAGGGGATGGCCGCGAGCGGAAACTTGTTGATCGCGTTGAACATCTCCTTCACGGAGATCAGCATGTTCGCGTTCGAGGCCTGGATGCCGACGATGGAGGCCAGGCCGATCGAGACGGCGACGGAGATCGTCAGTGCGAAGCACACCACCATCGTGGCGACCATCACCGGTGTCATAGGACCTCCACGATCGCGGCTTCGGGCTGCCGTGCGGCGCTCATTGCGCGGTCTCCAGCTCTTGCCGCTGCGGATCGAGCAGGTTGCCCACGATGCCGATCACGCTGAACAGGCCGCCGATGGGCATCGCCACGTAGGCCCAGAACATCGAGATCGACTCGAGTCCCGCCATCGACTGCACGCCGCCGCGCTTCGCGTAGTCCCAGCCCCACCAGATGATGATCGCGATCAGCGTCAGCGCTGCGAGGCACACCAGCCAATCGAGCACGCGCCGCATCTTCGGCGGGCTCCAGCGGTACAGCACGTCCACGCTGACCATCGCACCCTGTCGGAAGGCGGTGGGAATGCCCATGAAGACCATCCAGATCAGGCTCACCCGGATCAGGATCTCCGACCATTCGGCCGGCTGCTCGAGCACGAAGCGGGTGACGATCTGGAACACGCCGAGCGCCGAGGCGATCACCAGCATCAGGCAGGCGACGGCCATGGACAGCGAACTTGTCCATCGGTCGAACCGGAGGAAGGCGGATTTCATGAGCGAGGCATGCGAAGGGTCGGAAAAAAAGAGCGCCCGCGAGCCAGTGCTGCGCGGGCGCGCGCCGCGGGTCATCGCGGCAGGAAGCTCACTTGAAATTGCGGATCTTGTCGATGTTGGCCTTGCCGAACTGCTTCTCGAACTCGGCATTGACCGGCGCCAGCGTGCTGACGAACTTCGCCTTGTCGACGTTCTCGATCACGGTCATGCCCTGGGCACGCAGTTCCTTCACGCCGTTGGCGTCGTCCTGGTCGACGCGGTCGCGGTTCGCCTTCACCGCCACCTTGGCGGCTTCGAGGAAGGCGGTCTTGTCGGCCGCGCTGAGCTTGTCGAAGGCCGCCTTGTTCATCACGAAGATGCAGGGCGAGTAGACGTGCCCGGTCAACGAAAGGTGCTTCTGCACCTGCGAGAACTTGGCCGCCATGATCACCGACAGCGGGTTCTCCTGGCCATCGACGGTGCCCTGCTGCAGCGCCGTGAACACTTCGGGGAAGGCCATCGGCGTGGTGATGATGCCCAGGCCCTTGTACGCGGCGATGTGCACCGGGTTCTCCATGGTGCGCATCTTCAGCCCCTTGAGGTCTTCCGGTGCCTTCACGTCGCGCTTGCTGTTGGTCATGTGGCGGAAGCCGTTCTCGGCCCATGCCAGGGCCTTGAAGCCCTTGGCGTCGAACTTGGTCAGCAGTTCCTGGCCGATGGGGCCGTCGAGCACCGCGCGCGCGTGGGCCTTGTCGCGGAACAGGAAGGGCACGTCGAGGATCTTGGTCTCCGGTACGAAGTTGGGCACGGGGCCCGTGGAGGAGAAGGCCAGCTCCTGGGTGCCGAGCTGCACCGCCTCGATCGATTCGCGCTCGCCGCCCAGCGAGCCGTTGTAGAAGGTCTCGATCTTGTAGCGGCCGTTGGTGCGTGCCGCCACTTCCTTGGCGAAGGTGTCGATGGCGACGCCCTGGTGCGAGTTCTGCGCCGTCGAGATGCTGATCTTCATGGCGGTCTGCGCAAAGGCTGCGCAGGCCATGCCGAGGCCGAGGACGAGGCCGGCGGCCAAGCGGTTCAACTTCATGGGGAGTCTCCTGTCGATGTGACGTTTGATGTGACGTTTAGCAAACGTATGACTATGCATTGGTCGGCAGCTTCACGGCGTCGGGATTTTCACGGACGTAATCGCGGATCACGTCCTCGAAGCTGGCATCGGGCAAAAGGCCCAGGCCGCGCGCGCGCCGCGCCTCGATGCGGCCCGGCCAGGTCTTCACGATGCGCTGGATCGCCGGGTCGGGCGTGCGGTCCAGCAGGGCGGTGGCGGCTGGCCCGGCCACGCGCTCGAGCGCCGCGGCCATGTCGCCCACGGTGAGGCCCAGGGAGGGCAGGTTGAGCGCCGTGCGCGGGCCCCATTGCGCATCGCTCGCCTCGGCGGCGCGGACGATGCCTTCGATGGTGCGGGCCGGCGAGGCCAGTGCCACCGGCGTTTCGTCGGGCACGGGGCAGGCGGCGCGGATGCCGGCGAGCGGCTCCCGGATCATGCCGCTGAAGAAGCCCGAGGCCGCGCCGTTGGGGCGGCCGGGGCGCACGCTCACCGTCATCAGCCGCACGCTGCGGCCCCGGATGAAGCCCTTGCGCGTGTAGTCGGCCACCAGCTGCTCGCCGATGAACTTCTGGATGCCGTAGCTGGTCTGCGGCGTGGGCAGTGTGTCGTCGTCGATGACCTCGGGCAGTGGCTGCTCGGGCGAGTTGCCGAAGACCGCGAGCGAGCTCGAGAACACCAGCACCGGCGCAGTGCCGGCAGCGCGCAGGCGTTCGAGCAGGGCATTGGTGGCACCGAAGTTGCTGCGCATGCCGAGGTCGAAGTCGGCCTCGCACTCGCCGCTGACGGCCGCGGCCAGGTGGAAGACGGCATCGGCGCCGGCCCAGTAGGCGGCGCCGGCATCGGCCAGCTGTGCATTGAGATCGCCGACGACGGCTGCGATGCGCGGGTCGGTCGTGAGATCGGGCGGGGGCGGGGCACGGTCGACGAGGGTGATGCGCTCGATGGGCTGCGCCGCGGCGCCAGCGAGTGCGAGGCTGCCTTGCGCGAGCAGTGTGCGGGCCAGCCGGGCGCCGAGAAAACCGGCGCCGCCGGTAATGACGATGTGCATGGTGTCTCCTTCAGGCGCGCAGTCTATCGCCCTATGTCGACGCTCGACCTTTCCTGTAGATCTGGGCAAGCCGCGCCAACAGGATCTCTGCCTGCGCTGGCTTGGCGAAGTGGTCGTCGAAGCCGGCCTGCAGCGCCCGCTGGCGATCGGCCTCCCGTCCATAGCCGGTCAATGCCACAAGTGCCATGGAACGCGTTGCAGCTTCGGCACGCAAGCGGGTGGCCAGGTCATAGCCGTTCATGCCAGGAAGACCGATGTCGATGACGGCGCCGTCGCAGGGCTTGCGGCTCAGCACGCCCAGCGCCTCTTCGGCCGAGAATGCCAGATGCGTTTCGTGCCCTTCGAGCTCGAGCCAGCTGGCGAGCGCTTCGGCCGCATCCTTGTTGTCGTCGACGATCAGCAGTGACAGCGTCGGCGGCGCGGCCGCGGCAGGTGTGCCGGGCCGGGTCGCTTCGTCCGGCCCCGCGTGCAAGGGCAGTCGTACCTCGAAAGTGGTGCCCTTTCCGGCACCTGCGCTCTCCACCGTGATCTCCCCGCCGTGCAGGCGCGCCAGGCTCTGGGCGATGGGCAGGCCGAGGCCCAGCCCGCCGGCGGCCCGGTGCAGCGCCTGCTCGC
Source organism: Variovorax sp. WDL1 (assembly GCF_001541225.1). Classification (GTDB taxonomy): domain Bacteria; phylum Pseudomonadota; class Gammaproteobacteria; order Burkholderiales; family Burkholderiaceae_C; genus Variovorax. The sequence goes on along the minus strand of NZ_LMTS01000236.1, from coordinate 10,894 downwards.
CCTGCACGAACCGCTCGAACACGCGCGGCAACAGGTCGGGGGTGATCCCGATGCCATCGTCCGTGACGCGCAGCACCGCTTGCGGCGAAGGGGCCGCAGTGTCGCTGGCAAGCTGGATCCGGATGGAGCCCTTGGGATCGGTGAACTTGGCCGCGTTCGTCAGGAGGTTGCCCACGATCTGGGCCAGGCGCAGCGGGTCCCCTTGCACCAGGACGGGCGCCGAGGGCATCTGCGCCTCCGGCATCCGATCGCGTTCCTGCAGCGCCGGAAGCGTGAGTTCGAGGGCCCGGGCGACGACATCGCGCATGTCCACCGACTCGGTCTTCAAGGTGATCTTGCCCGCGACGATGCGCGACACGTCCAGCAGGTCATCGACCATGCGGGACAGGTGTCGAACCTGTCGCTCGATGATCTGGCGCTCGCGCGGAAAGGCCTGGGGATCGCGGCGTGCCATGAGTTGCAGGGCCAGCCCCATGGGCGCGAGCGGATTGCGCAGCTCGTGTCCCAGCATCGCGAGAAACTCGTCTTTCGACCGGTTGGCCTGCTCGGCCTGGTGCTGGGCGCTGCGCGCCTGCTGGAGCAGCCGGACATTGTCCAGCGCCAGCGCGACGCGCTGCGCCAGCTCCCCGATCAGCGATCCATCTTCGGCGCTGAAGCGCCGCTGCGATTCGGCCTGCAATACGGCCATGACGCCGATCGTACGGCCGCGCGCGACCAGCGGCACGATGCAGCCTGCCGTGATGCCGACGATCCGGGTGAACTCCTTGAGCTCGGGGTCCAGCTTGTCGACGGCCTCGATGTCGTCCAGGTTGAGCAGGAACATTTTCCCGGTGGAGATCGCCCAAGGGAACGAGCCGGGGACCTGCGGCGCCGTGCGCGTACTGACCAGTTGCTCGACGAAGGCACTGCGCGCCGGGTCGAAATGGTGCGTCAGCTTGCGCTGCAGCGCGCCGTTTTCATCGAGCAGATCGATGCGGCAGAGGTCGGCGATCGCCGGCACGATCACTTGCGCGATGGCTGCGAGTGTCGATTCTTCTTCCAGCGACTGCGAGAGCACTGTGCTGGCGTCCGCGAGGCGCGCCAGCCGCTGCTCTGCCGCTTGCGCGTTGGCGCGCGCCAGGCGCTCGCCCTCCAGCAGATGCTGGCGCTCGGCTTCGCCGCGGCGCCGTTGCTCGGAAGCCGTGGCCAAGGCCACGGCAACCGCGTCCACTTCGGTGACCCCCGACTTCTGCGCCGGCAGCGCTTCTCCGCGTCCCATGGCATCTGCCTGGGCGCGAAGAAGGTCCATTGGCCGCGTCACGCCGCGCGAGATCCACCAGGCAGCCAGGCCACCGAAGCAGAGGGAGATGAGCAGGCCACCGCCGTACGCCATGAACAGGCGGCGCGACGCAGCTTCGGATGCGGCCACTGGCGCGCCGAGCACCACCATCCAGGGAGCTGAATCCATCCGCGCGATCGCCGTCCTTGCCCGCACGCCTTCGACGGTGGTGGTGGAGCCCACCCCGTCGCGTTGAGGCCCGATCCTGGCAAGGAGCTCGAGCAATGTGTCGCTTGGTGGCGTTCCGCGCAGGCGCTCGTCGTCCACGTTGCGCGCCACGCGCGCCTGCCTCGAGTCGAACACCGAAACCGTCCATCCTTCCGGGGTACGCTGCCGGTGCAGGACGGCGGTGATCGCCTCGGGGTCGACGACGGCCGTGAGGACATGGCGAACTTCCCCTTTGCGCACGACCGGGACGCGCACGGAAAATGCGAGCCGGCCGCGGGGCCCACGCGTCATTGCACCGATCACGGGCCGCTGCTCGCGCACGACTTCCTGAAGGCTCGCCGGATCCACGACGCTCGGGCCGGGCGTGAGGGGGCTTTGCTCCCTGCTGAAGAGAATGCGGCCGTCCGGCGCAGCCAACAGGAGGTCGCGCCATTCCGGATGAGATGCCCGCACTGCGGTGACGAGCTCGTGGGCCTCGATCAGGCCCTCCGGCGTGGTGGTGCCCAGCGGTTCGGTGAGCGCCAGTGCTTCCAGCGCGGCGCGGGTCATGCGAAGTTCGCTGTCGACGGCGGTGGCAATGGCTCTTGCCACGCCGAGCGTGGAGGCCTGGGTCTGGGCGCGCTGGGCCTTCAACAACGCGTCGAGCGCGAGGCCGTAGACCACGGCCAGGGGGACGATCGCCGCCGTTGCGATCAGCAACAGACGCCGCCGCAGATTGATGGTGCGCATGCGTCCGCAGGCGCTCCTACATCCCCACGTAGTTCGGCCCGCCGCCGCCTTCCGGCGTGACCCACACGATGTTCTGCGTCGGGTCCTTGATGTCGCAGGTCTTGCAGTGCACGCAGTTCTGCGCGTTGATCTGAAGGCGCGGCTTGCCGTTCTCGCCTTCGACGAACTCGTAGACCCCGGCGGGGCAGTAGCGGGCCTCGGGGCCGGCGTACTCGGGCAGGTTGATCTCGGTGGGTACCGCGGCGTTCTTCAGCGTCAGGTGCGCGGGCTGGTTTTCCTCGTGGTTGGTGTTGCTGACGAACACCGAGGAGAGCCGGTCGAAGGTGAGCTTGCCGTCCGGCTTCGGGTAGGCGATCTTCTTGCACTGGGCGGCCTTCTTCAGGCGCTCGTGGTCGGCCTGGTGGCGGTGCACCGTCCAGGGGATGTGGCCGCGCAGCACGTACTGCTCGATGCCGGTCATCAGCGTGCCCACCGTCAGGCCCTTCTTGAACCACTGCTTGAAGTTGCGCGCCCTGTTCAGTTCCCGGTACAGCCAGCTCTTCTCGAACGAGGCGGGGTAGGCGGCGAGCTCGTCGTGCTGGCGGCCGGCCATCACCGCGTCGTAGGCGGCCTCGGCCGCGAGCATGCCGGTCTTGATGGCGGCGTGGCTGCCCTTGATGCGGCTCGCGTTCAGGTAGCCGGCGTCGTCGCCCACCAGTGCGCCGCCCGGGAACACCGTCTTGGGCAGCGAAAGCAGGCCGCCCGCGGTGATGGCACGGGCGCCGTAGCTCAGGCGCTTGGGCGCCTTGAGTCCCTTGTCCTGGCCTTCGAAGTACCAGCGGATGTTCGGATGCGTCTTGAAGCGCTGGAACTCCTCGAAGGGGCTCATGTGCGGATTCTGGTAGTCGAGGCCGACCACGAAGCCGACGATGAGCTGGTTGTTCTCGGCGTGGTACAGGAACGAGCCGCCATAGGTGTCGGGCGGCAGCGGCCAGCCCGCGGTGTGCACCGCCAGGCCGGGCTCGTGGCGGGCCGGATCGATTTCCCACAGCTCCTTGATGCCGATGCCGTAGCTCTGCGGGTCCTTGCCGACGTCGAGCTTGTACTTGGCGATGAGCTGGCGGCCCAGGTGGCCGCGCGCGCCCTCGGCGAAGATCGTGTACTTGGCGTGCAGCTCCATGCCGAGCTGGAAATTCTCGGTCGGCTCGCCGTCCTTGCCGATTCCCATGTTGCCGGTGGCCACGCCGCGCACCTTGCCGTCGTCGGTGTAGAGCACCTCGGCCGCGGGGAAGCCCGGGAAGATCTCGACGCCCAGCGCCTCGGCCTGCTGCGCGAGCCAGCGCACCACGTTGCCCAGGCTGACGATGTAGTTGCCCTCGTTGTGGAAGTTCCTGGGCAGCAGGAAGTTGGGCGTGCGGTAGGCGCCGGTCTCGCTGAGCATCAGGAAGGTGTCCTGCGTCACCGGCTGGTTGAGCGGGGCGCCTTGCTCCTCCCAGTCGGGCAGCAGCTCGTAGAGCGCACGCGGGTCCATGATGGCGCCCGACAGGATGTGGGCGCCGGGCTCCGAGCCCTTCTCGAGCACCACCACCGAGATGTCCTTGCCGTGCGAGGCCGCCAGCTGCTTGAGGTGGATGGCGGTCGCCAGCCCGCCCGGGCCGGCGCCCACCACCACCACGTCGTATTCCATGGCTTCACGGGGGCCGAACTGGGCGAGGATTTCGTCGTGCGTCATGTGGGGTCTGGTCGATAATGGTTTTGAAGGGGCGAGGCGCCGCGAAGGCCGGGCCATTTTATGCGGCGCCCAACGTGCCTCCGGCACGTCGTCCCGGTGGCTCTCAACAGGACCTCCTCATGGCTTACAGCATCGATCTTTCCGGCCGCGTGGCCTTTGTCACCGGCGCGTCGAGCGGGCTCGGCGCGCAGTTCGCCAAGACCCTGGCCCGCGCCGGCGCCGCGGTGGTGCTGGCCAGCCGCCATACCGACCGCCTCAAGGAGCTGCGCGCGCGCATCGAGGGCGAGGGCGGCGATGCCCACGTGGTGGAGCTCGATGCGACTGACATGGGCAGCATCAAGGCCGCGGTGGCAAGGGCCGAGACCGAGGTCGGGCCCATCGACATCCTGGTCAACAACTCGGGCGTGAGCACCACCCAGCGGCTGGAGGAGGTGAAGCCGCAGGACTACGACTTCATCTTCGACGCCAACGTCAAGGGTGCCTTCTTCATCGCGCAGGAGGTGGGCAAGCGCATGCTGGCCCGGGCCCGCGGCGCGGCGCCCGGCACTTACATCGGCGGGCGCATCGTCAACATCGCCTCGGTGGGTGCGCTGAAGGTGATCCCCAAGATCGGCGTCTACTGCATGAGCAAGGCCGCCGTGGTGCAGATGACCAAGGCGATGGCGCTCGAATGGGGGCGCTTCGGCATCAATGTCAACGCGTTGTGCCCCGGTTACATCACGACCGACAACAACGAGGACCACTGGGCCTCCGACGACGGCCGGAAGCTGGTCGGCGCCCTGCCGCGCAAGCGCCTGGGCAAGCCCGAGGACCTGGACGGGCTGATCGTGCTGCTGGCCAGCGGCCAGAGCCACTTCGTCAATGGCGCCGTGATCGCGGCGGACGACGGATACGCGCTCTGAGCCGCAGCGACGTCCTCGGCGTCGCGGCTGGCCTGGCTGCGGGGGCGCTCTGGGGCCTGGTCTTCGTGGCGCCGCGCATGGTGGGTCATTTCGGCATGGTGGACATCACGGCGGCGCGCTTCATCGTCTTCGGCGCGGTGGCGGGGGTGGCCGTCTGGTGGCGGCCGACGGCACACCGTTGGCCCGATGCGCGACAGGCCTGCGCCGTGCTGGCCCTGAGCGGACTGGGCTTCACCGGCTACTACCTGCTGCTCGCCTTCGCGATCGTGGATGCGGGCACCGAGGTGCCCAGCCTGATCATCGGCACCATCCCGGTCTGGATGATGCTGCTGGGCCGGCCCGCGGGACTGCGCATGCAGGCCCTCTTGCCCGGGCTCGCACTCACCGCCGCCGGCCTCGCGCTGATGGTGTGGGCCGCCTGGCCGGAGGGCGGCATCGGCGGCACGGGGCGCGCGCATTTCGGCTGGGGTTTGGTGCTGGCCGTGCTGGCGATGGCGAGCTGGACAGCCTTCGGCCTGCTCAACGCCGCGTGGCTGCGGCGCCATCCCGAGGTGCATGCGGCGGACTGGACCAACTGGCTCGGCATCGCAACCTGCCTGGGAGCCTTCCTGCTGTGGCTCGCCGCGGGCTCCGACCTGGCAACCCTGCGCGCGCAGCCCGACGGCGCCTTGTTCGCGGTGCTGGCGCTGGCCGGCGGCCTCGGCTCTTCATGGCTGGCCACCGTGCTCTGGAGCATCGCCAGCCAGCGGCTCTCGGCCAGCTTGTGCGGCCAGCTCATCGTGAGCGAGACGCTGTTCGCCTTGCTTTATTCTTTTCTGTGGGACGGCCGCTGGCCGCACGCGAGCGAGCTCGCGGCGGCGCTGCTGTTCGTCCTGGGCATCCTGGCATCCATCAAGGCACACCGATGAGAATCGAAATCCCCGAAGTCAAGAAGCTGGTCTACGAAATGACGATCCCGATCCGCTGGGGCGACATGGACGCAATGGGCCACCTCAACAACGCCACGTACTTCCGCTACCTGGAGACGGCGCGCATCGACTGGTTCCACTCGCTGGGCGCCGAGCCCTCGCCGGCGGGGCAGGGCATGGTGATCGTCAATGCCTTCTGCAACTTCTACAAGCAGCTCGAGTACCCGGGCGATGTGCTCCTCAGGATGTACGTGAGCGACCCCGGCCGCACCACCTTCGAGAGCTGGGCCACCATGGCCCGCGCCGATGCGCCGGACGTCATTTGCGCGGCGGGCGGCGCGACCACCATCTGGGTTGACTTTCCGAAGCAGAAGGCGCTGCCGCTGCCGGACTGGCTGCGCACCATCGTGAGCTGAGCGCTCTTGAAGATCAGGCCGCGTCCAGCACGATCCGCGCCTCGAATCCCGTCGCTGCCCCCGGCGGGGGCGAGTACAGCTCGAGCCGCGCCCCGTGCTTCTCGACGATGGTGTTGACGATCGAGAGCCCCAGCCCGTAGCCCGCGCGGTCGGCGCTGTGGCGCACGTGGCGCTGCTGCAATGTGCGCAGCTGCGCGCTGCCGACGCCCGGGCCGAAGTCGCGCACCGCGAGGGTGCCGGGCGCCATCACTTCGATCGCGACACGGCCGCTGCCGTAGCGCAAGGCGTTCTCGACCAGGTTGCGCAGCGCGATCGCGAGTGCATCCACGTCGCCGAGCACCAGGGGCGCGTCGGCGTCGGGCACCTTCAGCGACAGGCGCTCGTTGACGCGCGCGTCCTTCCAGAACTCCTGCGCCACGGTGCCCGCGAGCTGTACCAGGTTGACCTGGCCGCGCGCGAACGAGGCACCCGATTCGGCGCGCGAGAGCTGCAGCAGCTTCTCGGCACGGTGGCCCAGCACCTCCAGCGCATCGAGCGCGGCCTCGACGTCGTGGCGGCGCAGGTCGTGCTCCAGCGCGGTCTGCAGCCGAAGCCGGGCCGCCGTGAGCGGTGAGCGCAGCTCGTGCGCCGCGTTTGCCGCGAGCGCGCGCTCGACGTCCAGCGCGTGGGACAGCCGCTCCAGCAGCCGGTTGACGTCGTCGCCGACCGATCGCAGCTCGCGCGGCAAGCCCGCGAGCCCGATCGGCCGGAGGTCCGCGCCGTTGCGTACCGCGATCTCGCCGGCCAGCACCTGCAGGCCGCGCAGTTCGCTTCGCGCCACGTTGCGCAGCACCAGCGCCAGCAGGGGCAGCATCGCGATCAGCGGAATGGTCAGCCCGAGCAGGGTGCGGTTGAGCGCCGTGCGGCGTTCGTCCAGCGGGTCGGCAACCTGCAGGTAGAGCCCGAGCGTCGGATGGCGCGCGGTGTAGATGCGCCAGGCCTCGCTGTCGGCAAAGCCCTTCGCCAGCGGCACGTCGAAGGCATTGGCCGGCGCCTCGGAGGAACGCAGCAGCACGCGCGCGTGCACGTCCACCATCTGGTAGAGCACCGCATCGGTGGGGTACAGCTGCGGCGGCGGGATCAGCGGCAGGGCGGCGCCCGGGCGTTCGTCGTGCAGCTTGTCGAACTCGCGCACCGCGGTGTCGAAGGTGCGATGGGCGACCTCGGCGAGCTCGTTGTCGAAATTGTGGTTGATCTCGCGGTCGACGTACCAGGCCACGCCGAGCACGCACAGCAGCCAGACCCCGCCGACCCAGACGATCAGCGTGCGCGTCAGCCGCCCGGCGAGCGAATCGCGCGGACCGAGCTCGGCTTCTGCCTGCTGCAGAAAACCCAACCTCATTCGTCCTCTTCCTCGGGCGAGAAGGACAGCCGGTAGCCCAGCCCGCGCAGCGTCTGGATGTGGCTGCGCCCCAACTTGCGGCGCAGGCGGCTGATGAAGACCTCCAGCGTGTTGCTGTCGGCCTCGTCGCCGAAGCCGTAGAGTGCGTCGGCCAGGTTCTCGCGCGTGTGGATGCGCTCGGGCCGCGTCGCCATCACGCGCAGCAGCGCCCATTCCTTTTGCGTCAGCGTGACCGGGATCCCATTCTTGCGGACCAGGTCGCGCGCCAGGTCGATCTCGAGCGTGCCGAAGTGCAGCACCGGCGTGCTGGCGCTGCTGCGGCGGCGCTCGACCGCGCGCAGGCGCGCCAGCAGCTCGGCCGGGTCGTAGGGCTTGATGAGGTAGTCGTCGGCGCCGGCGTCCAGGCCGCGGATGCGGTCGGTGACCTGGTCGCGCGCGGTGAGCACGATCACGATCGGGCGGTCGCGCAGGGCGCGCACGTCGGGCAGCAGCGACAGGCCTTCGCCGTCGGGGAGGTGCAGGTCGAGCAGCACGGCCGCGTACTGCACCGCCGCCAGCGCCGCCCGCGCCTGCGCCAGGCCGGGCGCCACGTCCACCACGAAAGCCTTGGCCTCGAGGTAGCTGCAGACTGCACTGGCCAGCGCAGCATCGTCCTCGACCAGCAATATGCGCACGTCGCCTTCCTTTTCCAAAGAACCGGAGTCTAGGGCAGGCCCCCTTCAGCCAACGTTCAGCAGGCGGACTTAGGCTCGCGCCTCCATGCGTTCTTCCATGCCCCCCAGGCGGCCCCTTGCCTGGACACTCCTGACCTTGCTCCTGCTCCTGGCCTGGGATGCCGCCGGCCTCGACCTCGCGCTGGCCCGACTCGCGGGCACGCCGATGGGCTTTCCGTGGCGCGACAACGCGTTCCTGGTGCATGTGATGCACGAGGGCGCCAGGTCGTTGAGCTGGCTGTTCCTGATCGCACTCTTCGCTGCCATCCGCTGGCCGGTGGGCCTGCTGCGCCGCCTTCGGATGCGCGAGCGGGCCCAGCTCGCCTTCACCGTGCTGGCCGGCGTGCTGGTGGTGTCGCTGGTCAAGCAGGCGAGCGCGACCAGCTGCCCCTGGGACCTGAAGGCCTTCGGTGGCCTGGCTCGCGACGTGTCGCACTGGAGCTGGGGCGTGCGCGACGGCGGGCCCGGTGGCTGCTTCCCGGCCGGCCATGCCTCCGCGGGCTTCGCCTACGTCGGAGCCTGGTTCGTGCTGCGGCGCGCCGCGCCGTCCGCGGCGCGGGCGTGGCTCGCCCTTGCGCTGGCGGCCGGGCTGCTGCTGGGCCTGGCGCAGCAGTTGCGCGGGGCCCACTACATGAGCCACACGCTGTGGACCGCCTGGCTCTGCTGGACCACCGGCCTCGCCGTGGATGCGCTGCTGCGATCGAGGTCCGTCAGGCGCGATGCGCGGGTGGGCGCCGTGCCCAAGCTGAACGAAAGCTGAGCCCGGCATTCAGTGAGTCTTCAGTCCGGCTGTCCAGACTCGCCGGATGCCTTTCTCGACTGTCCAGCCTTCCGTCCTCTCTGCCGATCGCTCCGTTGCCGCACCCCTGGCGCAGGCCCGCGCCGTGGAAGCCACCGCTTCCCCATGGCGGCGCATCGACGCCTGGCTGGCGCAGCCCCGCTCGGCGCGCAGCGTGGTCGTCTGGCTGAGCCTCTATCTCGCATTGGCCGCCAACTGGCCGCTGTGGAAAGAGCTCGCACGCATCGGCGGCGCGCCCAGCATCTACCTGCCCCAGGTTGCGCTGATGACGCTGCTCATCGTCTGCGGCACCGTGGCGCTGCTGGCGCTGAGTGCCTGGTCGCGCTGGATGAAACCGCTGTGGTTCGCCGTGGTCGTGGTCGCTGCCGTGGCGCAGCATTTCATGCTGAGCTACCACGCCGTCATGGACCCGAGCATGCTGGCCAATGCGATGCAGACCGACCTCCACGAAGCACGCGACCTCATGGGTTGGGGCCTGCTGTTCCACATCGTGCTGGTGTCGGCCGCGCCGGCCTGGGCCCTGTGGCGCATGCGCGTGGCGCCCATGGGCCTGTTGTCGCAGGCATGGCGCAACGCGCTGCTGCTCGCGGCAGCCGTCGCGCTGGCAGCCGGCGGTGCTCTGGCGATGAACCGGCAGCTCGCGCCGCTGATGCGCAACAACGTCCATCTTCGCTACATGATCAATCCGCTGGCCAGCATCTATTCCGCGTCATCGGTGGTGCTCAAGCCGCTGTTCAAGCGCAGCCGCAAGCTGATCCCGATCTCCGGCGGCACCGCGCTGGGCGCCAGCTACGCGGCACAGGCCCGGCCGCCCTTCTTCGTGCTGGTGGTCGGCGAGACCGCGCGGGCCGATCATTTCGGGCTCAACGGCTATGCCCGCGACACCACGCCGGCGCTGGCCGCGCGCAAGGTGCTGTCCTGGCGCGACGTCCATTCCTGCGGCACCAACACGCTGGCTTCCGTGCCCTGCATGTTCTCGCCGGTCGGCAAGGCAGCCTTCGAGGCGCGCAAGGACGACTACGAGAACCTGATGGACGTGCTGCAGGCCTCCGGCCTCGCGGTGTTCTGGCTGGACAACCAGCCCGGCGGCTGCAAGGGTGTGTGCGACCGCGTTCCGCATGCCTTCGCCTTCGACCAGCTTGCACCGGAGGTGAAGAGCGCGCTGTGCGACGGCGACGAATGCCTGGACGACGCCATGCTCCGGGGGCTGGACGAGCGCCTGGCCGCTCTGCCTGCCGAGCGCCGCGCCAAGGGGGTCGTGCTGGTGATGCACCAGATGGGCAGCCATGGCCCTGCGTACTACAAGCGCTCCTCGCCGGACGCCAAGCGCTTCGTGCCCGAATGCAAGACCAACGCGCTGGCGGAGTGCAGCCACGCGGAGCTGGTGAACGGCTTCGACAATTCGATCGCGTACACCGATCGCTTTCTGGGCAAGACCATCGATTGGCTGCAGGCGCAGTCGGGGCGCTACGACACGGCCATGCTCTACCTGAGCGACCACGGGGAGTCGCTGGGCGAGTACGGGCTGTTCCTGCACGGCGTGCCTTACAGCTTTGCACCGGAGGTGCAGAAGCACATTCCGATGGTGATGTGGTTCGGGCCGCACATGCGCGAGCGTGCGGGGCTGTCGAGCGCCTGCATGGAGGGGGGGCTCGATGCGCCGTTGACGCATGACAACCTTTATCACACGGTGCTGGGGGTGATGGATGTGCGGACGCCGACCTACAAGGCGGGGTTGGACGCGTTGGCGGCGTGCCGGAGGGTGGGGTGAGGGTCTTGGCGTTTCGACTTGGTACGTCGTGCTTGGTGTGAGGCCGGAGCCGGGAATTCGCCCCGGCGGGCGAGTCAC
>NZ_LMTS01000171.1 GCF_001541225.1 Variovorax sp. WDL1 | reverse complement strand
GGAGACGATGACGGCGCGGGTCATGGTGAGGTCCTTTGCAGAATGGGAGGGAAAAGGTTTACTGGGGCTGCGCGGTGTTGCGCAGCAGCTGGTGATAGAACCGGATCATCTCGACGTAGTTGGCAATCAAGATGCGCTCGTTGGTGCCATGGAAGCGCGACAGGTCTTCAGGCCGCGCGCGCACCGGCGAGAAGCGGTAGACGGCGTCGCTCAGGATCGAGAAATGGCGCGAATCGGTCGCCGCGATCATGAGGCCGGGTGCCACGATGGCATCGGGGAACACCTGGCGCACCGACTGGGCGATGGTGCGGTAGCCCAGGCTGTCGGTCGGCGAGACCGGCGAAGGCTCCGAGTTGCCGGGATAGGGCTTGATGGCGATCGTGTCGTTGTCGATGGTCTTGCGGATATGGGCTTCGACCGAGGCCAGGCTGTCGCCAGGCAGCACGCGGAAGTTGACGGCAGCCTCGGCGCGGCCGGGAAGCACGTTGTCCTTGTTGCCGGCGCGCACGACGGTCAGCGCAGTGGTCGTGCGCAGCATGGCGTTGCTGCTCGTGCCCTTCTCGAGCTGGCCCCGCACCAGCGGTCCGAACAGCCACAGGTTGGACAGCGCGACGCGGTTGAAGCCGTTCATCTCGGGCGCCAGCGTGGCGAACATCTCGCCCGCCACGCCGCCGATGGCTGCCGGCATCGGGTTCGCCTCGAGCTTTGCCAGCGCAGTGCTCATGCTGCCGATGGCGCTGCGCGCCGGCGGCATCGAGGAGTGGCCGGGCGGCTGGTCGACCGAAAGGAAGAAGGTGCCGTAGCCCTTCTCGGCCAGCCCGATCAGGGCCGCCGGCCTGTCCAGCCCGGCGAGCACCCCTTCGGTGACGAGCAGGCCTTCGTCGAGCACCCATTCGAGCCGCACGCCGCGCGACTTCAGCAGTTCGGCGATCGGCTTGGCACCGCGCAGGCCGCTGACCTCCTCGTCGTCGCCAGCGACCAGGTACACGGTCTGGCGCGGCTGGAAGCCGCCTGCAAGCAGCATCTCGATGGCCTCCATCTGCGCCAGCAAGTTGCCCTTGTTGTCCCAGGTGCCGCGGCCCCAGACGAAGCCGTCCTTGATCTGGCCGCTGAAGGGGTCGGTCTGCCACGCCTTCTCGGTGCCGGGCGCGATGGGGACCACGTCCTGGTGCGCCATCAGCGCGATCGGCCTGGCCGCCGGATCGCTGCCGGTCCAGGTGTAGAGCAGCGCGTTGTCGCCCACCACTTCCTTCTTCAGCGTGGCATGCAGCTTCGGGAACTGTTGCGCCAGGTAGGCGTGCAGCTCCTTGAACGCCGAGCCGTTGGCCTGAAGGCCTTCCATGCCGGAGACGGTACGGATCGGGATCGCGCCCGCGAGCCGCTGGGCGGCCGCTTTCTCGTCGATCTCCACGCGCGGGGCAGGCGGCACCTGCAGCTGCAACGAAGGCCGGCGCCAGGTATTGCCCGCGGTCACCGCCACCAGCACGAGCACGGCCAGCAGCAGCACTACCAACACCCGTTTGACCATGGCCTGCCTTCGCGCTCGCGATCAGCCGAACTGCCTGCCTTCGGCCACCAGCTTCCGGATC
>NZ_LMTS01000012.1 GCF_001541225.1 Variovorax sp. WDL1 | reverse complement strand
CACGTTGTGTATTCACAGGGCGGTTTCGCCCGTTTCAGGAGTCTCTGTGAACCTCAATCCCTCTACATTCACCAAGTGGGCCGCCGCCGGTGTCGTCGCTGCCGGTGCACTTTTCGCTGGGGCGTCAGCGAATGCCCAGGTGAACTGGTCTGTCGGCATCAGTGCTCCGGGCGTGGCGATCGGCGTTGCCGAGCCCGGCCCGGTGTACTACGAGCCAGCGCCCGTCTACTCGCGCCCGGC
>NZ_LMTS01000230.1 GCF_001541225.1 Variovorax sp. WDL1 | reverse complement strand
ACTCGATCAGCGAGGGGGGAGGCGTCCATACCATCTCCTGCGATGGGCACTGCAATTGTTTTGCAGTGCGGTTCATAATTCTGCAATTCTGGTTTGGCGTGCGATGACTTCATAGGGCCGAGCGGCTCGCGCCCCCACATAGATACTGCTGTGCAGAACAGAGGAGACTGTCATGAAGAACTCCCCCGCGTCCTTCGATCCGGACCTGCCGGACGATGGCCGCGAAGACCGCCACTTCGTCACCGCCCTGGCGCGCGGCCTCGACGTGCTGCGCTGCTTCAGGTCCGGCGAGGAGCGCCTTGGCAACCAGGAGCTTGCCGAGCGCTGCAAGCTGCCCAAGTCCACCGTCACGCGACTCACCTACACGCTCACCAGGCTGGGCTACCTGCATCACGTCGAGGAATCGGGCCGCTATCGCCTCGGCATGGCGACGCTGATGCTCGGCGGCACGACGCTGGCGCGGCTGGACGTCAAGGAGCTGAGCCGGCCGCTGATGCAGCAGCTGGCGATCGACACCGGCACGCAGGTCTCGCTCGGCCTGCGCGACGAGATGTCGATGCTCTACATCGAGAACTGCCGTGGCCATTCGATCGTGACGCTGCGGCTGGACATCGGCGCGCGCATTCCGCTGGCCACCACCGCGATGGGCCGCGCCTATCTTGCGGCGGCGCCCGAGAACGTGCGGCTGGCGCTGGAGGAGCGCATCCAGGCGCTGGACCCGATCGCGTGGCCACGCATCGAGAAAGGCATCCGCCAGGCCTGCGCCGACTTTGCCGAAAGCGGCTGCGCGGGGTCCTTCGGCGAATGGCAGAAGGAGATCAATGGCATTGCCGTGCCCTTCCAGCCGGGCGGAGGCCTGCCGCTGATGGTGATCAATGCGGCGGGGCCGGCCCAGAGCATGTCGCGCGACACGCTATGGGACGAGGTGCGGCCGCGGCTGATCGCGACGGTGCGCGACATCGAGCAGGGCCTGGGCTCGCGGCGCTGACTCCTCGGTCCTAGGGTTGCCACGGATGGTTTTCAAGCCGCTGCGGGGTCGAGAATGCATGGTATCGATACCAATCACTGCGTTTGAAATCTTCATGATTCACTCTCGTCCGCTGGACCTGATCACCATGGGCCGCACCATCGTCGACGTGTATGGCGACCAGGTTGGCGCTCGCCTCGAAGACGTCTCGTCCTTCTCAAGATACGTGGGCGGATGCCCTGCCAACATTGCCATCGGCACCGCCCGTCTGGGCTTGCGCGTCGGCCTGATCACGCGGGTCGGCGACGACCACAATGGCCGCTTCCTGCGCGAAAGCCTCGAGCGCGAGGGCGTGGATACGCGCCACGTCGTGCCCGATTCGCAGCGGCTGACGGCCGTGGCCTTCCTGGGCATTCGGAACAAGGACAGCTTCCCGCTGCTGCACTACCGCGAGAACTGCGCCGACATGGCCATTGCGCCCGGCGACTACACGGAGGAGTACATCGGCTCGGCGCGCGCCCTGCTCGTCTCGGGCTCCCACCTGACGACCGATGCAGCTGCCGCCAACATCGGTGCTGCCATCGAGCGCGCGAAGGCACGCGGCACGAAGGTGATCTTCGATATCGATTACCGCCCGGTGTTCTGGGGCCTGGTGTCGCGCGACGGTGGTGAAAGCCGCTACGTCGATTCGTCGCGGGCCACCGAAGCGACCCGGCGCTTCATGTCCCGCTTCGATCTTGTCGTAGGCACCGAGGAAGAGATTCATATCGCCGGCGGTGACATCGATACCATCGAGGCGCTCAAGGCCATCCGGAGCCTGACTGCGGCGCCGATCGTCCTGAAGCGGGGTGCCGCCGGCTGCGTCGTGTTCCCCGGCGATATTCCGTCGCGCGTGGAGGATGGGGTGGTCGGCCCGGGCTTCCCGGTGGAAGTGTTCAACGTGGTCGGCGCCGGGGACGGGTTCCTGTCGGGCTTTCTTTCCGGCTGGCTGCGCGACATGCCCTGGACTGAATGCTGCCGCCGCGGCAACGCCACGGGGGCCCTGGTGGTGTCACGCCATGGATGCTCGCCCGCGTCACCGACCACCCAGGAACTCGATTGGTTCCTGCGCGAAGGTCAGAACGACCATGCGCTGCATCGCAGCGAATACCTCGCCTACCTGCACCGCACGACCACGCGGCGCCCGCGGCCATCGACGGTGTTCGTGATGGCAGCGGATCACGTGGCCCCCTTCGAGGGGTTGCCATGTGCACAGGGGCGCAGCATTGCCGGACTGAAACGCCTCGTCGCCGAAGTAGCACTGCGAATGGCCCGCCAACGCCCGGAAGTCGGCGTCCTGTTCGACGATGAAGCGGGCGAAGACGCGCTGTATCGCATCGGTGCCGACGTCGCGTGGGTGGGCCGCAAGATCGAGAGGACGGGCCCTGCCCCGCTGCGCTTCCGGGATGACCTGCCGGCCGCGGTCCACCTGGCGCATTGGCCGCGCCATCAGATCGTCAAGTGCCTGGTACCGATGGAAGACGAAGAGAGTCGCACGCTCCAGGAAGAGCGACTGCGCGAGCTGTATGCCGCCACTTCCATGTACGGAATGGAACTGCTGCTCGAACTGGTGCACCCGGACACGGTGCAGGACGCGCGTGCCGCCGAACGGCGCATCCGGTCGATCCAGGCGCTGGGGGTCAAGCCCGACTGGTGGAAGCTGCCTGCCTTTTCCGACGCCACCGCGTGGGACGCCATCGAACAGGCGATCTGCGACGACAACCCGATGTGCCGTGGGATCCTGCTGCTCGGCGGGGGCCGCTCCCCGGAAGAGCTGGCCAAGGCCATCGCGGCGACCAGCGGCCGCCCGCTCGTGCGCGGCTTCGCCGTGGGCCGGACCCTGTTCATGGCGCCCGCCACCGCATGGCTCGCCGGGCAGATGGAAGACGACGCCTTCGAGCAATCGCTGACCGCAGGCTTCGAGGCCCTGGTTGCGGCATGGAACAGCAACGGTGGCGAAGGCAAGGCGCGGCCTGCCCGCGCCGCGGCGGGCATCGTCCAGGAGGAGCGCGCATGAAGCAGACGGGCCTGGCACGGTTCGCCGCCAGCATCGGTCCCATCATCGCGCTCGTGCTGCTGTGGTGGATCGCCACCGGCCCGGCCGGATGGATCGACGCCGCGCGCTTCCCGGACCCGGCCGCCTTCCTGGGCTCGCTCAGGCAGATCTCCCTGGACGGCTACGCCGGCGGCGACCTCGCAAAGCATGTGGTGACCAGCACCTGGCTGGTCGTGCGCGGTTTCGCACTGGCCATGGTGCTCGGCATCGGGATCGGTCTGGCGGTATCGCTGTCGGCGTTCTGGCGCGACTTCCTGATGCCGATCTTCAACTTCCTGCGGCCGGTGCCGCCGCTGGCGTGGATCCCGTTGGCGTTGCTGTGGTTCGGACTCGGTGACGCATCCAAGCTGTTCGTCATGGCCATGGCCGCTTCGATCCCGCTGGTCATCAACACGGCCACCGGTGTCGAGCAGATCGACCGCACGCTGCTGGCGGCGGCCCGGGTCAACGGCGCGCGCGGCTGGACCTGGCTGCGCCATGTGATCCTGCCCGGCGCCATGCCGCACATGGCCATCGGCCTGCGCCTGGCGCTGCAGACCTCGTGGACCGTCATCGTCGCGGCCGAGTTGCTGGGCGCGATATGGGGCGTGGGCAAGGTGCTGACTGCCGGAAAGGATGATGTCTATCCCGGAATGATCCTCGTCGGCATGGTCACCGTCGCCGTGCTGGGAATGCTCAGCAGCCTGCTGCTGACCTGGGCGGAAAGGTGGGTGATGCCATGGAGGAAGCGCTGATGGCGCGCGCCCGGCGCCCGCGTGCCGCATCGGCCCCGCCGGCCATGCATCGGCGGCGCGCGAACGTCCTCATCGCGGCCGACGTTCCGCCGCGCCGCTGGATCGGGGCGCTGGGCATCGCGGCCTTTCTCGCGGCCTGGCAACTCGTGGCGATGCAGGTCGATGAGCGAAGCACGCTGGCGACGCCTGTCGCTGTCTTCGCGGCATTCATCGACATGCTGCACGAGCCGTTCGCGGGCTCGACACTGCAGGAGCACCTGCTGGCGAGCCTGCGCCGGTTCGGCGCCGGCTTCGGCCTCGCAGCGGTAGTGGGTATTCCGCTTGGCCTGACGATGGGTTGGAACCGCTGGCTCGAAGTGGTGATCCAGCCCATCTTCAATCTCCTGCGCTTCATCGCCCCGATCGCCTGGGTGCCGTTTGCCGTGCTGTGGTTCGGCACGGGGTTCGGCGGACCGGTGCTCATCATCTTCTCGGGAGCCTTCCCTGCATGCGTCATCGGTGCCTACGGGGGCGCGCGCATGGTGGACCCGCGCCTGCTGGAGGCAGCGCGCATGCTCGGAGCGGGTCACCTGCGCATCCTCCTGGAGGTCGTGGTGCCGAGCGCAGTGCCTTCGATGGTCGCTGCGCTGCGCGTGGCGGCCGGCAACGCGTGGCAGTCGCTCGTGGGTGCCGAACTGATCGTGGCGACCTCCGGAGTGGCCTACCTCATGGTTCGCGGGCAGATGAACCGCACCATCGTCATCGTCCTGGTCGGCATGCTCGCCATTGGCCTGGTCGGTTTGCTGCTCGAGGTGCTGTTCCGGCACCTGGAGCGGTACGTGCAGCGGCGGCTCGGCTCGGCCGTTGCGTGATCGCGCCGGCAGATGCCGGCGATCCATGTCCATGTTTGCAAGGAGACAAAATGACTTTCAAGCTTCAACCTCATCGCCTCACCCGGCGCGTGGCATTGGCCGCCCTTGCCATGAGCGCCGTCGCAGGGCCTTCGCTGGCGGCCGAGCCGACGCCGGTCAACGTCAGCTACCAGGTCACCATCCATGGCGTTCCGCTGCAGCTCGCCGACGACAAGGGCTGGTGGGCCGAGGCAGGCCTCAAGCCGGGCAACATGACTTCCTTCGTGGCCGGCGCCCAGCAGGTGGCGGCAGTGCCGTCCAAGACGTGGGACATCGGCCTGATGGGCGGCCCGCCTGCGTTGCTGGGCGCATCGCGCTTCAACCTGCAGACCGTGCTGATCCTGATCGATGATTCGCGGGCCAACGGCGTCGTCGCCCGGGCGACCGAACACGGCGCGATCAAGGCCGACCCGGTCAAGGCGCTCAAGGGAAAGCAGTATCTCGTGCCTGCCAACTCCACCTCGGACTATGCGGCGCAGGCCTGCTTCGCCAAGCTGGGGCTCAAGCCGGGGGATGTGAAGGCGGTCAACATCGCTCCCGGCGCCATCGTCGACGCCTTCAAGGGCAGCGACATCCCGGTGGGCGCCGTCTGGTATCCGCACTTCGCCCGCATGGAAAAGAACGGCGGCAAGCTCCTTTGCGACGGCCAAAGCGCAGGCGTGCTGGTGACGGGCAATATGGTGGTGCGCCCCGAATACCTGACCGAGAACCTCGATACGGTTGCGCGGTTCGCGGCCATGTTCCTGCGCGGGATGAACATCATGCGCACCGACCGCGCGGCAACGCTGGCGTCGATGAAGAAGTTCTATGACAAGGGTGGCGTCAGCCTCTCGCCCGAGGAGATGACCGGCGAGATCGAGACGCGCAGCTACTGGAGCCTCGACGAGCAGCTCAAGTGGTTCGACCGCTCCGCCGGACCGGGCAAGCTCGACCAGGAGAGCACACGCCTGGCGGAGTTCTTCAAGGGTGCCGGCACCATTCCCAACGTGCTGGACGCCAAGGCCTACCTCAACCCCACCGTGCTGAACTACATCAACAGCAACCCGAAGCTCAAGGCCTTTGCCGAGGGCAAGCCAGGCGCACTATGAGTCCAGCCTCCATCGGCGCCCCGCAAGGTGGCATCGACAGCCTCGCCGGGCTGGTCGCACTGGTGACCGGCGCCGGGCAGGGCATCGGCTTTGCGACGGCGGCCCAATGCGCACGCCGCGGAGCGGATATCGCCATCGTGGACCTCGATCACGGATCGGCGGAACGCGCGGCTCTTGCGCTGCAACGCCGGTTCGGCGTCCGCACCGCATGGGCAGGCGCGAACGTCGTCGACGCCGAGGCCGTGCGTACAGCCATTGCCCGATGCGAGGCGGACCTGGGACGCATCGACGTGCTCGTCAACGCGGCGGGCATCATGACGCCGCGCCTGGCGACGGTCGCGGACATGCCCATCGAGGACGTGCAGGCCATGTTCGACGTGCATGTACGGGGTACCTACCTCTGCAGCCAGGCCGTGATACCTGCCATGGCCGGTAGAGGCTTCGGCCGCATCATCAACATCTCCTCGGTGCTTGGCGTGCTCGGCCTGCCGTTTCGCAGCGGCTACGCCATTGCCAAGCACGCCATCAACGGCTTCACCAAGTCGCTGGCAGTGGAGGTCGCGCGCCAGGGGATCACGGTCAATGCCGTGGCGCCCGGGTACATCCTGACCGAAACGCTCCAGGCGCGCCTGGATGCCGGAATGCTCGACTACGCGCTCTATGCCGACCGCGCCCCGGCCGGCCGCTGGGGCTTGCCGGAAGAGATCGGCCATGCCATCGCCTTCTTCGCCTTGCCGGCGTCCGGATTCATCACGGGCACCTTGTTGCCCGTCGACGGCGGCTACACCATGCGCGGCGATCCGGGAGAAGCCATCGGCGAAGCGCTGCCGGCGGAAGCGCTCCGGCATCTTCGTGCCCGCTTCTTTGCAGAACCGGCAGGAACGGCATGACCGCGGTGCGAACGGCCATCCATGCAGCGGTGTGGGGTCCTGACTGGAGCCCGGCCGGCCTCGCACCCGCGCTGGCCCAGGCCGCCGCCATCGGCTACGACCACGTCGTCGTGCCCTTGCGGCGCTTCGAGGATATCGAGCCGCAGGCGCTCGCGCGCCTGTTCGAGACCGAAGGCCTTGCGCCCCTCAACACCTGCGGACTTTCACCGGACAAGGACATCGGCGATGCGGACCCCGCCGTGCGCGAGCGGGGCGTCAAGCATCTCTGCCAGGCCGTGGCCATGGCACGCGACATGGGCTCCAGGCAGATCGGCGGTGTTCTCTACGGCCCCATCCACAAGGCCATGCGGCCCTTGCCCGGCGACGCCTTCGCGCGCGCCGCCGAGTCGATGCACCGCTTGGCCGAACATGCCGCACGGTCGGGCGTGCGCCTGGCGCTGGAAGTCGTCAATCGCTACGAGACGCCTTTGTTGTACAACACCCGCCGCGGCCTGGCTTTCCTCGAGGCCGTTGCGCACGACAACGTCTTTCTGCACCTCGATACCTTCCACATGAGCATCGACGAATCCGATCCCGTCGCCGCCATCGAAGCGGCCTTGCCGCGGCTGGCCTACCTGGAACTCGACCAGAGCCATCGCGGCGACGCCTTGCAGGGGTCGCTCGACCTGACCCGCCTGGTGCGGGAGGCCGCACGACTCGGCTATCGCGGCATCGTCGGCGTCGAGGCGTTCTCGCGCCAGCTGCTCGCGCCCGACCACGCCGATGCCTTGGCGGTCTGGGAAGAGCGCTTTAACGACAGCGGCGCGGTCGCATCCAACTTCATGCAGGTCATCCGCAGCGGGTACGCCCAATGAAGTTGCCCAAGCGATCCTCGCTGACGATGCGAGACGTGGGCCTGCATGCCGGCGTCTCGCCCATCACCGTCTCGCGGGTGCTGGCGAACCATGGCTCCGTGACCACGGAGACTCGCGAAGCCGTGCTGCGGGCCGTTTCCGAGCTCGGCTACGTGCCCGACTACACCGCCCGTGCCCTGTCCAGGCGGGGAAGCAAGCTGGTCGCACTGATGCTGCCCAACATCGCGAACTCGGTCTTTGCCGAGACGGTCCACGGCATCAATGACGTGCTGAACAGCGCCGGCTTCTCGCTGATCATTGCGCACAGCGGCTACGACGCGCAGCGCGA
The DNA here is from genome assembly GCF_001541225.1 of Variovorax sp. WDL1. Taxonomy (GTDB): domain Bacteria; phylum Pseudomonadota; class Gammaproteobacteria; order Burkholderiales; family Burkholderiaceae_C; genus Variovorax. The sequence continues at coordinate 4,895 of NZ_LMTS01000230.1, read as the reverse complement.
GGAGGAACTGCTGCGCGGGCTGCTCGGCTACCGCCCCGACGCCGTCATCCTGACCGGCTTCAGCCACACCCGGGCCACGCGCACCATGCTGCGCAAGGCGGGCATGCCCGTCGTGGAGACGTGGAACGTGGGGCCCGAACCGATGGACGTCGCGGTTGGATTCTCGAACTTCAAGGCAGGCCTCGAGATGACGCGATACCTGATCGCCAAGGGCCACACGCGGCTGGCTTACCGCGGCGGCATCCAGACCGACAACGAACGTACGCGTGCCCGCGAGGAAGGATTCCGGCAGGCACTGGCCGAGGCCAACCTGCCGGCGACCGAGGAATGGATCGGATCGGCCCCCATGGAACTGGAAAGCGGCGCCGAGCTGGCACGCGAGTTCCAGGCGATGCCGCCGGGCAAGAAGCGCCCGCAAGCCATCTTCATCGCCAGCGACATGATCGCCGCCGGCTTCGTGCTCGAAGCCGCGCAGCTCGGCATCCGCGTTCCGCAGGACGTGGCCATTGCCGGCTTCGACGACACGCCCCTCGGCCGGGCGATCCGTCCGCAGTTGACGACCGTCAACGTCCGGCAGCGCGAGATCGGCCGCAAGGCGGGCGAGCTGGCCTTGCGCCGCTTGCGCGGCGAAACGATTGAACACCCCGTGCACGATGTCGGCTTCGAGATCGTGCCCCGCGAGAGCGCCTGACTGATCAGGCAAGAGGATTGTCATGAGCGATATCCAGTTTCAACAAGTCGAACGCGTGTTCACGCGTGCCGGTGCAGCCACCGCGGTTCTGCGCGACATCGACCTGCATGTGCGCGACCGCGAGTTCGTGGCGGTGGTTGGTCCGTCGGGCTGCGGCAAGACCACGCTGCTGCGGCTTGCTGCCGGCCTGGACGCACCGACGTCGGGCCAGGTGCGCGTCGGCGGAAAGAATGTCGAGGGCCCCGGCCCCGACCGCGCGGTGGTGTTTCAGCAGTTCGCGCTTTTCCCGTGGAAGACCGTTGCGGAGAACATCGCCTTCGGGCTGCGCTGCAAGGGCACGCCCGAGGCCGAGCGCCAGGAGCGTGTGCGCCACTTCGTGCAGCTCATGGGCCTGCAAGGCAGGGAAGATGCCTACCCTCACCAGCTGTCGGGCGGCATGCAGCAGCGGGTCGCGATCGCCCGCGCCTATGCGCTCGAGCCCGACGTGCTGCTGATGGACGAGCCCTTTGGCGCCCTCGACGCACAGACGCGCACGGTCATGCAGGAGGAGCTCCTTCGCCTTTGCGCCATTGCTCCACGCACGGTCATGTTCATCACCCATGCGGTCGAGGAGGCGGTGTACCTTGCCGACCGGGTTGTAGTGATGAGCCGCAATGGCGGCGAGATCGTGGCCGACATCGACGTGGCGAAGATCCGCCAGGCGGAAGGATGGGCGGCGCACGAGCGCATCGAGGACGTGATGGACCTGCCCAGCTTCGTCGAGATCAGGGGCCGGGTGTGGAAGATGTTGCGCGAGCAGGACTTCCAGACCATCGCCAGCGAGATGGCCTGATGGGCATGGCCCATGGGATCGAGGGGCTCGCGGAAGGCTTCGTCGATGCCGGTGGCGTGCAATTGCACTACGTGCGGTGCGGGCAAGGCGCACCTCTCGTGCTCATCCACGGCTGGCCGGAGTTCTGGCGCACCTGGCGCAAGATCATCCCGCTGCTGGCACGCCACCACGACGTCATTGCCTACGACCTCCGAGGTTTCGGCGAGTCGGGCAAGCCGGCGGGCGACGCATCGGAAAGCTATTCGCTCGACCTGCATATCGCCGATCTGGCAGGCTTGATCGACGGCCTGGAACTCGAAGGCGTCGGCCTGGTGAGCCACGACTCGGGCGCGAACATCGCCCAGGGCTACGCCCGCAGGGAGCCCGCCCGCCTGTCCGGGCTGTTCTTCTTCGACTGCCCCTATCCCGGGATCGGTGAACGATGGGCAGACCCTCGCGTCATCCGGGAGTCCTGGTACCAGTATTTCAACCAGCTGCCCTGGGTCGCGGAGTGGCTGTCGGCCGACCGCGCCAGCTGCAGGCGCTATCTCAAGCATTGCCTGGATCACTGGTCGCACGCGCCGGGGGCCTTCGACGAGGACCTCGAAGCGTGGGTCGACAGCTACCTGCGCCCGGGCAATCTCCAAGGCAGCTTCAACTGGTACAAGGCCATGCAGCCCTACCGCGAGCGCCTGATGCGCGAAGGCGCGCCTTCCCTGCCCCGCATCGAAACGCCGGCCTGTGTGCGCTGGGGTGCCAGCGACCCTGTGCTGTTGCCCGAGTTCACCGACAGGCTGGGCGACTACTTTTCCAACGTGGATGTCGCCATCGTCGAGAACGCGGGCCACTTCGTGGCGTTCGAGCGTCCCGACTATGCCGCTGCCGAGATCCTTCGGTTCTTCGACAAGCGCAAGCAAGCCGCACCACCCTATCGATCCGAGGACCTGCCGTGACCTTCTATTCCGACAAGACCATTCTCATCACCGGCGGCGCCGGCGGCATCGGCGTGGAGAGCGCGCGCGTCTTCCTCGAGGCGGGTGCGCGTGTCCGCCTGGTGGACCGCTCCGCCGACGCGCTGGAGCGCGCGGCGCAAGCCCTGGGCGCGCCCGGAGAGCTGCAGGTCCAGACGAACGGTCTGGCCGACCAGGAGGACTGCATGCGGGCGCTGACGGATGGCCCTCGTCCCTACGCGCTGATCCATCTGGCCGGCATTTCGTTGCCCGACCCGGAAGACACGGCCGATCTGACCCTGTTCGACGAGACGATGTCGGCCAACGTGCGCAACGGCTACCAGCTGGGGCGACTGTTCCATGCGCATTGCGCTGGAACTGCGGAGCTGCCGACGCGAGCGGTCTTCGCCTGCTCGCTGGCGTTTCGCCGGGGCGGACTCGACCGCATTGCCTATTCGGCCGCCAAGGGCGCGATCGCCGGGATGGTGCGGGCCATGACGCGCCGATTCGCCCCGGTTGTGCACGTCAATGCAGTCGCACCCGGCATCATCCTGACCCCGATGTCGCGCCAGTTGATTGCCGATCGCGCGGACAAGCTGATGTCCGAGATTCCGATCCGGCGCTTCGCCGAACCTCGCGAAGTCGCCACCGTCATCGAGTTCCTTTGCAGTCCGGCATCGAGCTACGTCAACGGACAGATCATCAACGTCGACGGCGGAACGATTCATTCATGAGCGCACGCCTGGACGGCCGACGGGTCCTGGTCACCCAGGCCGACGAATGCTGCGGCGAGGGCATCGTCGAAGTCTTCCGGGAAGCGGGAGCGCATGTGATCGCCGACACGCGCGACCTGTCGCCGCCGTTCGCTGCCGACGCCCTGGTGCGCGATGCCGGGCACGTCGACGTGCTGATCGCGAATCTTGCGGTTCCCTTCGAAGCAGGGCCAGCCATCGACGGCAGCGACGATGAGATGCAGCGGCTGATGGAGGCGCTGTACTACCCATTGCACCGCCTCGTGCGCGCCGTGCTGCCCCAGATGATCGAAAGGCGCAGCGGCAAGATCGTGGTGGCCGGCAGCGCCAATGCCCTGCGCGGCCGGCCCGGCGGCGTCGCCATGTACGCCGCCGCCCGAGGCGCGCAGCTGGCGTACATGCGCAACGTGGCCCTGGAGGTGGCGCCGCATGTTCATGTCAACGCCACCGCGCAGACCTTCATCGACAACCCCACCTATTTTTCGGCCGGGTATCAGCAGACGGAGGAGTTTCGGGCACGCCTTGCCGAGTGCCCGGCCGGACGACTGGGAACGCAGCGCGACTGCGGCCAGGCCATGCTGTTCCTCGCCGGGCCGGAAAGCGACTTCATGTATGGCCAGACCTTGCCGATCGCGGGTGGATGGGTGACCTGATCCCGCCTACTTCTCCCGCACGAACCCGATTGCGTCGAGCATCTGCTTCTCGCGCTTCGTCGACTCGGCGGCGAACTGCTGGTAGCCCGCCGAGCTCATGTAGACGGGCTCCATGTAGTACTGCGCCAGCGCGTTGCGGAAGCCCGGCTGCTCCATCGCCTGCTTGAAGGCGTCGTGCAGCTTCGCCACCACCGCGGGGGGCGTGTTCTTCGGAACGGCAAGGCCCCAGGCGGCGGATGGCGGCGGGATGTCGATACCCGCTTCCTTCAAGGTGGGCACATCGGGAAAGCGGCTCATGCGCTTCTCGCCGAAGGTGACCAGCAGGCGCAGCTTGCCGCTCTCCACATAGGGACCCCAGCCGGAGGTCTCGGCCGCGGACATCACGTGCGCGCCCACCACCGCCTGCAGCGACTCGGCCGTGCCCTTGTAGGGCACGTGGCTCAGCTTGATGTTCTTGATGCGCGCCACCTGCTCCATCGCCAGGTGCTGCGCCAGGTACGCGCCAGGCGTGGCGTAGGTCAGCTCGCCGGGATGCGCCTTCGCATAGGCGACATAGTCGTCCATCGTCTTGATCGGCGAGGCCGCCGGTACGACGATGCCGTAGACGAAGGAAGTGAGCCCGATCACGTAGCGCAGATCGGTGGCCGGGTTCCAGTTGATGGTGCCGGTGTAGGGCAGCCGGAACAGGTTGGCCGGGATCACGCCCACCGTGTACCCATCGGGCTGCGCGCCTTGCAGCAGCTGGGCCGGCATCAGGCCGGCCGCGCCCGGCTTGTTCTCGATCACGACCGCCTGCCCGAGGATCTTCGAGGCGTCCTCCGCCAGCGCGCGCATCGGCGAATCGGTCGATCCGCCCGGCGGAAAGCCGAGCATGATCTTGATGGGCCGCGCAGGAAAGCCCGATGCGTCCTGCGCCCACGCGGTCGCCGCTGCGCCGCCCATCGTGTACAGCGCCGCGATGGCCGCGGCTCCCAAGAATCGCCGTGTCGTCTTCATGCTTGTCTTATATGGACGCCTCCCGTGTGGCAAGCGAGTTCT
>NZ_LMTS01000047.1 GCF_001541225.1 Variovorax sp. WDL1 | reverse complement strand
ACCAGCGCCGCGTTCTGCTGCGTCACCTGGTCCATCTGCGTGATCGCCTGGTTGATCTGCTCGATGCCCTGCGTCTGCTCGTGGCTCGCAGCGCTGATCTCGCCCACGATGTCGGTCACGCGGCGGATGCTGCCCACGATCTCTTCCATCGTCTTGCCGGCCTCGCCCACCAGCGTGGTGCCGGCGTCGACCTTGCCCACCGAGTCGTCGATCAGGCCCTTGATTTCCTTGGCCGCTGCCGCCGAGCGCTGCGCCAGGTTGCGCACTTCCGAAGCCACCACCGCGAAGCCCCGGCCCTGCTCGCCGGCCCGTGCCGCCTCCACCGCGGCATTGAGCGCCAGGATGTTGGTCTGGAACGCGATCCCGTCGATGACGCCGATGATGTCGACGATCTTCCGGGACGAGGCGTGGATCGAGGCCATGGTGTCCACCACCTGGCTGACCACGCTGCCACCCTTGACGGCCACTTCGGAGGCCGAGAGCGCCAGCTGATTGGCCTGGCGCGCGTTGTCGGCGTTCTGCTTGACGGTGGAGGTCAGCTCTTCCATCGACGCCGCGGTCTGCTGCAGCGAGCTCGCCTGCTCCTCGGTGCGCGTCGAGAGGTCCTGGTTGCCCGAGGCGATCTGCGTGGAGGCCGCCGCGATGGTGTCGGTGCCGTTGCGCACCTGGCCCACCACGCGCGCCAGGCTGGCGTTCATGCCCTGGAGCGCCTGCATGAGCAGGCCGGTCTCGTCGCCCGTCTTCACCACCACCTCGCTGCGCAGGTCGCCGGCGGCCACAGTCTGCGCCACCTGCACCGCCTCGTTGAGCGGCCGGGTGATGCTGCGCGTCAGCAGCCAGGCCAGCACCGCCCCAAGCGCCAGCGCGACCAGGGCCAGCACGATCACGTTCATGCGGCCCGAACGGTAGAGCGTATCGACGGAACCGGCGGCGAGGTCGATGCGCGCGGCCTGGTGCGTCAGCATGCCGCGGATGCTGGCGTCGTAGGCGTCGAGCATCGGGATCAGCTTCTCGTTGGTGAGCCGGGCTGCTTCGTCCTGCCCGCCTTCGGCCTTGAGCTTGAGGATGCCGTTGCGCAGGCCCAGGTAGTCGCTGCGCCGCTTCTTGATCTCGGCGCTGATCGCCTGTTCCTCGGGCGTGTCCAGCAGCCCCTCGAGCTTCTTCTGCGTCTCGGAGATGAGCGCGCTGGTCTTCGTGATGTTCTTCTGCAGGAAGTCCTGCACCTCGGCGTCGTTGCTCTTGAGAAGCGCGAAGGTGCGAATGCTGTTGTTGCTGGTGTTCTGCAGCCATGTGGCGGCCAGGCGCTCCTTCACCAGCGAGCGCTGCACCATCTCCTCCATGGCCTTGCCCACGTTCTGCAGGCGCAGCACGCCGATGCCAGCGACGATGGCCAGCAATGCCAGCACCAGCGCAAAGCCGATGCCGAGGCGGGTGCCGATCTTCCAGTTCTTCATCTCAATGTCCTTCTTGTCTCGCAAAAATCGAGGCCGGCGAAGCCAGACCCCTTGGTGAAACACCGCGGAACCGGCTTTGCCGGGCCGCTGGTGTTGCCCCCGGTAGGGGGTGGGCGGCTACACGAAGTGAGCCAACCTGGGGGCGAGCAACATCCCCACCGCGGAACCGGCTTTGCCGGGCCGCTGGTGTCGCCCCCGGTAGGGGGTGGGCGGCTACACGAAGTGAGCCAACCTGGGGGCGAGCAACATCCCCACAGCGCAACCGGCTTTGCCGGGCCGCCTTTATGCCTAGCTGAACTTCTGCATGATGCGAACGAGCTTGTGCCCGTACTGCGGATCGGTCGCGTAGCCCGCCTTCTGCAGCCCGTGCGCGGCCGCGGCCGGGTCGTCGGTGGCCAGCACGTTCGCGTAGCGCGGGTTGCGCGTGATGAACTTCGCGTAGTCGGTGAAGGCCTCCTCGTAGGAGCCGTAGGCCCGGAACTTCGCGCGCACCTTCTGCGGCTCGCCGTCCACGTACTCGGTGGTGGTGGTCTCCACCGTCGGGCCCTTCCAGCTGCGATCGGCCTTGATGCCGAACAGGTTGTGGCTCGGGGTGCCGTCGTCCGCGCGGATCTCGCGCTTGCCCCAGCCCGATTCGAGCGCGGCCTGCGCCAGGATCAGCGGCGCGGGCACGCCGCTGGCGTCGCTCGCGGCCTGTGCCGAGGCGCCCATGCGCTCGACGAAGGCGTCGACCTTTCCTTGCAGTGAATCCACGGTGGCCGGCGGGCGTTCGACGTTGCTCTGGTAGAGGCTCAGGTCCGCGGCGCGGCGCGTCGCCGGCGCCGTTGCGGGGAGCGTTGACGGCGAAGGCGAGGAGCCCAGCGGAATGCCCGCCTGCGGCTTGAGCGCGAAGCCGCCCGGCGGCGCCAGCGACATGCCCGCGGCATCGCCATCGCCCTGCGGAACGGCCGATGGAAGGCCGCGTCTCAGCTGCGCGAGCATCGCCTCGGCCAGCCCCACGCCGCGCCCCGATAGGTTCTGCGTGAGCTGCTGATCGAACATCGATAGGTAGAGCTTCTCGTTCTGGCTGTCGAGCAGGCCGCTTTGCGGCACCGCCTGGCGCATGCTCTTGAGCACCATGTTCATGAACAGCGCCTCGAACTGCCGCGACACCTGCTTCAGTCCCTCCTCGGGCGAGCTGCGCACGGTGCGCCGCAGCGCGTCGACGCCCTGCACGTCGAGCGCGAATCGCTGGTCGAGCGCGGCGCTGCGGTTGTCGGTGGTCATCGCCATGCCGCGGGCTCAGATGATTTCGAGTTCGGCGCGCAGCGCGCCCGCGCTCTTCATCGCCTGCAGGATGGAGACCAGGTCCTGCGGATTGGCGCCCAGGCTGTTCAGGCCCTTGATCACGTCCGAGAGCGAGGCTCCGCCACGCACCATCTGCAGCGCGCCGCCGCCCTGCGAGACCGAGATCTGCGAGGTCTGCGCGACCACGGTGGAGCCGCCCGAGAAGGGGCCGGGCTGGCTGATCACCGGCTCGGTGTTGATAACCACCGAGAGATTGCCGTGCGCCACCGCGCAGTCGTTGACGCGCACCGCCTGGTTCATCACCACCGAGCCGGTGCGCGCGTTGATCACCACGCGCGCCACCGCCTGCATCGGCGTCACCTCGATGTTCTCCAGCCGGGCGAGGAAGCCGACGCGCTCCTGCGCCTGCGGCGCGCGCACGCGGATCATGCGGGCGTCGGCCGCTTCGGCGGTGCCGGGGCCGAGCTGGCGGTTGATGGCTTCCACCACGCGCTGCGCGGTGCCGAAATCGGAGCGGTTGAGCTCGAGCGAGAAGGTGCCCTCGCCGCCCACCGGCGCTTCCACCGTGCGCTCCACCAGCGCGCCGCCGGGAATGCGGCCCGAGCTCAGTTGGTTGATCTGCACCTTGCTGCCGCTGGCCGAGGCACCGGCGCCGCCGACCACCATGTTGCCCTGCGCGATCGCATAGGTCGCGCCGTCCACACCCTTGAGCGGCGTCATCAGCAGCGTGCCGCCGCGCAGGCTCTTGGCGTTGCCCATGGAGGAGACAGTGACGTCGATGTTCTGGCCCGGCCGCGCGAAGGACGGCAGCGTGGCCGTGACCATCACCGCCGCCACGTTCTTGAGCTGCATGTTCACGCCGGCCGGGATGCTGATGCCCAGCTGCTGCAGCATGTTGTTCAGGCTCTGCGTGGTGAAGGGCGTCTGCATGGTCTGGTCGCCCGTGCCGTCGAGGCCCACCATCAGGCCGTAGCCGATCAGCGGGTTGTCGCGCACGCCCTGGATGCTGGCCAGCTCCTTGATGCGCTCGGCATGGGCTGGGAACGTCAACACGCAAAGCGCTGCAATCCCGGACATCAAATATCGCGACAAACTCATGAACAAACTCTCTCTTTCAGAGCGGCACCGCAACGGGCCGCGTTCGGTGAGGGGGTGCGCGGCTACACGAAGTGAGCCAACCTGGGGGAGTGCCATCAGAACGGCATGACGTTCAGGAAGATGCGCTGCATCCAGCCCATGTGCTGCGCCTCGTCGATGTAGCCCTTGGCCGTGTATTCGATGCGCGCATCGGCCACCAGCGTGGAAGGCACGGTGTTGCTGCCCGAGACAGTGCGCGGGTTCACCACGCCCGAGAAGCGGATGAACTCGGTGCCCTGGTTGATGCCCATCTGCTTCTCGCCCGACACCAGCAGGTTGCCGTTGGGCATCACGTCCACCACGGTGACGGTGATCACGCCGTTGAAGGTGTTGTTGGCGTTGGCGCCGCCCTTGGCGGTGAGGATGTTGTTGCCCGAGAGCTTGGCGTCCTGGTCGTCCAGCAGCCCGCCGAGCAGCTTGGGGATGGTCGGGAAGGCGGCGGTGAGGCTGCCGTTGCGGCTCGCGTTGGCGCCCGAGTTCTTGCTGGCGTTGACCTTCTCGCTGATGACGATGGTCAGGATGTCGCCGATGTTGCGCGGCCGGCGGTCCTCGAACAGCGCATTGGCGCCCGGCCCGTCGCGGAAGATCGCGCCGGTCGCGCGCGGCGCCGGCAAGGGCGCGTAGGGGTTGGCGCGCGCCGTCATCGGCTGGTGCACCAGTGGCTCGCGCGGGATCTGCGCGCATCCGGCAGCCAGCACGAGACCCGCCAACGCCACCACACCCCTTCCAGGGACACCGCGGAACCGGCTTTGCCGGGCCCCCGGTGAGGGGGTGGGCGGCCACACGAAGTGGGCCAACCTGGGGGAGGTCATAGCTGGGCCAAGCGCTGCAGCATCTGGTCGGAGGTCTGCACCGCCTTGCTGTTGATCTCGTACGCGCGCTGCGTCTTGATCATGTTGACGAGCTCCTCGACCACGTTCACGTTGGACGATTCCACATAGCCCTGGCTCAGGATGCCGGCACCCTCCAATCCCGGATTGAGCTGGTTGGGCGCGCCGGAGGAGTCAGTCTCGGCATACAGGTTCTCGCCCAGGCTCTGAAGGCCTGTGGGGTTGAGGAAAGTGGCGAGCTGGAGCTGGCCGATCTGCACGGTCGCGGTGCTGCCGGCCTGCGTGACGGACACCATGCCGTCGCGTCCGATGGTCAGGCCGGTCGCGTTCTGCGGAATGGTGATGGCCGGCTGGATCGGAAAGCCGCTCGCGGTGACCAGTTGGCCGTCGCGGTCGGTCTGGAAGGAGCCGTCGCGCGTATAGGCGGTTGTGCCATCGGGCATCAGCACCTGGAAGAAGCCGTCGCCGTTGATGGCCACGTCCTTAGGGTTGTCGGTCTTGGTCATGTTGCCCTGCGCATGGAGTCGCTCGGTGGCGACCACCCGCACGCCGGTGCCCACCTGCAGTCCGGAAGGCAGGCGCGTCTGGTCGGAGGTCTGGCCGCCGACCTGGCGCAGGTTCTGGTACATCAGGTCCTCGAACACCACGCGGCTGCGCTTGAAGCCGGTGGTGCCGACGTTGGCCAGGTTGTTGGATATCACGTCCAGCTGGGCTTGCTGGGCATCGAGGCCGGTCCTCGCGATTTCGAGCGAACGTGTCATGGTGTGTGGGTCCTTGTTTCTGAATGGGGGATCAGCCGTACGCCAGGAGCTTGTTGGCCGACTGCGCGTTCTCGTTCGCGGTCTGCATCGACTTCATCTGCATCTCGAAGCTGCGGGCCTGGGCGATCATGGAAACCATGGCCTCGACCGGATTGACATTGCTGCCCTCGACCGCGCCGCTGACCACGGTCACGGCCGCGTCGGCCTCGGCCGGCGGCAGGCCCTCGCGCATGCGGAACAGGCCGTCGTCGCCGCGCACCAGGTCGGCGGTGGGCGGGTTGACCAGCTTGAGGCGGCCGACCTCGGCCACGCCCACCAGCGGATCGCCCGCGCCACGCGCGGCGATGGCGCCGTTGGCCGCGATCTGCACCTTGGAACCGGGCGGCACCACCAGCGCGCCGCCCTCGCCCACCACCGGGCGCGCGCCCATGGTCAGCAGCTGGCCATCGGCGCCGACCTGCAGGTTGCCCACACGGGTGTAGGCCTCGCCGCCGTCGGGCGTCTGCACCACCAGCCAGCCGTCGCCCTGGACCGCGACATCGAGCTCGCGGCCGGTCTGCGTCAGCGGGCCGTGGCTGAAGTCGGCGCCGGGCGTGGTCGCGACCACGAAGGCACGCGTGGTCGGCTCCTCGCCCACCACCGGCACCGCGCGGAAGGCGTTGACCTGCGCGCGAAAGCCCGGCGTCGAGACGTTCGCCATGTTGTTGGCGACCGAGGCCTGCTGTTCCATGGCCTGCTTGGCGCCGCTCATGGCGACATAGAGCATGCGGTCCACTGGGTGCTACTCCTGCGGCCGCTCAGCGGATGTTGATGAGCGTCTGGACCACCTGGTCCTGCGTCTTCACCGTCTGCGCGTTGGCCTGGTAGCTGCGCTGGGCGACGATCAGGTTCACCAGCTCGGAGGTGAGGTCGACGTTGGAAGCCTCGAGCGCGCCCGACTCGAGGGAGCCCTGCTTGGTGCCCTCGCCCGGCGTGCCGGTGAGCGCCGGGCCCGAGGCCTGGGTCTCGGCCCAGGCGTTGCCGCCCTTGGGCTCCAGGCCGTTGGGGTTGGCGAAGCTGGACAGCACCACCTGGCCCATCAGCTTGGTCTGCTCGTTCGAGAACTTGCCGGTGATGGTGCCGTCGGGGTTGATCGAGAAGGCGGTCAGCGTGCCGGAGGTGTAGCCGTCCTGGCTGAGCTTGGTCATCCCGTTGGCATTGCCGAACTGGGTGGTGCCCGAGAGGTCCACGGCCATGTTCATGGCGGCCGAGCCGTTGCCGAAGTCCAGGGCCGCGATGTTGAAGGTGCCGCCGACGGGAGCCGTGAGGTTGCCGTTGGTGTCGAAGGTGAGGCTGGTGATGGCACCGGCGCCGATCGCCGCGCCGTCGGCCTGTGCATAGACATCCCACGCGTTGGCGCCGGTCTTCACGAAGTAGGCGGTGAGCTCGTGCGGATTGCCCAGCGAGTCGTACACCGGGCCGATGGAGTTGGAGTAGTTGAAGGTGCCGGAGTCGGCGGCATCGAAGGGTGTCTTGCTCGGCACGGCCAGGCGCGAGTCGAGGTTGAACTCGGCTTGCACGCCGGTGGTGGCGTTCGGGTTCATCGAGGTGGTCTGCACCTGCAGCGCGGTGGGCGTGCCGCCGGAGAGGCCGCCGGCCGCCGTCACGCCGTAGCCGGTGAGGCGCAGGCCCTGGCTGTTGACGATGAAGCCTTCCTTGTCACGGGTGAACTGGCCGTTGCGCGAGTACATCACCTCGCCGCTGGGGCTCGAGAGGCGGAAGAAGCCGTCGCCGTTGAGGATGGCCACGTCCAGCGGGCGGCTGCTGGTCTGCGTGACGCCCTGGGTGAAGTTCTGCACCACGCCCGAGACCGAGGCGCCGAGCCCGATGCGCGAACCGGCGTAGATGTCCTGGAAGGTGGCGGCCGCCGACTTGTACCCGACGGTGCCCGAGTTGGCGATGTTGTTGCCGATGACGTCGAGGTTGGCGGCGGCCACGTTCAGGCCGCTGATGCCCTGGGAGAAACTCATGATCGATCCTTGTTGCTGTGCATGAAGAAGCAGCCGGCCGCGGCTGCGCGGCGGCCGAAGGGAGAACAGTTCAGAGGTACATGCGCACGTCGTCGAGGCTGATGCTGCGGCCGTTGGCCAGCTCCAGCGTGACCCCGTTCGTGCCCTGCTTGACGGCCGCGACCTGCGCGAAGGTGAGCGCGGTCGCCTCGACGTTCGTGCCGTCGTTGGTGGCAATCACCGAGAAGCTGTAGTTGCCCGCCGGCACCGCGGAGCCGTCGTCGGCCTTGCCGTCCCAGGTGACGGCGTTCACGCCCTCGGCCATGGAGCCCAGCTCGAGCGTGCGCACGGTGCGGCCCGAGGCATCGACGATCTTGACCTGCACGTCGCCCGCCGTGCCCGGCAGCTGCACCGCGAAGGGCACGGGCGCGGGCTCCTCGCCGTCCTTGGGCGCGGAGGTGCCGATCTGGTTGCCGGGCGACAGCACGTTGTAGCCGATCAAGGAGGCGGCCTGCAGCACCTGGTTGGAGCCGGTCTGGTTGACCAGGCCGGACAGCGTGCTGTTGAGTTTCTCGATGCCGCTGACCGTGCTCATCTGCGCGAGCTGCGAGGTGAGCTCGGCGTTCTCCATCGGGTTGAGCGGGTCCTGGTTGTTGAGCTGCGTCACCAGCAGCTTGAGGAAGCGCTGCTCGCTGTCGGAGCCGCTCACGGTGTTGCTGCTCTGTGCGGCCGAGCTTGTTCCGTTGAGGGAAGAGAGGGCGTCGTTGATGGCCATGCTGGGGGCTTGCTTGTTGTCGAAGGGTTACTGGCCGACCGTCAGCGTCTTGAGCATCAGCGTCTTGGCGGTGTTGAGCACCTCGACGTTGGCCTGGTAGCTGCGCGAGGCGGAGATCATGTTGGTCATCTCCTCGACCACGTTCACGTTGGGCATGCTCACGTAGCCCTGCGCGTTGGCATGCGGGCTCCTGGGGTCGTAGACCATCCTGGGCGGCGAGCTGTCCTCGACCACGCCGGAGACCTTCACGCCGCCGATGTCCTGCCGGCCCGGGGCCGCGACCTCGAACATGACCTGCTTGGCGCGGTAGGGCTCGCCGTCGGGGCCGGCCACGCTCTCGGCGTTGGCCAGGTTGCTCGCGGTCACGTTCATGCGCTGCGACTGCGCGGCCATCGCGGAGCCCGCGACGTCGAAGATGTTCATGGAGGCGCTGGCGAATGGCATTGCGGCTCCTTATTGCTGTGCCGCCGCCAGCAGCGACTTGATCTTGGCGCTGGTGACCGTGAGGTTGGCCTCGTAGCGCAGCGCGTTGTCGGCGAAGGCGATGCGCTCGGCATCCATCTCGACGGTGTTGCCGTCGATGCTGGACTGCGACGGCACGCGGTAGAGCAGGTCGGCATCGGGCATCGCGGAGGCCCCGCCCTGCAGGTGGCGCGCCGAGGTGGTGGCCATGCTCACCGAGGCGCCGCCGCGGCCCTGCTCCACCGCCTGGCTGAGCCGGCTCGCGAAGTCGAAGTCCCGTGCCTTGTAGTTGGGCGTGTCGGCGTGGGCGATGTTGGCGGCCAGCACTTCCTGGCGCTGGGCCCGGAGGTTCAGGGCTTCGCGGCTGAACCGGAGCGCTGCATCCAGCTTGTCGATCATGGGGACTCCATCGTTTGGCGTCGCGGCCAGGGAAGGCGTGGCGACAGATGGAAAGCGAGTCTATGCACGACCTGCTTTTGCAATGGGTCGAACAAAGGGGCATTTGGCGTGCACTTCGCACCTTGGCGCGGGCCCTTCGGTTCCTAGAATCCGATTCACCGATGATGGACAAGAACCGCTTCTTCCTTCGCTTTCTCCCGGTCGCCTTGACCGCTGCGCTGGGCGCCGGCGCCAGCTTGGCCACGCCGCAGGAAGGCAACGATGCGCGCAGCGTGGTCGAGCAGTTCCTGAAGACCCAGACCGCCGGCCTGCCGGGCCAGGCCCGCATCCGCGTGACGCTGCGTTCGGCCCTGCCGGCCTGCGAGGCGCTCGAAGCCTTCCTGCCGAACGGCGCCTCGGCCTGGGGCCGCGTCTCGGTCGGCCTGCGCTGCCCGGGCGAGCGGCCATGGACGCGCTACGTGCAGGCGCACGTCGCGCTCGAAGGCCGCTACCTGGTGGCCGCGCGCGCCATCGAGGCCGGCCGGCCGCTGGGTGCCGGCGACGTGGCGGCGCGCACCGGCGACCTGACGGCGCTGCCGAAGTCGATCGTGGTCGACCCGGCCGAGCTCGAGGGCATGGTGGCCGCCAACCGCATCGCGCCCGGCGCGCCGCTGCGGCGCGAGCAGCTGCGCGGCACGGTCGTGATCCAGCAGGGCCAGACGGTGCAGGTGGTCGCGGAAGGGGCCGGCTTCACCGTCAGCACCGAGGCGCGCGCCCTGAACCGCGCGGAGATCGGCGCCACCGTCCAGGCCAAGACCCGCGACGGCCGCCTGGTCAGCGGGGTCGCCGACGAGGAAGGCCAGATCCGGCTGGCGCAGTAGCATGGATCGCATGGATTGCCCCTAAAGTTCGGGCGCGGCCTGCCGATAAAGCGATCAGCCCTTTGAGGAACCATCTTGAAAATCGACCAACCCGCCTCCCCGGCCACCCCCCTCTCCCGCGCGGCCAAGGGCGCCAAGGCCCAGCCCACGGCCGGCGCCGACGCCGCCGAGCAGGCCAAGGGCGCGGTGCAGCTGTCCTCGGCCCAGGTTCATTCGCTGCCCAGCGGCCCGAACACCGACTTCGATGCGGCACGCGTCGCGGACATCCGCAGGGCCATCCTCGCCGGGGAGTACACGGTGCATCCCGAGCGCATCGCCGACGGGCTGCTCAAGAGCGTGCACGATCTGCTCGGCGGCAAGAACAAGGGCTGAGAAAGATGATCCGCCGGGCCGCTACCAGGTCGAACAGCACCGCAACGCGTGACGCGGAGCTTGCCTGATGAGCGCCATGCTGCTTCCCCATCTGCTGGCCGAGAAGGCCTGCGTCGAAGAGTTCCTCGGCGTGCTGGCGCAGGAAGAGCGGGTCATGCAGGAAGGTCTCTTCACCGACCTGGCGCCGCTGACCGGACGCAAGGCCGCCCTGCTCGACCGCATGACGGCGCTCGACCGGGCCCGCGAATCGGCCCAGGTGGCCATGGGCTTCGAACCCGGGCGCGCGGGCGCCGACGCGGCCGCAACGGCCGCCGGCATCGCCGCACAGGAGACTTGGGCTGCGCTGCTGCAGCTGGCCGAAGCCGCCAAGGCCAGCAACCGCCGCAACGGCGCCATGGTCCACGGCCACCTCGACTTCACGCGCAACGCACTGCACTACCTGCAGGCGGCGGCCCTGCCCTTCTACGGGCCGGATGGGATTCGCAAGGCCGTGGGCGGAACGGGGACAAGGCTGGCGCTGGGGTAGGCGCGGGGGGTGCTGCTGCGGCCCCGGCGCTCGGCGGTCAAGCGTGCGGCAGCGTCGCGCTCCCGTCCAGCGCCCAGATCTGCGACAGCAGCGCCCGGGAACGCTCGGTCCCGATCACCGGCGACGCCAACTCCAGGAACTTCCCCTCGAGCTCGCCGTCTGTCAGCGCCTGCTCGGGGTCTCCCTTGCGGTTGGGCTGCAGGTGGTCGAGACGGCGCCCGTCGCGGGTCTCGATGACGATGCGTGCGGCGCGCTGCCCGGGAAAGGCCGCATCCAGCGCGGGATCGACAGCGACTTCGATGCGCTCCATCAGGGCGCGCGTGACCGGGTCCTCCAGCCGGGCCGGCTCGTAGGCCGCCAGGCGCACGCTGCCGTGCACCAATGCCGTTGCGACCACATAAGCCAGGCTGAACCGCGCCTCGTTGGCCGTCGTCGGATGCGTGTAGCAGGCGATGTCGAGTGCCGGCCGGTATGTCGCCACGTGCACGCGCTCGATGTTGCCGGCTTCGAGACCGTAACGCTGCTTCAGCTCGAGTGCACCGTCGATCGCGGCGAAGGTATGACCGCAGCCGATGTGATTCTTGAAGGTCAGCCTGGTGATGTGGAAGTCCTGCCCCAGCGTCGCACCGGCGCGAGACCAGTCAGGGCCGTTGCTCATCGCTTGACCCAGCCCGACCTCGCCGTCGAGCACGTCGAGCGAGCCGGTGACGCCGCGCCCTGCAAGCTGGGCCGCGAGCACGCCTGCCTCTGCGGCGCGGCCTGCATGCAGCGGCTTGGACATCGAGTCCATGCGGAATGCCTGCTGCAGGCCGGCCGCGAAGGTGGCAGCGGTCGCCAAGGCATGCGCAAAGGCCGCTTCGTCCAGCGACATCAGGCAGCCGGCTGCAGCTGCAGCGCCGAAACTGCCGACCGTTCCCGTGCTGTGCCAGTACTTGTAGTGCGGGCGGCCCATGACGACGCCGATGCGCGTGGACACTTCGTATCCGAGAACCACGCCCCGCAGGAACTCGAGCCCGTTGGCGCCAACGTCCTGGCCGGCGGCCAACGCCGCCGCGACAGTCGCGGCACCAGGGTGGTACATGGCGTCCCGGAAACTGTCATCCACTTCTGCTGCATGGGCCGCCGTGCCGTTGATGAGCGCTGCCGCGCGCGCTGTCGCTGCGCGGCCTCCGGCCAAGGATGCTCGACCGCGGTCGAGGTCATCGGCCAAGGCTTCCTCGAGCTGCCGCACGGGTGCGGCACTCAGGCCGGGAAACAGCGAGGCATACCAGTCGATCACGGCGCGCTTGGCATGGTGAATGACCTCGGGTGGCAGCGGCTGCCGAAGAAACTCGGCGGCGTAGCGGGCGAAGACTTCCGTAGCGTGCATTGTTCGACCCTCAGGCAAGCACGACCACGCCGTCGGCGGCACGCACACCCTGCCCCTGCGGCAGCACGAAGACCGGATTGATCTCGGCCTCGATCAAGCGCTCGCCGAGCTGGGCCGCCATGTTCGAGAAGGCCACGATGGCATCGACCAGCGCCTCGACATCGGCCTTGGGGCGGCCGCGGAAACCGTCCAGCAGCGGCCAGGTCTTGAGCTCGTGCGCCATGGAGAGCGCTTCTTCCCGGCTCAGGCCGCCTTGAGCGGGCAACAGCCGCATCGTGGTGTCCTTGAACAGCTCGGCGGTGATGCCGCCCATGCCCAGAAGGATGGCCGTTCCCAGCACATCGTGGTGCATGCCCAGGATCAGCTCGATGCCTCCGCCCACCATTTCCTGCACCAGGAAGCGCCGGGGCCGCACGCCTGCCTTGCTCTCGACTTCGGCGGCCATCGCCAGCAGGCGCGCCCCCACCGTCTCGGCCGTCAGGTTCACGGCAACGCCGCCGACATCGCTCTTGTGCGTGATCTCGGCCGACAGGATCTTGAGCACGACTCGATCGCCCAGCTCGCGCGCCGCAGCTTCGGCCTCGATGGGCGTGGTCACCACTCGCTCACGCGCGCAGGGCACGCCGAAGCGGGTAAACAGCTGCTTGGCCTGGGCTTCATCCAGGGAGCCCGGCGGCAGGTCGTCGACGGCCACTGCGGCTGCAGGTGCACCGGATGGCCTGGGCTCCTGCCAGCTGCCGACGTTCAGCATCGCGCCCAGCGCGGAGGTGCAGCTTTCGGCCGCAGCAAAGGCAGGCACGCCGCGCTGCGTGAGCAACGCCGCCACTTCGGGCGCGTGCGGACTGACGTAGGCGATCACCGGCTTGTCCGAATTGGGAAGGCAATCCTGGATGGCGCCCGCCATCAGCTCCGGCATGGCCAGGCTGGACGAGCCGACGATGATCGCCAGCGCGTCGTAGCTGGGACTCCTGAGCAGGATGTCGATGGCGCCGCGCAGCAGGTCCGGCTGCAGGCCGGCCAGGGTCACGTCGATGGGATTGCGGTCGAGCACCGCGTGATCGCCGGTCTGCAATGCACGCAACGCCTCGGCCGTAGCCGCATCGGGCGGCGGTGTCTCGAATCCCTGCATGCCAAGATCGTCCGAGACCAGGGTTCCGGCGCCGCCCGTCGAGGTCAGGATGGCGACGCGCCTGCCGCGCAGTTTGCGACCCGTGGCCAGTGCGACCGGGATGTCGAGGAGATCGCCGAATGTCTGGGCACGGATCACGCCGACCTGCTTGAACAACGCGTCGTACATGCTGTCGGCGCCCGCCAACGCACCGGTGTGCGAGACGGCGGCCTTCGCGCCGGCTTCGGAGCGACCGATCTTGAACGCGACGACCGGCTTGCCCGCGCGAGCCGCCTTCAGGGCAGCGGCGCGAAAGCGCTCGGGATCGCGCACGCTCTCCACGTACAGGGCGATGACCTTGGTGTCCGCGTCCTCGGCCAGGTGATCGACAAAATCCGCCAGGTCGAGGTCCACTTCGTTGCTGGTCGAGATCAACTTCGACAGCCCGATGCCGCGCGCAGCGGCGCGCGAAAGCAGCGCGCCGAGAATGCCGCCGCTTTGCGAAACCACGCCGATGCTCCCGACCGGAAAGTGATCCATCTCGAGCGCGCCACTGGCGGAGAGCACGATGTTGTCGGTCAGGTTGACAAGTCCGATCGTGTTGGGACCGAGGATCCGCATGCTCCCGGCTGCCTCCATGAGCTGCTGCTGGCGACGCGCGCCTTCCTCCCCGGTCTCGGTGTAGCCGCTGGCGAGAACGATGGCGGCCGCAGTTCCTTTGGCCGCGAGCTCCCGGACGGCCTGGTGCGCACGCTCGGCACCCAGCAGCACGATGCCGACGTCGGGCGTTCCGGGGATCGAGGCGATGTCGGGATAGCAGGTCAGGCCGTCGATCGACCCGACACGAGGATTGACCGGGTAGATCTCGCCCGTGAAGCCGTGCTTGCGCAGGTAGGCCACCGGCCGGCCGGCGGTCTTGGCGGCATCCGCCGAAGCGCCGATCACTGCGACGCTGCGCGGCTTGAGCAGCCTGCCCATGGAGTTCAGTTCGGTCATTGGGTCGTCTCCTTCTTTGCGCTGCTCTTGGCCAGGAAGGCCATCACCGATTCGCGATGCTCGGTACTGGTGTAGCAAATGCCCTGCGCCTGGCTGCCCTGTGCGAACACCTGGTGCGCGGACATCTCGAAGCTCTGGTTGAGGATCGTCTTGCCCAGGGCCAGCGCGGTGGCAGACCCCTTGCTCATCTCGGCCGCCCAGCGCTGCGCGTCGGGGACGAGGGACTCGGCGTCCGACCGGCGATCGACGATGCCGAGGCGCAGGGCTTCCTCGACCTCGACCTTCCGGCCGCTGAAGATGAGTTCCTTGGCCTTCGAGAGGCCTACCCGGCGCGGCAGGAAGTACATGCCACCGCCATCTGGAACGATGCCGCGATGGATGTACGACCAGGTAAAGCTCGCCGCATCCGAAGCGATGATGAAGTCGCACGCCAGCGCCGTGTCGGCACCAAGGCCGGAAGCAGCCCCGTTGACCGCTGCAATCGTCGGCTTCGGCATGGTGTGCAGCAGCGATTGGGTGTGGTGCACTCGTTGCTGGCGGCTCCACCCGTTGAAGCCGACCTCGCCTGCAGGCGCCTGCATCCGCCGCTCCATGCCGGCGACATCACCACCGGCGCAGAAGCCCTTGCCGCGTCCGGTGAGCACCAATGCACGGATCGCCTTGTCGTACGTCACATGCTCCAGCGCCGCGATGAATTGCGTGCGCATGTCGTCGCTCATGGCGTTGCGCTTGTCCGGGCGGTTCAGCCACAGGGTGGCGATACCGTCGGCAACTTCCAGCTCGATCAGTCGTTCGGTCATTTCACCGCCTCCGTCATTCGTTGGTGATGTTGTTTTCCTTGACGACCTTGCGCCAACGGGCCTCTTCACCCTTGGCGTACTTGTCGAAGTCCGCCGGCGAGCCGCCGTTGATCACCAGGCCCTCTCCTTCCACGCGCTTGCGAAAGGCCTCCGTCTGGACCGCCTTCTTGGCGGCTGCGTTCAGGCGGGCGATGACATCGGCCGGAGTGCCTGCGGGCACATACAGGCCGTACCAGCTGTCGGCCACATAACCCGGCACACCGCTTTCCGCGATCGTGGGAACCTTCGCCAAGGCGTGGGCGGGCGATCGCGTCGCCGTGGTCACTGCCAGCGCACGCAGCTTGCCGCTTTCGACGAAAGCGCCCACTGCAGCCGCGGTCGCGAACATGACGTCCACCTGGCCGCCCAGCAGATCGGTGATCGCGGGACCCGCGCCGCGGTAGGGGACGTGGGTGATGTTCGTCTTCGTCAGGTTCTTGAAGAGTTCCCCCGCAAGGTGCGCCGACGTGCCCGCGCCTTGCGAGGCGAACGACAGCTTGCCCGGGTTCGCCTTGGCTGCGTCGATGAGGTCCTTGACCGATTTGAGCGGGCTGTCCGCCCGCACGACCAGCACATTTGGCGAGACGCCGACCAGCATGACCGGCGCGAAAGCCTTCTCGTAGTTGTAGGGGAGCTTGCTCTGGATGCTGGGGTTCACCACATGCGCCACGGTCGCCATCACCATCGTGTAACCGTCAGGAGCGGCCTTCGCGACCGCGTCCGTCCCGATGATCGTGCCCGCACCGGGCTTGTTTTCGATGATGACCGGCTGACCCAAGGCCTCGCCCATGGCGATGCCCATGGTCCGGGCGACCAGATCGGTGCCGCCGCCCGGTGCGAATGGCACGACTATCTTGACGGGCTTGTCGGGGAAGGCGGCAAACGCCGGCGTCGTGGCAGCGGCGGCCGCTGCTGCGATCGAGAAAAGGATCGAGACGATCCTGAGGCGTGCCAGGGGCAAGCGCTTTTGCATGTTTGTCTTATATGGACGCCTCCCGTGTGGCAAGCGA
>NZ_LMTS01000320.1 GCF_001541225.1 Variovorax sp. WDL1 | reverse complement strand
CATGGACACAAGCCCGCAGCTCAAGACGGGATCACCGCGCGCTTACGACGTGCAAAGCAAAAAGCCCAACCATTGCTGGTTGGGCTTTTTGTGGCTGTAAGAGCCTGACGATGACCTACTTTCACACGGGAACCCGCACTATCATCGGCGCTGAGGCGTTTCACTGTCCTGTTCGGGATGGGAAGGAGTGGGACCACCTCGCTATGGTCATCAGGCATAAAGGGTTGCTGTCTTGGTGTTGAGGTCAAGACGGCGAATTCATAGAGTTAAATCAGCTTGGTATTTGACTGCGTCACTTGGCATAACACCTTGATCTTGGAGATCAAAGTTATAGGGTCAAGCCGCACGAGCAATTAGTATCGGTTAGCTTAACGCATTACTGCGCTTCCACACCCGACCTATCAACGTCCTGGTCTAGAACGACTCTTCAGGGGGCTCGAGGCCCCGGCAGATCTCATCTTGAAACGAGTTTCCCGCTTAGATGCTTTCAGCGGTTATCTCTTCCACACTTAGCTACTCGGCAATGCCACTGGCGTGACAACCGATACACCAGAGGTGTGTCCACTCCGGTCCTCTCGTACTAGGAGCAGGCTTCCTCAAATCTGCAGCGCCCACGGAAGATAGGGACCAAACTGTCTCACGACGTTTTAAACCCAGCTCACGTACCTCTTTAAATGGCGAACAGCCATACCCTTGGGACCGGCTACAGCCCCAGGATGAGATGAGCCGACATCGAGGTGCCAAACACCGCCGTCGATATGAACTCTTGGGCGGTATCAGCCTGTTATCCCCAGAGTACCTTTTATCCGTTGAGCGATGGCCCTTCCATACAGAACCACCGGATCACTATGTCCTGCTTTCGCATCTGCTCGACTTGTCAGTCTCGCAGTTAAGCACGCTTATGCCATTGCACTATCGTCACGATGTCCGACCGTAACTAGCGTACCTTCGAACTCCTCCGTTACGCTTTGGGAGGAGACCGCCCCAGTCAAACTGCCTACCATGCACTGTCCCCGATCCAGATGATGGACCTAGGTTAGAACCTCAAACACACCAGGGTGGTATTTCAACGTTGGCTCCATGCGATCTAGCGACCGCACTTCAAAGCCTCCCACCTATCCTACACAGATCTGTTCAAAGTCCAATACAAAGCTACAGTAAAGGTTCATGGGGTCTTTCCGTCTTTCCGCGGGGAGATTGCATCATCACAAACATTTCAACTTCGCTGAGTCTCAGGAGGAGACAGTGTGGCCATCGTTACGCCATTCGTGCAGGTCGGAACTTACCCGACAAGGAATTTCGCTACCTTAGGACCGTTATAGTTACGGCCGCCGTTTACTGGGACTTCAATCAAGAGCTTGCACCCCATCATTTAATCTTCCAGCACCGGGCAGGCGTCACACCCTATACGTCCACTTTCGTGTTTGCAGAGTGCTGTGTTTTTAATAAACAGTCGCAGCCACCGATTTTTTGCAACCCATTCATGCTCCGTTGTTCACTTCACACTAATAGGGCACACCTTCTTCCGAAGTTACGGTGTCAATTTGCCGAGTTCCTTCTCCTGAGTTCTCTCAAGCGCCTTAGAATACTCATCTCGCGCACCAGTGTCGGTTTGCGGTACGGTCGTGTGCAGCTGAAGCTTAGTGGCTTTTCCTGGAACCTCGTTCAGTCACTTCACCAGCAAGCTGGCTCGATCGTTGGCCTCGGTATATGTGCGCCGGATTTGCCTAACGCACGCCTACTTCCAACTAAACCGGGATATCCAACACCCGGATGACCTATTAAGATCCGTCCCCACATCGCACTACACATCGGTACAGGAATATTGACCTGTTTCCCATCAGCTACGCATCTCTGCCTCGCCTTAGGGGCCGACTCACTCTACGCCGATGAACGTTGCGTAGAAAACCTTGCGCTTACGGCGAGGGGGCTTTTCACCCCCTTTAACGCTACTCATGTCAGCATTCGCACTTCTGATACCTCCAGCACGCTTTACAACGCACCTTCACAGGCTTACAGAACGCTCTCCTACCACGCACAGTAAACTGTGCATCCGCAGCTTCGGTAACTGGCTTAGCCCCGTTACATCTTCCGCGCAGGACGACTCGATCAGTGAGCTATTACGCTTTCTTTAAATGATGGCTGCTTCTAAGCCAACATCCTGACTGTTTTAGCCTTCCCACTTCGTTTCCCACTTAGCCAATTTTAGGGACCTTAGCTGGCGGTCTGGGTTGTTTCCCTCTTGAGTCCGGACGTTAGCACCCGGTGCTCTGTCTCCCAAGCTGTACTCGTCGGTATTCGGAGTTTGCCTTGGTTTGGTAAGTCGCCATGACCCCCTAGCCAAAACAGTGCTCTACCCCCGACGGTAATACTTGAGGCACTACCTAAATAGTTTTCGGAGAGAACCAGCTATTTCCAAGTTTGTTTAGCCTTTCACCCCTATCCACAGCTCATCCGCTAGTTTTGCAACACTAGTCGGTTCGGACCTCCAGTACCTGTTACGGCACCTTCATCCTGGCCATGGATAGATCACTTGGTTTCGGGTCTACACCCAGCGACTAGACGCCCTATTCGGACTCGATTTCTCTACGGCTTCCCTATTCGGTTAACCTTGCCACTGAATGTAAGTCGCTGACCCATTATACAAAAGGTACGCCGTCACCCTTGCGGGCTCCGACTTTTTGTAAGCATGCGGTTTCAGGATCTATTTCACTCCCCTCCCGGGGTTCTTTTCGCCTTTCCCTCACGGTACTAGTTCACTATCGGTCGATGATGAGTATTTAGCCTTGGAGGATGGTCCCCCCATCTTCAGACAGGATTTCTCGTGTCCCGCCCTACTTTTCGTCAGCTCAGTACCACACAAGTCTTTTCACGTACGGGGCTATCACCCACTATGGCCGGCCTTTCCAAGCCGCTCCGTTAAGTCTCGTGCTATCACTAACAGGCTTTTCCGATTTCGCTCGCCACTACTTTCGGAATCTCGGTTGATGTCTTTTCCTCGAGCTACTGAGATGTTTCAGTTCACCCGGTTCGCCTCGCTACCCTATGTATTCAGATAACGATACCTTTCGGTGGGTTTCCCCATTCGGAAATCTCCGGATCAAAGCTAATTTGCCAGCTCCCCGAAGCTTATCGCAGGCTATCACGTCCTTCGTCGCCTATCATCGCCAAGGCATCCACCACATGCTCTTATTCACTTGACCCTATAACTTTGACGTTTCTTCACAGAAACCAAAGTCCATCAAGGAATGTGTCAGGTCTTTCACCTGACGCGTTATGCCGTCTTCATTCGAATTGCTTCGAAGTGAAGTTCATTTGACGCAATCAAAAATTCTTGCTGCTGATGGCACGGTCCGCACTAAACCTTTACGAATGTGCAGTTTCCATCAGCAACGCTGATTCGACTCTATGAATTTTTAAAGAACAGCCGATTGATCGAACAATCTCGATCAACAACAAAGAGGCCTCGCACTTTCGCACAAAGCCGCTTTGGTGTTGAAGAATCTACCAGAATGATGGTGGAGGATGACGGGATCGAACCGACGACCCCCTGCTTGCAAAGCAGGTGCTCTCCCAGCTGAGCTAATCCCCCGATGTCCTCTCACTTGGATATCAGAAGATGGTGGGTCTAGTTGGGCTCGAACCAACGACCCCCGCCTTATCAAGACGGTGCTCTAACCAGCTGAGCTACAGACCCGTGGCCGAAACAAATCGACCTCTTCCAACAACCGATAAGTGTGGGCGTTCAATTTGAACGGCATTGTTTCCAGAAAGGAGGTGATCCAGCCGCACCTTCCGATACGGCTACCTTGTTACGACTTCACCCCAGTCACGAACCCTGCCGTGGTAATCGCCCTCCTTGCGGTTAGGCTAACTACTTCTGGCAGAACCCGCTCCCATGGTGTGACGGGCGGTGTGTACAAGACCCGGGAACGTATTCACCGTGACATTCTGATCCACGATTACTAGCGATTCCGACTTCACGCAGTCGAGTTGCAGACTGCGATCCGGACTACGACTGGCTTTATGGGATTAGCTCCCCCTCGCGGGTTGGCAACCCTTTGTACCAGCCATTGTATGACGTGTGTAGCCCCACCTATAAGGGCCATGAGGACTTGACGTCATCCCCACCTTCCTCCGGTTTGTCACCGGCAGTCTCATTAGAGTGCCCAACTAAATGTAGCAACTAATGACAAGGGTTGCGCTCGTTGCGGGACTTAACCCAACATCTCACGACACGAGCTGACGACAGCCATGCAGCACCTGTGTTACGGTTCTCTTTCGAGCACTAAGCCATCTCTGGCAAATTCCGTACATGTCAAAGGTGGGTAAGGTTTTTCGCGTTGCATCGAATTAAACCACATCATCCACCGCTTGTGCGGGTCCCCGTCAATTCCTTTGAGTTTCAACCTTGCGGCCGTACTCCCCAGGCGGTCAACTTCACGCGTTAGCTTCGTTACTGAGTCAGTGAAGACCCAACAACCAGTTGACATCGTTTAGGGCGTGGACTACCAGGGTATCTAATCCTGTTTGCTCCCCACGCTTTCGTGCATGAGCGTCAGTGCAGGCCCAGGGGATTGCCTTCGCCATCGGTGTTCCTCCGCATATCTACGCATTTCACTGCTACACGCGGAATTCCATCCCCCTCTGCCGCACTCCAGCGATGCAGTCACAGATGCAGTTCCCAGGTTGAGCCCGGGGATTTCACAACTGTCTTACATCACCGCCTGCGCACGCTTTACGCCCAGTAATTCCGATTAACGCTTGCACCCTACGTATTACCGCGGCTGCTGGCACGTAGTTAGCCGGTGCTTATTCTTACGGTACCGTCATGAGCTCCCTTTATTAGAGAAAGCCTTTTCGTTCCGTACAAAAGCAGTTTACAACCCGAAGGCCTTCATCCTGCACGCGGCATGGCTGGATCAGGCTTGCGCCCATTGTCCAAAATTCCCCACTGCTGCCTCCCGTAGGAGTCTGGGCCGTGTCTCAGTCCCAGTGTGGCTGGTCGTCCTCTCAGACCAGCTACAGATCGCAGGCTTGGTGAGCCTTTACCTCACCAACTACCTAATCTGCCATCGGCCGCTCCATTCGCGCAAGGCCTTGCGGTCCCCTGCTTTCATCCGTAGATCTCATGCGGTATTAGCACAGCTTTCGCTGCGTTATCCCCCACGATTGGGCACGTTCCGATGTATTACTCACCCGTTCGCCACTCGCCACCAGGATTGCTCCCGTGCTGCCGTTCGACTTGCATGTGTAAGGCATGCCGCCAGCGTTCAATCTGAGCCAGGATCAAACTCTATAGTTCGATCTTGAATTTAACGTCTCTCGCGAGACAAACTCATAAAAACGGAATTGAAGTGAACTTCACTTCTATTCTCATGAGCATTTAAAGCCTGAAAGGCTTCGTTCCGAAGAACTCGACCATTCGCCTCAAACGCCCACGCTTATCGGCTGTATGTTTTTAAGGATCCCAACAAGTCAGGCAACTCTCCCCGCCTTCCTTGCCAACTTCACTGCGATCAGCGAAGCCTTAGATTATCACACGATTTTTCAAGAACCGCCAAACTTTTTTTGAAGCCC
>NZ_LMTS01000252.1 GCF_001541225.1 Variovorax sp. WDL1 | reverse complement strand
GCGCGAGCGTGCTGGCCGCCCCGGCTGTCGGCGAAGTCGACTTCCGCAAGCAACTGCGAGAACGCCTGACTGGCCTCAACCTTAACCTGCGTGCCGCATCCGCATCGCCGCAAGTAAAGTCTTCTAGTCGTGAGGGCAACCTCGGTAGTCTTCACCCGCGGCAAGCGTCGGTAGAACGCCTGCCGCGAAAGCCGAAGGCACGTGCTGGTCCTCACCGGGGCGCATCAGGCTTGTGGTTCCAATCCATCGAGGCGATCCAGTTTATCGGTCAGGGCGTCAGCGGCGGTGTCAAAAACGGATGGACTTTGTGCGTCCAGATCCTTATGCAGAATGTGCCGCAGCACCAAGGAAATCAGGTACTCGAAGTAGGCACGCGCAGCTTCGCCTTCGAAGTTCAGGCCGCGAAGCATATGCTCCAGCCGGTGATGCAGCGGCAGGTGCGTTGTCGGTTGCTTGGCTGTGCTTTCGCCCTTCACCAGGTATGAGCTCAGAAGCGCCGCGAGAATTGCCCATCCTCGTGACAGCTTCTCTGTGTCATTAAGCATGGGATTGACCAATGCCTCAAACGCCCCGTTGTCGGCATCCTTCTCAAGTTCAAGAATCACCTCTTCAGGAGGGTTTGCAGCCCGGATGTCGAGGTGCCTCTGTTCGGCGTGAATGAACTCGTGAACCAGCATGAAGCTGGTGGCTTCCTGAAAGACAAGATTCGCCTTTTCGCCGTACCAGCGTTCCTGACTGCTTCGATAATTCTCCGGCGACGGCAGATGCGCGGGCCATGGGGTATACGAGGCGCGTAAACCGAGCGCCCATTCAAACAACTCACGCGCGCGACTCAGAAGAGGCGTACGGTCATCAATCTGCGCCGGTGACTCTCCTCGCAACAGTGGCTTGTGCACACCCTCCTCGTACAAGATCATCCAGGCATAGATGAACGCCCAAAGAATCTCCAGATAGGTGACCTGCAGCCGGATTTCCGGAGCTGAATCCCGGCTTTCGCGCGAAATCTTCGGCGCAACCGGAATCCCTGGTCGCTCATCGAGCTCGATCTCAGGGCTGATGCGGCCCTGCTCTACGGCGGCTTGCAGCCGTGCCTGGAAGCTCTCGTTGGCTTTCTCAAATGCACTGAGGATGTTGTACCGAAGCGCGAGCACGGGAGAAGTGGACACGTTCATCTTTAGTTTGCTTGTACCGGCTGGGAGGCAGCGTCCCACCCTGCGAGCATCAGCCTGTATCCCAACACTTGCGCGTTCGCATCAGTGATCTCGTTGCGAAAGAGGGAGGCCTGGTCCCGCGCAATAGACGGGCCGGCGCTGTTCCTTTGGACCTGGCTAATCGCCTTCTGCGCACACTCGGCGAGAAACGTGCCCGCAGCCACTATCACTACATCGTCGTCGCCCTTCCTGAGCGTTAGAAAACTCTCCACACGACCTGCAAGCGGTGCCAGGAGTTCGTTGAGGTAGTCCGCTTCCTCGGAGTTCAGGTCCCGGTCAAGACCCGTCA
This sequence comes from Variovorax sp. WDL1, assembly GCF_001541225.1. Taxonomy (GTDB): domain Bacteria; phylum Pseudomonadota; class Gammaproteobacteria; order Burkholderiales; family Burkholderiaceae_C; genus Variovorax. The sequence continues at coordinate 4,439 of NZ_LMTS01000252.1, read as the reverse complement.
TCACCGCAGAAATACTGGTGCAGTCACCAAGGATTCTGTCGAATGCCGCAGTCGCAACGTCATCGAGCAGAGGATACGGAAGCAGCGCTCGCCATTCTTTCGTGAACTCGAATTGGGGAAAGACAGTCGAAACTCCGCCCATGGCAAACCGAGCGGCGACCTTCCCGCGTAACAAAGGAGCCGCTACGCGGTGGTCAGAGCCGTCCCAGGTGTGCTCGCTTACAAAGCGCTCGAAAGCTTGAAAAAACTCTACGATTTCGTTGCACGGCACAAGAATGGCAAACGATGCGGGAGGCCACAGGTGATCAAACGGGTCATTGCGGGCCACCACCACACATCCGGGCTGAGCTCCTAGAAACTGGACTTCGAGCTCTCGACGACGCGCCTCAATCAGGCCTTGACCACGGGAGAGGGCCAGAGCACTAGCGGCGCCAAGAGCTGAGTGCCTGCGTGACCGCTTCGATAGCGCGGCTCTACTTGAGTGCGACTCGGAGGGACACGTGTGCATATCCGCCAGAACGTAGGAAATCTCTTTGAGCAACTGTGCGGCGCCCTCGAAGTCGACATCGCTGGCCAGGTCCGTGTAACGCCAAAGCTCAGAAGAGGCTACCGCACGCATCTTGTTTGAGATCTCTATCGTGTTGATCGCCTTTAGCAGGGGTCGTTCGACCTTCCCTGACACGAGGTCTTTTGTGATTTCCTGGATTCCCTGCACCACGTCGGCGACGGTATCTGAAGTGTCGTAACTTCCTTGGTCCAGAACTCCGGAGACGGACGAGCGAACGCGACCAGGGAGGATCATTCCTGTAAGAAACTGTCGGATTGAAGCAAGCGCATGCAGCTTCGAGGGTGCTGGCTCCAAGCGACAGAAGCACTCTGCGGCACGGCGCAAATTCGAAAGCGTCTCGCTTAGCGCTGTCGCCAGGCTATGGGCGCGAGCCGTTTCCCCGTCCGTCTCCTGAACCTGCTGAACGCTGCGAAGCTGTGCCCGGTTCCAAGCGACCCGCGCCGGAACGACTGTGCGGCTGCGGTCTAATCGGACGTCAGCCACCGGATAGTCACCCACCTTCAGAACGCTGCCATCTCCGAGCACTGCGGAGACAGCGGCCGCTTGAGCGACCGGCTCGGCAGCAATGAGCATGTCGCAGATTGAAACCGCGCGTTCGTGCAGATTAGGCTGGACTGCGTCGTTCACCAAGCGGATGTTGGCCCGGATGACGGATACACCGTCGCCATCGTTCTCAAGCGTGGGCTTCGTCAGCCAAGCGGTGTCACTGTGCAATCTCTCGAGTAGGTGAGCCGAACCGCCCTGGGTTGTGAGAGCTTCGGCTGCAAGTTGCTCGCTCAACTCGCGCAGCACGCTGATGAAGCCAAGCACCTGTGAAGCCGATGCAGGCTCGCTGAAAGGGGTGCTCACCAGCCAGTGGGGGGTGGCCGGCGGTTGCGTTGTGCCATGTAGGGGCATGAGTGCAGCTGCGAGTTCGACCGCCTGCTGCAAACTCCAGGAGGGAGGTGGCGGTGAGATGGAGAGCTGCATTGACAACTGCAATCGCTTATCCGGTATGCCGATGCCCGAGAAGCGGCTCATCGCACCGCGAATCTTCTCCCAAAAGTCCATCCCTTCCAAGTTCGCATTCGCTATAGCAAGGCCGAATACCGTGTGCGCGAAGCGTTCATCGATCTTCTCGTCCTTGCAGATCTCCATCCACGCCTTGCCGACGAGATCGCAGGTGACCAATCCCAAGCCGTGAAACGCCGCAGTCCAAGCCTCAATCTTGGAGCCTGGGAGCAAGGAGGCCAAGTCTTGTACTACCGCGTCGTGAACTGTGGGTAGCTCGCGATAGAGACTGGCGATAAAGCTGGCGAGATCCTTGAATCTGATGCAAGTCAGGGCAAGGTGCAGGGAGGATAGCTCAGTCTGATGTGTTATCTCTCGAAGCAGGATGTCCAGGTGCCGTGACCTGATTTCATGGAGCCCGCCGATGCAGTCGTCGCCCACTAACGTGACGGCGTGCTCTTGAACCAAGCGGTTTAGAGCTCTGGCAAATGCGATGGGGGTCAGGCCAGTCTTTTCGCGTAGACGTTCCTTGTCGATAGCTGCGGAGAAGCGTGATGCGAATGAGACCGCCTGCAAGATCAAGAGCTCATCGTCACGAGCCTCCTTGACGCGCTGGCGCAACTGGTCGCGAAGCACCGCTTCGAGCCTTTGCCCTTGGGTCACCAGGTGGGTGAATTCGAGTAGCAGCCCCTTGCTCTCTTCGAATGGTTCGCGCCAGTGATGAAAGCGACGCGCCTCAGGCGATGGCAACTGAGTGAAAAGCCGTGTCGCGAGTTCTTCGTCCAGCTGTGGCCTGACGACCGTGGTGCTCCGAAGGTCAGTCAGGAGATCGAGGTCTTCTTCTCGAATCGTGCCAATCAGGATGACGCCTTCAGACTCCCCGGCCATGCGGACCACCTCGTCCCAGGTGTCGGCGAGGTTTCTGCCTACGTCGTCCAGGATGAATCCGACCCTGCGAGTCCGACTCGCCTCATTGGCCTTCGCAAGACGTAGCAAAAGAGCGGACTCACCCGGCGCGAGTCTCGCAACTCTGTACCAGATCACATCGTGCCGCGTAGAGTTCGCGTACAGCCATGCGCTGGCTGACTTTCCGCTACCTGATTGGCCGGCGATGAGGGTCGCTCTTCCGCTTTCGACAGCGGTCTCGACCTGCTCAGTGACGGCTGGACGCTCGAACACCAGGCCGGCCGCGACATGGCCAGCTACTACGTTCACGCCTGCGTAGAACGCTTCGTCATGAACCTTGATGGAGAAGTCGACGATTTCACAGATGCCGTCCTGGATGGCGCGCTGCAGTCCGCCTTCCTGAGTGGCGAGGAGAACGCGCTCCATCGCCCCTGCCACGTCGGCAGTCGTTATGTTTGCGGGGTTGGATGCCTTCGCAGAATAGTTCTCATCAGAGCAGCGGCCGGCGTCCACGCGAAGTTGTTGTGCCACGAGCCTGCAGGCGAAGGCGGGCGCGCCTTGCTTTTCGGTGAGGAGCTGAACGCAGCGCTCGATTGGAGTGCTCTCGAGCAGGAGAAATGAACGCTCAAGCAACTGCTCCACTGTGAAGCTTCTCGCTGAGGGAGGCAGCGCGTCCAGGGCCTGGCGGACTAGAGCAACATCCTCGTACGATGACAGAGGCACCTCCCATCCTTTGGCCTCCAGGCCGATGACAGGGCGCTCAAGGATCACAGCGATACGCACACTGCCCTGAACCCATTCTTCCTGCGACAGTAGGGCCGCAGTCTTCTCTAGGTACTCGGCGAGTTGCAAAGCGCGAAACATGCCTTTCGGATCGTGCATGGACTTCGCCTGGATCCGGGTCTCTACTCCGTCAACGAACAAGGTCAGGTCGTCCAGACCTTCAGGCACGAGTTTGGCGGTCGTGCCCCTATTCCATTGCTCCACAAGTAGGAAGGCTGCGGCAGCATCCTGATAGCGGAAGCCGCGGCCAGCACGTGCTCCGGCGCGCGTCTGCTCCCAACGTTGGTCTTCTGGAGTGCTCATCGACGCCCATTTTCGTACGTATGGCGCATTCCCGAGCGCCGCGCTCCGCAGTGGCCTTCGCGCTTTGGCAGTGTCAGAGTCGGGACGGCCTCTGTGCGGAGTGGCGGACGGTGATGGAGCCAAGCAGATGGTCAATGCCTTGAGTAAGGCAGAGTCGGCGATCAATCGCCAACCCTAACTCCGAGCCGTGGTGGTGCGTCGTTAGCGCGCCTGCGCCCAAGGTGGAGACCGACGTCTGCTTTAGACCAATCGCGATCGCTCGTGCCGCCCGTCGCCCAACGTCCGGTTTCGGCAACCGCAGACAGTGGAACGCGCCAGCCTGACCGTCCGCACCCAGTCTTGAGCGGGTATTCACGAAACCTTAGCTTCCCGATCCGGGAGGGCACCAGTCCCAGAAGCAAAAGAGCCAGCGCGACGTTTGTGACTCAAACGCGGCTGACATGAAGGCGTCAGGCAACGAGACTGGTAGACCCGCCTTCCCGCTCTCATGCCCCTCGCACTCCTCCACCGCATCGCCCACCATCCCCTCCCCCTCGTCCTAACCTCCGACCCCGACCTCCAAGCCATCCTCCCCCTCATCCACGCAGGCCAGGTAAAGGCTGCGATGCAGGTGACGCTCGATCCTTGGGGCGGCGGTCCGCAGGTGGGGATCGTGGTAACGGAGCTCACGGCGGTGGGGAGGGAGGCGTTGGCGCGGTCGGCCGGGCAAGGAGAGTGAGGGGGGCTTTGGGGAAGGCGCGCGGGTGCAAGCGCTGCGTGCCCTCACCCCTGCCCTCTCCCGGAAGGAGAGGGAGCAAGACCGGGGCCAGCGCGAGGAGCGCCATCCGCTGCCGCATACTCCCCAAAAGCTCCTCCCCGCCAATGCCCACCCCACCCCCCGCCCCCAAGA
>NZ_LMTS01000116.1 GCF_001541225.1 Variovorax sp. WDL1 | reverse complement strand
AGACCGCGAAGGGCGGCACAGTCTGTGCGACGCTGCCGGGGAGTGGATAGTATGGTGGGCGGTAATCATCATAACAAGTGGTTAATTCTTATGGTCTTCGATAAGACCACTAGATGAATCGAATCCCCGCGGCCGCGCGGCAAGGTGCTATGCGCTGGGCGGCAAGATCAGCTGGCTTGTGGGCGCCCCGCGGAGCGCGCCTCGGGCTGCGCACCGGGGCGACCGAACAGGTCAACCAGGAAATCGACGAACACACGCACCTTGCGGGAAAGTCCGCGGCTGCTCGGATACACGGCGTACAACTCGGCGTCCCCCGGCCGCGGATTCACCCAGTAATCGCTCAGCACCCGCACCAGCCGGCCTTCGGAAATGTACAACCGGACCATCCATTCGTGCACGACGATCAGGCCAATGTCGCTCAGCGCCGCCGACAGCAGCACCAGGGAGTTGTCCGTGCGCAGGCTGCCCTGCACCTCGATTTCCTGCTCCCGCCCTTCGCGGCTGAAGGCCCAACGGCTGCCGTAGTCGCGCGCGGTGTACAGCAGGCAGTTGTGGCGACGCAGGTCCTCTGGCGTGCGGGGAATGCCGTGGCGCTCGAAGTAGACCGGCGATCCGCAGACGATGCGCTGGCTCGGGCTCAGGCGCCGCGCGACGATCTCCGAGTCCGGGATATGGCCCATCCATACCGCAACGTCGATGTTGTTGGCGATGAGGTCGCGCCTCTCGTCGGAGAGCGAGATGTCCAGGCTCAGCTCCGGATACTGCGCCATAAAGGCCGGCAGCGCGGGGACAATCATGGTCGTGCCTGCGGACACTCGGATGGACACCCGCAGCACGCCCTTGACGCTGTCCTGGAAGGATTTCGCATCGGACTTCGCGTTGCTGAGGGCGTTGAAAATCGCGCAGGCCCGCTCATAAAAGCGCCGGCCCGGCTCCGTGAGCGAAAGGCTGCGGGTGTTGCGATTCAGCAGGCGCACTCCCAATTCGTCCTCCAGTGACTTCACCTGCCGCGACACCGAACTGATCGACGACATCTCCCGGGCTGCCGCGGAGAAGCTGCCGGCTTCGACCACCCTGATGAAAGTCTGGATCCGCGTGAATTCGTCCATTGGGAAAGCTCCCTATTCGGGCGATTCTCCCCGAATCGGGCCAGCTGCGATCAGGGTGCAAGAGTTCGCAGGCGATAGAACCGCGCGGCGCTGCGCCAGAACAAGTCCGCCTTTTCGTCGGGGCTCGCTCCCGCGACGATGCGCTTCATCGCGTTCCAGCCGATCCCGTATCCATAGCTGCTCTTGTCCGCAGGGAAGTTGCTTTCGAACATGCAACGGGCCGGCCCGAACGTCTCGATGCAGTGTTCGATCCACGGTCGCCAGGCTTCGGCGAGCTCCGCCGAAGAGGGGGACTGCTCCCTTGCATCGAATCCGAATCCGGTCAGAGGCATGCCAAGTCCACCAAGCTTGACCATGACGTTCGTGCAGGCGGCAAGCTCCATCAGTCCGGCGGACCACGCTGCGAACACCTCTTCCCTGCGTTGCGCATGTCGTCCTGTGAGAACAATACCTCCGCAGTGGTTCAGCACAATGGACGTCTGCGGAAACGCGCGCGCGAGCGCCGCCAGCCGCGGAAGTTGCGGAAAGAGGATCCAGGCGTCGAAGCTGAGACCAAGCGGTTCGAGGTGAGCGAATCCGGCGCGGAACTCCGGCGAAGCCAGCAGGTGTTCGCTCGTCCGATAAGCCGGATTCAGCAGGCTGCCGTCCGGGTTCCACGCAGCGATGTGGCGGATACCGCGGAATCGGCCATCGCCGGCGCGGACATGAG
>NZ_LMTS01000052.1 GCF_001541225.1 Variovorax sp. WDL1 | reverse complement strand
ACCAGACCATGAGCTACCACGCCGGCACCTGGCAGGTCGGCGGCCCGGTCCTTGCCGACGCGGGCCTGTACTCGACCAACCAGGCCCACGTGGGCTTCGTGGCCGACAACCCGACGCTGCGCATGGGCGTGGGCGACCTGCAGATCTCAGCGATCGACCACAACACCTTCGCACAGGCGCCGCAGCTGCCTTGGCAGGAGGCCGCGGCGTGGGACGGCAGCGCCGGACGCACCAACTACAACGTCAGCACCTACAAGACGGCCGGACTCACGAACGGCGACCCGGTGGCAGTCTCGCGTTGTGGTGGACGTACG
>NZ_LMTS01000133.1 GCF_001541225.1 Variovorax sp. WDL1 | reverse complement strand
GGCTCTGTTGAATTTCAAGTGGGTTGCCCAGCATGAGGGTTGATGGCGTGGAAGTCGAGATTTCCGGCGATCAGGAAGATGACTGTTTTGATCGTGGCGATGCGGGTGAAACCGCGGGCACGACGCTTGGCGGCCTGAAACAGGCCATTGATAGCCTCCAGAAAGCCGTTGGTCTGTCGCGTTTGGGCCCAGGCCACGATGCCCTCCAGATGAGAGCGAATCATCCTGGCCACCTCCTTCATCGGATCGACCTTGGAGCGCATCACGCAAGTGCACCAATGCTCCAGCATGGCGCGCACGACATTGATTTGTTTGCGACCAAGGATCTCGCGCAGCTGCTCCTTGTAGACCCAGGCGCGGGCGGTGCGCTTGACGGTCATCTTGGCGATCAAGGCATCCAGATCAGCGCAGGCTTCTGGCTTGAGCTTGGCTGTGTCCTTGAGCAAAGTCCAGCGCATGCCCTTGAGGGATTTGTCGGTGCGCTGCTCGATCCGCCGCATCTTGTCCACCGCAGTGCTGGCGTGGCCGATGACGTGGAACTTGTCAAAGGTGATGCGCGCGTTAGGCAGATGCTCAGTGACCCCGGCAATGAACGCCGGCGACATGTCAATGCTAGCCGACTCGATGTTCTCGGCGGGGCACCCATGGTCGTCCAGATACTGGGCCAGTTTTTCAATGGTCTTGGCGTCGCGTCCCTCTGTGACGAACAGCACTCGTCTGGCATCGGCGTCCGCAGCCAGTGTGACGTAGCTGTGGCCCCTGGCACGCGAGGTCTCATCGATAGCCAGCGCAGTGACAGCCGAGTAGTCAGCCAAACCACAAGCCATCTCCACGTACTTCTTGCACACTGCCAGTACTCGATGGGGCGAGTCGCCCACGATGCGCGCCACGGCTGCAAACGGCATCTGGCGCGCCAGCATCAGGATGAAGGCCTCGAACAGCAGCGTGAAGCCGTTCAGCCGACCGGCAAAGTCGGGCTCGACCAGACGCACCGAGCCATTGGGCAGCTTCACGCGCGGCGTGCGCACTTGCAGATGACACTCATGCTGGAAGAAGTTCAGGTGCCGGTACGTCTTGGTCACGGTGTCATGAACCGGATGCAAGCCTGCGTGGCCAGAGACTTCAAAGCGGCTACCCGGCTTGAAGTCAATCAGCACGGTCAATGTCTTGGCCGTTTCGTCGAAGTCAACCGAGGTCACAGACCACGGCGACGCAATCCCCAGGGCAGCTTCAAACAGCTTGACAGTCATTAATTCACTCGTCCAGGTTGATCAAAATGGCGTCAGCTTACCCACTCAGATTTCAAGAGAGGC
>NZ_LMTS01000095.1:18945-24416 GCF_001541225.1 Variovorax sp. WDL1 | reverse complement strand
CAGGTCGGCGTCGGTCTGGAAGCCGCCACCGCCACTGCCGATGGTGATGGCACGCGCTGTCGTGACTGTGGCGGTGTTCTGCAGCGTGCCGCCATCGAGGGTCAGCGGGCCCGCCGCCGTGCCGAGGTTCGGGTCGGAGGAGATCGACAGCGTGCCGCCGGTGACGGTGGTGCCACCGCTGTAGGTGTTGGTGCCGGAGAGTACCAGCCGTCCAGCGCCCCTCTTGACCACGCCGATGCTGCCGGCGTTGGCGCCGAGGCCGCCGGAGCCGGTCTGGTCGGCGATCGCGTCGGCCACGGTCTGCAGGTCGCCGGCGTCCGGCGCGAAGGCCAGCGTGCCGCTCGTGCCCTGCATGAAGATGCCGCTGCCGAAGGCCGAGCCGTCATCCGCGCCACCGCCGCTGCCGCTCGCGCCGGCAACCACGCCGTTGCCGCTCACTTGGCTGGTGCCACTCAGGGTGAGCGAGCCCCCTTCCATCACGAAGATCGCACCGCCCATGCCGGCACCGCCTCCGCCGGCGCCAGTGATGCCCCCTCCGAGAGTGATTCCTCCCCCGCCCCCGCCGAAGCCCCCGAGGCCTGCCACGATTTGGCCGCTGCTGCCGCCACCACCGCCAAAGCCTCCCGCTCCCCCAAAGAAATTTCCACCCCCACCACCGCCTCCAAATCCGCCGCGCCCGCCCTCGGAGCTACCAAAGGCGCCGCTGCCACCGCCGCCACCGCCCAAGCCACCGCCTCCACCTCGGGTGGCCACGCCAAATTCAGTAAAGCCGGCCCCCCCACCACCGGTATAGGCGCCGCCATCGCCTCCATCTCCGCTACTGCCTGCACCGCCAGTCGGCCCTCCACCGTCGCCGCCTATGAGTGTCGCCAGGGGAGGAGCGCCATCTGCAAACAAGCCACCGCCCCCGCCGCCATTCGAAGGGCCTGCAGGGACGGCCGTGCCTCCATTGCCTCCCATCCCGCCCCCGCCGCCCACGCCACCGGTAAAAGGGCCGAATTCGCCACCGCTACCCCCCATCGCACGGTTGTCGAGGATGACCACGTCCTCCAGGTTGGCCCCCGCGCCATTGGCCACGAACACCGCGCCGCCTGCGCCCATGCCGCCACCGCCGGCGGCGAAGCCCGCCCCACCCTGCCCGCCCAGGGCCCGCAGGTTCTGCATCCTCAGGTTGCTGATGGTCGCCGTGCCGGCGCCAATGAAGAACCCACGATACGTACTGGCGCCATCCAGGGTATGGCCATTGCCGTTGATCGTCGCATCTGCGCCGAGCACGCCTATGTTGCCCGTGAGCGTGATGCTGGCCGTGAGCGTGATGGTGCTGTCCGTGGCAGCGTTTGCAATGCAGCTGGCCAACGACGCGGTGTCGCCCGCATCGCAGGCGAAGGCTGATGGAGCCGCCCAGGTAAGCAGGCAGGCACTCGCAAGCAAACGGAGAGACGACACGCCGGCCCTCGCGATGCCGCTGCGTTTGCCTCGCGCACGGGCTTTCTCGGGGGCTGCCACCCAGGCGCCCAATGCGGCGTTCCAAAGGCTGCGATGCATTCTGTTCATGGGAGATCTCGGGTTGTCCAGGGACCCACGCGCGCGTTGCACGCACGTGGCAGGCGTGCCGCCTGAACGGTGACCTTCCTCTTCCATGCATGCGCCAGAGGAGGAGGCTCGGGTCTCAGTTCTTGAACCCCGGCCGGGCAGCGACCCGCGAATGCTAGGAATACCCAGCGGGATCGTGAGATCGCTGCGACAAAAAGCGAGATTTAGCTTGCGGGCACCCTATGCCTGCTTCGGAAGCGCGATCACGAAGCTGGCTCCGCCACCCGGCCGGTCCTCGCAGCGCACGCTGCCGCCGTGGCGCTCGGTGATCGACTTCACCAGCGCGAGTCCGAGGCCCACGCCGCCGTTGCGCTCGCTCGCGCCCGGCAGCCGGTAGAAGGGCTCGAAGATCCGATCACGCAGCGCAGCCGGCACGCCGGGGCCGCGGTCGTTGACGCGGATTTCCGCCGTGCCTTGCCGACTGCCGAGCTCGACGCTGATCTCGCCGGCGCCGTAGCGGCGCGCGTTCTCGAGCAGGTTGCGGATCGCGCGGCGCAGGAGGCGCGGGACGCCGCGCACCGTGAGCGCCTCGCTGCTGGCGTTCTCGGCCACGTCGAGTTCGGCGTCGACGCGCGCGCACTCCTCGGCCGCCAAGCCGGTGAGATCCACTGATTCGACCGTGCCCATGTCGGCTTCCTTGGCGTCCAGCCGGCTGGCCAGCAGGATCTCGTCGATCAACTGGTCGAGTTCGGCGATGTTGCGCGCAATTTCGTCGCGCGCGGTCGGACTCGGCCGCTCGCTCATCAGCTCCAGTCCCATGCGGATGCGCGCCAGCGGCGAGCGCAGCTCGTGCGAGGCATTGGCCAGCAGCGACTTGTGGGAGCGCACCAGCTCCTCGACACGGGCCGCGGCTGAATTGAAGCGGTTGGACAGGTCGGCCACCTCGTCCTGCCCGTCCTCCGCCACGCGGACCGACAGGTCGCCTTCGCCCCAGCGCTGCACGCCACGCTGCAGCGTCTCCAGCCGCTTGGTGATCTTGCGCACGATCGGGTAGACACCCAGCGCCACTGCCACGCCGACCAGCGCGATCATCCAGCCCAGTCCGAACGGAGTGCGCCAGGCGGCCAGGCCGGTGCTCCCGGTCGGACGCGGCCGCGGCGCGACGCGCAGCGACATCGCGCGGCCGTCCTCGAGCGTCACCTCGAACTCCAACCCCTGGCCGGGCACCCGCACCGCGCTGCCGACGCCGATCGCGCGGTCCTTGCCGTCGAGCACCACCACCTCTCGCGGCACCGCCGACAGCCGCTCACGCTCGTTCTCGGCGGCTTCCCGCACGATCCAGTTGGCGCAGAGTGTGAGGATGACGACGCCGCCCACCACCGCCAGCCAGATGCGGACGTAGAGATGGCGGCGGTACAGGTTGAGCAACATCAGTCCTGCTGCTTGGCAAAAACGTAGCCCACGCCGCGCACCGTCAGGATGCGCTTGGGGTTCTTGGCATCGGCCTCGATCGCCGCGCGGATGCGGCCCATGTGCACGTCGATCGAGCGGTCGAAGGCCTCCAGCTCGCGGCCGCGCACGGCTTCCATGATCTGGTCGCGCGTGAGCACGCGGCCTGCGCGCTCGGCCATGGCGACCAGCAGGTCGAACTGATAGGAGGTGAGGTCGGCGAGCGCCCCGCCGACGGTCACGCTGCGGGCGTTGCGGTCGATCTCCAGCGTGCCGAAGCGCATCACGGCGGCGGGCGCCGCCTCGCTGCCGCCTTCGCCGCGCCGGCGCAGCACGGCGCGGATGCGCGCCAGCAGCTCGCGCGGCTCGAAGGGCTTGGGCAGGTAGTCGTCGGCGCCGATCTCGAGGCCGATGATGCGGTCCATGGGATCGCCCTTGGCGGTGAGCATGAGCACCGACACCTTGGCGAGCGCGCTGTTGGGCAGGGCACGGATGCGGCGGCAGACCTCGAGGCCGTCGGTGTCGGGCAGCATCAGGTCGAGGATCACGAGGTCGGGCGAACGCTGCTGCAGCATCTCGAGCCCGCTGGCGCCGTCGAGGGCATGGTGGAAGCCGAAGCCCGACTGCGCCAGGTACTCGCCGACCATCTGAGCCAGGCGGGCGTCGTCTTCGATCATCAGGAGTTGGGGTGTGCTCATCGGGGTCCTCGGCCGGCGCGCGCGCCGGCTTTTGTTCGGCCCGGCAGGACGCCGGGGGGATGCTGAAGCCTAGCGTCGCCGGGCGGGGACAAGAAGGCTTGAACGCTCCGTAAAGCTGGCGTAAACCTCGCAGCCAACGGTATCCATCATTCTGAAGCTGCAAATAGCATGGGGGCTGCGACACCGGCGGGCGATGGCGTGGCACCGGTCCTTTCGGCCAGCACTGCGCGCAGGGCCCGGTCGTCCAGGTCCGGATGCTGGCCGCCGGCGCGACGCAGGATCTCGCCGGCCAGCGCCCGCAGCTGCTCGGCCGACGCCCGCATGCGCGCCTGGAAGGCCGCGTCGTCCAGCCGGTCACCCAGGCTGCGGTTGAGTTCGGCGAACCACGGCAGGGCGGCATGGTCCAGCATCACGGCCGCGTTGCGCTTGGCGCTCTTCCCCGACCAGGCGCGCAGGAAGTCCTGCATCGCGAAGTTCAGGTGCTGGCAGTGCAGCAGCTCCTCGCGCAGGCTGCCGAGCAGCGCAAGGTCGGTGAGGCGCTGCTGGAAGAAGATCTGCGAGAGCACACCCCAGTAATAGGTGTAGTCCCAGATCACCTTCACCGGCAGCACCTCGGGGTCGCCGAAAAGCGCGTATTGGTCGGTGTAGAGCGCGAGCGTGCTCTCGTAGAACGAGTGATAGATCTGGTCGTAGAGCTGCGCGCGCGCCTCCACCGAGTGCCCGGCGCGGTCGTGCGCGATCAGGTCGGTGATGTAGGTGTTGCTCATCGCGATGAAGTCGCTGCCCGGCGAGTAGAACGGGTCGAGGAAAAGCCCCGCCTCGCCGGTCAGTGCCCAGCGCTGTCCCGAGAACACCTGCTTGCAGCCGTAGGAGAAGTCGCGGAAGAAGGCGAAGTCCTGCAGCAGGTGCCGCTTGCCGTCGAGTTCATCGTAGAGGCGCGGCTGCCAGGTGCGCAGCCACGCCATGGCTTTGTCGAAGCTGTCCATGGCGTCGAGCGGGTGCTGCCGCGGGTCGGCCACGATGCCGACCGAATGCGAGCCCGAGGCCAGCGGGATCAGCCAGACCCAGTAGCCGGTGCCGACCAGGTGGTTGGTCGACAGCCAGCGCGCCTGCGGCTCGCAGCGTTCGCGCCACTCGGCGCTGTCGGACCAGTGGTCGATGGTGATGCGCTCGCCGATGCGGAACCAGACCGCATTGCACACATGTGCGTTGGGCTGCGCGAGCCCCAGCTTGCGCTTGAGCAGGCCGGCGCGGCCGCAGGCGTCCACCAGCCATCGCGCGTGGACGACGTGCGTCTCGCCGTCTTGCGTCCATTCGAGCCGGTGCGGCGCATGGACATCCTCGGCCAGCTCGATGCGGCGCACCAGCGCGTCGTCGATGAAGTGCACGCCGGCCCGCGTGGCCTCCTTCGCCAGGTAGTTCTCGAAGATGCCGCGGTCGATCTGGTAGCTGGGCACCGAGAGGTAGCGGCTGGAGCCGATCTCGGTCACCTGGTCGATGTCGCGCCGGCCCTCGCTGAAGAAGAAGCGGAAGCCGAACTTGCGCAAGTGGGCGCCATGCATGTGGGCCTTCAGGCCCAGCACCGTGTCGAAGTAATGGGCACCGATCTCGACGGAGGACTCCCCCACCTTGTGCGCGGCATGCGGCACCGGATGGGCGCGACGCTCCAGCACCACCACGTCGATGTCGCCGAAGCGCCGCTTGAGCTGCAGCGCGAGCGTGAGCCCCCCGAGCCCGCCCCCCATGATGACGACATCGTGGTTGGAAGGCGTGGTGTCCACAGTGGGTCAG
>NZ_LMTS01000095.1:0-18905 GCF_001541225.1 Variovorax sp. WDL1 | reverse complement strand
CCGCAGCCGCAGAGACAGGCGGTCGCCGAGCGGCAGGTCCAGCGACTCCGCCTCGGCGCGCGCCAGTGCGTCGAAAAAGGGGAGCGCGTCGGCCATCGCGTTGGTCTGCAGCGCCGCCGCTGCATCAGGAAGCGGGCGCTGCGGTGCCGGCGCGCCGGTTGCCAGCGACCAGTCGAACGCTGCCACGGTGCGCTCCGTGCGCATGGGGGCGACCACCAGGGCTACGGCCAGCAGCTCGCGGCTGGTGATCACCGAGCCGAGCGCGCCCACCGCGGGGATGTCGAAGCCGGCCAGCAGCACCGCCTGCTGATCCGCCGCGCACTGCGCTGCAGCCTCGAGCAGGCCGGCCGCGAAGCTGTGCTCGTAGGCGGCCAGCGAATTGCTTGCGGCCGTGCAGCCGGTGCCGATGGTCCAGTAGCCGACCGCCGCGTTGTGCACCGAGTTGTGGAACTTGATCGGCGACAGCAGCTTGGGGTCGCTCGCCAGCGTGGCGCACATGTAGTCGTTGATGCCCAGGTCGCCGTGCGCGGAAGCGAACACGCAGGGCAGGTCCTTTGCCGCGCGGCCCGAGGCCTCGACCGCGGCGGCCGCGACCTCCAGCGCGAGCGCGACCGTGTCGGGCGCGCGCCGCCGCTCGGCCGGCGCCAGCATCTGCGGCGAGGGCCGCTTGGCCGGCGGGTCGGCCGGCACGGCCTCGCCGCGGAAGACCGCGCGGGCGCTGTTCCAGCCGGGAAGCGTGGAAGCCCAGAAGGCCGGGCCTTCGATGTAGAGGGTGGGGGTCGCCGCGTTCATGCGGTGGTTCCCTTGCCGAACACCAGCGCGCAGTTGTTGCCGCCGAAGCCGAAGGAATTGGAGAGCGCGTACCGCACTTCGCCGCGTGCGGGCTCCAGCCGGATCTGCGGACCGCAGCCCGGGTCGAGCACGGCGGTGTTGACGGTACCCGGCATCAGCCCGCGCTCGATGGCGAGCAGGCTGATCACTGCCTCGACAACGCCCGCTGCCCCCAGTGTGTGGCCGGTGAAGCCCTTGGTGGAGCTGGCATGGGTGCCCGGCGCAAAGCGGCGCGCCACCAGGGCGCCCTCGACCTCGTCGTTCTTGGTGCTGGCGGTGCCGTGCATGTTGATGTAGTCGATGGCCTCGGCCGCAAGGCCGGCACGCGCCAGCGCGTCGTCGAGCGCCCGCTCGGCGCCCAGCCCCTCAGGGTGCGGTGTGGACATGTGGTGGGCGTCGCTCGCCTCGCCGTAGCCCAGCAGCTCCAGCCGGCCCGGGCCGCGCTCCAGCAGCGCGAAGCCCGCGGCCTCGCCCAGGCTGATGCCGTTGCGCTGCGCGTCGAAGGGGCGGCAGGGCTCGGGCGAGACCAGCTCGAGCGAGTTGAAGCCGAACAGCACGCTGCCGCACAGCGTGTCCACCCCGCCGACCACCGCCGCGTCGACCAGGCCCAGGCGGATCAGCCGCTCGGCCGAGGCGAAGACCTTGGCGCTGGAGGAGCAGGCGGTAGAGAGGGTCTCGGCCGGCCCTTCGAGGCCGAGCGCCTCCTGCACGAACATCGTGAGCGAATGCGGCGTATGCACGCGGGGCCGGCGCTGCTCCGCGGGGAAGCCGCCGTCGGCGTCGAGCTGGGTGTAGGCGAGCTCGGTCTCGCCGATGCTCGAGGTGGAGGTGCCCAGGATCAGGGCGATGCGCGCCGGCCCGTAGCGCTCGCGCGCCGCCGCCACCGCCTCGATGAAGCCGTCGGCCTGCAGCCCGAGCCAGGCCAGGCGGTTGTTGCGGCAGTCCCAGCTTGCCAGGTCTTCCGGCAGGCTCGTTTCTTCGAGGCCGTCGACGCGGCCGATCCATGTGGGCAGCGGCGTGGCGCCGAAATCGTTGGCGCGCAGGCCGCTCGTCGATTGCTCGAGCGCGCTGAGCAGGGGTTCCTTGCCCACGCCCACGGCCGAGGTCGCGGTGAAGGCACTGATCTGGAGGGGTGGGATGCGGGAGGGCGGCACGGTGGGGCGGTGAGGCGAGGCGTGAAAAACGTCACAGCCTACCAGCTACTTCGCCTGTCGCGGGGGCGTGAATGTCCTACGGTCCTCAGGACAGGGAGCCGAGGTGCGCCTGGGCCGCCTCGGCGAGCCGGCGGTTGAAGGTGGCGAGCGGCGCCTTGAGTTCGGCAGCGAGCCAGAGGTAGGCGGCGTCGTAGGCGGTGAGCGCGTAGCGTGCCGCCAGTTCGTACTGCGCGATCGGGTCGACGGGATGAAGGTCGATGTCGAAAGTGGCGTAGTCGCGCAGCGACTGCGCGATGGCCTCGGCCGGCCCTTCCTCCCGGCGCTTCCCGAGCGCGGCGCTCACGATTTCGTGATCGAGCAGGTTGGGGGCGTGCAGGCTGCGGCCGATCAGCCGCGCCAGGGCTTCGTCGCGTGTCGGCTCGTCGAAGAGGATGGCGCCGAGTGCGCTGCAATCCACCACCATCGGCGGGCGCGCGGTGAAGGGCGGCGGCGGCTCGGCAACGTAGAGGGCTGAGGCCGAGGCGCTCATGAGCCAGGCTCCGCGCCGCGCTCGGCGCGAATGATGTCCACCCCATTGGGCACGCCGGTAATGGGTTGCGGAAAACGAACCCGGTGTTCGGCTGCGATCTGCTCGATGGGCTTGCCGCCGCGCCGGAAGACCGGACGGCCGCCCCAGCCGATGCTGACGGCGCCCGGGCGCGGGACGGGGGCCGGCTCCGGCTCGTGGATGGCCCGCTCGATGATGGCCATGAGCTCGCCTTGCAGAGACCGGTGATTGCGCGCCGCGCGCTGCCTCAGCCGCTCTGCCAGATCATCGGGCACGTCCTTGATCGAAAGATTTGCCATGCATGCCTCCAAAGTGGCGCCATTATGGCGCCGCTTTGGAGGCACCCTCGGGCGGCTGCACTGGCGCATTCCTGGCCGCCACTGCAACCAGCAACAACACCGGTACCCCCAGCGCCGCCGTGCTGGTGAAGAAGGCGTGGTAGCCGTAGGCGTCCACGAAGGCGCCGGAATAGCCGGCGATGAACTTGGGCAGCAGCAGCATCAGCGAGCTGAACAGCGCGTACTGCGTGGCGGAGTAGCTGACGTTCGTCAGGCTCGACAGGTACGCGATGAAGGCGGCCGAGGCGATGCCGCCCGCCAGGTTGTCGGCCGAGACCACCAGCACCAGAGCGGTGAGGTCATGCCCGCGCGTGGCCAGCGCGGCGAACAGCAGGTTGCTGGCGGCGCTCAGCACCGCGCCCAGCATCAGCACCCGCATCACGCCGAGCCGCATCGAGAGCACGCCGCCCACGAAGGCGCCGGCCAGCGTCATCACCACGCCATAGATCTTGCTGACCGTGGCCACCTCGTCCTTGGTGAAGCCCATGTCGACGTAGAAGGGGTTGGCCATGATGCCCATCACCACGTCGCTGATGCGGTAGACCGCGATCAACGCCAGGATCAGCGCCGCCTGCCAGCGGTAGCGGCGGAAGAAGTCGGCAAAGGGCTCGATGAGCACGCCTTCCAGCCACTCGGCTGCGTTCCTTGCCTTCGGCAGCGTCACGCGCGCCGGCTCGGGCGACAGCAGCACCGTGAGCACGCCCACCCCCATCGAGGCGGCCATCGCAAGATAGGCGGTCTTCCAGGCGCCGTTCTGGTAGCCCGCGCCGCCGGCGAGCTCAGCCCAGGCCGCGATCCACAGCACGCCCGCGCCGGCCCAGATCATCGCCAGCCGGTAGCCGGTCTGGTAGGCCGCGGCCAGGGCCGCCTGCTTGCGCGTGGCCGCCGATTCGATGCGGAAGGCATCCAGCGCAATGTCCTGCGTTGCCGAGCCGAAGGCCACCAGCAGCGCGCACCACACCAGCGGCGCGAGCCCGGCGCGCGGGTCGTTGAAGGCCATGCCGACGAGGCCGGTCATCACGATCAGCTGCGCCAGCAGCAGCCAGCCGCGCCGCCGGCCGAACAGCGTGGTCAGCGGCGGCACCGGCAGCCGGTCCACCAGCGGCGCCCACATCCACTTGAAACCGTAGGCCAGGCCCACCCAGCTCAGGTAGCCGATGGTCGTGCGGTCGATGCCGGCCTCGCGCAGCCGGAAGCTGAGCGTTCCCAGCACGAGCAGCAGGGGCAGGCCCGCGGAGAAGCCCAGCGCGAGCATGCGCAGGGTCGCGGGTTCGAGGTACACCTTGAGCGCATCGCGCCAGGGCAGGGCGGGGGGATTCTGGTCAGCCGGTGGTGCGGACATGAAGGAAGGTCTTTGAGGCTCTCTTATTATTCCCGCATGTGTCTGCACTGCCCCTCCCGCTCCTCTCCCTGGCAGGGCCGTCGCGCCTTCCTGCTTGCCGCCGCCGCGGCAGCCACGCCGGCCCTGGCGCAGGTGCAGGTGGGCAAGGCCTCCGTGGCGCGCAACCTGGTGCCGGCCGAGAACGTGGAGCAGGCCGGCGTGCAGCAGTACGGCGAGCTGCTGGCCCAGGCCAAGGCCAAGGGCGCGCTGGCCGGCGACGGCAACGCGCAGCTGCAGCGCCTGCGCGCCATCGCGGCGCGCATCATTCCCTTCGCGGCGCAGTGGAACGAACGCGCCGCGCGCTGGAAGTGGGAGGTCAACCTGATCGGCAGCACGCAGATCAACGCCTTCTGCATGCCGGGCGGCAAGATCGCCTTCTTCACCGGCATCCTCGACCAGCTCAAGCTCACGGACGACGAGGTCGCGATGGTCATGGGCCACGAGATGGCGCATGCCCTGCGCGAGCATGCCCGTGCGCGCCTGGCCAAGAGCGCGGGCACCGGCGCAGCGCTGTCGCTCGGAGCCCAGCTGCTGGGCCTGGGCCAGGCCGGCGACCTTGCAGCGCGCGCCGGCACGCAACTGCTCACCCTCAAGTTCAGCCGCAGCGACGAGACCGATGCCGACCTGGTCGGGCTCGAGCTTGCCGCGCGCGCCGGCTACAACCCGCAGGCCGCGGTGTCGCTGTGGAAGAAGATGGCGCAGGCCTCCAAGAGCCAGGGCGGCCTGAGCTTCCTGTCGACCCACCCGAGCGGGACCGACCGCATCGCCAAGCTCGAAGCCAACGTGCCCAAGGTCGAGGGCCTCTACCGCGCGGCGAAATAAATCAAGCGTTGCCGGTCCCTGCGCCTTTGCAGGATCGGGCAAGAAGCGTCCCCGAATCGGCTAACGCCTCGCGTCCCCTCGTTCCTAGACTCGTTCCAGTCGCCGCCGCATCTGTGCGCGGGGTCTTCATCAAGGAGCGCAGCATGTCGGGAATCCAGGACAAGGTCATCGCCATCACCGGCGCCAGCGGCGGCATCGGCCAAGCCGTGGCCAGGGTGCTGGCCGGGCGCGGCGCCAAGGTGATGCTGGGGGCGCGCCGCATCGGCCGGTTGAACGCACTCGCCAGGGAGATCGTCGAGGCCGGCGGCTCGGCGCACTACCAGACGCTCGACGTCACGCAGCGCGCGAGCATGCAATGCTTCATCGACGAGGCGAACGAGGTCTTCGGCCGCGTCGACGTCATCGTCCATGCGGTTGCGTCCGCCTCGGCCGCCTCCTGCACAACCAGGCGTGAGGTTCGCGCCATCACCGCGCCGGACGCCATCGAGCGCGCCATCGCGCTGGCTATCGACCAGTCGCCCGATGTAGGCGCCAGCCAGTTCGCCTCTCCCCGCCTCGCCCAGGTCATGTAGCCGAACGTGCTGGCCGGCGGCGGGCCGGTGGCACGTACCTTGCATCTCGTCTTGTACACAAGACAGGATGCTTGAAGATGGTGCATGAAACAGCCTCTCGTCGCAATGAGACGCCGGGGCCAGCCGATGAAGCAACAGCCGCGCAGGCTTGGATCGTGCGGCTCGATCCGCCCCTTGCCGGCGCGGCGCAGGGCCCGCTCGCCGGGCTGCGCTTCGCTGTCAAGGACAACATCGATGTCGCCGGCGTGCCCACCACCGCCGCCTGCTCAGCCTTCGCCTACACCCCGTCCGCCCACGCGCATGTGGTGCAGCGGCTGCTCGATGCCGGTGCAAGCCTGGCCGGCAAGACCAACCTCGACCAGTTCGCCTGCGGCCTCAACGGCACGCGCTCGCCCTACGGCGCGGTACCCAACAGCTTCGATGCGCGCTTTGTGAGCGGCGGATCGAGCTCGGGCTCGGCCTATGCGGTCGCCGCCGGCGAGGTCGACTTCGCGCTGGGGACGGACACCGCGGGCTCGGGCCGCGTGCCGGCCGGGCTCAACAACATCGTCGGCCTCAAGCCCTCGCGCGGCCTGGTCAGCGCGCGCGGCGTGGTGCCGGCGGCGCAAAGCGTGGATTGCGTGTCGATCTTCGCGCCGACCGTGGGCCTCGCGGTGCGCGTGCTGCAGGCGGCGATGGGCTTCGACGCCGAAGACCCTTACGCGCGCCGACTCGCGCTCGCCACGCAGCCGCTGCCCGCGCGCTTTCGCTTCGGCGTGCCGCACGCGCCGCGCTTCTTCGGCGATGCGCTGTCAGCGGCCGCCTTCGAGCGCGCGCTCGCACAGATGCGGGCGCTGGGCGGCACGCCCGTCGCCATCGACTACGCGCCGCTGGCCGACGCTGCCGCGCTGCTCTACGACAGCGCGCTGGTGGCCGAGCGCTATGCCGCCGTGCGCAGCTTCTTCGACGTCAACGAAGACGCGGTCGTCGAGCCGGTACGCGGCATCCTGGCCGCCGGCCGGCGCTACAGCGCGGCCGACTTCGCCGATGCCCGCACCCGGCTGCACGCGCTGGGCCAGCGCGCAGCCGCGATGTGGGAAGACATCGACCTGCTCCTCGTGCCCACCGCGCCCGCTCACTACACCATCGAGGCGATGCGCGCGGCGCCGGTCGTGCTCAACCGCAACCTGGGCGAATACACCAACTTCGTCAACCTGCTCGACTACGCGGCGCTCTCTGTGCCTGCGAACCTGCGCGAAGACGGACTGCCCTTCGGCATCACCCTGATCGGCCCCTGCGGCAGCGACCTGCAATTGGCCGAGCTTGGCCAGCGCTTCCATCACGCCACGGGCCTGGCGCAGGGCGCCACCGGCCGGCCATTGCCCGCGCCAGAGGCGCTCCCGATGGCGCCGCCGGAGCCCTCGGTGAAGCTTGCGGTCGTCGGCGCCCACCTCTCGGGCATGCCGCTGAACAACCAACTCACCGAGCGCGGGGCCACGCTGGTGGAGCAGACCTCCACCGCGCCGCAGTACCGGCTCTATGCGCTGCCCGGCACGGTGCCGCCCAAGCCCGGCCTGGTGCGCGTCGCGCCAGCGCAGGGCGCGGCGATCGCCGTCGAGGTGTGGCAGATGCCGCTCGCGCACTACGGCAGCTTCGTCTCGCTGATCCCCGCGCCGCTGGGCATCGGCACGCTCGCGCTGGCCGACGGCAGCAGCGTGCAGGGCTTCCTGTGCGAGGGGCTGGCGCTCGAGGGCGCCGCGGACATCACGTATCTGGGCGGCTGGCGCCGCTACATCGAATCCCGACAAGCTTGACAAGGAGTTCCCCATGAGCGCTTCCCGAAACATTCCCGGCACTTCGCGACGTCGCGTGCTGCAAGCCGGCGCAGCAGGCATCGCCGCGCTGGCCGCCCCAGCCGTGCTGGCCCAGCCCGCGTCCAAGGTCCGCATCGGCTTCTGGCCCGTGGCGGCCGGCCTGCCCTTCTTCGCGGCGGTCGACCGCGGCTACTTCAAGGAGGCCGGGCTCGATGTGGAGCCGCTCAAGTTCGCCGGCGCGCAGCAGGTGATGGAGGCCATGCTCGCGGGCCGCTCCGACGGCAGCTCCAACGGCACCGGCTCGGCCAACCTCGCCATCGGCGAGATTGCGCAGCCGGGGCTCTTCAAGATCTTCTGCACCAACCCGAGCAACGCCAAGTACGTGCTCGACGAGTTCATCGTCCCCAAGGACAGCCCGGTCAAGAGCATGGCCGAGCTCAAGGGCAAGAAGGTGGCCTCGGGTCCCGGCATCCAGAACATGACGCTGTGCAAGACCATGCTGGAGCGCGCGGGCGCCACCGGCGCCGCGGTCTCCGAGCTGCCGATCGGCCAGCACGTGGCCGCGCTGGTGGCAGGGCAGGTCGACGCCTGCTACACCCTCGAACCCACGGGTACCGTGGGCCGCATGAACGGCACCACCCGCGTGCTGGAGGCCGGCGTGGTCGCGAAATACATCCTCGGCGATCCGATGGCGCCGTGGCATGGTGGCGCCGCGAGCCTCACGAGCGAGTTCATCAAGAAAAACCCCGAGGCGGCGAAGAAGTTCATCGCCGCCTATGCGCGCGGTATCGAGCTGGTGCGCACCAAGCCGGACGACGCGCGAACGCACATGAAGGGCTACACCGCGATCGAGGGCGCGCTCACCGCCGAGGTGCCGCTGGCCTCGTACATGCTCTACAACGAGTTCAAGCCCAGCGACCTGGCGCACTTCCAGAAGTTCTACGACCTGTTCACCGAGAAGGGCATCTTCGAGAAGAAGGTGTCGGTGGACGGGTTGATCTACCGGGGCTGACCATGGCCGACGCCAACTCCGGTCCCGCGGCGGGTGCGCCCTGGTCGCCGCCCGCCGCCGGCGCCCCACCGGCTGCAGCGAAGAAATTCTCCTGGTCACCGTGGCTGCCGGCGATCGGCCCCATCGTGCTCTTCATCCTCTGGGACCTCGTGGTGCGCCTGGGCTTCATCAAGCCGATCCTGCTGCCCACCCCGGCGGACACGCTTGCGGCGCTGATCACCGGCCTGGCCGGCGGCCCCCTGCTCCTGGATTTCGCAGTGACCGTGTGGCGCACGCTGCAGGCCTTCCTGATCGCCGCGGCCATCGGCGTGCCCCTGGGCGTGCTGCTGGGCAGCAACGAGAAGGCCTACCGCAGCGTGGAGTTCCTGATCGACTTCTTCCGCTCCACGCCCTCGTCGGCGCTGATCCCGCTGTTCCTGCTGATCTTCGGCGTGTCGGACATCAACAAGGTCGCGATCGCAGCCTTCGGAGCGCTGCTGATCGTGGTCTTCAACAGTGCCTACGGCGTGATCAACGCGCGCAAGCAGCGGGTGATGGCGGCGCGGGTGATGGGCGCCTCGCGCTGGCAGATCTTCAAGGACGTGCTGGTGTGGGAAAGCCTGCAGCCCTCCTTCGTGGGCCTGCGCTCCGCGGTCTCGATGGCGCTGGTGATCGTGATCGTGGCCGAGATGTTCATCGGCTCGGACAACGGCCTGGGCCATCGCATCATCGATGCACAGCAGGTGCTCAACGTCAAGAGCATGTATGCGGCCATCCTGGCGGCCGGCGCGCTGGGCTATGCGCTCAACATCCTCTTCCTGCTCGCAGAGCGCCGCATCGTGCACTGGAGCGGACGATGAGAGCCGTCGCCGACACCGTGATCGACGGCCCGGTCTACGCCGACGTGCCGAAGCCGGCCTTCCAGCCCGGGCCGGCCGGCACGCACATCACCATCCGCGGGCTGACCAAGTATTTCGCCGGCTGGCCGCTGTACGAGAACTTCGACCTCGACATTCCCAAGAGCCGGATCGTCTCGATCTTCGGCCCCAACGGCTGCGGCAAGTCCACGCTGATCAACATGATCGCGGGCCTGATCCCGATCGACTCGGGCGAGATCCTGTTCGACGGCAAGTCGCTGAAAGACACCAAGATCGGCTACGTGTTCCAGAACTACCGCGAGGCGATGTTCCCGTGGATGCGCACCATCGACAACATCGCCTACCCGCTGAAGCTGGAAGGCCGCTCCAAGGCCGAGGTCGACCGCCGCATGGCGGAGCTGGTGGCGTCCTTCGACGTCAAGTTCGACCTGCACCGCTACCCGTACGAGCTCTCGGGCGGCCAGCAGCAGACCGCCTCGATCATGCGGGCGCTGGCGCCGAACCCCGAGGTGCTGTTCCTCGACGAGCCCTTCTCGGCACTCGACTTCGAGATGACGCTGTTCATCCGCGAGAAGCTGCAGGAGGTCTTCATGCAGACCGGCACCACCATGCTGCTGGTGTCGCACGACCTGGAGGAGGCGGTGTACCTGGCCGACCAGGTGCTGCTGCTCACCAAGCGGCCGACCCGGGTGGCCGAGATCCTGGAGTACGGCGATGCGCGCCCGCGCACTCTCGAGACGCTGAGCGCGCCCAGCTTCATCGCGACGAAGAAGCTGAGCCTCGAGATCTTCCAGCGCGAAGTGCGCAGATGAAGCTCGCAAGCAGGCTTTCCGCGGTGTCCCTGGCATGGTCCTCGCGTGGGTGGTGCCAGAACGAGAGGACAGCTCATGACACCCAAGCAGATCGAGACCTATGTCGATGCAGCCGCAATTGCTCTGAACCTGCGCCTGCGGCCGGACCACCGAGCCGGCGTGTTGCGCTACTTCGGCCTGGCGGCCGAGTTCGCGGCCGTCGTGGAGGCGGTGCCGCTCGACCCCCACGACGAGACCGCGGTGCACTTTTCGCCCGTGCCGACGGAGTCCCGGGAATGACGCCGGCCGCGCTGCTGTTGCAGGACGCCGCAGCCATGGCGCAGGCCGTGCGCTCGGGCGGGGTGAGTGCGGTCGCGCTGGTGCAGGCGAGCCTCGAGCGCATCGCCGCCACCGACGCGCGCATCAACGCCTTCACCGATGTGGTCCGCGAACGCGCCCTGCGGCGCGCCGCCCAGGTCGACGCCTCGCTGGCCTCCGAGCACGGCGTGCGCACGCGCGAGCTGCCGCTGCTGGGCGTGCCTTTCGCGGTCAAGAACCTGTTCGACATCGCCGGCCTGCCGACACTGGCGGGCTCGAAGATCGAACGCGAGCGGGAGCCCGCACGGGGCGACGCCACGCTGGTGCGCCGCCTCGAAAGCGCCGGCGCGGTGCTGGTCGGCGCGCTCAACATGGACGAATACGCCTACGGCTTCACCACCGAGAACACCCACGTGGGCGCCACCCACAACCCGCACGACCTGAATCGCATCGCCGGCGGCTCCTCGGGCGGCTCGGGCGCCGCAGTTGCAGCCGGCCAGGTGCCGCTGACGCTGGGCTCCGACACCAACGGCTCGATCCGCGTGCCGGCCTCGCTCAACGGCGTGTTCGGGCTCAAGCCCACTTTCGGCCGGCTGCCGCGCACCGGCAGCTACCCTTTCGTCTCCAGCCTGGACCATCTCGGCCCCTTCGCACGCACGGCGCGCGACCTGGCCCTGGCCTACGACGCGATGCAGGGCCCGGAGCGCCTGGCGCCGCGGGACCCAGGCTGCGCGCAGCGGCCCGTCGAGCCGGTCTTCAAGTCGCTCTCGCGCGGCGTGCAGGGCCTGCGCATCGGCGTGCTGGGCGGCTGGTTCCGGCAGCGCGCGCTGCCCGAGGCGCGAGGCGCGGTCGATGCCGTGGCGCTCGCGCTGGGCGCGGTCCGCACGGTCGAGCTGCCGATGGTCGAGGCCGGCCGTGCCGCCGCCTTCCTCATCACCAATGCCGAAGGCGCGGCGCTGCATCTGCACGATCTGCGCACGCGGCCGCATGACTTCGAGCCGCTGTCGCGCGACCGCTTCCTGGCCGGCGCGCTGCTGCCCGCGGCCTGGGTGGCGCGCGCGCAGCGCGTGCGCCGGCTCTACGCCCAACAGGCGGCGCGCGTGTTCGAGCGCTTCGACATCCTCCTGGCCGCGGCCACGCCCTGCGCCGCGACGCCGATCGGCACCGAGTGGCTCGAGCTCAACGGCCAGCGCGTCCCCCTGCGCGCCAACATGGGCGTGCTGACCCAGCCGATCTCGTGCATCGGCCTGCCGGTCTGTGCGGTGCCCGTGTGGGGTGCGCATGCGAGCCTGCCGATCGGTGTGCAGGTCATCGGCGCACCCTGGCGCGAGGACCTGGTGCTGCGCGTGGCCGCGGCGCTCGAATCGGCCGGCGTGTCGCAGGCACCGGTCGCGAGTCTGGCATGAGCCGCACGGCCGCTCCGAAGGCTCATAGCACCGCAGCCGAAAGCGAAGGCGAAGGCGAAGGTACTCCAGCGAGCGGATCCATGACGACGCCCGAAATCAACCTTCCCGATGTGCTGGCCGAGGTGACGGCCGCCTTCACCCGTTACGAGGACGCGCTGGTCCACAACAAGGTCGAGGTGCTCGACGAACTGTTCTGGAACAGCCCCCACACGCTGCGCTACGGCGCCACCGAGAACCTCTACGGCTACGAGGCCATCCAGGCCTTCCGCGCATCGCGCCCCTCGCAGGGGCTGGCGCGCGAACTGCTGCGCACCGTCATCACGACCTATGGGCGCGATCTCGCCACCGCCAATTGCGAGTTCCGCCGCGAAGGCAGTGCGCGCACCGGCCGACAGAGCCAGACCTGGATGCGTACCGGCCAGGGCTGGCGCGTGGTGGCCGCGCACGTGAGCCTGCTTGCCTGACCGATCCCCGCTTTCCCTCATCACTTTGGAGCACCCATGAGCCAGTTCAATCGCCGCGATTCCCTCAAGTCCCTCGCCGCGCTCGCCTCCGCCACCTCGCTGGGCGGCTGGAGCGCCCTGGCGAGCGCCCAGAAGCCGCTGACCGTGGGCGTGATCTACGTCGGCCCGCGCGACGACTACGGCTACAACCAGGCGCACGCCCAGGCCGCGGCCGAACTGAAGAAGATGCCCGGCATCAAGCTGGTCGAGGAAGAGAACGTGCCCGAGACCGCGGCCGTGCAGAAGACCATGACCGGCATGATCGCGCAGGACGGCGCCAAGCTGCTCTTCCCCACCTCCTTCGGCTACTTCGACCCGCACATCCTCGCGGTCGCGCCCAAGAACCCCGACGTGCGCTTCTCGCACTGCGGCGGCCTCTGGTCCGAAGCCAAGCATCCGAAGAACGCCGGCAGCTTCTTCGGCTACATCGACGAGTGCCAGTACCTGAACGGCGTGGTCGCCGGCCACATGACCAAGAGCAACAAGATCGCCTTCGTCGCGGCCAAGCCGATCCCCCAGGTGCTGCGCAACATCAACGCCTTCACCATGGGCGCGCGCTCGGTCAAGCCCGGCATCACCTGCAGCGTGATCTTCACCGGCGACTGGTCGATGGCCGTGAAGGAGGCCGAGGCCACCAACAGCCTGGCCGATCAGGGCTGCGACGTGTTCACCATGCACGTGGACGGGCCCAAGGTGGTGGTCGAGACCGCGGCCAAGCGCGGCAAGATGGTCTGCGGCTACCACGCGAGCCAGGCCAGGCTCGCGCCCAATGCCTACCTGACCGGCGCCGAATGGAACTGGCTCACCGCCTACAAGACCGCGGTCGATGCGGCGCAGAGCGGCAAGCCGCATCCCAACTTCCTGCGCGGCGGACTGAAGGAGGGCTACGTGAAGATGTCCGCCTACGGGCCGATGGTGAGCGATGCTGCGAAGAAGAATGCCGACGACATCAAGGCCAGGATGCTGGCCGGCACCTTCGACATCTTCCAGGGCGGCTTGAAGGACAACAAGGGCGCGGTCGTCATCCCGGCCGGCAAGGCACTGAAGCAGACCGACCTGGAGCTCGAGAAGATGAACTACCTGGTCGAAGGCGTCGTCGGCTCGATCGGTTGATCTTCATCGCGAGCCCAGCGTGCGCAACGCACTGAAGGAAGCGGCCCTGCCGGCGTTCGCCATCGCGGCGGCGCTGCTCCTGTTCGGCGTCTTCGTGTGGTTCGCCGGGGCGAGCCCGGTGGAGGTCTGGGTGATCCTCTTCAAGGGCGCCTTCGGCGACTGGTTTTCCTGGCAGAACACCTTGCAGCGCGCGGCGCCGCTGATGCTCACCGCACTGTGCGTCGCGATTCCCGCGCGCGCCGGGCTCGTCATCATCGGCGGCGAGGGCGCAGTGGTGCTCGGCGGCCTGGCCTGCGCGGCCTTGCCTTATGTGCTGCCGCTGCCGGCCAGCGTCTTCGGCTCGCTCGCGCTGTGCATCGCCGGCGCGTTGGCCGGCGCGCTGTGGATCGTGCTGGCCGGCTGGCTGCGGCAGTACCGCGGCATCAACGAAACCATCAGCAGCCTGCTGCTGGCCTATGTCGCAATCGGCCTCTTCAAGCACCTGGTCGAGGGCGTGCTGCGCGATCCCGCCAGCCTCAACAAGCCGGCCACGCGCTCGCTCGCCGAAGGGCTGGCGATCGGCGGCATCGGCGGCTCGGACGTGCACTGGGGCCTGGCGATCGGCATCGTGGCGTGCCTCGCCTCGGGGCTATGGCTGCGCGCCACCGCCTCCGGCTTCGCCGTGCGGGTGGTCGGCGGCAATCCGCGCGCCGCGCAGCTGGTGGGCCTGCCCGCGAGCCGGCTGATCCTCGCGGCCTGCGGCCTCGGCGGCGCATGCGCCGGCGTGGCCGGCGCGGTAGAGGTGGCGGCGGTCCACACCAATGCCAACGCCTCGCTGATCGCGGGCTACGGCTATGCGGGCATCCTGGTGTCCTTCATCGCGCGCCACAACCCGGTGGCTGTCGTTCCGGTCGCGATCCTGTTCGGCGGCTTCGGTGCTGCGGGCAGCCTGCTGCAGCGGCGCGTCGGCCTGCCCGATGCGTCGGTGCTGGTGCTGCAGGGCATGGCCTTCGTGCTGATCCTGGCGAGCGAAGGCCTGCGCATGGTCGACTGGAAGACCTTGCTGCGCAATCGCATGCCGCAAGCCCCCGAGCCCCGGATGCGCAAGGAGCCCGTATGACGCCCGACCAGTGGATTGCGCTCGTGGCGGGCATCGTCGGCGGCGCCCTGCGCGTCGGCGCGCCCTTCCTGTTCGTGAGCCTGGGCGAATGCCTGACCGAGAAGTCGGGCCGCATCAACCTCGGCCTCGAAGGCGTGCTGGTGCTCTCTGCCATGGCCTCCTTCGGGGGAGCCTGGCTCACGGACTCGGCCTGGCTCGGCGTGCTGATCGGCGCCACGGCCGGCGCGCTGCTGGCGCTGCTGCATGGCTTGCTGTGCTCGCTCGACCGCGTCAACGACGTGGCCACCGGCATCGCGCTGATGCTGTTCGGCACCGGGCTCGCCTTCTACCTCGGCAAGCCGCTGATCCAGCCGCAGGCGCCGCAGCTGCCGGCCATTCCCCTGGGCAACTGGAGCGAGAACCCGGTGGTGCGCTCCGCCCTGCAGGTCAATGCGCTGGTGCCGCTGGGCGTCGTGCTGGCGCTGGTGTTGTGGTGGGCCTTCGCGCACACGCGCGTCGGGCTGCTGGTGCGCATGGCAGGCGACTCGGCCAACGCGACGCGGGCGCTGGGCTATTCGGTGGCGGGCCTGCGCATCGCTGCCACCACTGCCGGCGGCTTCATCGCGGGGTTGGGCGGCGCGTCGCTGACGCTCTTCTACCCGGGCAGCTGGAACGAGGGCATCTCGAGCGGGCAGGGCCTGATCGCGGTGGCGCTGGTGATCTTCGCGCGCTGGAGCCCGCTGCGCTGCATCGGCGCGGCGCTGCTCTTCGGCGGCGCCGGCGCGATCGGGCCGGCATTGCAGTCCATCGGCGTGGGCTGGGGCTACCACCTCTTCAACACGGTGCCCTACGTGCTCACGCTGGTGATCCTGGTGCTGACCTGCAAGCCGGGCAGCGTGGCCGCCGGCAGCCCCGGCGAGCTTTCTTCGACCCGTTGAAAGGAGAGACGCCGATGAGCGGTCTGGGTGGTTTGAACAAGTCGGCCCATGGAGTGGTCATCGGGCTGGTGCAGCTGCAGCTGCCGGTCGTGAAGACGCCTGCCGACCTGGCGGCGCAGACGCAGCGCATCTGCGCCATGGTGGCCAAGGCGCGACGCAACCAGGGCACGATGGACCTGGTGGTGTTTCCCGAGTATTCGCTGCACGGACTGTCGATGGACACCTCGCCCGAGATCATGTGCACGCTGGACGGTCCCGAGGTGGCGGCCTTCAGGCAGGCCTGCATCGACAACGCGATCTGGGGCTGCTTCTCGATCATGGAGGCCAACCCCGGCGGCAATCCGTACAACAGCGGGCTGGTCATCGACGACCAGGGGGCGATCCGGCTCTACTACCGAAAGATGCATCCCTGGGTGCCCGTCGAGCCCTGGGAGCCCGGCAACATCGGCGTCCCCGTTTGCGACGGGCCCAACGGGAGCAAGCTCGCGCTGATCATCTGCCACGACGGCATGCTGCCCGAGATGGCGCGCGAGGCGGCGTACAAGGGTGCCGAGATCATCATCCGCACGGCGGGCTACACCGCGCCGATCCGCCATGCCTGGCGCATCACCAACCAGGCCAATGCCTTCTGCAACCTGGCGTACACCGCGAGCGTGTGCATGTGCGGCAGCGACGGCACCTTCGACTCGATGGGTGAAGGCATGTTCTGCAGCTTCGACGGCACGGTGCTGGTCGAGGGCGGCGGCCGGTCCGACGAGATCGTCACTGCCGAGCTGCGGCCCGACCTGGTGCGCGAGGCGCGCATCGGCTGGGGCGTGGAGAACAACATCTACCAGCTCTACCACCGCGGCTACGTGGCGGTGAAGGGCGGCGCGCAGGACTGCCCGTACACCTACATGCAGGACATGGCGGCCGGCCGCTACCGCCTGCCGTGGAGCGAGGAAGTGAAGGTGAAGGACGGCAGCGGCTTCGGCTTCGAGCCGCCGGTGCGCGCCTACAAGGGGCCGGAGAACATCGCATGAGCAGTACGATGCCGAGCGTTGAACGCGTCGTCTACGCCGACCCCTACCGCTGGCCCTACAACGGCGCGCTGCGGCCGGACAACACGGCGCTCGTCGTGATCGACATGCAGACCGACTTCTGCGGCCAGGGCGGCTACGTCGACGTGATGGGCTATGACCTGTCGCTGGTGCAGGCGCCGATCGAGCCGATCGCGCGGACGATGGCGCGTCTGCGCGCGCTGGGCTTCCACGTCATCCACACACGCGAAGGCCACCGGCCGGACCTGGCCGACCTGCCGGCCAACAAGCGCTGGCGCTCGCGCCAGATCGGCGCCGGCGGCGTGGGCATCGGCGACGACGGTCCGTGCGGGCGCATCCTGGTGCGCGGCGAACCGGGCTGGGAAATCATTCCCGCGCTCGCGCCGCTGCCCGGCGAGGTGGTGATCGACAAGCCGGGCAAGGGCTCCTTCTATGCCACGGATCTCGAGCTGGTCCTGCGCACGCGCGGCATCGAGAACCTGATCCTCGCCGGCATCACCACCGACGTCTGCGTGCACACCACCATGCGCGACGCCAACGACCGCGGCTTCGAGTGCCTGCTGCTGTCGGACTGCACCGCCGCGACCGACCGCGGCAACCACCTCGCGGCGCTGAAGATGATCACCATGCAGGGCGGCGTGTTCGGAGCGCATGCCAGCTCGGCCGCGCTGCTCGATGCGCTGGCCGACGTGTAGCAGGGAGCCTTGCTCATGCCCGACCCGCTCCAGCAGCAGCAACCCATCGGCGCCTTGCCCGCGGCCACCGGTGCGCTCGCGCTCGACACCTACCGCCTGACCAAGCGCTTCGGCGATTTCACCGCCATGGACGGCGTGAGCATGTGCGTCGAGCCCGGCAGCGTGCACGCGCTGCTCGGCGAGAACGGCGCCGGCAAGAGCACGTTGGTCAAGTGCGTGGCCGGCTACCAGCGCGCGGAGGAGGGCAGCATCCTGATCGACGGGCGCGAGCAGGAGATCGCCAATCCCGTGGTGGCGCGGGCCCTCGGCATCGGCATGGTCTACCAGCATTTCACGCTGGCCCCGGGCATGACCGTGGCCGAGAACCTGCTGCTGGCCGGCGGCCGGACGCCGGCGGTGATCGACTGGAAGCGCAAGCGCGCCGAGCTCGAGGCCTTCCTGGCGACCACACCGTTTCGCCTGGACCTCGACCTGCGGCCTTCGGAGCTGGCCGCAGGCGAGAAGCAGAAGCTGGAGCTGCTCAAGCAGCTGTACCTGAAGCCGCGCCTGCTGATCCTCGACGAGCCGACCTCCGTACTGACGCCGCAGGAGGCCGACGAGGTGCTGGGCCATGTGCGGGCCTTCGCGCAGAGCGGGCTGTGTACCGTGCTCATCATCACGCACAAATTTCGCGAGGTGATGGCCTATGCCGACGGCGTGACCGTGCTGCGTCGGGGCAAGGCGGTGCATCACTGCCGCGTCGCCGATACCGATCCGGCGCGCCTGGCCGCCGCGATGATGGGCGAAGGCGCGGCGCCGCCGCCCGAAGGCGAGGCCGCGGCCGCCGCGGCGGCGGGCGAGGCAGGGCCTGCGGCGCGTGCCGATGCCCCCGTGGCCCTGCAGGTCGACGCGCTGCGCGCGCAGGGCGATCGAGGGACCTTGGCGGTGCACGACCTGAGCCTCGCGGTGCGCGCGGGCGAGATCCTCGGCGTGGCGGGCATCTCGGGCAACGGCCAGCGGGAGCTGGTCGAGGCGCTCGTCGGGCAGCGCGCGCGGCTCGCCGGCGAGGTGAGGGTGATGGGCGAGCCCTATGCGGCGCGCCGCGGGGAGAACCGCCGCCTCAAGGTGCGCAGCCTGCCCGAGGAGCCGCTGCGCAACGCCTGCGTGGGCGATCTCAGCGTTGCGGAGAACATGGCGCTGCGCGATTTCGACCAGCCGCCGATGGCGCGCGCCGGGGTGCTGAACTTCGCGGCCTGGCGCAGCCGTGCGCGCGAGTGGATCGCCGAGTACGGGGTGAAGACCCGGGGCGAGGGCGCGCCGATCCGCAGCCTTTCCGGCGGCAATGTGCAGCGGGCGGTGCTGGCGCGCGAGCTGGCCGGGGAGATCAACGTGCTGATCGCGGCCAACCCCGTGTTCGGATTGGACTTTGCGGCGGTGGCCGAGATTCATGGGCGCATCCGGCAGGTGCGGGCGCGCGGCGGCGCGGTGCTGCTGATCAGCGAAGACCTGGATGAGCTGATGGAGATGGCGGATCGGATCGTGGTGATGAGCGAGGGACGGATCGTGTTCGAGACGCCTGCCGCGTCTGCTGAGCGGCATGTGCTGGGGGCGCATATGGGGGGAGGGCATCACGCATGAGGGCGTATGTCCCGGGTTGCTGCCTTCCGCTTTGGGTGGGGGACGTTCGCTTTTTGGACGTTGCTGTTGGGTTGAGTGCGGGGCCGGGATTTCGCCCCG
>NZ_LMTS01000229.1 GCF_001541225.1 Variovorax sp. WDL1 | reverse complement strand
TGGACCGACCCCCGAACCTTGGACACATTTGACTTGATGTTTCGATTTCTTTAGGCCCCTGCCAGGCCGCCGGAGGCGCCCCCGGTTGGCCATGTACTCATGGCCAACCCTGAGTCTCCCGCTGCCTGTACTCGATGGGGCTCAGGCCATTCAGAGACATCTTTATTCGATCGACGTTGTAGTAGCGAATGTAGTCGTGCAGAGCACCTTTTAAGTCCTCAATGTTTTCGAACTTGTTGATGTAGAAGAGCTCGCACTTCAGTGTTCCAAAGAAGCTTTCCATCGCCGCATTGTCGAGGCAGTTGGCCTTGCGCGACATGCTCTGCACCAGCTTGTTTTCCTGTAGACGCTTTCGAAAAGCAGGCATGCGGTACTGCCAGCCCTGGTCCGAATGCAGCATCGGTCTTTCGTCGGAGCCGAGCAGGCCCAAAGCCTTGGTGAGCATGCTCTCGATCATGGACGGCAACGGGCGCTCCGCGATTTCGTACGAAACGATCTCACGGTTGTACAGGTCCATCACGGGTGAAAGGTAGAGCTTTCGATTGTTGACCTTGAACTCGGTCACGTCCGTCACCCATTTCTCATTCGGCTGATCGGCCGTGAAATCATGCTGCAGGTGGTTGGGTGCCGTCTCGCAAACTGCCCCCGCAAAGGCTTGGTAACGCTTGGGCCGAACCAGCGACTTCAGTTGCATCGCAATCATCAGTTTTTGAACCGTCTTGTGGTTGACAGTCCAGCCGTTCCGCTTCAGCTCGGCGGTTACGCGGCGGTAGCCGTACCTGCCCCGGTGGCGGTCAAAGATCTCTCGGATCTTGGACTTCAGATCGCAGTGCCTGTCGATGGTCTTGAGAGCTTTTTGCTGGTAGTAGAAGCTACTGCGTGGCAGACAGGCAGTCCGCAACAGACCGGCGAGCGGGAAATGAGGCCTTAGCTCGATCACGATCAGCGTCCTTTCACGGGCACTGAGCGTCTCTTGGCTCGAACCAAGGCCTGCGCTTTTTTTAGGTAGGCGTTCTCCATGCGAAGCTGCTGGACATCGCGTAGCAGTTCCTCCCGGCTGCGTTGATCGTCAGCGGGTGCCTCTTCGTCGGCGCGCTGGCGCCGCGTCTTCTTCATAGTCGTCTGCTCTTCTTTCCATCCGGGTCGCAATGCTAATTCACCATGGACGGAATACAGCCGCCACCATTCTGCTACCTGGTCGCGACGCCTGACGTTAAAAATCGCCGCAGCCTGGTTGCACGAAAGTCCTTCTTCGCTCATTCGTCGGAGGACCTCCAGCTTGAATGCAGGATCGTAGTTGCTGCGCCTTTTCGTTACCACGCCCGCATCGCCCAGAGAGTCATAGCCAGCGACCCATTTGCGCAACGACGCCACGTTCACGCCCTGGGCCGCTGCCGTCGCGAGCAAGCCACCGCCACCTTTCCTGTACGCCTTCACTGCGTCCAGCTTCTGCTTGTCTGTGTACCTGATCATCCCGTTTTCCTAGATTCGGTTCGTCCAGGTTTTGGGGGTCAGATCA
>NZ_LMTS01000126.1:10160-10958 GCF_001541225.1 Variovorax sp. WDL1 | reverse complement strand
GAAAGTGACTCGCCCGCCGGGGCGAAATCCCGGCCCCGGACTCAAACCAACAGCAAGGTTCGAAATCGACCGGCCGGTGCCCCCGCCCCAACTCTCCCCCCGAAGGGGCGGGAGCAAGACAGGGGCCGGCGCATGAACCTCTCCCGCCCCTTCGTCGAACGCCCCATCGCCACAGTCCTGCTGACCATCGGCATCGCCCTGGCCGGCATCGTCGCCTTCTTCGTCCTGCCGGTCTCGCCGCTGCCCCAGGTCGACTACCCGACCATCTCCGTCCAGGCGAGCCTGGCCGGAGCCAGCCCCAGCACCATGGCCTCCAGCGTGGCGACGCCGCTGGAGCGCCGGCTCGGCATCATCCCCGGCGTCAACGAGTTGACCTCGACCAGCTCCAACGGCTCGGCGCGCATCACGCTGCAGTTCGACCTCAGCCGCAACATCGACAGCGCCGCGCGCGAGGTGCAGGCCGCCATCAACGCCGCCCGCGCGGACCTGCCGGCCACGCTGCGCAGCAACCCGACCTACCGCAAGCGCAACCCGGCCTCGGCGCCGGTCATGATCCTCGCGCTCACTTCCAGAACGCGCACGCCCGGCCAGATCTACGAGGCGGTGTCCAACATAGTGAGCCAGCGCCTGTCGCAGGTCGAAGGCGTGGGCGAGGTCGAGATCGGCGGCGGCTCGCTGCCGGCGGTGCGGGTGGAGCTGGAGCCCTTCTCGCTCAACCGAATGGGCATCAGCACCGAGGACGTGCGCGCAGCCATCCAGGCCAACAACGCGAACCGGCCCAAGGGCGCGATCGAGAGC
>NZ_LMTS01000126.1:4500-10121 GCF_001541225.1 Variovorax sp. WDL1 | reverse complement strand
GACCGCCGGCTCCAGATCTACACCCCCCCGCCCGGCCGCCGCGCCGCCGACTACCGCGACCTGGTGATCGCCTGGCGCAACAACGCGCCCGTGCGCCTGGGCGACGTGGCCCGCGTGATCGACAGCGTCGAGAACACCCGCACGCTGGGCCTGTTCAACGGCGACCCGGCGGTGGTGATACTGGTCACGCAGGAGCCGGGGGCCAACATCATCGACACGGTGGACGGCGTCCGCGACCTGATGCCCGAGCTGCGCGCGCAGCTGCCGCAGGACATCGACATCCAGATCGCCTCGGACCGCACCAACTCCATCCGCGCCTCGCTGCGCGAGATCGAGACCACGCTGATGATCTCGATCGTGCTGGTGGTGCTGGTGGTGGGCCTGTTCCTGCGCAAGGCGCGCGCCACGATCATCCCGGCGGTGGCGACGGTGGTCTCGCTGCTGGGCACTTTCGGCGTGATGCACCTGCTGGGCTTCAGCCTCAACAACCTGAGCCTGATGGCGCTCACGGTAGCCACCGGCTTCGTGGTCGACGACGCCATCGTGGTGCTGGAGAACACCGCGCGGCATGTCGAGGCCGGCATGAAACGCATGGAGGCGGCGCTGCGCGGCGCGCGCGAGGTGGGCTTCACCGTGCTGTCGATCAGCCTGTCGCTGGTGGCGGTGTTCATCCCGCTGCTGTTCATGGGCGGGCAGGTGGGGCGGCTGTTCCGCGAGTTCGCCGTGACGCTCTCGGCTGCGGTGCTGATCTCGCTGGTGATCTCGCTGACCACCACGCCCATGCTGTGCGCCATGCTGCTGCGCAGCGAAGCGGAGGAGCCGCGAAAGAAGCGCGGCCGCGTGCTGACCTGGCTGGGTGGCAGCGTCGAGCGCGCCTGGCATTGGACGCTGCGCGTCTACGCCCACAGCCTCGACTGGGCACTGGCCAGCAAGGGCGTCGTGATGGTGGTGCTGCTGGCGGTGATCGGGCTCAACGTGTACCTCTTCAACGCCATTCCCAAGGGCTACTTCCCGCAGCAGGACAATGGCCAGCTCAACGCCGGCATCCGGGCCGACCAGAGCATTTCCTCCGCCGCGGTCGCCGACAAGCTGCGCCAGGCAGTGGACATCATCCGCAAGGACCCTGCGGTCGCGACGGTGGTCGGCTTCTCCGGCGGTGGACGCGCGGGCGGCGGCTTCATGTATGTGAACCTCAAGCCGCTGGCGCAGCGCACGGAGAAGACGCAGGCCGTCATCGACCGCCTGCGCCCGCAGCTCAGCCAGCTCACCGGCCTTCGCGTGTTCCTGTTCCCGGTGCAGGACTTGCGCATGGGCGGGCGCTCCAGCAACTCCAGCTACCAGTACACGCTCAAGAGCGACAACCTCCAGGACCTGCGCAAGTGGACCGGCAGGCTCGCCGAGCGCCTGCGCCAGGAGACCGCGCTCACCGACATCGACAGCGACGACGCGGCCAACGGCGTCGAGACCTTCGTCGAAGTGGACCGCGACGCTGCGGCCCGGCTGGGCGTGACCTCGAGCGCGGTCGACAGCGCGCTCTACAACGCCTACGGCCAGCGCTCGGTCGCCACGATCTACGACGAGCTCAACCAGTACTCGGTGATCATGGAGTGGGCGCCGCGCTTCCAGCGTGCACCGATTGCGCTGAAGGACCTCTACGTGCCCTCGACGCTCAACGCCGTCACCAGCGCGAGCGGCGCGACCACCGTCAGCACGCTGCAGGCCAATACCGACGCCTCGACCGGCACCTCGACCGCCACCTCGGCCAACCCGGCTTCGCGCACCTCGTCGG
The DNA here is from genome assembly GCF_001541225.1 of Variovorax sp. WDL1. Taxonomy (GTDB): domain Bacteria; phylum Pseudomonadota; class Gammaproteobacteria; order Burkholderiales; family Burkholderiaceae_C; genus Variovorax. Next base: position 8,332 of record NZ_LMTS01000126.1, on the reverse strand, counting down.
CCGGCCAGCAGATCGCGACCAGCACCACGCCCATGGTGCCGCTCGCGGCCTTCGCCAAGCTCAGCGAGCGCGCCGTGCCGAGCTCCATCGACCACCAGGACACCGAGCTCGCCAGCACCGTCTCCTTCAGCCTGGCCGAGGGCGTGAGCCTGGCGGACGCGAAGCGCATCGTGGCCCAGGCCGAAGCCGACATCGCGATGCCGGTCAACGTGCGCGGCAGCTTCCAGGGCACCGCGCTGGCCGCGCAGCAATCGCAGGCGCAGCAGCTGTTCCTGATTTTCGCGGCGCTGGTCGTGATCTACATCGTGCTGGGCGTGCTATATGAAAGCCTGGTGCATCCCATCACCGTGCTGACCACGCTGCCCTCGGCCGGCGTGGGTGCGGTGCTGGCGCTGCTGCTGTTCCGCATGGAGTTCTCGATCATTGCGCTGATCGGCGTGTTCCTCCTGATCGGCATCGTCAAGAAGAACGCGATTTTGATCATCGACTTCGCGCTCGAGGCGGAACGCGCCCGCGGCCTGAGCGCGGTGGAGGCGGTGCGCGAGGCCTGCCTGCTGCGCTTCCGCCCGATCCTGATGACCACGCTGGCCGCTGCGCTGGGCGCCTTGCCGCTGGCAGTCGGTTTCGGCGAAGGCGCCGAGCTGCGCCAGCCGCTGGGCGTGGCCATCATCGGCGGCCTGATCGCGAGCCAGCTGCTGACGCTCCTGACCACGCCGGTCGTCTACGTGCTGCTCGACAAGCTGCGCCGCCGCCCCGCCAACGAGAAGTACCTGAGCCGCAACGCGTCCGATCCCTCTCTTTCTCCCTCTCCCTCCGGGGGAGGGTAGGGGTGAGGGCACCGGGCCTCGGCATACCTGCAATGACCATGACCGCTTCTTCATTCCAACCCGTGCGGCGAGCCGTGCTCGCTGCCGCGGCCCTCGCACTCGCCGGCTGCGCGATCGGACCGACCTACGAGCAGCCGTCGGCAGCCATGCCCGCGTCCTGGAAGGAAGCCCCCGCCGCCGAAGGCTGGCTCCCCGCCGCCCCCGCCGATGCCCTGGACCGCGGCGAATGGTGGAAGCTCTTCGGCGACCCTGTGCTCGACGAGCTGGCCGCCCGCGTGCAGGTCTCCAACCAGAACATCGCCGCCGCAGTGGCCAGCTACACGCAAGCCCAGGCGGTGGTGCGCGAGCAGCGCGCCGCGCTGTTCCCCTCGGTCTCGGCCGGCGGCAGCGCGACCCGCTCCGGCGCGCGCAACAGCTCGCCGAGCACCGCCACCAGCGCCGCACTGCGGGCCGACTGGGCGCCCGATGTCTGGGGCCGGCTGCGCCAGGCAGTCGGTGGTGCCCAGGCCAGCGCCGAGGCCAGCGAGGCCGACCTGGCCTCGGCGCGCTTGTCGGCGGTGGGCGAGCTTGCGATCAACTACTTCTCACTGCGCGAGGCCGATGCCGAGCTGCGGCTGCTGGAGGTCACGCTGGAGGGCTACCAGCGCAGCCTGGAGATTGCGCGCAACCGCTACAACGCCGGCATCGCGGCGCAGACCGACGTGTTGCAGGCGCAGACGCTCTACGTCAACACGCAGGCCGAGCGCGTGGCGCTGAAGCGCAACCGCGACACGCTGGAGCACGCGATCGCGGTGCTGGTCGGCGCTGCGCCGGCCGACTTCAACCTGCCCGCGGCCGACTGGACCCCCACCGTGCCCGGCATACCCGCCGGCGTGCCTTCGACGCTGCTGCAGCGCCGGCCCGACATCGCCGCGTCGGAGCGCGCGGTGGCGGTGGCCAATGCACAGATCGGCATCGCGCGCACGGCCTACTTTCCGAGCTTCAGCCTGAGCGGCGCGCTCAGCAGCAGCGCGAGCCGCGTGGGCGATCTGTTCAGCGCCTCGAACACGTTGTGGTCGCTGGGCCTGTCGGTGGCGCAGACGGTGTTCGACGCCGGCGCCATCGGCGCCCAGGTCGAGCAGGCGAAGGCGGCGCACGAGGCAGCAGTAGCGCGCTACCGCCAGACCGTGCTCACCGCCTTCCAGGACGTCGAGGACCAGCTCACCGCGGGCGCGAGCCTCGCGCAGCAGGAAGGCCTGCGGCGCGAGGCCTCGGCTGCGGCGGATCGCAGCGAGCAGCAGTTCCTCAATCGCTACCGCCAGGGGCAGGTGAGCTACACCGACGTGGTGTCGGCGCAGGTGCTGGCGCTCAATGCGCGGCGGACGGTGCTGCAGTTGCAGGTGAGCCGGCAGAGTGCGGCCGTGGGGTTGATCCAGGCGTTGGGCGGAGGTTGGCAGGCGGAGTGGATGGCGACGGCGGTGGCGCGCGCTGGTTCCTGCTCGGGCTCCCTTTCCGGCGGCGAGGGGCAAGACCTCGAGCGGCTGCCGGTCGCGGCGCCTGCAGATACGATCCGTCGTCCGAAGGCATCCGAGAACATTGGCCATGACCCGTATCGCACTGATCCACGCGCTCGCCCATTCGGTGCCGCCCATCAACGACGCCTTCGAGCGCGACTGGCCCGAGGCGCTTCGGATGAACCTGCTCGACGACAGCCTCTCGGCCGACCTGGCGCGCGAAGGGCGCGGGCTGGACGCGGCGATGCACGAGCGCTTCCAGCGGCTGGCGCAGTATGCGGTCGATACCGGCGCGCACGGCATCCTCTTCACCTGCTCGGCGTTCGGGCCGTGCATCGAGGCGGTGGCGCGGCGGCATGCGGGGATGCCGGTGCTCAAGCCCAACGAGGCGATGATCGCGGAGGCCGCGGCCAAGGCCGACACCGGCAAGCTCGGGCTGATCGCGACCTTCAGGCCGACGCTCGAATCCATGCCGCCGGAATTCCCTGCCGGCGTCGAGCTCGTGCTCGCGCTGGCCGAAGGCGCACTCGATGCGCTCAACGCGGGCGACACCCGGACGCACGACGAACGCATCGCGGCGCAAGCCCGTGCCCTGCGCGACCAGGGCTGCAGCAGCATCGCGCTGGCCCAGTTCAGCATGGCGCGTGCCCGCGCAGCCTGCGAGGCGGCCTCGGGCCTGCCGGTACTGACCACCGTCGACAGCGCGGTGAGAGCGCTGCGCACGCGCCTGGCAAGGCGCACCTAGCGGTCATCGCGCTTCGTCTTCTTCGCACTCCGGTGCTCGAAGGGGCATGCCGGATGCGAAAGGAGTCTCGCTTTTTGTCGCATTTGTCTGACCACGCAGGCGCGCATTCCTAACATTCGACGGTCGCCAAGCCTCCCGGTTTCCACGAGTTGTGGGCTGAGCTTCCGGCGTTTGCCGCGGGAAGCTGATGGACACCACGCAGGCGGCATTGCCCGCCACGTGCGCCCACGCGCGCGTGGGTCCTTCGACCACCCGAGACCGCCCCGATGAACAGAATGCACCGCAGTTTTTGGAACTCCGCGCTGGGCGCCTGGGTGGCTGTTCCCGAGAACGCCCGGTCGCGCGGCAAGCGCAGCGCTTCGCGCATCGGAAGCGTCTGCGCCCTGATGGCCGTCATGTGGAGTGCGGGCATGCCCGACGCCCGCGCATGTACGGCAGGCACCACCGCCCAATTGGCCGCCTGCATTGCGGGCAGCGATGCTGTCATCGATCTCGCGGCGTCCATTGTCCTGGACGCCCAGCTGCCGGTGGTGGAACGCAGCGTGACCATCAACGGCCACGGGTACAGCCTCGACGGAGTCGGGCAGTTCCGGGGCTTTTTCATCGGTTCGGGCACCACCACCGTCAACGGCTTGACGATGCAGAACCTGCTGGCCCAGGGCGGGCAGGGCGGATCGGAGGCCTTTCCAGGCGGCGGCGGCATGGGTGCCGGAGGAGCGGTGTTCGTGGTCGGCGGTGCCGGGGCCATCCTGAACGACGTGATCGTC
>NZ_LMTS01000126.1:0-4465 GCF_001541225.1 Variovorax sp. WDL1 | reverse complement strand
ACCCGCGCCGCCGGTGGTAGCGGCGGCAGCCGGGCATTCAGCGAGAACGGTGGTAGGGCCGGAGGCGGTGGGATGGGGGGCGATGGCAGCAGCGGCTTCCCCGTATACAGGGCTGGCGATGGGGGCGGTGGCTTGTTCGAGGACGGCCTGCCAAGTGCGATCGGCAGCAGCTTCGGCGGCAATGGGGGTGGCCCGTCGGGCGGCACCGGCACTGGCGTCAATGGCAACGACGGTGGCTTGTACAGTGGCGGCGCAGGTGGCGGTGTCGATGAGGGCTCCGGCGGAGATGGCGGGCTCGGCGGCGGTGGCGGCGGCAGCGGCGCCGGCGGCAACTTCAGCAATGGAGGCAACGGAGGTTTCGGGGGCGGCGGCGGCGGCGGATACAGCCGAGCAGGGCGTGGCGGATTTGGCGGCGGTGGTGGCGGCGGCAACGGCCTCACTGCAGCAACCGGCGGTTTCGGCGGCGGCAATGGCGGGATCGGCACGTTCGGCCGCGCAGGCGGAGGCGGTGCGGGCATGGGCGGCGCCATCTTTGTCATGAACGGGGGCGCGCTCACCTTGACCGGCAGCACCGAGGTGCGCGGGAACGACGTATCCGCGGGGGCGAGCGGCGGCGGCGTGGCGCAAGCCGGCTCGGCCTTTGGCGGCGGCATCTTCATGCAGGGCGCGGGCAGCACGCTGGTCCTCGCGCCTGGCACAGGCGACACGCAGACCGTGGCCGACGCGATCGCAGACCAGACCGGTTCCGGCGGCGTCGGCGGCAATGCCGGCAGCATCGGCCTGACCAAGCGAGGCGCTGGACGGCTGATTCTCTCGGGCACCAACACCTACAGCGGCGGCACCACCGTCAATGGCGGCGCGCTGTCGATCTCCGCGGACGGGAACCTCGGCTTGTCCTCGTCGCTGTTGACCCTCGATGGGGGCACGCTTCAGAACACCGCGGCCTTCACGACGGCGCGTGCCATCACCCTGGGGACTGCCGGCGGCGGCTTCCAGACCGATGCCGCCCTGGCCTCCACCGGCGTCGTCTCGGGTGCAGGTGGCTTGATCAAGAGCGGTTCCGGCACATTGACGCTCACCGGCACCAACACCTACAGCGGCGGCACCACGATCGCGGGCGGCGAACTGTCGGTCTCGGCCGATGCGAATCTCGGAGCCGCTTCCGGAGCGCTCTCCTTCGATGGCGGAATTCTTCAAGTCACCGACGCCGCATTCAGCTCCACCGCCCGCACGATTCAAATGAGCGCGAACGGAGGCGGCTTCAACATCGTCCAGCCTTTTGGAACCTTCAGTGTCGGGCAGGTGCTCACGGGAGACGGCGGCTTGACGAAGAAAGGAGCGGGCACCCTGGTGCTCTCGGGCGCCAACAGTTACGCCGGCGGCACCACCCTTTCGGAGGGCGTGCTGTTGGTCTCCGCAGACAACAACCTGGGCGCGGCATCTGGGGGGCTGACCTTCGACGGCGGCACCCTGCGCAGCGGCGGTTCCTTCACCACGGCGCGCGACATCGATCTGCGCGCAGGCGGCGGCACGTTTCAGATCAACAACTTCGTCACGGCGAGCGGCGTCATCAGCGGAGAGGGCGCATTGACCCATACCGGTGTCCGCCAGCTGACGCTCTCAGGCGTCAACACGTACTCGGGTGGCACGACCATCAGCAACGGCATTCTGGCGGGCAGCGCCACCAGTTTCGGCAGCGGCGCGATCGTCAACAACGCCGCGTTGCTCATCCAGCAGCCCGGCGACGGCATCCTTGCCAACAGGGTCTCAGGCAGTGGCGGTTTGACCAAGACCGGCGCCGGCAAGCTGACCCTCACGAGCGCCAACAGCTACCTGGGAGGAACCACAATCAGTGCCGGCATTCTCGCCGGCAGCGCCGCCAGCTTCGGCAGCGGCGCTATCGCCAACAACGCCGCGCTGCTGATCGAGCAGCCGGGCGACGACACCCTTGCCAATACCGTCTCGGGCACCGGCACTCTCACCAAGGGCGGTGCCGGCACCTTGACCGTCACGGGCACCAATAGCTACAGCGGCGGCACCACGCTCTCGGGCGGCAAGCTGTCGGTCTCGAGCGATGCCAATCTCGGGGCAACGTCGGGCGCACTCACCTTCGACGGCGGCGTGCTGCAAGTCACCGGCACGGCGTTCGCGTCCACCCCTCGGGCCATGCAATGGGGAGCGCGCGGAGGGGGCTTCGACATCGTCCTGGCCGACGCGACATTTCGCGTCGGCCAGGCGATCGCGGGAAGCGGCGCGATGACGAAGGAAGGCGCCGGCACGCTGGTGCTGTCGGGCGCCAACAGCTACACGGGAGGCACCACCAACAGCGCCGGCACGCTGAGGCTCGAGGCCGGCGGAACGCTGGCGGGATCGATCCTCAACAACGCGAACCTGGAGATCGCCAGCGCCGACACCGGTGCCGTCACTGCCATCCAGAACAACGCCACGCTGACCTTCCACGGCGCAGGTTCCGCTGGCCAGGCGGCCATCACCAACAACGCGACGGGTGTGGTCGATTTTTCCGCGAGCGCCGGGGTCGCTGGGGATGGCAGGCTCTCGGCCGGCTCGATCGAAGGGGCAGGCCGCTACGCCCTCGGCGCCAACGAACTCACCGTGGGCAGCAACAACCTGTCCACCGTCGTGAGTGGGGCGATCGACGGGGCCGGCGGATCGCTGGTCAAGAGCGGCACCGGCACCCTCACCCTTGCCGGGACCAACACGTACACAGGCGGCACAACGGCAACAGGGGGCGTGCTGTCGGTCTCGGCAGACCAGAACCTCGGCGCGCTGTCGGGTGCGCTGACCCTCGACGGGGCAACGCTGCAAACCACCGATGCCTTTGCAAGCGCGCGCAGCGTCAACCTCGGCACTCGCGGCGGGACCCTGCAAACCGACGTCGATCTGACCGTGAGCGGCGCCGTCGCAGGCACGGGCACCTTGACCAAGACGGGCGCCGGCATGCTGACGCTCACGGGCGCCGGCGCGAACAGCTACACGGGCGGCACCGATCTGAAGCAAGGCGGCATTGCCGTGGCCAACAACAGTGCCTTGGGCACTGGCGAACTCGCCATGCACGAAGGCACCACACTGCGCTTTGCCGCCGACGGCCTCGCCCTGGGCAACCCGATCGCCTTCACCGACGCCGTCGATCCCATCGTCGATACCGGCCCCTTCACCGGCACTCTCTCCGGCGCCATCACCGGCCCTGGAGACCTGAGCAAGATCGGAAGCGGCACGCTCATCCTCTCGGGTGCCAACAGCTATGGCGGTGCCACCGCCGTGACCGAAGGCACCCTGCGCGCCGGCGCTGCCAATACCTTCAGTCCTGCCTCGGCTCACAGCGTCGCCCCCGGTGCCACGCTGGACCTGGCCGGCCTCAGCCAAAGCGTCGCCGGCCTCGCCAATGCCGGGACCGTCTCCCTCGTCGGCAACACGCCGGGCACGACTCTCACGGTCATCGGCCCTCATGCGGCCAGCAACGGCCTCCTGCGCCTTGGCACCTTCCTGGGGGACAGCGCCAGCGCGAGCGACCGGCTGATCCTCAGCGGTCCTGCTGCCGTGGCCAGCGGCCGTACAACTGTCCAGGTGGTGAATTTCGGCGGGCTTGGAGCGCTGACTAGCGGCAACGGCATCGAGCTCGTCAGTGCACTCAACGGCGCCACCACCACCGCGCAGACCAGCAGGGATGCCTTCGCCCTTCAGGGCGGCCATGTCGATGCGGGTGCCTACGAATACCGCCTGCAACCTGGCGATGCCGCGGGCGCCGGGGAGAACTGGTACCTGCGCTCCACAAGCACTTTGGTGACTCCGCCCGTTCCCACGGTGCCCGCAGCTCCGGTTTCGCCGGGTTCGCCAGTACTGCCAGGCGCGCCAGTCTTGCCAGGGGGGGCAGTCTTGCCAGGGGGGGCAGTCTTGCCTAGCGTCCCAGGTGTCCCGGGGGAGGCGGATTCAGCGGGTTCACCGGACTCGTCGATTTCGCCGGACGCGCCGTTTTCTCCGATGTCCCTGATCTCGCTGATTTCACCGGCGGCACCAACTTTGCCGACCTTCACGGGGTCACAGTTCTTGGCGATCCAGGTCCCCACCTATCGGGCCGAAGTGCCCCTCTTCGCGGCCCTGCCCGAGCAACTGCGCCAGGGCAACCTGGCCATGCTCGGCAGCCTGCACCAGCGCACCGGCGACGATGACGTGCGCACCGCGGCCAGTGCCCCAACCGCCGCTGCAAGCTCCGCCACCGGCGAGCGCCGCGCCTGGGGCCGCGTGCTCAGCACCGGCCGCACCCTCCAGCAGCGCGGCACCGTCAGCCCGCACAGCGAGGGCCGCTTGAGCGGCCTGCAGGCCGGCACCGATCTCTGGACCAACGCGAACTGGCGCGCCGGCGTCTACGCCGGGCAACTCGACGGCGACATTCAGGTCAAGGGCTTTGCCCGCGGCATCGCGAACCTCGCCGTCGGCAGCAACGACC
>NZ_LMTS01000182.1 GCF_001541225.1 Variovorax sp. WDL1 | reverse complement strand
GCCGGCGGGATGATGGTGCTGGTGGAGCGCAGGTACCAGTTCTCCCCGCCCCCCGCGGCATCGCCGGGCTGCAGGCGGTATTCAAAGGCGCCAGCATCGACATGGCCACCTTGCAGAGCGAAGGCGTCCTTCGTGCTCTGGGCGGTGGTGGTGGCGCCGTTGAGGGCGCTCACCAGCTCGATACCGTTGCCCGTGGTGAGCGCGCCCAGGCCGCCGAGGTTGACGACCTGCACGGTGGTGCGCCCGCTGGCC
>NZ_LMTS01000344.1:3745-5237 GCF_001541225.1 Variovorax sp. WDL1 | reverse complement strand
GAAACGTCACTTGGCTTCGCCGAAAATTTGCACCAGAGCCCGCTGTTCTACCGCGAGCGCACCGGCATCGGGCAGCGGGTGGAGGTACCGATGTTCGAAGGCATGCTCTCCATCGTGCTGGGCGAGCACCTGGCGGGCGAGCTGTACACCCCGGCCACGGCGCCTGCGGGCTACCAGCGCAGCCTCGCGCGTGACCGCCGCCCCTACGAGACCAGCGACGGCCACATTTGCGTGCTGGTCTACAACGACAAGCACTGGCGCAGCTTTTTCGAGGCCATCGGCCAGCCCGAAGTGTTCGAGCAGGACGAGCGCTTCGGCAGCCAGGGGATGCGACTCACGCACATCGACCACGTCTACGGCTTCCTTGGCGAGACCTTCCTTACGCGCAGCACCGCTGACTGGCTTTCACTGCTGGAACGCGCCGACATTCCCGCGGCGCGCATGTATAGCATTGATGACATCCTGGCCGACCCGCACCTGGCCGAGACCGGCTATCTGCAGCAGGTGATGCATCCCAGCGAAGGCGAGATTCTCGACACGGCCATCCCCACAGAGTGGTCGCACTCGGTGCCCGAGCGGCGGCGCCATGCGCCGAAACTGGGCGAGAACACGGTGGAGGTGCTGCGGGAGTTCGGCTATGGCGAAGAGCGGATTCAGGAATTGCTGGCCGACGGATCGGTGAAATAGAAGCGCCTGAAATGCGCGGGCTCCAACTCTACGCCCAGCGTCGGCGGGCAGCGCCTTCATCGCCAATGGTGATGCAGATGTGAGCCGCTCTGCTGTCGCGCGGTGCACTGATCGACACAGCGTAGGCACCACACGAACAGACCTGGATCGGGAGAGCGCGCGAGTGACTTCCCGATCTTCGTTCGTTCGTTGAGCGACGACATTTCAGGAAGTCGAGCGTTCAAAGGTCCGCTGCTCGCAGCAAAACCTAGCCGCGGGTAGCAGACAAACCTAGCGTTCGAGTAGTCCGGCAGGTTCGCTGCAGCCCGCCATCACTCAACGGCTGCATCATCCCCGTCGAGCATGCGGCTTGCCTTGCGGTCGAGAGGATCTTCTGCGCGGTAGTAGCCCATGAAAGTCTCGTAGTGGCGATGGCCGGTCATGGCCATGGCGTCTGCCGGATCCATCTTTCGCCGGCCCGCCTCCGTCACGAAGCCCGATCGCAGCGAGTGCGCCGAGAAGTCGCCGGGAAGGCCGGCCTGCAGGCATCGGCGCTTCACAATCTTGCGCACGGCGGTCGGGTCTAGCGGCTCATCAAGCACCTTTCCGCCCTTGAGGATGCGCCGGAAGATCGGGCCTTCGGTGATGCCGCTTACCTCGAGCCAGGCGTCCATCGCCGCGGCGGCCTTTCCAGAAACAGGCTTGGCGTCATCGGGGTTCTCCTTGCCGTCCTGGTTCGTCTTGGAGTGGCCCAGCTTGTAGAGGTATCCGCGCGAATCGACCTTGCGGAGGTTCTCCATGATTGCATCTGCAACTTCAGAACGCC
>NZ_LMTS01000344.1:0-3715 GCF_001541225.1 Variovorax sp. WDL1 | reverse complement strand
CCGCCGCTGGCCCAGGCGAACAGGAGGAGGGCGCGGTCGCGCTTGCCGCGCGGGGAATCGTCACAGGTGGCCAGCAGCGCATCCATCGGCGCCTTCGTGAGCGCCGCCTGCTTGTGGGGCTTCACGCCGCGCTTGGCATTGCCGCTGCGCACGTTCTTGATCAGCTCGCGAACCTGGGTGTGATTGCACGGGTTGTCCACGTTGACGTTCTGATGGGCCTTGGACAGGACGGCGAGCCGGTGCACGAGGGTGTTCTGCGCATAGGCGCCCAGCTTTTTCTTGTAGCCGTGGGCCACCAGGACCTGGTCGACCTCGGGCGGGAGATCGAACACCAACGGAACCTTCTTCGCGACCTTCCTGCGGGTTTTCTTGCCGGCAGGGGCCGCGGCTTCATCGGCGTCCTCGAGGACCAACTCGCGCTCGGCGTGGTCCACGATGAACTGAACCACAACGGGCACAGGCATGGGCAACTTGAGCTCCTGGCCATAGCGCGCCGCAAACCAGGCGGCCCAGTAGCGCATGGCGCCCTGGTAAGACGCGCGCGTGTTGGCAGATTGGCCCTGGCGGATCAGCTCTCGCGCGGACTCCTCGGTCAGCCGCGACAGCCGGGCGGGATCGAGCACCGGGTGAACCGAAAGCACAGCGGGTAGAGAATCTGGCTGCATGGTGTTTTGACGTTTTCTTATCTTATTATGTATGATGTACGCTAAATACTCAACATTAAGGTCTCATAAATTTACTTATGAGACCTAAACCTAGCCAACCGGGCAGAGCCATGCAATCAGGAAATACGAGCGTCTCGCGACTCCAATCCGGCGCCGCAGCGCGGCCGCGCCCGGGTCGGCCGGGCATCCAGCTCGAGGACGTGCTCGGCGCCGCTGATGCGCTGGTCGCCGAAGGCATCAAGCCCACGATCGAGCGCGTTCGCATGCGCCTGGGGGGCGGCTCGCCAAACACCGTGAGCGCTCATCTGGACGAATGGTTCGCCCGACTGCCGGCGCGCCTGGTCGGCATGCAAGCACCGCCAGCTGCTCCCCGCGACGATGACGCCCCGCTCTCCGTAGTCCAGGCGGCCCAGCAGTTCTGGGACGTTGCCCGCCGGGAGGCGGACCAAGTACAGGTCCAGAAGACCGAGGCGACCCGGCGCGAGCTCGAGCTGGAGCGCAGCGCGCTCGCACTGAAGGAAGCGGACCTGAAGCAACGCGAGGCCTCATTCGAGCAAGCTCGCGTGAAGCTGGATGAAGCCCTCGCCTCCTCGAAGCAGGCCGTCGAAGCGATGCAGGCGCAGATGCACTCGCAGCAGCAAGAGTCTGCTCGGATGCTCAGCGCCTCGGAGGCGGAGGTGCGCCGCTTGCGAAAGGCCCATGAAGAGGCTGTCGCGAGCAAGGAGGCGCTGCGGGAGAAATCTGCGATGGAGCTCCTGGCCAGGCAGCGCGCCGCCGAGGAAGCCGAGGAGCGCCATCTGGCACAGGAACGCCGTCTCCTTTCCGAGATCGATCGCGAGCGCATGGCCACACGCCAGGCCAACGTCGAGCTCGCCAAAGAGCAAAAAGCGCGCGCTGCCGATGCCGAGGCCGCTCAAGGTGCTCAGGCAACGGCATGGCAGGCTCTGCAGGCAGAGAAGTCAGCTCACCGAGAGGCAGCAGCGGCCTGGTCGCGCCAGCACCAGGAAGCGCAGCTTGAGCTTGCCACTCTGCGCGAGCGCGCCGCCGGCGCGGAGCAGCGGACGACCGACCTCGCCTCGCAGCTGCAGCGCCAGCAGGATCAGGCCGATCGCGAGATTGCGCAGCTCCGAGAGATCCAAGCTGCGACTGCGGCCGCGCTGCGCCAGCTTGAGGCGCGCAGGGAAGGCGAGGAAAAGCCACAGGCCGCGCGCGCGAGGAAATCGTCCAAGTGAGCTCCCTCCCCTTGGCCTCCTGTCGGTTCACCGTACCTTGAAATTTTTGCAACTTAGTCGCCCCCGCCGCCTGCAGCGACCCGTGGCCGGCGACGGCCTGCCTGCCTGCCTGCCTGCAGTGCTGGGAATGCGACTGCAGAACGCGTCAGTGGACCTCGCCTTTCGCGTCACTTGACTTTGCCTTGGTCCGTCGGATCCCGCCGATGAAGACTCATGGGACGCCAAGCTGAGATCCCTGCTCGGCAGGACCCGCCGGCCGGCCAGGCCTCCGCGCAACGCGTACCCACCTCGCTAAGATCCCAGGCGTTCTACGGTAGCGCTGGTTTCCTTCACCGGACGGCAGCGGGCCTACGGACCTCGTCCTGTATGGGTTACTTCCAGCCGGCGGTCGAGGCGCTAAACGCCGATCGTCATCGCTCGGGCCGTCGAGATCTCCGTAGGCTCCTTTCCTTTTGGGAAAGCCAGGACATACGCCACTTTCATCGGCGAACGCCGAGCACCCTCTGTCGTCGCGCCAATGAGCACTGAACGCTCGGCAAATCTGAGCGACACCTGCAGGGCCACTAGCCGATCGATGCGCCCTTGGAAATCTTCATGGATGTCCAGCTTCTCGACCTCGGAATACAGGTCGTGGCAATCACGGAACTCGCGGAACAGATCAGTCAGCGCAGCGAAATCCTCCGCCGCCTCGCGCTCCATGTCGAATGCCGCGTGGAAGAGAGAGCGGGCCCCGCAAATCTGAACACGCTGCAAAGTGGATAGGCTGCTCCCATGGGCGAGGACAGAGCCCCGTATGACAGGAGCAGACGAGATGAGCAGAAGACCCCGCCGCAACCACTCTGCGGCATTCAAGGCCAAGGTGGCGATCGAGGCGCTGGCCGACGGCAAGACGATTGCCGAGGTGGCGCAAAAGCACGACGTGCATCCCAACCAGGTCACGGAATGGCGCAGGCAACTGCTGGAACGCGCCGCGGGCGTGTTCGGCGGCACAGCGGCGCCGGAGGCTCCGGCAGTGGACCTGAAGGCGCTACACGCCAAGATCGGGCAGCTGACGCTGGAGAATGATTTTTTAGAGGGCGCGCTCACCAAAGCGGGATTGCTGAGCGCAAAGCGATGATCGACCGTGACGGCGAGTTGTCCATCAAGCGACAGGCCCAATTGCTGGGCATCAGCCGGGGCACGGCGTACTACCACCCCAAGCCGATTGCCGAGGCCGAGCTGGCGTTGATGCGCAGCATCGACGAGTTGCACCTGGAGCACCCGTTCGCGGGCAGCCGGATGCTGCGCGATCTGCTGCGGCTGCAAGGCGTGGAGGTCGGGCGCCGGCATGTAGGCACGCTGATGCGGCGCATGGGCATCCAGGCGCTGTACCGCAAGCCCAACACGAGCAAGCGGCACCCGGCGCACCCGGTGTTCGCGTACCTGCTGCGCGGGCTGGCCATCGAGCGGGCCGACCAGGTCTGGGCCCTCGACATCACCTACATCCCGATGGCGCGCGGCTGGGTGTATCTGGTGGCGGTGTTGGATTGGCACAGCCGCCGGGTGCTCGCGCACCGAGTGTCGATCACGATGGAGGCCGACTTCTGCGTGGAGGCCCTGCGCGAGGCAGCAACTCGCTGGGGAGCGCCGGAGATCGTCAACACCGATCAGGGCAGCCAATTCAGCAGTGCCGAGTTCGTCGCCGAAGTGGCGCGCATCGGCGCACGCCAGAGCATGGACGGTCGCGGCTGCTGGAGAGACAACGTGTTCGTCGAGCGACTGTGGCGCAGCGTGAAGTACGAGGACGTGTACCTGAAGGCCTACGACGGCGTCAGCGCC
>NZ_LMTS01000296.1 GCF_001541225.1 Variovorax sp. WDL1 | reverse complement strand
CCTGGCAGGGCTTCGTGTACGTGGCCTTCGTCATCGATGTCTTCGCGCGGCGCATCGTTGGCTGGCGGGTCAGTAGCTCGATGCAGACCGACTTCGTGCTCGACGCGCTGGAGCAGGCCCTGTACGCGCGTCGCAGCGAGCGTGAAGGCGTGTTGGTGCATCACAGCGACAGGGGTTCGCAATACGTCTCCATCCGCTACAGCGAGAGGCTGGCCGAAG
>NZ_LMTS01000191.1 GCF_001541225.1 Variovorax sp. WDL1 | reverse complement strand
CCAACACCTACGCTGGGACGACGACCCTCAGCGCAGGCACCCTGCGGGCTGGGGCGGCAAATGCCTTCAACGCCGCCAGCGCGGTGACGCTCGGCGGCGGCGCCACGCTGGACCTCAACAACTTCAGCCAGACCATCGGCAGCCTGGCGGGCTTCGGCTTCGTGGCCCTGGGCACCGGCACGCTCACGGCGGGAGGCGACAACAGCAGCACCACCTTCAGCGGCG
>NZ_LMTS01000213.1:15406-15726 GCF_001541225.1 Variovorax sp. WDL1 | reverse complement strand
TCACGTTCTACGTGTTCCAGACGCTGAACCGCTGGCCGACCAATGGCGAAGAAGACTACTCGCGCAACCTCCATACGCTCTCGCCGTACCTCACCCCGTCCTGCCAGGCCTTCCTGCGGGCGGACTATGACTACCGCCGCTCCACGGGCGAGCTGCGTCAGCGCGTGCGCGGCATCTATGAGATTCCCGGCCGCGGCTATGGCGACGACCCCACGGCGCGCGTGCGCACCGTGTCCGATCGCGACTGGGTGGTGACGCTGGACATCACGGCGGACGAGTACTACGGCGCCGAGCAGGTCAAACGCGCCCTGGTGCGCTAT
>NZ_LMTS01000213.1:14098-15396 GCF_001541225.1 Variovorax sp. WDL1 | reverse complement strand
CCGCCCGCAACCCGTTCGGCCTGGCGCTGGACTGCTACGAAGGCGCGCCCCAGCGCATCAGTGCACCGGAGCCGGCGCGCCCGGCGCCGAGTGACCTGAATCCGCAAGCGCCTCAAGGAGGAAACACCCCATGAAGCATCCTGTACTCGCGCTGCTGGGGCTACTGGCCGTGGCCGCGGCACCCGTCGCCCAGGCGGTGGAGATCCTGCGTTGGGAACGCATGCCACTGGCAGTGCCGCTGAAGGTCGGTCAGGAACGCATCGTATTCATCGACCGGAACGTGCGCGTGGGCGTGCCCGCAGGCGTGGGCAAACGCCTGCGCGTGCAGAGTGCGGGCGGCGCGGTGTACCTGCGTGCCAGCGAGCCGATCGAGCCCACGCGGTTGCAACTGCAGGACGCCGACACGGGCGCGCTGATCCTGCTGGACATCGCAGCCGAACCGCCCAAGGACGGGGAAGCCGAGCTGGAGCCGGTGCGCATCGTCGAGGGTGACAGCGCACCGGGACGCTATGGCGAGCAGGCCGACAGTGCCGAGGCCCCGGCACGCGCCCAGGGCCAGGCAGGTGCGCGGACCGCGCGGCGCGAAACTCCGGTCCCTGTCGTGCTGACGCGCTTCGCCGCGCAGAACCTCTACGCACCGCTGCGCACCGTCGAGCCGCTTCCGGGCGTCATGCGGGTCAACCTTCCCCGCGACCTCGACCTGGACACACTGATGCCAACGCTGCCGGTGCGCGCGGCCGTGCTCGCGTCGTGGCGCCTGGAAGACCAATGGGTGACTGCCGTGCGCCTCACCAACACCGGCGCCGACTGGGTCGCGCTCGACCCGCGCGTGCTGCAAGGCGATTTCCTCACCGCCACCTTCCAGCACAAGGCGCTGGGCCCGCGCGGCACGACCGAGGACACGACCGTGCTGTACCTGGTCACGCGCGGCCGCGGCCTCGCGCAGTCGCTGCTGCCGGCGATTCACCGCTTCGACCCTGCCGTGCATCTGCCGCAGCCGGACGGCGACGAGAACGCCAAGGAGGCCCGCCATGCGCAGTAACGGCCTGCTCAAGTGGCTGATGATCCCTGTCGCCATCCTGGTGCTGTTCGCCGGTATCCGGCTGTTCTCGGGTGGAGGCGGCACGGCGCCACCCGCGGCGGACAACGGCGCCCAGCTCACGCCCGAGGAAATGAAGGCGCTGGGCATCGAAGGCGACACCCCGCGCGACACCGTGGCGACGCTCGTTGCCCAAGTGAAGCAGTTGCGCACCGAGCTTCAGACCGCGCTCTCGGACAACAAGTCGCAGCGTGAAGAG
>NZ_LMTS01000213.1:8880-13946 GCF_001541225.1 Variovorax sp. WDL1 | reverse complement strand
CGGCGCCTGGACAGCATCGGCGGGCGCGGCGGCGGCCATGCGGACCTGCCCGTGGGCCTGGGGCTGCAGGGCGGCGACGAGGCCGGCATGGAGGGCGGCGTGCGGTGGGTCGAGCCGGACGACGCAAAGCCCGCCGAGGGGCGCAACGGGGGGCGTGGCGCGAGCGGCGGCATGAGCTTCCCCACGAGCTTCGGCCCGGCGCAGAGCACGCTCGAAACCACCGCTGAAACCGTGGCCAACGCGGGCGCCCGCGCCGCCGGGGTCAAGAATGCCAAGCCGGTCTATACCGTGCCGACCAACTCGACGCTAATGGGATCGGTGGCGATGACGGCCCTGATCGGCCGCGTGCCGATCGACGGCACGGTCAACGATCCCTATCCGTTCAAAGTTCTGGTCGGGCCGGACAACCTGACCGCCAATGGCATCGACATTCCCGACGTGGCCGGCGCCGTGTTCAGCGGCACCGCCTCGGGCGACTGGACGCTCTCGTGCGTGCGAGGTCAGGTGCGCAGCATCACGTTCGTCTTCAACGACGGCACGATTCGCACGATCCCCGAAGACCGCGAGGGCAACCAGCAGAACAACCAACAGCGCGACGGCTTGGGCTGGATCAGCGATCCCCACGGCATTCCTTGCGTCAGCGGCGAGCGGCGCAGCAACGCCCAGCAATACCTCGGCTCGCAGGCCCTAATCACCGCGGCCGGTGCCGGTGTGGCCTCGCTCATCGAGAGTGGCAGCGGCCGCATGTCCTATGTCGGCTCGGACGGCTCCATCGGCACCGTGGGCATCACCGGCCAAGAAGCGGTCGGCCAGATTCTCGCGGGCGGTGTCCGGGACATGTCGGCCTGGGTCAACAAGCTCTACGGCCAAGCCTTCGCCGCCGTCTATGTCCAACCCGGCGCCAAGGTTGCCGTCCACCTCGAAAAGCCGCTCGCCATCGACTTCGATCCCGAAGGCCGCAAGGTCGATCACCGCGCAGGAGAAAGCCATGCCCTTGAACTTGACTAACCTGGCCCGTGGCCTAGCACTGGCCCTCGCCGTCGCGGTGCTCGCCGGCTGCGCCACCAGCAAGGAAAAGCTGTTGACCCACGGTGACCGCACGATGATGGACATCTGGCAGCAGGAGGCCGGCGACGGCGGTGGCGCAGCCGGACGGAACGCCGGCCGCCAGTTGCTCGATGCGCGCCAGAGCCTGCGTCGGCCCCTGACCGACGCCGACGTGCAGGCCGCACCTGTCGAGCAGATGCGCTACACGCGCACCGCGCGCAATGAGGTTCACCGCCAGTTCCAGCGCCTGCCCAATCCCGATCTCGTGATGTACGTGTACCCGCACCTGGCCGGCACCGATCCCGTGCCGGTGCCCGGCTACACGACCGTCTTCCCGCTCTACCAGCGCATCCAGTACGCGATGCCGGGCGAGCGCGTGGAGGACTACTGATGCGGTGGAAACTCCCCTGGCCGAAGCTGGCCGGCGTCGGCTCTAGCAACCCGGCCAGCGATGAGCAGCCGGACAGCTGGCAGCGCCACGTCGAGGCCTTGCGCCAGGCCGGCATCCCCGAACCCGGTTCGGCAGTCCACGGCCGCAAGCCAGCGACCCTGGCCGACGAGCAGGCGCTGTACGACGTTGCGCCGTCCTTCGTGGAACTGCTGCCCTGGGTGGAGTTCATGCCCGAGTCGAAATCGATGCTCCTGGAGGACGGCCAATCGGTGGCGGCGTTCTTCGAGCTGGTGCCGCTGGGCACCGAAGGCCGGGAGCCTGGCTGGCTCGCCCACGCCCGCGATGCCCTGGAAAACGCACTCCAAGACAGTTTCGATGAACTGGACGAGAACCCCTGGGTGCTCCAGCTCTATGCCCAGGACGAACCGAGCTTCGACCAGTACATGCAGACGCTGCGCGACTACGTGCAGCCACGTGCGCGCGGCTCGGCGTTCACCGAGTTCTACCTGCGCTTCTTCGGCCACCACATGCGCGCTGTGGCCAAGCCCGGCGGCCTGTTCGAGGACACGGTGGTCACGCGGCTGCGCTGGCGCGGCCAGACGCGGCGCGTGCGCATGGTGGTGTACCGCCGCGCGAGCGGTCAGGGACAGGCAAACCGCCGCGGCCAGACACCCGAGCAGATGCTGGGCATCGTTTGCGATCGCCTGTGCGGCGGGCTGGCGAATGCCGGCATCCAGGCCCGGCGCATGGTTGCAGCGGACGTTCACGACTGGCTGCTGCGATGGTTCAACCCGCGCCCCACGCTGCTCGGTCCTGGGGCGGAGGACGGGGAGCGCTTCTACTCGCTGGCGCGCTACCCGGACGAGACCGAGGCCGGCGAGATCGAGTTGGCGAGCGGGCGGGATTTCAGCCAGCGGTTGTTCTTCGGGCAGCCGCGCTCGGACGTGGCGCAAGGGGCCTGGTACTTCGACGGCATGCCGCACCGCGTGCTGATCACCGACCGGCTGCGCATGCCGCCCGGCACGGGGCACCTGACCGGCGAGACCCGCAAGGGGGACGCGATCAACACGCTGTTCGACCAGATGCCCGAGGACACCTTGATGTGTCTCACGATGGTCGCCACGCCGCAGGATGTCCTGGAATCGGATCTGAACCACCTGGCGAAGAAGGCCGTGGGCGAGACGCTGGCGTCGGAGCAGACCCTCAAGGACGTGCACGAGGCCCGCTCCCTGATCGGCAGCGCGCACAAGCTCTACCGGGGCACGCTGGCGTTCTACCTGCGCGGGCGCGACGAGGCGGAACTGGATCGGCGCGGCCTGGACCTGGCGAACGTCATGCTCAACGCCGGCTTGCAACCGGTGCGCGAGGACGACGAGGTGGCGCCGCTCAACAGCTACCTGCGCTGGCTGCCGTGCTGCTACAACCCCGGCAAGGATCGGCGCCGCTGGTACACGCAGCTGATGTTCGCCCAGCACGCGGCGAACCTGTCGCCGGTGTGGGGCCGCGCCCAGGGCACGGGGCACCCCGGCATCACGATGTTCAATCGCGGAGGCGGCCCGATTACGTTCGACCCCTTGAACAGGTTGGATCGGCAGATGAATGCCCATCTGTTTCTGTTTGGCCCTACGGGCTCGGGCAAGTCCGCCACGCTCAACAACCTGCTGAACCAGGTGACGGCCATCTACCGGCCGCGGCTTTTCATCGTGGAAGCCGGCAACAGCTTCGGCCTGTTCAGCGACTTCGCGCGGCGCCTGGGCCTGACCGTGAACCGGGTCAAGCTGGCCCCCGGATCGGGCATCAGCCTGGCGCCGTTCGCCGACGCACGCCGGCTGATCGAAACGCCCAGCGACGTGCAGACGCTCGATGCCGATGCCCTGGACGAAGACCAGCCACCGGATGCCTCGGCCATGGAGGCGGATGAGCAGCGCGACGTGCTCGGCGAACTGGAGATCACGGCACGGCTGATGATCACGGGCGGCGAAGACAAGGAAGAAGCGCGGATGACGCGGGCCGACCGCTCGCTGATCCGCCAGTGCATCCTCGACGCCGCCGAACATTGCGTGGCGGAGAAGCGCACCGTGCTCACGCGCGATGTGCGCAATGCACTGCGCATCCGTGGCCAGGACCCGACGTTGCCCGAGATGCGCCGTGCGCGGCTGCTGGAGATGGCGGACGCGATGGACATGTTCTGCCAAGGCACGGACGGCGAGATGTTCGACCGCGACGGCACGCCGTGGCCCGAGGCCGACGTCACGCTGGTCGATCTGGCGACCTATGCCCGCGAGGGCTACAACGCGCAGCTCTCCATCGCCTACATCAGCCTGATCAGCACGGTGAACAACATCGCCGAGCGCGACCAGTACCTGGGACGGCCGATCGTCAACGTGACCGACGAAGGTCACATCATCACCAAGAACCCGCTGCTCGCGCCCTATGTCGTGAAAATTACAAAAATGTGGCGCAAGTTGGGCGCCTGGTTCTGGCTGGCGACGCAGAACATCGACGACCTGCCACGTGCAGCGGAGCCGATGCTCAACATGATCGAGTGGTGGGTGTGCCTGTCGATGCCGCCGGACGAGGTGGAGAAGATCGCGCGCTTCCGCGAACTCTCGCCGGCGCAGAAGGCGCTGATGCTCTCCGCACGCAAGGAAGCGGGCAAGTTCACCGAGGGCGTCATCCTCTCCAAGAGCATGGAAGTGCTGTTCCGCGCCGTGCCGCCAAGTCTCTACCTCGCGCTCGCGCAAACCGAGCCCGAGGAGAAGGCAGAACGCTACCAACTCATGCAGCAGCACGGCGTCAGCGAGCTGGATGCCGCCTTCAAGGTGGCTGAGAAGATCGACCGGGCACGTGGCATCGAGTCGCCGACCCTGGACCTGCCCTGAATCTGCCGTACACCGGAGAACGCCATGGAACAGAAACGTCCTTCCATTCCGATGCAGGTGCAGGCGTTCCGCCGTCGGCACTGGCGGCCCAGCTGGCCTTGGACAGTGGCCGCAGCGCTGGTTGCACTGCTGCTGATCTGGCTCGTGTCCCGTTGGCCCGGGCAGTCCACGCCTCAGACTTCAGCGCCAGTCAGCGAGACGCAGGTGGCTGGGCCTCCGTGGCAGATGGGCAATCCGGAAGGACGCTTCACGCTGACGCTCTACGCGGACCTCGAATGCCCGTTCTGCCGGTCCTATTTCCCAGTGCTCAAGCGTTGGGTGGCCGGCAATGCGGACGTGGCCTTGCAATGGCATCACCTCCCGTTGGCAGCGCATGAGCCGGCCGCGTCCGCGGAAGCGCGCCTGGCGGAATGCGCGGGCCAAGCCAGCGGTCATGCCGCCTTCTGGCAGGCCGTCGAGTGGGTATATGCCCACACGCGCAGCGACGGTCAGGGCTTGCCCGAGGACCTGCGCTACCCCGACCTTACGCCACCCATCGAGCAGTGCATCGCGAGCGAGCGGCCCGACGCGGCGATTCGCGCCCAAACTGCGGAAGCCACGAACAGCGGCGTGACCGCCACGCCGTCGCTGCGGCTACACGATCGCGAAACCGGCAAGGCTATCCTGCTGCAGGGTCCGATCGAGGGCGATGCCTTGCTGTCGGCCATGGACATGCTCGCGGCCCGCGATCCCGCCGCCACACCTAC
>NZ_LMTS01000213.1:7145-8870 GCF_001541225.1 Variovorax sp. WDL1 | reverse complement strand
ACATGCCCAGGTAGCCCCGGTCTTCAAGGCTACGGCGCAGTCCGCTGCGCTGACCGCAACCCGTTCGCCTCGCATCCTGGCCGCGAACGATCACCGCTCCCGCGGTGATGGATGCACCTTGTTCGTTCCCCAGGAGGGCTTGCCCTCCCCGGGCGCGCGCCCTCCGATCTCACCATTTGGAGGTTCGCCATGTCTTTCGTCGTCAATGACTCCTGCCTGGAGTCGCTTTCCGCCATCGCTGCCCAGCACGAGGACTGGATCATCCAGCAAGCCATTGCACTGCTGGAGAAGCGGGTTTTCAAAGCGGGTCCGAAACTCCTCGACCCCACGGCCGTGCGCGACTACCTGCACGTGAAGCTGGTGGCCGAGCCCAACGAAATATTCGTCGCTGTATTCCTTGACAGCATGCATCAGGTGCTGGCCTACGAGCCGTTGTTCAGGGGCACGATCAACTCGACTTCGGTCTATCCGCGTGTCGTCGTACAGCGTGTGCTGGAATTGAATGCCGCTGCGGTGGTCTTCGCACATCAGCACCCCTCGGGCATGTCCGAGCCGTCGATCGCGGATCGCGTGCTGACCCAGCAACTGCAGGCCGCGCTGGCGCTCATCGATGTGCGGGTACTGGACCACATCATCGTCGGCCAGGGTGCCCCGTTCTCCTTTGCGGAGTCCGGCCTGCTGTAAGTGTTGCACTGCTTCGTTGATCAGCGCGGAGGCTTCGGCCTCCGCTTTTTCTTCGCGGCGACACAAGCAGGTATGCGGGGTGGCCGCGATGCGCATTGTTTGTTGGGACCGCATGGGGTTCGGCGTTTGACTATGGCCCTGATCAACTTCCGGGGCGCATGACATGCCAGCAGCTTTTACCCGGTTCGCACCAGGCTGGCGAACCCTTGGCCTGGCCGTGGCGCTGCCGGCGTCCCTGGCGGTGTTCAGCCCGGTCACCTTCGCCGCCGACGTGGTGGTCGTCACCGACGGCCACCACCCGGTCAAGACCATGGGCGGCGAACGGCTGATCGAGCTGGATGAAGCGCCGCGCATCGAGGCCGAGCTTTCGGCGAATCTGCCCACCGACCCCGACCAGGCGACAGCCCTGGTCAAGCGTCGGCTGACCCAGGGAGGCACTGACCTTCAGCGGCGCATCGCGACGGCCTACCAGGGCGTGACGGACGCATGGAGCCTGGGCATCACCGCCGTCCCGGCCGTCGTGGTGGACCAGCGCTATGTGGTCTATGGCGAGCCGGACGTGGCCCGCGCCATCGCGCGGATCGAACAGCACCGGAGGACCGAACCGTGATCCACCCATTCGACCTTCTGCGCCGCATGCGAGCTGCTGTCGCGTCCGTGCTGCTGCTTAGCGCCACGGGCAGCTACGCCCTGAACACGGCAACCATCGTGGGTTCAGTGGCTTCGCCCGATTGCCTGGAATACCGGGTGGTGGGTATCTGCTACTGGCTCTATTGCACCTGGACCGGCTGCACGGTGCGTACCTCCGTCAAGGTCAGGCACTACATCCCCGATGCAGTGGTGTCGTCGTACTCGAACACCGGCGAGAACCCCTGGGTTGAAGTGCGCGCCATGAGCACGCCCAATCCTTCGGCCCAGGCCGGCGGGGACGGCACCACGAACGAGGATCATGAAAACAACCTCGCCAAATTCAAGAACAGCGATGTTATCGGCCATCCCGGCGGCGAGGTGTTCAACCAGTTCGCCTCGTCCTCCGGCTAC
>NZ_LMTS01000213.1:6184-7061 GCF_001541225.1 Variovorax sp. WDL1 | reverse complement strand
CTGGCGCTACAACGTGCCCGAGATGGCCTACCCGGAGGCGTTGATTCCGGGCATGCGTGAGGTCGGTGCGCGCACCACGATGAACCTCTGGGGCAATGTCTATCCACGCGGTGGCTTCCTGCACCAGACCGACGACCACAAATCCGGGGCGGTGGTGGCCCAGCGCGCGGGCGATGTCGTCACGCGCCGCGGGCAGTTGCACGTGTACCAGCCACTGCTCGCCAACGCCCGTGACGGCTACTGGCCGGCCGGGGCGCTGGTCGAAGGCGATACCTCCACCGGGAAGTGGCAGGAGCTGACCCCTCGTCTGTCGAACACCTGCGTGGTCTTCCCCCACAGCGGCACGCTGACCCAGGCCCAGCAAGGCGACTACGCCTGGGCGCTGTGGCGGCCGTATGCCTGCTGCGAACGCCGCGGGCAGGTGTTCCTGGGCAGCGTCGATTTCCTCTGAGGTGCCACGATGAAGCGTCCTGAACCGATGAACCTTTCCGCCAAGACGTGCTACTTGCTGCGCCCGACGGCGCTGGCCGGCACGCTCGCTCTGGTCTGCGGCCTGGCGTGGGCGCAGGTCGGATACCAGAACAGCGGCCCCGTCATTGGCGATGACGTCATGTACTCGATCGGAGGCGGCAGCGCGGTGTCCATGGGCCGCGCGGCTGGCATGCGCTCCATCGGGGTCGGCTTGGGGTGGAACAGCAACCTGATCTGCGGCGACATGAGCATCCAGACCACGCTGCGCAATCAGCTCAACGGCATCACGAACGGCTTCCAGCAGATCATGAGCAACGTGATCCAGAGTGCCACCAGCGCGGTGGCGTCCCTGCCGGCGCTGATCATTCAGCGCGCCGATCCCGGCCTGTACAACCTGCTGACCAAC
>NZ_LMTS01000213.1:5281-6090 GCF_001541225.1 Variovorax sp. WDL1 | reverse complement strand
CCGAGACGGCGGGCGGCCAGCTTGGCTGGAGCCAGATGGCCGAAGGCATGGCCCTGCGTGACGCGGTTGGCAGCAACGATGCCGTTTCGGCCGTCGAGCAGGCTGAGACGCGCCGCGGCAACGACGGCGTTCCCTGGGTGGGCGGCAGCAATGCCGGTGGCGCAGGCCAGTCCGCCATTCGGGTGGTCGGCGACGTCACCCGCGCGGGCTACAACCTGGTCAACGGGCGCGGCGTGACCGACACGTCCTCCATCTCGCCCGCCAGTTGCGCGAGCCTGTCCTGCCAGACCTGGACGTCGCCGCAGCAGGCGACCGAATGGGCCACCCGGGTCCTCGGGGAACAGGTGCAGCGCACGTGCGATTCCTGCACCAAGACCGAGACGGTGCCCGGCGTCGGGCTGACGCCGCTGATCCAGGAGGAGTACGAAGCCAAACTGGAAGTCTTGCAGGAACTGGTTTCCGGCGTGCGCATCACCACCTTCGAGAACTTGCGCGAGGCCGGCAGCACGTCGCTGCCGATCACGCGCGGCGTCATCGAGGCGCTGCGCGACGAGCCGGACCAGGACCTGCTGGCGCGGCGCCTTGCGTCCGAGGTGGCGCTGTCGTCGGTGCTGGAGAAGGCCTTGTTGCTCCAGCGCACGCTGCTCACGGGAAAGAAGGAGCCCAACGTGGCGGCCAACGAGTTGGCGGTCGAGGCTGTGAACCACGAGAGCGACACGCTCGACCGGGAGATCCGCAACCTGAAAACGGAGCTGGAGCTGCGCCGCGAGCTGGCGAACAACTCGCCGATGGCGATCATCCAGCGCCAT
>NZ_LMTS01000213.1:0-5271 GCF_001541225.1 Variovorax sp. WDL1 | reverse complement strand
GGCATCTACGAGGGCGATCCGGTGCCCGACCGCCTCGACCAGTTGCAGAAGGGCAATCCGGTAGTCCGGCCATGAGCGCAATGCGCATGACCTGGCGCCCCTTGCGCTGGCTGTTCAGCCGGCGCGCGGCGAAAGCACTGCTGTGGGCGGTGGTGATCGTCGCCGCTGCGGTGGGGGCCAACGTCGCCGGCATCTACCTGGTCGGGAGCGTGGCCGGCTGGGAGCGGTGGCTCGCGGCCGCATCGGGCTACTTCTTCGTGTGGCGGTTGTGCCTGTACGGGGCGACGGCCTATGGCTGGGTCTGGATGCGGCGCCGGCTGCTGGTACGTGAGGACGACGCCCAGGCGCGGCGCCGCCTGGTGCGCACCGAGGTCGCGGGCGTCGTCGCCATCGTGGCGCTGGAAGCCAGCCTGCTGATGCAGGCCGGTTGAGGGGAGATGGCGCGATGACGCTTTTCACGACCGACTACCTGGAGTACTACCTGACGCTGGTGTCCTGGATCGTCAACAACGGCATCTGGGCGGTGCTGGTATCCAGCGGGGTATTCGCGCTGCCTTTCGTCGCCATCATCGTGCAGGAGTGGTTGAAGGCCCGTGCGGAAGGTGCCGACGAGGGCAATAAAGGCGTGCTGAGCGCCGCCCGCATCGAGAACCGGGTCTTCGTCGCCATCGTGGTGGTGATGTTCGCCGGCATTCCGTTCATCGACGTGGACCTGAACACCATCCAGTACGACAGCTCGCGCTCGGCCCAGTGCCAGGTCAGCGTGCCGCAGCCCACGGATACCGGCTGGTCGCAGTCCTTCAGCACCATCAACAACCAGTCGGCGAAGGTGCCCGTCTGGTGGGCGTTCATGCATGCACTCTCGCGCGCCGTCACGAGCGCCTCGGTGGCGGCGATCCCGTGTGGCACGGACCTGCGGCAGATGCGCATGGAGATCGACGCCACGCGCATCGATGACCCGGTGCTGGCTCAGGAAGTAGCGGATTTCTCGCGGGATTGCTATGGGCCTGCACGGGCCAAATTGTTCATGCAGCGCCCTCAGCTCGATGAGCAGCAGATGCACGACGTGACCTGGATCGGATCGCGGTTCTTCACCGACACGAACGGCTACTACGACACGTACCGTTCCAGCACGCCGCGCGATGACTGGCCCTATGACAGCAACCGCGACGCCGGGCTGGCTCAGGTATCCAGTGGCGGTGGCTACCCGACCTGCAGGCAATGGTGGGCCGATGGCGGTAATGGCCTGCGGGCACGCTTGCTGGGACAGGTGGACCCGAGCCTGCTCAATCGCCTGGCGGGCTGGGCCGGGTTCCTGAGCCGAGCCGAGGTGGACGACTCGGTAATCCGCACGATCGCGTCACCGCGGCAGCAGAAATTGAACCAGGGCAGCGTCTATACCGACTACGGCGGCCAGATCGACAAGACCCTGCCGAACATTGTGACGCGGGCCACGGGCGATGTTGGGATGGCAGTCGG
This sequence comes from Variovorax sp. WDL1, assembly GCF_001541225.1. Lineage (GTDB taxonomy): Bacteria > Pseudomonadota > Gammaproteobacteria > Burkholderiales > Burkholderiaceae_C > Variovorax. The sequence continues at coordinate 3,792 of NZ_LMTS01000213.1, read as the reverse complement.
CGCGATTGCCGCGTTTCCAGCCATGGACGTCGCGAGGCAGGCCCTGCCCATGGTGCTTGCATTGCTCAAGATGGCACTGGTTATCTGCATCCCGCTCGTGCTGGTCGTGGGCACCTATGACCTGAAGACGGTGGTCACGGTCAGCGTCGTGCAGTTCGCGCTGTTCTTCACGGACTTCTGGTTTCAGCTTGCACGCTGGATTGACAGCACCATCCTCGACGCGCTCTATGGCTGGGGGTTCGGCTGGAACCGGCCGCACACCAATTTCGACCCGTTGGTAGGACTGAACAACGCCTTCGGTGACATGCTCCTAATGTTCGTCACGGGCACGATGTTTCTGGTCCTGCCGACGTTTTGGGTCGCTGCCTTGGGGTGGGTCGGAGTTAAGGCTGGGGTGATTGCTCAGAACCTTGCTGTCGGCTCCAAGGAAGCGCGTGATAGCGCCGGGTCAGGTGTAAACAAGGTAGCCGGCAAGGTTCTGTGACGGACAGTCCAAACCTCAGTCATCGAACGGATCGTTCGGGTCGTGAGGGTCGAGCCGCTGGCCATTGGAAGAATACAGGCCAAAGCCCGCCTCGCCATTGCGCAGTTCATCCTGTTGCGCCCAGCGGTCATCATCCCTAGCCGAATTGCCAGCCAACCATGCCGCCGCAACGCCCAGCAGTAGCAACACCGCCAGCCAGAAGGTGGTGTACAGCAGCACCCCGAGCGCAACCAGCTTGACCACCCACACGAACGCGGTGGCACCGGCCGCCGGCATCCCCTTGGACACCAACCAACTCGATGCCCGGCGTTCGCCGCGCACGTAGGCACGCCATCCGCGACCCAAGGTGCGGCCGAGGCGTTCTGCGGTGCTGATGCGTGTCGTGGTGTTCATGGTCGTCTCCTGCTACTGAGGGATGCCTATTCCAGTTTGCTCCAATCCTGCTTGCTTGCCTGTATCAGCGCGTGCCAGTCGTCTGGTGGGTTCCCGCGTCCGAGCATCTTCTCGAACACGACATACGGGTCCGATTTGCTACCCGAAGACCGCAGGGTCTGTTCATCGTTGACCCAGGCGTACACAATGACCTTCGCCTTCGAGTCGTACCGGAAGAACAGCCGGAACCGCCGTCCGATCTTGGCCCTTCGCCAGTGGCGGTGGGCAGGTCCCAAGGTGTTGCCCTGGCGGTACTCGTCGCGTGCCGGATCGCCTGGCACCACATCCAACATCAACTGGCTCAGGGCCCGGAAGAGCTTGACGTTGGCATTGGACTCGAAGCCCGCCGGGTCATTCTCCTGCGCGCGCCTCGCGGCCGCATGCAGTTTCTGCAACTGCTCGATCACGCAGTCGTGGAAGAGCAGCGTCCAGCCATGCCGTTGCATCAGAGTTCCACTTTCCCGTCGATCTCCTCGTCCAGGTTCACACCGTGGCCAGCATGCTCCAGCATGGCGCGCGCCAGATCCTCGGGCAGGCCCCGGACGTTCCGGCCAGCTTCGATGTCGCGGGCCAGCAGGCTCAGAAACGCGCCAATGGCGGGGTCCTCGTGCTCGGCATCAACACGGGTGACGACGACTTCGCTGCCCCGCAGATCGAACGCGAGCTTGCCGCCGGCATCGACGCCGAGCGCCTGCCGGATGGGCTTGGGCAGCGTGATCTGGCCTTTAGAGGTCAGCGTGGCGACTTCGTGGATGGCAGGCATGGCGACTCTCCTGATTGCGATACCTGCATGGTAAGGAAATTTCCTTACTTTGTCAATCTGAGGCCTCACAGCGTTCTCCCGAGTCCAAGAATCGGCCCATCGTAGGGCGTGAACAGCCAGCCTTCCTGTATCAATACGGCCCTTCCGCAACCCGCATTGGCGGTGGACGGTCAGCACCCGTCGCCCTATACCCAAAGGCTGTAAAGGGTCGAAATGGCGAGGGAATGGGTTGCAAGGGGAATGGCCCTACCTCGAAAAGGCAAAAAGGCACCCCGCTCGGCCCGCGACAGGACATCCGCATGCTCTCTCTGTTCCAGCGAAAACGGCCCGCGGTCGCTACCGCTCCGACGCCACCTCCCGCATCCGACCTCCCGAAAGGGTTGATGCGGCCCGAGTCGGCCGCATCGCTGCTGGCCACCCCGCGCCGGCAGAAACTGCTGGAGCACATCTGGCAGCGCACGTCGCTCTCACGTAAGCAGTTCGCCACCTTGTACCGGGCGCCACTGGAACGCTACGCCGAGCTGGTCCAGGCTTTCCCGGCTTCCGAGGCGCATCATCACGCTTACCCCGGCGGCATGCTCGACCACGGCCTGGAAATCGTCGCCTACAGCCTGAAGCTGCGGCAGTCGCATCTGCTGCCCATCGGGGCCAGCCCCGAAGACCAGGCGGCGCAGTCTGAAGCCTGGACTGCCGCAGTCGCCTATGCCGCGCTGCTGCATGACATCGGCAAGATCGCCGTCGATCTGCACGTCGAACTGGCCGACGGCTCGCTGTGGCACCCCTGGCATGGCCCGCTGCACCAGCCATACCGCTTCCGCTACCGCGACGATCGAGAATATCGGCTCCACAGCGCTGCGACAGGTTTGCTCTACCGCCAACTCCTCGACAGTGATGCCCTGGACTGGCTCAGTGGCTATCCCGACCTGTGGGGACCGCTGCTCTACGTCCTGGCCGGCCAGTACGAGCACGCCGGCGTGCTGGGCGAACTTGTCGTACAGGCCGACCGCGCTTCCGTGGCCCAAGAGTTGGGAGGCGATCCCGCGCGCGCTATGGCCGCCCCCAAGCACGCGCTGCAACGCAAGCTGCTGGACGGGTTGCGCTACCTGCTCAAGGAAGAGTTGAAGCTGAACCAGCCCGAAGCCTCCGATGGCTGGCTCACCGAGGACGCCTTGTGGCTGGTGAGCAAGACGGTTTCGGACAAGCTACGTGCGCACCTGCTGTCAGAGGGCATCGATGGCATCCCTACGAACAACACTGCGGTGTTCAACGTGCTTCAGGACCACGGCATATTGCAGCCGACGTCGGACGGGAAGGCGGTCTGGCGCGCGACCGTGACCAGTGCGACCGGCTGGTCCCACTCATTTACCCTGCTGCGTCTAGCTCCCGCGCTGATCTGGGAAGCTGGCGAACGGCCAGCATCGTTTACCGGCACGGTGGCAGTCGACGCTGCGGCAATCGAGAAGGATGCTGGCTTGGAGGCTGCCCCGCCTATGACTGCCGCGAAGCCTGTCTTGGAAGAACAGACGACGCCACCTTGGGAAGGCAGCAGCCCCGCTGACTTGGCTTCACCGCCCGCAGTTCAGCCCCTGCCTGACGTCATGGAAGACATGCTGGCGATGGTGGGCTCCGGACACCTCCTTGCGACGCGACAGGATGCAGAGCCCGTACCGGCCTTCGCAACGAGTTCGCTGGTACTGCCTGTGCCAGCGTCTAAATCTTCGGCATCGACACAGCAGCCTTCGGGCGAGCACTTCATGGGCTGGCTTAGGCATGGCTTGCAGAGCCGAAAGCTGATTCTCAACGATGCCAAGGCACTGGTGCATACCGTGGACGACACGGTGTTCCTGGTAAGCCCTGGGGTGTTTCAGCGCTATGTCCAGGAGCATCCTCAAGTTCCAGCACTCGCCAAGCAGGATGCCGTTGTCGACTGGCAATGGGTCCAGAAGCGCTTCGAGAAGCTGCAGATCCATCGCAAGCAGCCCAGCAGCTTGAACATCTGGACCTGCGAGGTCACCGGCCCGCGCAAGTCGCGCAAGCTGCATGGCTACTTACTCGATGACCCTGGCCAACTGTTCGTAAGCGCTCTATTGACCACGCCCCTTGTGCCCAGATG
>NZ_LMTS01000025.1:149372-245068 GCF_001541225.1 Variovorax sp. WDL1 | reverse complement strand
GCGTACCGTCACTTATTGCACTGAAAACGAGGAGACCCCAGTTCGGACTGCGGCCGTGACGACGGTGCCCGTCGCCTCGACCAGGTAAACGTTCAGCAGGCTTCCGAGACGGTCAACGACCTGCGGACCGACTGCTGCAGCCAAACGCCTCTTGGCCTCTCGGTCGAAGAACCGCTTTGTGGCGCCATGGGTCTGAACTTCGCTGCCGAAGTCCTGCAGCCATTGACGAATGAGCGGCGGGATGCCGCGCTGTTGGCAACGAATCTGGGCGTGACGTGACAGTTCCATGGTCGACTCCTGCTCATGCGTTGGTAATGTGGGTCAGCGTGTAGACGCGCTCGGCCGTCTTCTCAAGCTTGATGCGGTCGCCCGGCTTGGCACCAAGCTCGGTGTTGAACCAGCCGACGAAGCGCCGGCGGGGAGAAATCGTCTTGGCACTCTTCACGCGGATGTCCGTCTTTTCGCGGTGCGCGCCGTAGACAAGCTCCACCAGGTTGGACTGCTCAGGCGTCGATTCCGCCGCGCGGTCGCTGAAGCAATCGGCGGGAAACAGGTCCTTGGTCGACGAAGGGAGGTCCAGGTAGCCGTGCTGGAGCATTGGTCCAGTCAGAGTGACTGTCACCGAGTTGGCTTGAGGCTCGCCTGCCCCGACCGACGGGGCACCGCTCCATGCTCCGGGATTGAGCAGCATGTCGACTTGCTGCGGGAAGAGGGCCGTCATGACCTGATAGGTGAACCAGACTGCGTCCACCTTCAGCGCCTTGGCCAAGCCTGCGCACTCGTTCGGTCGAATGCTCATGGGTAGCTGCGCCACGGCCTTCACACGCTCCGCCGACAGCCCGGACACCTGACTTGCTCGCACCAGCCAGTCGTCATCACCGTACCTTCGATGCTTTGCTGCGTTGGCCAGCGTTGGTCGACTGGCGAGGGCACGGAGCCGACGGAAAACGAAGACAGGAATCTCGACGTCGTCGAGCGAGTCCGGCACAGCCTCCAGCGCGCCAGGTAGTTCTCGGAATTGGGTCGGCACGAAGCCGCGGCGTCCCTTGAGCCAGCGACGCGCCTCCTCGACGGCGACCAAGCCATCGTCGAGTAGCGCCAGGCGGCTCTCGCCCTCTGCGCTCGTCGCGTTTCGGACGCTGCGTTCGTTCATGTTCGCGAGCAATGCGACCTCGTCCAGGCCCAGCTTCGTGCCAGAGTCCAGGCCATTGCGCGCTTCGACGTGCTTGAGCATGTCCGCCAGGTGACTCTTCGCAAACATGTTGCGATGGACTCCCGCTCCCGCGAGGCACCAGTCGAAGTGGGGGTTGTCCACGCGCAGGATGTTGAGCATGTTTCTCAATTGCTCGAACGGCCCCTCGTCGTCTTCGATGCTCGCCACGTCGTAGCCCGCGCTCACGATGCCCTCGTAGCCATACCGGAACCAGAGCGGCAGCATCCGGCCGATGCTGGTGGCATCCACATCCACCGCATCGACGAGGACGCCGGGGTGCGACTCGGCTGCACCTCCCAGCATCCGATTTCCTGCGCCTTGCAGGTAGCACTCGTTCACGAACACTGCGAGGCCGGCATACATGCCCGCGAGCTCATGCTTGAGCGAGTCGAGCGTGACGGGGTCCGAGGATTCGGTCATGGAATTGTCTGTGCGAATATGTTGCATGACCCGAACTGTAACCGGAAATCCTGAAACGTCAATGCGTTCGTGCGGACTATTTGCATAATGAAAACCCTGACGCGGTCCCCGGCGGCCTTTGCTGTCGTGTCGACGACAATCCAGCCGGGAAACTTCAAAAATGAGGACATATGGCTGACTTCTTGGTTCCGGGCTTGGTCTTGTTGGGCGTAGTCATTGGTGCGCTGCTGGCTACATTCCTGGGACGCGGTCGCAGCGAAGCCCAAATGGCAGCAGCTGTCAGCAAGGCGGAAGCCGCCGCCCAAGGCGACCTTGCGCAACTGCGCGAGCGCGTGCGCACGGGTGAAGAGGCCCACGCGCAGGCGCAATCGGCGTTCGAGGCCCTCAAGCGTGACGCAGGGGCACTTCAGGACGAGGTCGAGAACGCCAACCAGGAAGCCGCCACCTTCCGAGAGCGCGCATCCCAGATTCCGAGGCTTACGGGCGAGCGCGACGACCTGGCCGCGCAGCTTCGAACGAGCGAGGAGGAAGCCCGTAGGCTGTCCAACGAAGTGTCGGAACAGGGCGCGTCGCTGAAGCTCCTCAAGGAACGCGTGCCCGAACTAGTTGAGCGCAGCACAGACCTGGAGCGCCGCCTCAACACGGAGACCGAAGCTGTCAGCGTCGGCAACCAACGCATTGCCACCCTCGAGGAGCAGGCGAGTCGTTTGCCAGGACTCCAGCGGCAGCTCGACGACGCTTTGCAGCACCAAGAGACCACGAACGCCCAGCTGACCGAGCTGAAGGAATCCAGTGGCCGGGACATCTCCCGGCTGAGCGCGGAGGTCAAGGGCGAGCGGGAGGCCCACGGCTTGGTGCGGGACCAGCTGAGCCTGGAAAGGACGGCCCGTGGGGCTGCCGACGCGGAAGTTGCCCGGCTCGCCGGCGAACTCACCGATTTGAAGGCCCGTGCCGAGGGCGAGCGCGAAGCCGCGGCCGAGAAGCTGCAGATGCTCGTGGAAGCTCGCCAGTCCCTGAGCGACCAGTTCAAGGCCTTGGCCAACGACATCCTGGAAGAAAAATCGAAGCGCTTCTCCGAGCAGAACCAGGAATCGCTTGGCCAACTGCTAGCGCCCCTGAAGAACCAGCTCACCGAGTTCAAGGGCAAGGTCGAGGAGGTCTACGTCCAAGAGGGTAAGGACCGCTCCGCGCTCCAAGAGCAGGTGAAGCTGCTGATGGGGCTGAACCAGGTCCTCAGCGATGACGCCAAGAACCTGACCCAGGCACTGAAGGGCTCCGCGAAGACCCAGGGGAACTGGGGCGAGCTCGTGCTCGAGCGCGTGCTCGAGGCCTCCGGCCTACGCAAGGGGCATGAGTACATCGTGCAGGACAGCCAGCAACGAGAGGACGGCTCACGCGCGCAGCCCGACGTCGTGATTCACCTGCCCGAAGAGCGCCGGCTGGTCGTTGACGCCAAGGTCTCGCTCCTGGCCTACGAGCAGCACATCAGCGCGGACACCGACGAAGACCGGGCCCTGTCGGTGAAGCGGCACCTCGATTCGGTGCGCACGCACATCAAGGGGCTCTCGGACAAGAAGTACCAGGCCCTCTACGGCCTGCAGTCGCTCGATTTCGTGCTCATGTTCGTGCCCGTCGAGCCGGCGTTCATGATGGCCGTGACGCACGACAGCAACCTCTTCATGGAGGCCTGGGACCGCAACGTGCTTCTGGTCAGCCCGTCGACGCTCCTCTTCGTGGTCCGCACGGTTGCGCACCTCTGGCGCCAGGAAGCTCAGAGCAAGAACGCGCAGGACATTGCGAAACGCGGTGCGGAGCTGTATGAGCGCCTGCACGACTTTGTCAAGGACCTGGATACTGTTGGCAACCGGCTGAACCAGGCTCGCGAGGCCTACGACTCGGCTCACAAACGGCTGACCACAGGGCGGGGGAACGTCATCCGCCAGGCTGAAATGCTGCGAGACCTCGGGGTGAAGCCGACCAAAGCGTTGGCGCCGGCGCTCGTGGAGGCGGCGTTGGCCGACGAGATTCCGTCTGGCGAAGCGCTTGTGCTCGAGTTGGGGGCCGGAAGCTCCGGCGCTGCCGCCGGGCAGTCCCTCGGCGGTACCGCCTAGCGCGGGTCCAAGCCCCTCAGCGCTTCAGCAGCAGGTACTGAACTCATTGCTTGCCTGGAGCGCTTCCCGGAGTTCCATGACAACGTCCAGGCCATCGAGGATGACGGCGTCCAAAGTCCAGTTCTTCACCCGAGGCACGCCCGGCCCCGGCTCCATGCGCCTGGAATCGGTTTGGCGCAACAGTTCCCGCAGCGACTCGGGCGTGTCCTCCGGGAGGTCGGCCAAGAAATCTCGAGCATCGAAGGCGTGCCCGTAGTCCCAGCCCCACCAAAACCACCCCTCAGGCCAAGAGGTCCCAGGCTTGCCCCACGTGGTGAAGTTGACGCCCCAGTGGCAGGGGAAGGAAAAATCGTCCAGCCCGGCAAGCGTGTGGTCCGCCTCGACTCCGACGTAGGCACAGAAACAAAAGCCTCCCCTGGTGACAAGGAGGCGGAGCCCCGACTCAGGGTCCGTGTGGTCATAGAGCAGCTCGCCTTCCCTGAAATCGGAAACGAACTTGCGGGGGCTGCTTTGCTCGGGCATTTCCCATTTTCCCTCACATTTTGAGGCGGCTCCTCTGGCGGTCGTTGCTGCGTGGCCCAAGAAAAGGCCCCGCGCGACGTAGTCGGCGGGGCTTGATGAATCAGCGGCTAGGCCGCGAGTGCACGACCTTCTCGTGCCGTCTCCTCGAAGGACCGAGCCACTTCGGCCCAGTTCACGCGGTACTGATACTCCGACCGGTTCGGAAATCCGTCGGGCGAGCGTGCCCAGTCGTCGATGACCAGCCCGGACTTGCGCCAGAAGTAGTTTTCCAGTCGCGTCGGGTTGATGGAGCCATTGGCCCGGACCATCGCGAGCACCGCAGAATGGTGCTTGCTGTCGCCGGTCAGGTAGAGCTGCGCTAGGAAGGTAGCCGGGTTGCTCCAGCTTTGATAGGTGTGGTCAGTGGTGCGCCATTTCTCGTCGAACCTCTGCTTTGCCGTCAATGGGTAGTCGACACCGGCCTCCGGTACCTTGCCGGTCCCGACCTTGTCGACAAAGACGTGGCTCGGGCTCCATAGCACCAGATTGTCTTGCGGCTCCCAGTCACTGCGGCCTTCGAGCAGTTGCCCGTGCAAAAGCGGCCTGGCCCAGGAGCCTCGATGCCCGGCAAGCTTGCCATGCGCAGTGACGATGACCTTGGCGCCCTCAAGCCATGTAGCCCGGCCGTAAGGGTAGCCGCCTGGAAGCAGCGTGACGTGCGAGCCAAGGGGAACAGTGATGGCGTCGCCGTAGCCGACGATGCTGCTGTACTCTCGACCCAAGTCGTCGACCGAGCGGTTTGCTGGCAGAAGCGGTTTTTCTCTCATATGGGTTCCTTGTTGTCCTTCCGCGTGTAGCCACCGTCGGCGCCGGCAGCCGCGAAGCGTCCAAGAAAACAGCCCGCGGAAGCGGGCTGTAAATGAGGGCGCAACAGGGAACCTCAGTAGAGCCTGAATTCGACTCGACGACTCATGATGCTGAGCCGACTGGCCCAGACCACTCGTCCGAAGCGCAAGCGGGCGTAGTCGCGTCGATAAGGCGCGAAGAGACCGGTCACCGCAGCCGACCGCGCACGGGGCGTTTCAAGTCTGAAAGCAAGCTCGAGGCCCGCGTCAGCGCAAAGCTCCCTGAGGCGATTCTCAACAAACGCGTACGCGCTTGTGTCGACCAACAGCGGCGAGTCCATCGTGAGCGACTCGGCGCCGCACCGTTTTGCAAGGGCGACGACGTCCTCCAGCTGGGCCAACTGCGCGCGCAGCGGACCGTCTGACGGTCGAGCTGCGCGCATGTGCACCTCGAGCTTCCTTCGACCAACGATGTGGACGTGAAACATCCCGCTGGGGCGGCTCAGCGCGTGGAGCAGCGCCATGTAGACGATAGACAGCAGCCCAAAGTTCACAAACCAGACTGGCATACGGGGCCACACACTGCCAAGGAGGATGGGCGCGCCGAGCGCGAGCAGCGCCATCGACTTCGGCCCAAGTCGCGACTTCGCCAGGACCGCGAAGATTCGATATTGAACCTCCGAACGATAGAAGCGACCGAGCACAGGGCTCAGCAAGGTCCACACGAACGTGAGGAGATACGAATAGGCGCCGGCGAGGGCGTACAGGGGAAAAAGAATGATGTCCTTCATGTTTGTCCGAAAAGTTTACCTGCCAGGTATAGGCGGTGCCCCTAGACATGGCCGCGCCACGCTGCTTTTTCCCAACAACTCCGCCTCGGACCGTCTCGACACCGGGGTAGGGGGGGCGGATACGCCTCACGCGTAAAAAAGCCTCCATCGCGTGAACGATGGAGGCAAGGCAATCAGGCAATGGCTGCAACTTCGGTCCAGGGCCATTTGACAGGCCGGCCCCCCAGAGCAGCAGGCGTCAGTAATTCCGCGGCGTCGACGGAGTGCGGGTCTGTTCCTGCCGGCAAGCTCACCCAGGCGCCGCAAACCGGCTCGTCAGGCAACAGCCGTGCGGCGTCTTCCGCCTTCGCGCATGTGTCGCGGGCCGCGTCTAGGTGCTTGCTTTGGAACCTGTATTGGCACGGCTCCAACGCCGGGAAGGGATGCTCCCAGATGCCATAGCGCCAGCCCAAGAAGAAATCGTCGGCGTGGGTCGCGGAGTAGTGCGGGTTGATGGGATGGATGTAGAACTTCATGCGGGGCGCGTCCTTTGGAGATGTCCAACCGGGTATAGGGACGCGCCGGTGCCTATACGAAGCAGGACCACTTCGTAATAGGAAACCATGGAACTCATCGGAACAATCAAGGCCTACGGTCAAGACCTCGAGGTCAGGGAGACACGCTATCGAGACGGAGCGCTCGCGTTCATCGTGCAATCCCGGCAAGGCGAGGCGTACGGGACTCTGAGCGTCAACGTGCCCGGCCTCGAGCTGGCCGAAGGCGAATTTCTCGCCAAGACCTGGTCGGAAAACGAACCGCTTCGCGCGCCAGCGCTGGCCTTGACGGCATTCACCGACACCGGCAAGCGCGTGCCAGTCGGGTTCTGCGACGCCGAGGTGTGGGTGCGGCAGAGGGCCCATTGATGGCAGCCTTCGACCCTGACATCCAAGCCATGCTCGACGAGCGGGCACGCACGATGGCAGCTTTCACGGCGGACCATCGGCCACTGGCGCTCTACGCGCTTTATCGTGCGGACCTCCAGATGCCGACCGGCAAGCTGGCTGCACAGTGCGGTCACGCGTTCGACCTGGCCCATGACCGCGCCAAGCTCGAGCGACCGGAAATCACCGCTCAGTACCGAGGCAGCGGCAACGGAACCAAGCTCGTGATGTACGGCAAAAACGTCGGCCAGCTGATACGCGCATACCGGGAAGCGAAAGCCGCGGGCCTGCCCTGCGAGCTCATCATCGACCGGGGCCATATTCTCCTGCCGCACTTCACCGGCAAGCCCATCATCACTGCCGTTGGTATCGGCCCAGCCTACAAGGACGAGGTCGCCAACATCACCAAGCGATTCACGCTGGCGCGCTAGCCCCGTGCGTGTCATTCCAACGCCCCCACGTCATCGACGCTGGGGGCGCTTTTCCTGGTCAGGCGCTCAACGCTCGCGCGGCGAACTCCAGTTCAGCTTTTGCTGAAGCGTCTTGAACAGGTTGTAGTCCTTCAGGTGCAGCATCTTCACGGTGGTCGCACCCTGCGAGACGTGGACCCGCGTTCCGTCCGTGAGCGGCCCGCCGTATGGCTGCCCGTCGCAGACCACCCTCGACTCCACCGTCCCTCGCACAACGACTTCGACCTTCACCGAGCTCGGAAGCGAGATGGGCCTTGCGGTCAACGAATGTGGGTTCAGCGGCACCAGGGCGATGGCTGCCAAGGAGGGGTGCAGGATGGGCCCGTTGGCCGACAGGGCGTAGGCGGTCGAGCCGGTGGGCGTCGTGATGATGAGCCCGTCCGCACGCAGGGAGAAGACGGGCTGCTCGTCCACGAAGACGTCGAACTGAGCGAGCCGGCCGAAGCCGCCGTTTGTGAACACGACGTCGTTGAAGGCAAGCCCCCTCGACTCTTCGCCGTCCAGCCCTGCCTCCAGAAGAATGCGGTCCTCGACCGTGTACTCGCCGGCCTGGATAGCATCCAGCATCCGTTCAATGTCTTTGGCAGCAACGTCGGTGAGGAAGCCGAGGGTTCCAAGGTTGACGCCAAGAATGGGTTTGCCCCAGCCGAAGAGGTTGCGAGCCACCCCGAGCAGGGTGCCGTCCCCGCCGATGGCAATGGCAATGTCCGCCTCCTGCCTGGCCGACTCGATGAGCTCAGAACTCCAGTTCTTGCCGTCCCATCCGCCCTTGTCGGGCCCCACCAGAACCCGTAGGCCCTTGAGCTGCGCCCAGGAGACGATTTCGTTGAGAACACCCCATGCGTGGGGGTTGTTGGGCTTGCTGAAGAGGGCCAGGGTCGTCATTGTTGTTTTTGCGGTGCAGGAATCGGAAAACTTGTTCTTTGGGGAAACCTAGAAGGCCAGCTCTGCGCCGGCCCCGTTGAAGGGGTAAGGGTTCTTCGTCTTCTCGACCGCCGCCTCCAGCAGCTCGGCCAGGTCGGCGTGTACGGGGATGTGGTAGCGCTGTGCCAGGCGGTCAAGGTAGCGCATCTTCTGCGCGTCTCCAGGAAAGCCCAGCAGCAACTTTGACGACGCCGCCAGCAAGCCGAATTCGGTGTTAGTCGTGAAGCCAGGCAGGGTTGCGACGTCACGGGGCACCCAGAACACGACCACTGTGGCCTGATTTAGGGCCTGCCATTCCCACTGCACCTGCGGGTCATACGTGTTGGGAGGAAGCCCGCCTCCAACCGTCTCGGGGACGAAGACCTTCCCGTCGAAGTCCAGACCCCGAAGAATCTCCAGCGCTTGCGGGCGCCAGGACTTCGTGGCGGCATCGCGCGGCGTGGGGCCCGCGAGGAAGATGGATTTTTCGAGGGGCTGCTGTGCAAAGATGATGTGCATTTGGAGAAAGAAGTAGGATTTCGAGGGCTTTAGCCCGTGAAGCGGACGGGGTGCTGCTCACCCCGGGAACTGACGAAAGCGGCCCGCGCCATGCCACTCATCGCCATCCACCGGATAGGCATGACCAATACGCGCAGACCAGACATCCACCATGTGGCAGAACGCCGCGAGCTCGTTCATCACACGACCGTTGCTCGAGTAGTCCTGCATTTCGCCTTCCACGTACGTCAGCGCATTGAGCTGCGCAGGTGTCAGTACCAACGCATACTCCTGCAGCTTGGCCGCGCGAAAAGCCTTGAACGCGGCTTTGGTATCCAGGCCCTGGCGGTTTACAACCTGGCCGTCGGAGTGCACCAATATGCGCCAAGGCTTCTCGAGGTCGTGCAGGTACAGGATGAGCAATGCGTCTGAAATCGAGAACGGCAGCGGGCGACCCAACGCTTTGGTCAGCGCATACAGGTGGCGACCGTAGTTCATCGAATCGACCACATGGTCCAGGTAGCCCCCATCCCAGGCCTGATGGTTGTGCGTCGACCCGCGCGTGGTCTCGAACAGCTTGCGGTTGTCCGCGAGGATGTGCTTGCAGGCTGTGTGGGCAGGTTCGTCGATAAGGTCCAGCAGGTCCTGGATTTGCAGGTAGTCCAGGATTTGACTAAGGCAGCGAACGTTGGTGGTAGGCATGAAGCAAAGGCTAGATTGAGCGAAGCCTGGCCGGGCGTTCTCAGAAGACGAGAGCTTGGCTGGGACCGCCAGTGCCAAGGGATTGGGACTGCGCGGAGATGGAGCGGCTGACAAAGTCCGCGAGCTTGGCCAGGCGTTGTGGCGTTGCATCCGCCAAGTCGACGTACTGGTCGATGCCCGCTTCGACCTGGAAGGCCTGGAGCTCGCGGGCGTATTGGGCGGCGTTGATGCCAATCAGGACGGTGCGCAGCGATTCGATGTGCTCGCCCTTCAACGCACCCACAATCTCCTTCTGGATGTCCGCTGGCCGCATGCGACTATCGTTGTCGACGCCGTCGGTGCCGATGAAGACGATGCCGTTGACCAGGTAGTCCTGCTGGGCCAGCGTCTTGGCGTAGGCGTTGGTTGCACTTACCGCGGCAAAGGTGGCGTCGGCCAAGGCGGTCAGCCCCTCGCAGGTTGGGGCCACGTACGAGGCCACATCCACCTGATTCAGAGGCAGGAACCCGTGCACCTCGTCGACGCTGCGATTGAATTCGACGACGCGCAGCAGGAGGAACTCGGCGCGAGGGCTCTTTCTGCAAGCACCGACAACCGTGCCTTTGAGCTTGTTCAACTCGCCCGCGAACGAGGAAACCGAGCCGGTCTTGTCCATCACAACGGTCACCAGGGTGTACTCCGTCGAGCCGAGCGTCTCTGGACGGACCGCGGAGAACGCAAAGCCGGAGACGCTGCCGAGCGTCATGGTGTCATCAACGAGTTTCATGGGAATCCTTTCTGGTCTAGGGATGGGTTGTTTCAAACCGCCCGTCCAAGCGGTTTAGGAGTTACTTGCGCCCGTTGGCCACGAGTTCGCCCAGCACGTCGGTCGACGTCGCCGTACGCAGGCCGCGAGCGGCCATGTCCGCCAGGAATGACTGGTACTGGGCTTCGAACCCACCTACCGGCGAGATGCAATCAGTCAGGAGAACCAGCTTGCTGAGACTGTCGGCGCCGAAGTTGTCGGCAATGTGCTCGGTCGTGGCCTTGACGCAGTGGCTGCCCGCCTCGCCGGCAATGAGCACCATGTCGGCCTGGGCCAGGATGTCGATGAGGCCGCGATTGAGCTGCGTGGTGGGGTCGTCGGCCGCCGGAACCTCGGCCATGACCGCGCTGTAGTGCTCGGTCCAGGGGTTCGAGCCCTTGGTCACCTTGTTTACGATGCCGAGGAACGCCTCCTCCCATGTGACGTAGGCGGCGCGCACATCGGCGTGCACGTTGTGCCCCCAGGTTCCGATTTCGCAGTGTGGCGTCCAAACCATGTGGACGTAGCGGCCACCCGCCTCGAGCGCGTCCAGGTAGGCCAGCACGCGGTCCGTGGCCTTCGGGTGGCGCGGCAGATAGACGCCAGCTCGCACCTGGGCGGCGGTGATTTGGGTGAACGGGTCAACGGGCGAACCGTCACCCTTCATCCACATGGCCGGGCGCTCGATGCCCACACGGTGATGGGAGTCCAGCGTGACGGAGATATCCGAGAGGCCGCGCAGACCGCGATTCAGGAGCTCGGTCAGTCTCAGCATGTCAGCGTGCGCGCCGGGGACGGCGAGTTGGGGCCGGAGGACCTCGCCAGGCTTCAGTGGGTCCGCGGGCAGGTAGGCGGCCGGCAGGTCGCAGAAGTCGTTTTGCGGGTCGATGACGAGAAGGTGGATGTTGTGCTTCATGCGGAGCTCCTTTGCCGTTGTGTTGTGCTCAGTATAGCATCGTTAGTTTCTCCGTGCAACTAACAGCGGAATCGAGGGCGCCCAGCGCAAAAAAGATGAGTGCGGAACAGGCAAGGGGAGGGGCCTTGTCGTGGCCTTGCCCAAAAGTGTCGTTAGTTCTATAATGATACTAACGGCCTTCCCGCAGGCTTATCCCACAATGCTCCCTCTAAAGAGGAATCCCATGTTTCAAACTGTCATCTGCACGGTCGACGTCGTGCTACTGACCCTGAAGGAGCACAAGCTCCACGTCGCGCTCTTCAAGCGGGACAAAGAGCCCTTCGCCGGCAGCTACGCCCTGCCCGGGGGCTATATCCATGCCGACGAAGACAACACAGCGTTTGATGCGGCGCTGCGCGTTCTCAAGGCCAAGACCGGGGTCACGAGCCCCTACCTCGAGCAGTTGGCGACATTCTCGGGCGCGGAGCGCGACCCTCGCGGATGGTCCGTCTCCATCGTCTACTACGCGCTGATGCCGCTGGAGGTTTTGGAAGCCGCCGACCAGGCGGGAATGCAGGTGTTGCCCGTCAGCGCCGTCAAAGACCTGCCCTTTGACCACAATGACATTGTTGCGACGGCCGTCAAGCGCGTGCGCAGCAAGAGCATCTACTCATCGCTGCCGGCACATCTGTGCGGCCCGCAGTTCACGCTGCCTGAGTTGCAGTCGGTTTACGAAGCGGTGCTGGGCAAGACACTGAACAAGGTGAGCTTTCGCCGAAAGGTGGACGAGCTCGACCTGGTGGAAGAGATTCCTGGCGCCAAGACCGAGGTCATCTCGCAGCGGCCCGCGCAAATCTACCGCCTGAAGCGCAAGTTCCGCCACAAGCTTTCGACCGTCGAGCGGGCACTGCTGTCCTGAGGCGGCAACGCGATGAAGACCACATCGTGCGGCGTGCTCATCCGGAACGCGGCCGGCCAACTCCTGGTGGCCCATGCCACGGGCCAGCGCCACTGGGACATCCCCAAGGGCGGTGCCGAACCCGGGGAATCGCCCAGGGAGGCAGCGGTCCGGGAGGTCCTGGAGGAAACAGGGCTGGTGCTGGCGGCCGAAGCGCTTCGGGAAGTGGGCCTTTTCGCCTACAGGTCCGGCAAGGACCTTCATTTGTTCACAACGACGCTGGCGGAGGCCGATTGCGACCTGGGCCGGTGCCAGTGCACAAGCCATTTCCCTCACTTCCGGACCGGCGTCTTGACGCCTGAGGTCGACGAGTACAGGTGGGTGGACCTGCCGGAAGTACCGAAGTACTGCGCGCTTTCGATGACGGCGCTTCTCCGAACGTTGCCGGGCCTCGAGGCAATCGCCGGACCAAAACGCTGAAACCCGGCCGCTACACAGGCTCATGCCCAAGCACACTCGCGAACCACCGAAGCGCTCTGCAAAGTCCTACGCCGTCTGGCTCCTGAGCCGCCGGGAATACTCGGCCAGGGAGCTTCAGGACAAGCTCACGAACCGCGGGTACCCGGCCGAGGAGGCGACCTCTGCGGTGGGTGAAATGCAGCGTCACGGCTTCCAGGATGACGGGCGGTTTGCCGCGGGTGCCGCGCGCACCTCCGCCCTCCGACTGGGCAACCGCAGCGTGACCGCGAAGCTTGCGGCCAAAGGCATCTCCAAAGAGCTCGCGGCTGAGCAGCTCGAGCAGCTCGAGCCCGAGGAGACACGCGCCCTACGCGTTGCGGAGCGTTTCGAGGGAAAGCCCCTCGACGAGGCCCTCAAGGCCAAGGCCTACCGGTACCTGGCATCGCGGGGATTTTCTGGTGGGGCGGTCAAGGCCGCCATGCGTCACCTCCACGCAGAGGCCCAGCGGCGCGCCGAAGAGGAGGATGGACGGCCTGTCTAAAGGGGTGAGGGGTCGAGTTGCCTATACGGCTGCAGGACAACACACAAAGGAACCCCTCATGACCATCCGCTTCAACACCGGTGACCTCCTGGCCCAGCAAGGAATCATCGTCCACGGCTGCAACTGCTTCGGCAAGATGGGCTCCGGCATGGCCAAGGCCATTCGAAACCGCTACCCGTTCGCCTACCGCGCCTACATGAACCGCTTCGAGGTGTTCGGCCTGCAGCTCGGCGACATCGTCGCGGTGGCCAATCCAAAGCTGCGCATGCAGCAGCCCGAGCTCATGAGGCACATCAGCCAGTTCGACGAGAGCATCCCCGAGGGAGTCATCGTCGTCAACGCCATGACGCAATACGACTACGCCACGAGCGACGACACCAGCACCCGCGTCTTCGCCGACTATCCGGCCATCGAAGCTGCGTTTGCCCGCATCTACATGATTGCCGCGGCAACCAAGATGCCGGTGAACTACCCCCTCATTGGCTGCGGCCTTGCCCGAGGCAAGTGGCCCGAGGTCCGCGAGCGTATCGAACGCTCGATGAAGAACATCGACAGCGACCTGTGGCTCCTCCCCGGCGCAACCGTCGAGTAAGAAATCCGTTCTCTACTTCAACCACCGCTCCTTTTCCAAAGGGCGGTGGTTTTCTTATGGGGTTGGGCGTGATGTTCGTCGCGCATTGACGATTTGGGACGCACCGAGGCGCGTTTCGGACACGAGGCGACAGCTATCATTGGCGCCAAACAGGCAAGAAGCAGATGATGAGATTCGACTTTCGCAGGGAGGGGCTTTTAGCCTGCTTCCCATGACCGCGCGCAGCACGCAGGCGCTTCGCGCCCGAACCGCTCAAATCCTCAAATTCCTGGACTCCCCCGTCTACGGGGTGACGCGGACATCCAGCCTCCCGCTCACCGGCGCGGCATTCTTCTACGCGACAGGCGCTGCAAGTTGGCTGTTCAGCCCCGCCCTGGCTGGCGCCCTGGCAGCCACGTTGACGCTGCGAGCGGCGCTCAAAGGCCTTCGCATTCGCCTCGACGCTGCTGGGTTCGCGGCACAGAGCCATCCGAGCATGTCTGCCGCCGAGCGAGCCGCGATGCAAGAGATTTGGGGCCGCTGGTCGATACATGCCGGCAAGAGTGCGCTCCAGGCGCTTGCGTTCTGCGCAGGCGCCGGCCTGACTCCCGCGATTGCCTACGGACTTGGAACGGTCCTGGCCGACCCTCTCGAAATCTTGATGCAAGCGTTGGGCACAACAGGAATTGCACTGGCCTGGAGCCTCGTTTTCATGTCCAGGCGAGGGTACTGGGTGCGGCCGCTGCGAAGGGTCTTCGGCAGTTCAGGCTCGGTCCAGAACACTGACATTTAGTTTAGGTCGAGGGCTTCCTAAAACGTATCGGTCGTGCTAAAATGCTTCTCCTACGCTAAAGAGAAGAGCCATGAACGCGCCAATCACGTACATCCCCGGATTTCTGAAAGACCCCGACGCCGTCTTGAACGCGCTTTGGAACGAGCTCGCCTGGGAACGCCGCGGCACGACGCCGCGTCGTGAGTACTACTCCAACGAGCATCCGGTGCCCTACGCCTACGGGGTGGAGGAGTTCAAGCGCGAATACCAGCCACAGCCTTGGCATCCGGTCGTCCTTGACATCAAGGCGGCTCTCGAGGAGCGCACGAACACCAAGTTCGAGGTCTGCTTCTTGAACGGATACGAAGACCAGCGTGACCACCTTGGGTGGCATGGCGACAATTCCAGCGAAATGGACGACGCTCGCCCTATTGGCATCGTCACAGTCGGCGCGGAGCGCGACATCATGTTTCGACGCAGAGGCGACAAGGAAAGCATCGAGCGGCTCAAGCTCCAGCATGGAAGCCTGTGTCTCATGGCCCCAGGTATGCAAGACCTGTGGGACCACAAAATCCCAAAGGCCGGCTTCTCCTGCGGCACGCGCATCAGCTTGACGTTCCGCGGCTACGTCGCCTGACAACAACTGACCCTACGAGCCCCGAAGCCGCAGCTGGCCTCGGGGCTTTTTCTTTGCCGCCGTGCGTGCATCCAACGAAGGAGGCAAAGGCGCGGCCGGCGGGGGACTGAGGCCGGCACGACTCCGTGCGAAACACAGCAAAAGGCTAAGGGCGCTATCCCTAAGGGCGGGGAGTGAATCGCGGTGGTGGGCCCGCTGCGCTCCCGGGTCAGCGCAAGCTGTTAGCAGCCGCTTGATTCCCGCCGGACCCCGCCACCTCGACGGGGTTTTCCTTGGTCGGGCGCGATGGCTTTCCTATCGACGCGCGGCCGCCCGGACCGGAGCAAACGATTGCCGGTGCTCGGGGCAGGGACCGCGCGTGCGTAGTGCTTCCATATGGGCGGCAACGCCGTACCCGGAGTGCTTGGAGAAGCCATAGCCGGGGTAACGCGCGTCCAGCTCGACCATATGCCGGTCTCTGCGCACCTTGGCAACGATGGACGCGGCGGAAATTTGCGGGCATAGGGCATCACCGCCGACCAGGCTCTCCAGCTGGTTGGCTGCAAAGTTCTCGAAGCGTGGCAGCCGGTTTCCGTCAACGCGAATCAGGTCCGGACGGACGGGCAAGGCGGCAACGGCGCGCTCCATGGCCAGGAAGGTCGCCTGCAGGATGTTGATTTTGTCGATTTCCTCGGCGGTGGCCACCCCGACGCCTACCCAGCAATGCTCCTCGATGAGCGGCAGAAGAGCCTCGCGTCGGCGTGCACTCAGTTTCTTTGAATCGTCGAGGCCTGGAACCAAGACGTCGCGGAAGATGACCGCAGCCGCATAGACAGGCCCCGCGAGCGGGCCGCGGCCTGCTTCGTCAACACCGCAAACCAGCTTGAAGGGGGAATTGCTCATGTGGCGCCATTTCGAGACCTGTGAGCTTTTCGAGGGATTCGCCAAGTCTCTGGTCCGTCCCCCTATAGGCGCCGTCGTTTAGCCGCTGGCCCGGGCGGCTTCGCTACACCGGGGCAGGACCAACAGAAAGGAATGACATGACAATCTCTCTTGCGCCCACCGATGCAAATGCGACCGACCCTCTAAGCTCAGTCGCGCTCAACCAAGCGCTGGCGGAAAATGAGGCTGAACTTGCCGCCGTACAGGCGGAGATGGACCGCCTGCGAAAAATCCGAAGCGGGCTGCTGCGACAAACGCCCGTCGCTTGCGAGCGCAACAACTTCGGCCAAGGCTGCGGTGCGGTCACCTCCATCGGCGAACTGACCTACATCCAGACGCACTGGTATGAGGGCCCGCATGGCTGCAGCGGCGGCGACACCTGGCATCGAGGTGAAGGTCAATTCGTCTGCCCAAGCTGTGGGCACCGCAACCGGCTTTACAACCGAAAGGACGTCGAAAAGCTGGCTGGGCTCTTCAGGGTCATCCAAGCCGTGTACGACCGCTGAACTGATTGAACGAACGCCTTGGTCCTTCCGGGGCGTTTTCTTCTGCCTGCCAGGCTAACGAAGAACGCAGAGCCAGCACCAAAGAGTACTTCCGGCTAAACGAATGCTCTAGATGTGCAAACGACTCTACGCAGCACACCCAATGGAATTCCCGGCCCTCACGGAACGAACCTACAACGACAGCCGCCGCAAGCTCTCCGTGCTGGCACAAGCCATGGCACTGGACGTCATCCACCGCGCCCAATCGCAGGCCGTCACTCTCATCCTTCAGGCCGGCCTGCCGGACGATGCTGCACGGCTCCTCAAGAGCGATATTGCCGAGTCGCTGCTGGCAAAGGACGTTGCCCGCGTTGTGGAATGCGAGGGCTACCTGCAAGTTCCAACTGCAGCCCGGAGGGAGGAAATCCTCGAGCAGGCGCTGGTGGGTACCTTGCTCGGCTGGGTTTCGCAGAAGGTGGAGCAGGAGGACGCCCATCGGCTGCTTCAGGCGGTGCTTTCGCTATACGAGCCGTCCAACCCTGACGGAAGACCCTGACCACCCCGAGCGGGTCGCCCCCAGGCAGTGCCACCCCAAGCGAGACCCGCGATGACAACTGAATACACTCCTGACCGCAAAGAGACGCTCGAGCGTCGCATGTTCGACGACCTCCTCGCGGACCGACGGCTCTCCCGCCGATTGACCTACGCGAAGTACGCGGTCATCGCGACCCTCGGCCTGAGCTATCTGGGCGTGCTCGGTTTCGGCTTCTTCAAGTCCGCGGCCCAGCCCATCGTTCCCGGTGGATACGCTGCCATGATTCGCATCGAAGGCGAAATCGGACCAGGCAAGGCGGCCAGCGCCGAGCGGCTGAATCCCCTCCTGGAGAAGGCCTTCGCTGACGTGAACGCCAAGGGCGTCATCCTGCGCATCAACAGCCCGGGAGGCACGCCGGTCCAGTCGGCGCTCATCAACGACCGCATCCTGCAGCTCAAGAAGCAATACCCGGAGAAGAAAGTGGTGGCGGTCGCCGAGGACATGATGACCTCGGGCGCGTACTTCATCTCCGTCGCAGCGGACAAGATTGTGGTCAACCGCTCCACCATCGCTGGCTCCATCGGCGTCATTACCAAGGGCTTCGGTTTCCAGGGTCTGATGGACAAGCTGGGCGTGGAACGCCGGGTCGTGACCGCAGGTGAGTCAAAAAACATGATGGACCCGTTCGGGCCCCAGACGGACGACGAGAGGACGAAGCAGTCGGAGCTCCTGTCGGCCATCCACAAGCACTTCATCGATGCGGTCAAGGCCGGCCGGGGTGCCCGACTTCACATGGAGACACCGAATTTGTTCTCGGGAACCGTTTGGACGGGCGAAGAGGCCGTTCAACTCGGCCTTGCTGACACCCTCGGAGATATCGAATCTGCGGCCCAGGCAAGCTTCGGCACCAAGAACATCCATGAGTACGCGCCGGCGCGTGGTCTGCTGGAGTCCCTCATCTCGGGCGTCAGCGTGCAAGCTGCGGCGCTCCTCAAGCCAGAGGTCGAAGGCCCGCAACTCCTTCCCCGATAGGGTCATTGCTGAGTCCAAAGGAGGGCGCCATTGGCGCCTTTCCTCATGGCCCAACCCGGTCTACGACTGGCAAGAAAAAAGCGCCTCCTGGGGAGGCGCAGAAGAAGAGACTTAGTGAACCGTCGAGAATTCTGCCTTGAAGCGGTCGATTTCCTTGAGAATCCCTGCGTCGCGGCAGCACAAGTTGTCGATGAGGCAGACGCGGTGGCTGCCGTTGACCACAAGCTGGGCTCGGAGGAACCAACCTCGAAACCAGTCCTTCCGGACATTCTCCACGACGTACTTGCGGCCGGTCGTCTTGTCGATGACCTGCTTGCCGACCAGGGGATGGCCGGGCACGTAGTGGTGCGACGGGTAGAAAGCATTGCGTTGAGCGCGCGCAGCCTTCACCTTGAGCCAATGAACCAGGTCGAAATGCGAGTACTCGACAGCGGGAACCGAAGAGTGCGGGAGAGCGATGGCGTTCATGAAGCGTCCTTACTGAGTTAACCTGCCTCGTCTAGATACGAGCTCGAGTGGCCGGCGGCGAGGTCTAACCCTTAGGCACCGCCGCTGCCAACACGGCAAAACGCCCTCGGGGGAGGGCATTTCACGGAGGAATCGGAGAGCTGCTAGTCCGAGCGAAGGCAGAACTGCTCGAAGGCTGCCTGAAGAAAGCCGACCGGTCCGTACTCGCGGTTGACCGCCTCTGCGCCTTCGTGGCCACCGGATTGCCGATACGCAAGCGTTTCTCCTTCGCGCACGTACCAAAGCTGCTCTCCCGCTGGTCCACGGTCCAGGCTGACGAACAGCGAAAGAGCCGGGCGCAGAAGAGAGAGGCCATGACAGACGTCCGACAAGATGCTCTCAGAGGGCTTGGTCTCGTGCAGCCACATGGCGGTCGGTTCCTCGCGCCGAACCTCGACCCCTCTCGCCTTTAGAAGAGGCAGGACTTCGGCTTTGAACGCGTTGATTGCGGTCGCGCTGGCGTGAACAACGAGGGTGGTCTCGTACTTGGACAAAGGTAGCGCTCCTGTTGGGTTAGATGCTCGGTGTAGCCATATGAGTTTGGCGAGCACATCGCGAACCGCAGGCTCGCGCCCGCAAGGTTGGGGCGGCGAGATGAAGCTGGCCGGCAACACTTCCCCCTCCGTTAGTGCGCCCAATCTGGCGCAAAGGCACTGGAAAGGCTATTCTCCGAACGTCGCGATAGCCCGCGTAATTGGATTCAAACTGAGCCAACGCGAAGGTGCACTTATGGACATTCCCAAACTCCCCGCCTTCGTTGGCCCTGATTCACCCACCGCGGACCGCATGCATTGGGTCCGTGTCCCTTTCGATGTTGTGCTCGGGATGTACAAGGAGTCCGTGCTTCGCGTACAGCGCCATCACTTGCGCCGCGCTAAGGAAGCTCGACACATCACAGGTTCCGACAACCCCCTGCACGTCAACTTTCTTGCAGCACGGACTGCTGACGGAAAGACTCGACTGATTGACGGGTACACCCGCATCACCGCCATCCTGCACGAGGGGAAGGTTGCTCCTGCCCAGGTGTGGCTGGGGGTTGCCGATTGCGAGAGCATCACGGATGCAGAGAAGCTCTATGACGCCGTCGATAGCCGCGCGGCCGTCAAGCGGGGCCGGGATGCATTTGAGGAAGGGTTACGTCGCTCAGGCCTTCTGGGCAAGCTCACCAGCCCGGCCTTCGTGCGAGGCCAAGCCGTGTCAGCTGTCGCTGCGGCTGCCGGCGACCGCGACATCCGTAAGGCCGTCTACGAGCTGCGCAAGGGTATTCAGGTGCTCGACCCCATTTCAATTCGAGCGGGCCGCAGCGGGCTTCCTGCTGGCGCCCTGGCAGCACTGCTGGTCGTCGCATCGAAGGAGGAAAGCCGGGCGCCGGAGGTACAGGCCTTTGCAGCTGCGATTCAGCATCCAAAGGAGGTGCCGCTCGAACGACGCAAGGAGCTCGAAGCAGCCTTCAAGTGTGCCGAAGCCTTGAAGCATCGACGAGAGGCAAACGCGCTTTCCGGCAAGAACGTGGAACCCATCATGGAGTTGGTCCTCGGGTACTGGGAGCAGCATTCGGGCAGGGGTGGTCCTCGAGCAACTCCTGTCAAACGCGACGAGTACCTGGCGACCGCCGCCTGAAGAACGAAAAAGCTCCCCTCAAAGCACTTGCTTCAAGGGGAGTGTTCGGAATGATGGCTAGGCCAGTTCGGTTTCGAGCGATTCGATGGCGGTTACTTCCCATCCTCGCTCCAGGCTGAGGGAGGCTTCGTTGCCTTGGTTCTCGCCCAGCACATCGAAGAGGGGCTTCAGGAAAGCACTTGGAGGATAGAAATTCTCCGCGGCCTCCTCATTTGGGGCCTCGACTGCCAACACGATGGTGACAAAGCAGCGGGTTCCAGCTCGGTTGCCAGAGCGCTCCGGGCAAACCTGGCCGCGCACCAGGGTCGCCACGCCTTTCGGGAAGGTCCGAGCCTTCGCGTGACGGGCATTGAACGCCTGGATGAACGCGTCACTCAACTGGCCTGCGGAGACCGTAGCGTTGCGGGTAAAGCCGGTAGCGTCGAATTCGACGTTAAATTGCGCCATTTATGTTGCCTTTTTGATTACAGGAGGGGCACAACGTGCCGATGTACTACTTCCTGTAGAGACGCCGGCAAGGCGGCCCTATACCGAGCAGGTCAACTCAGCGAGCATCTCCATGCCCAACAAAATCGTGTTCATCGGCAACTGGCGCTTCTTCGAAGGCCGCAAGTACTGGCACACGGACATCGACCTTGTTGCCGATATGCGGCGCAAAGGCGTGCGTGACGGCAAACTCCACGGGGTTGCCCTGGAAGCGTTCGTCGTCGCCTGTCTGCGGACGCCGGACTATCAGGTACTCGGCGTCCCAATGGACGCTCAGGACTATGCCGCGGTCAGCGCTGCTGCTCTCGAGGCGGCGTAAAGGCGCCTCGTTCTTCAATCCCCTGTCGACTCCTTGTCTACAGGGGATTTTTTCAGCCAAAAAGGAAATCCCCCGGCAGCTCAAGCTGCGGGGGGATGAATCATCCCGCGGGGCCCATCACGGAACCCAAGAGAGCGCGGCATCGAAGTCGCTTGCGGCCATGGGGACGCCGACCTTGCAGATATGCAAAAACGCGTCCTTTGCTTCCTGCGCAGTGGCGTACTCCATCTCGGTGACCACCACGCGCGCTCCTGAGAATGCCCCAGAAGCTTCGTCGAACCACTTCAGGCCATCGTTGAGAACGGTTTCCCCGAAACCAGCCCACTCGTTGGTCCAGCGGCGGCGCATCAGCGGGCTTGCGACCAGACTGCTGAGCAGGGCTCGCGCCGGCAGCCGGAATCCCGAGTCAGCCTCTGCCTGGTCGACGAACTCCAACTTCTTCTCCCGGAGGTTGGCAACCAGCGCCTTGCCGTCGGCCCACACTGCTCGTTCGGCAGTCGTCAGGTCGTCAGGAAGGGGGCTCGCCTCGTCACGGGCCACCCAAGCGAGGGTCGCAAGCCGGTTCTGGCCGTCCAGTAGCAGCGAACTCGTGGAGTCCCCGCGCAGCATGTGCACGGGGCCCAGCCTTGTACGGCCGGCTTGACTGATGTCGGCCCGGCCATAGGGGGACCAGAGCAGGAAGGCGCCGATAGGGTAGCCGCGCAGGATGGATTCCAAAAGCGCCATTACATCGGCCCTTGTCCAAACGTAGGGGCGTTGGAAGCCGGCGGGCAAGAGCCGCGCGTTGGTTAGGTCCTTCAGCAGGTTGCTGAGGAACACCGAATTTTGCTGAATGTTCATTCGTTCTAGTCCTGTGATGTTGTCCTGCGCCGTATAGCTGACGGTCGCGGGAGGCCAAAAAAAACCTCGCGTTAAGCGAGGTTTGGAATCAGGAGTGCAAGCGGGAAGCTTGCGAATGATGAATCAGGGGTTCAGAAAAAAGCAGCGGTTTGCTGCGCAACTTCAATCGAAGCACGAAACTGAGAGCAGAAGCCCTCAAAACGCGCATCGCAGAAGGCGTTGCGAGCACAGCGATTGCAAAAGCAATCGTTGAATAGCCCAACGAAGCAGTGAAATTCGCATCCATCACAATGGACGCAAATAACATGGCTACGGAACATCCCGTAGCCAGCATGTGAGACATGAAGAAGCGTGACAGCTTCAACATAGCCTTCAACATGGCTAGGAATGCTTCGGCGCCACTGATTTGCTTGCCAAGGAGACCTTGCTCCCAGACAGACACAATCAGTACCTTTGTCATACCGCCGACGGCAGCAACGACGAGGGCTAGTGTTACCAGCGACCCAATAAAGTTTGCGATTTCCATATGTGTGCCTCGATGGACGACGCGCAGCGCTCGATGACGAACTCTGGCG
Organism: Variovorax sp. WDL1; assembly: GCF_001541225.1. Lineage (GTDB taxonomy): Bacteria > Pseudomonadota > Gammaproteobacteria > Burkholderiales > Burkholderiaceae_C > Variovorax. Next base: position 222,817 of record NZ_LMTS01000025.1, on the reverse strand, counting down.
AACAACCAAAAAATGTTTCCTATGCACCATATAGGCACCCGAAAAAAACAGCCTCAGGCGGCCGCAGGCGCCAGGTCGAAGATGGCGAAGTGCACGTTCCCGCGCCCTCGCGGCGCACTGCGCTGCACGACCCAAGGCGGGTAGGGCATATGCTTGGGGCTGTCGTCGGTCACCAGCCCCAGGCCACTCGGATTCTTGGAAGATTTGACAACCAGGCAATCGAGAATGGGCTTGAGCCCGCCATAGGCGTTGTCCCAATCGAGCTCGCCGGCTGACCTACGGACCACGACCAAGGCAGCCTGCGCGAGCGGCGCGGCAGGCCTCCGGTCGGCAAGGCCCCGGCTGAAGACCTTCACCGTCCACAACCGGCGAAGTGCCATGTAGGCCTTGGGCGCCATCCCCCGAATTATGTTGTTCGATGACGTCTCCTGGCCAATTTCAAAGCTGTAGGCCAGTCGCGCGCCCTCGCACCACCGCGGCAGCTCGAGGTCGCCTGGAAGCTCAAGGGGGAGGGTGGTCAGAACGGTCTACACAGGTGCAAAGCAAAGTCCCGGCATATCCCGTCGGGCCGTCGGCGGCTGATGGGCAAGCTCAGCCCATCTGGACGGCAGCACGCTGGCCAGGATTCGGGTCTTCTGGCAAGCCAGCCTGGTCAATGTCCAGAGAATGCCGGTGCGCGGACTCCGGATACTTGGCAAGGCCCACGGCGTACGCATTCTTTCCCAGCTCGATGGAGAACGCCGGTCCGCTGATATTGAGCGCCGGATTCGCACGCAGTTGCGCACCGGTGGCCGCCCGCAGGTGCCAGTTGGAGAACTCCGGGTCGGTGGGCTCCGACTGCGGCTCGTAAAGCAGCACCGGACCATGGCGGCCCTTGAAAGCCGGACGCAACGCGCCCCACTGCTTCACGCGAGCGCTATGGATGAACAAGGTCCAGACATCGTGCTGTGCCTCTCGGGGGAGCACCACGCGATGGAAGCACTCTGGCCCGATGTAGTTGAGAAAGCGCTTTACGACACGGCCCGACCACCGGTCCTCGTAGTACCAGCCAGCCAGAATGAGCGACAGGCTGCGCAGGAACGGGTGGTCGTGAAGGCCGTCAGCGTCGCAAGCAACGAATCGGTGCAGGTAGAAGCGCAGCCCCATCGCCGTTCCGATGTACGACCTCTCCATGTAGGGTTGGCCGAGATGGGAAATGTGACGGGTGGGAAGACGGCCTTGCAGCCAAAAGAGACCTCGACGAATCATTCCTATGCACTTTCTCGTGGGTGAGGCGACATCCAATATAGATGCAAGCCTGTTACATTTTAGCACGGCTAATCTAAAACGCAATATCTCTTCGGTTCGGGGCCACTCGGGCCCGCCAATCACCGCGGGCTATACGCGGAAGGACAACTTCACAGGAGAATGGATGAGTTACTCATCAAAGGTGCTGAAGCTCTACTTCAGCAAGGGAACCTCCGACAAGGAGTACCACATCGTCATCGAGGCAATGGCGGGCGGCTACCGCGTTTACGGTCTCAACGGACGCCGCGGCAATGCCACGACGCTTCAGACCAAGGCTTCCGGCCCCGTGTCGCTGCGCGCCGCTGAAGCCGCGTTCCACGCGGTCGTCGAGGAGAAGCGAAAGAAGCAGTACACCACCGACTGGTCGGGTCGACCAGGCGCCGGCATCGACTTCAGCGCCGCAATCATTTCCGGCACGGCGCCCGCATCAGTGGTCAGCCCCGTCATGACCGCAATGGAAGCCGAGCACCTGGTACCGGCTCCTTGGCTGGGCAGCGGTCCGGACATCGACGAGGCCCTCCTGAGCGGTGAATCGGGGACAAGCGCCCAGCTATTGCCAGCAGGGGAGCGGCTCATGGCCCTCGCCACGGTCGGGAACCCTCTCGTGGTGAGCGCCGACGACGGCAAGCCCGGCTTCCTTCCGAAGGACGTGTTGGATGAGCTGGAGGCAGCGCTGCCCCAGTATGTCCTGGACGGCTGCTACGCAGCGGGCACGTTCGTCATTTGTGACGGCTACAGCCTGAAGGACACAGCGGCAGGGCAGGGGGCGCCCTTCGCAGACCGCATCCGGTCCATCGAGGCAGGCCTGCGCCGGCGCAAGCTGGCACCAAGCCATGTGATGCTCCAGCAAGTCTTCTTCGACAGCGACATCCCCCAAGGGGTATACATGCTGGCCAAGCCAGGCTCGGACGTCTTGGTTCGAAGGAACCACCTTCCGTACCAGCGCGCGGCCGCTACGAATGCCGCAGAAGCCTACGTTTGCCGCTTGACGGTCGATTGATTTTTCCTGGTCCGCCTCCGTGGCGGACCTTTTTTGACCCGCGGGCCAGGCAGCGGGGATGTCAGACCGGCGGAAAGGCAACGAACGTTTCCGGCGCTTCTTGCCAACCCTTGCCGGGCACCAGGAATCTGAAAGTGCCGCCCTTGTCGACCTCTCCGCAGCCGAAGGCAGAGTCGGAGACCGACAGGGCCCCAAACCGCAGATTTCCCATCATCCGGCGCACCGCGGCCGCGTACTGGTCAGGCTCCGCCAGGTCGTGTTCGATGACGCCCGTCAGGAGACCTTTTTCTGGATGGATGACGGCTGCCCGTGCAGTCATGCTCTCCCCGTCCGGGTGGTCAACGAAGGCCAGGCTGACCTGCAGCTGCGCAGGGTCACAGCGGTGGTCGACCGCTGCCTGAGCCATGAGTCGACATAGCCCGAATGCCTGTGCAGTGTGCAGTGAGGCTCGGAAGACCTCCCAGGGGGTGCCAAAGCCAAGCACGGTGTGGTGAATCTCGAGCGGCTCGGCGATACCGCCGTCCATCTCGTAGCGTGCGCTGAACGTCAGGGCCGGGCGGCCGGCATCGGAGTCATTTTCTCCGGGCGTGATATCGCCCCGAATGAGAACCATGAAGAGCGCTTCGTCGTTCACAGGGTGCGCCTCCGGCGCACGCCATCCATTGACAGCATCCAGGGCCAGAACCGGCGCCAGGCGGTTGGCTAGCCGCTGCCGGCGCGCAAGGGCGCCTACGAGATTGGACTCCACCTCCATCGCCGTCTTCAGCTCGCGGCAGAAGCGAAAGACATCGGCAGGCGGCATCAGGTACGCGTCCTGGGTCGCCACCTGGCCCGCGACGACCCGGATGTCCTCGACGGGGATTCCGGTCGAAGCGGCGATAGACCTGGCGATGACGCGCGGGTTGGCGGCAAGCGAGAGCACGGCTCCCGCGGGGCGCTCGAAAATCGTCGAAAGGGCGTACGCGCGCCAACCACTCGTCGGAAAGCCGCGCAGCGGGACCGGCTCGCAGGTCAGCATGCCCATGAGAGCGTCGAAGGCGCTCAGCGCACCATCGTCATTGAGTCGGGTGAGCTCTACGGACAGCCGCATCAGCTTCAGGCTGTTCCGCGCGTCCAGCATCTCGAACATGTCTTCGATGAGTGCTCGCCGATGCGCTTCATCTCCCCGTGCGAATGCGTAGAAGCTCTGGGCCAGGTCTTGCGGGGTCATGGGGCGGGTACGTTGTAGTAGTAAGGTGCTGGTAGTATTGTAACCAGTTCTGTTACTGTCAGTCAAATCGGGGCTGCCTATACGGTTGCCCAACTAGTTTTTAGGACTTACACAATGGTTGCTTCCATCACTGACTCCACCTTCGAGCAAGACGTCGTCAAGTCCGATGTGCCCGTGCTCGTCGACTTCTGGGCGCCCTGGTGCGGCCCCTGCAAGCTGCTTGCGCCTGTCCTGGACCAACTCGCGGCCAACCACGAGGGCAAGCTGAAGGTTGTCAAGGTCAACATCGACGAGGACCGGGAACACGCCAAGAAGCTGGCCATTCGCGGGGTGCCCACGCTCGTGCTTTACCGGGACGGGGAGGTCGTTGCCCGAGCAAGCGGCGCCCAGTCGCTAGGAAAGCTTGAAGCGATGGTCGCCGCCTAAGCCGTCAGCCTCTTTTTTTTTCACAGCCCGCTTCGTGCGGGCCTTTTGTTGCCCACCAACCCCCGCGATTCCTGGCCGGCCGGGGCCACGGCCAATTTTTCCGACGTCCCTACACGTGGCTTCCTCAACAGACGCCCGAGCAGGGCAGGAGACACACAACATGGCAATCAAGCTCGCCGTCGGCGACGTCGTAGAACTCAAGTCGGGCGGCCCGCTGCTGACCGTGGTCAAGGACCGCGTCGAGCAGGGCAGCAAGTTCGTCCAGGTCGCATGGTTCGACGGTGCGGCGGTTCTGAAGCAGGAAGTGCTGCCGAAGGATTCCCTTCAGGTAAAGGGAGTCAAACCGTCACCCGAAGGTGCTGCGGTGCCCACCGCTGAGTAACGGACACACCCAAGACTGAAGCCGCCCACGAGGCGGCTTCTACACGCGCGCCCGGCCCGGCGCGCGAGGCCCGATTACAGGCAGGTGTCGTGGGCCACCAGGTTCGGCGAGTCGAACCGGGCACCTGTGGGAGAGATGTAGCCCCCTTTGACGTCAAACGCGATGAGCGGGTAGCCCCCGTCATCGTCCACCACCGCCTCCGACACGGTGGCCACGAGCCATGCGCGCTCCTTACCCGGCGCCCGAAACTTCAGGTTAAGCGTGTCGCCTCGGCCCAATACGTCCTTCACCCGTAGTTTTTGGTCCAGGCTGGCAAGCTCGAGTGTGCGAACGCCGTCCGCGGTGCGCAGGAAGAGCACTCGGTCGGTCGACATGAACATCACACTGGCTGCGCCGGGCAGCGTCCCCCTGCTGTGCACGTAGGTCCCGCACCCGCCCTGCGGCGCATCGCCGACTTGCAGAAGCTGGAAGGCGCCATCGGCGGGGGCGGCGGGAGGAGGTGCGGACGCGGCTCCGCTTCCCAGGTACAGGGCAGCAGTGAGCGCGATTAGGGGCTTGAGCATGGTGCAAAGGAAATGAACACCGCGTCTAGCTTCCCGCCTTTAGCCGCTAGACCGGCGGCCCGCCTGAGCATCTCAGGGACCCCGCCGGCCACCTACCCCTTCGACGGCTGCCGTAGTCGGGTCACCACCTGCTCATACACCCAGCTGCTGCGATTCACCTCCGCCGGAGCCGCCGGGCCGACCGCCCTCACAAGTTTCGTAACCGTCCCGGCGTCGGGCTGCAACTCCAGGAGGGCGGCCCACTTGTCGGCTGCCAGGCTTACTGACGTTCGGTGGCCGTTGGCTTCCTTGAAAACAACGATGACGGGCTTGCGTTTCGGCTGCGCCCCTGTGGACAGATTGGGGGATACCTGGCCACCCGGCCGTTCCGTGGTGCTACGGGGGAGGCAGGATGGCGACGTTATGTCGCGCGGGCTCGCTGGCGTGGGTACCGTTTGTGCACGGTCGCTCGTTGGCAGAACTGCCGAGAAGCCCGTGCGCTCCCCCGCTGCAAGCAACTCGCGTACGGCTTGGCTGAGCAATTGGTCCGACGCACCGGCGGCCGCTAAGGCTCGAAGGGCTTCAAGGTAAACGGGGTCTTCAGCCGACATAACTTCGAATTATGCCTGTCCGGCCGGCATAACATAAACATAACGCGCATAAGTTATGCCGTATTATGTCGTTTATGCGATGTGAGGCAATGCAGCAGCGTTGCTTTTCGTGACCGATGCGTTTGATTTCTTTAATTCAATGTTTACTTGCTTTACGCCATCTAAGCTGTTGATATGGAAGGAATTTCCGTTGGACATGTGAGTCTTTTGAGGGGCAAATGTGAGCGAATTGAGGGACACCCGGAGCTTTTGGAGGGACCGTTGTGAGCATAAGGAGGGCGCATAAAGCCCCACATGTGAGCGTTTTGAGGGACTGGGCTGTGGATAACCGGCCAGCTTCGCAAAGGACGACATGTGAGCTTTTTGAGGGATACCCGAACCGCCGACATGTGAGCTTTTTTGAGGGAGAGTCATGTGCACGTGTCGGCCAGGCCCGGGCAGTTGTGAGCTTTTTGAGGGACCTTCCCTGGACAGGCCGACCTGTGAGTGTTTCGAGGGACTGAGAATCCGTGCGCGACCTGTGAGCTTTTTGAGGGACCTACTCGACGGCGTGGCAACTCGCCGATAAATGAGGGGATGTCTGTTTGCAAGGAGACAACCTCGTCCGAGGACCCCGATGCCCATCGAAAGAACAGCGGCCTCATTACCTCGTTGCTCGCCGTTGACCTGTGAGGAGGTGACTGTTAGCCTTCTCACATCAAACGACCTACGCGAAAATCCCATTGGCCAAAGTCATAGGGGTCACCGGCGAGATACTGACCGATGACAGCCGCCAGCTATCCTTGCTCGCCGACAGCAATCTGCCGGAGCGACTTCGCAAGGCCGTTGAGGTCGTTCACATGTACCCGGTGTCCGGCCAATACAGCCATTTTTGCCGCCGGGTGTTCAACGCTTTGTTGTTGGTGACGACCAAGGGCTGGCAATCTATCCCTTCCGAGCTGCAGGCCAAGGTTCTAGACGAGCGACGAGTCCTCAGGTTCGCCGCCACCGTGGGGGAGCTGGGTAAGGTGTTGCGGGCCACGACCAGAGCAACTGAGAGAATTTACGACGCCGTGGAGAACCTGTACGGCCAGGAATTCCGCTTCGACGCGATGGGCGAGCGGGGCGACATGTACAAGGTGGCCAGCCGCCTGATATCCCAGTATTCGAGGAGTTCGGACGGCTCGGGAGAGGTGCAATGGGAGTTTCCGCCGGATGTTTTCGAGATGCTCATGAGCCCAGGGCGCTGGGCGGCCATCGATATCCACCTAGCAAACCGGTTCAATTCGGGCCATTCGCTCGCGCTCTATGAAAACACGCACCGGTACATCCGCGTTCAACTGACGGCGCGGATGCCGGTTGTCGATTGGGTCAAGCTGCTCGTGAGCCCTGATGCGGCCGAGACCTTTCTCCAGCAAGGGAACTATCGCTACTTCAAGCGCGACATTCTCTTACCGGCAATGCGAGAGCTGGAGAGCACCGAGGCCTGTCCGTTTAGCGTCGAGCTGCTGGAGACCACAGGTTCGCGTAATAAGGTGACCCACCTTCAATTCCGGCTGCACCTGAAGGTCCAGGCCGCATTAGATATGGACACCAGCCAGACCGGGGACCCTCGCCTCGAGGCCAAGCTGCGTGAATACGGAATCACGGAACGGGGCATCGACCAACTGCTGACGAAATACGACGAGCCCGTTCTCAGGCTCCACATAGCCGCGTTCGACAAGCGCCTGGCGGAAGGGGGTATCCGGGACAAGGCTGCAGCCTTCGTCCATCAGGTCAAGAATGATTACTACGGTCGCAGTCCCCAGCAGGAAGGTCAGGCCGACGCCCCTGCTCTCCCGGCTCCCGCGGTGGACACGCGGAAGCAGGATGAGGCCGATTTCGCCAAGCATATTGCGCAGCGAGTTCGAAAGTACTACTTGGGCCAGCCGCGATTTGTCCAGGACCAGCTGCTCCAGGCCTTCCTCAACAGCCCGGACACTCCGAACCTGGTGCGAGAACAGTTCGCGAAAAAGGGGTTCAAGACACCCGCCGTGTCCGGGACGTTCTACGCGTGGATGGCGAAGCAAGAAGGAGTTCTTTCCCTTCCGGAAGACGCATCACTAGATGCGTACCTCGACTGGCGCAACGAACCCAAAAGCAGCAAGGGCCCGAGAGTTTTGTCGACCAAACTTTCTGTAGGGGGGCCAACCTCTTCCGGCAGGCGAAAGAAGGCGGCATCGCCTCGGGAGGTTCCGGCCGACTAGCCCGTTATTGCCGCCACGGCAGCGCCTGGCGGGCGCTCCTTGTCGAGCAAGGTGCCAAGCAGGCTGTAAGCGAACGCTTCGTCGACGACCCCAGCCTTGGCCAAGTCTAGATACTTAGCCAGCACCGTTTGGTGAATTGGCGCCACTGCCGTCGGCAGCGGCCAGTCGCCCAGCCCGGCAGCGCCCCCCACCGAAGGCCCACGTGCGGCAATGGCTCGTGTACGAGGGGCAGAGCTCAACTGCCGGGCTCGCATCCCTAAAGCCGGGGGTACCGGCTCGTCCCGGTCCAACCAGCCGTCCGGCAGGCCAAGAGCGTCCTCCATCGCTCGCGCCCGTCGCGGTCCGAAGGCGCGCCGCTGGCTAGCAGCCCGCGTCTCCGAGTTCATCAGGTCAGAGAGCATCGACGGTGCCGTGTTCAGCAACGTCGCCAAATGGGTCGTATGCGTGCAGGCGTCCGCCAGTCGCCTAAGGTTGCCGCGCCGCAAACGCTGGAGTTCCACGCTGCTGGCTTTCGCCCTGGAGTTGCGCTGAAGCGCTCGAATCATGTCCGGATGCCAAGGCTCGCCCGAACCCAGCCACGTCGCCGGTACCTCGGCGCACTCCGCGATTTGTGCCCATTGCAAGGGGGACAGCAACCCGTAGTCGTCCATGGCTCGCTGAAGCAGTGGCACTGAGCATTCAGCAGCTTTTGCCACGGCACCTGCCAAGTCGGGCGATTGCTCAAGGAGCTGGGCGACATGTGCGGCGGGGTTCATGGTCACTCCTTGCTGACAGCCTCGGGTCAGGCTGTACTGCGACTTTAAGGCGTTGAAGTATAACTTTACCCAGGCTACACCTTGAGGTCAAGGAGAACGGCGCGGCTGCGTGGAATTAGGCAGGCCGGCCGCGCGAGCCCAGAAAAAAAGAGAGCCTGGGGCTCTCCTGGGGGAATGTGCCGTGGGGACCGGGCGTGCCCGCTGGACGGCCCATGGCAAGACGCCCCGCGCTGGGCGGGGCGTTCGCTGACAAAGCTAGCAAGCCCTATCGGCCGGCGTAGAGCGAGGCGGAGGCCATAACCCCGGCAGAGCGCATCGCCATGTAGCGTGTACTGGCCCCTGCCATCTCCGTGAATGCGGAGGTCACCGATTCGGTTTTGGTCGCATCGTAGGCCTTGATGTTGCCCGCCTGGAGGTTCAGGGCAGCGGCAAACTCGTCCACCTGGCCGGTGGGGCCCACCAGGGTGAACGTCCAGCGGCCTGTGGCCTCGAGCTTGGCGACGAGTTCGCGCAGCAGCTGCGGAGGGTAGCGGTACGACGAGGTGTCCTCGCCATCGGTGAACGGTGCCACGAGGAACGCAGTCGACGGCGAATCAGCGTCCGGGCGGGCCAGGAGCGAGGCGATGGTGTCCCCGATGGCGTCGTAGAGGGCGGTGCCGCCGGTGGGCGTGTACTCTTCCTCGGGCAGGGGACTCAGTTGCTCCGTCGGCGCCGCGCTCAGGACTTCCCGCGGGGTGCTGCTGAACACGTTCAGCGTGACCAGTGTCTTTCCGGCCTCCTTGGCGCCCTCCTTGATGACGCCGACCTGGTGGTTGTAGCCAGCCAAGGCAGCTGCGCGGTGGCGGTTCATCGACCAGGACTCGTCGAGGAGCAGCGCCGCATGTGTGGTTTGTTCGCCAACGGCGGGCCGGGAACGCTCGGCGCGACAGTCTTCAACCGAACGCGCGAGCAGGCGCTGGATGGCGGCAGGCAACTCGAAGGCCGGGAGGGTGGGCCGGACATGGGGCTGGACGGTGAGGCCAAGGTAGGGCAGTACCAGGGGGCCGAGGCGGGGGTTATTGAGCACGGTGAGTCTCCTTGCGCGATTTGAAGAATTGAGCGATGGGGTTGGTGGGGGTGTGCACGAGCTCAGGAGAGGCCGCGCTGGGGGTGGTCGGGAAGTTGGCCTGGGCCGAATTGGCGCATGCGCCCTGCACACCGCCAGATGCGGTGAGCCAGTCGGAAGAAGTTGCCTGAAGGCTCGTGACATGTCCCTGGCGCATTGCGCTTTCGTAGGCGCTCAGGCCCAGCCGAACAAGGCCTGCGACCGCAACGTCGGAGGTCACCTGCAGCTCTTGGCGGACGCGGTCCACGCGCTCCTTTTCGTTGCTGGCGATATAGCCCTCGACTCGGCGGAAGCTGCTCTCCGCCAAGCGGCTTCGAAAGGCCTTCGTTCGTTCCGCGGGCTCGAGTGGCTCGGGGGGTGGTGATTGCTTGTACGTCATCGGTTTTCTGTCGTTACCGGTAACGTTTAGCGTGATGTTTTATACGCGCCGTTTTCGTCAGTTCGCTGGTTAAAGGCCCGCCCGCCCCACAGTGCCGAGCGAGAACCAGCGCCTTGCGAAGGGGCGGGCGGGCCCCTCGGATGTCCCGCCGAGAGCCGGAGGTCCAACCGGTCCGTACCCGTGTCACGCCCATGGCACAAGAGCTTGATTGCTATCCGAGGGATGCCTGTCCTCGTTCCCGCCGCCTATTGCCTGGTCGTCATGCTGCTCGCAGCGTGGTTCGCCATGGACGCGCTCACGCTTCCCATTGGGCGTGGGCTGAAGCGCTATGCGATTGTCGTTTGCGCCTTGTCTGCGGCCCCCTTGCTGCACTTGCTCGAATCGCGAGCGCAGGCACCAGGCTGGACGACCGCCATATTTCTCGGCTGGGCGCTCGCCTTGGCGTCCGTAGCGGTCCTGCGCGACCGCCGGCTCGCACAAACTCGCGCGGCAAAACCGGCGTAGTGAGCCCGCCTCGGGCGGCGCGGAGGCCCCTTGGCCGCGGTGACTATAGGGGGAAGGTCACATCTTCTCTTTAAAGGCAAATCATGCAAACCGTTTTCGCTATCGCCATCCTCGCTGTTGTCATCGCCTCGACTTCTGTCCTGGTAACGATGCTCATCGAGCAGGTCAAGGCTGAACGTCGCGTGGCTGCCGAAAAGGCCGCCAAGCATCAACGTCTCCGCACGCTGGAAATGAACCTCCGGCACCTGGAAGCAGACTCGAAGTCCCGTAAGCTTTCCCAAGCTGAAATGGACGACTACGCTGCTTTCATCGCTGAGCGCAATGACTTGTCGGCCGCGTTGTTCCCGCAACGCAATCCGTCCCTGGCATTCGCTTAAATTGATTCCGCGCCCCTAACCCGGGCGCGTTTCTTTTTGGGCCTCGGCCTTGCCGACTAGCTACACGAGGCAGGAAATTTGCCAGGAACACACCATGAACCAAGATTCGAACACCGGCCTTTCGGTGCGCTACCTGCTGACAGTGCAGGGGCAGCCAGAGGAACTCGAGGTCTTCGTGACCAGCGTGCGGCATCCGACGGACGGCGACAAGCTGTTCCAGCCGAGTAGGGCGGTACCGGTGCCTGCTGGCCTGGAGGCCGTCGACCCCTTCGCTATCCCGTACTATCACTTCATCCAGAACCAATACCGCATGGCGGCTGAGGCGCTGGAGGCGCTCAACGAAGAGCCCAACCTGGTGGCGTTGCTGAAGGACCCCGCCAAGCACCAGGAAGCACGCGTGCTCCTGAACCGCACACTGGACACCGAGGCGCTAGCCGGCGTTGCCCTTGTTCGCAAGAACGTGCGTCAGTACAACGCCCTCACACGTGCCCAGTGGGCGCAGAAGAACTGGGGGCAGTTTGACGACCGGCTGACATGCGCGCAGTTCGAGCGTGTCACGAACCGCCGAGGGCAGTACCACTTCACGTGGCACACCCTGGACGTTCGGATTCTCGACCAGCTCGGCGCGCTCCATCCGACCCTGGCCTTTGGCCTCGTCGGGGTGGACGAGCTCAACCTCAAGCAGGCCTACGGTTGGCACTGCGAAGGCTCAAGCACGTTCCACCACGGGGCCGGCGCAGTCGACCCGGGCAGGCCTACCTGGCTTGACCATCTCCCCGCGGCGTTTTCCGTCGCGTGATTCTCTCCAAGGGGCCGCATCTGCGGTCCCTTCCTTTTTTTTGGACGCGCGCTCATCGCGTCCTTCGCTACCTCCACAAAAACTCCTTTTCTTCCGCCTCAGCGCACAAGGGCAGCCTCCTTAGCTGGTCACTTGGCGGCCAAGGCGACGACAGGGGAGCCAGGGCGGCCTGGGTCGAAGGTTCGAAGGGGTCGGCGGGTGGCAGAGGTCGCGAGAGACCGTTTACAGAAAAATAAACGTCATCCGCTAAAAGACTCTTTCTCTCGCCTGAGACTTCATCAATAACTCTTAAACAAGAGCAAGAGTCCTTCGTGCGAGCGCGAGCGCGCGACCGCTCAAGCCCGGTCTAAAAACTCGCCCCTATACCTTGCATGTTCAACGAACCCGCCCCGCCGTGACACACCGGTGCCATGCGCAGGCCTGCCTGACCGCTGTGCGCCCCGAGCTGCTGATGTGCGCGAAGCACTGGCGAATGGTTCCTCGAGCACTGCAGCGCGACGTGTGGCGGGAATACCGCCCGGGTCAATGCGATGACAAAAAGCCTTCGAGTGCCTGGAGGGGTGCCGCCTGTGCGGCTATCAACTTCGTGGCCGAAATCGAGGGTCAACCCAAACTTCCGCCGCTGGCGGTCTGAAAAATCATGTCTCTCGACCTTATCCCCAACGAAGTCGCCCGGTACGGACTCAGAGCCGACTGGCACTCCATGAACGTCGTCGTGGTCAAGCGCCGCGGGGCGTCATCGAAGAACGCCGGCCAGGAGTACGAGGAAACGCTGGCGTACTGCCGCGACGTCCGAAACGCTTCGCTCTGGCTGTTCAACCACATCATCCGTGCGAACGGGGCTGACGCCCAGGCGGCCGCGGAGGTGACCACCAGGTCGCTCGCCGACGTCGAGGCCTTGATGGCTGTCGTCGACGAGGCCCAGCGGCACGTGCTGGCTGCGGTCGAATCGCTGGAGACCAACCTTGCAGCGCTGGGGCTCAGCCAAAAGGAGCTCGTGAAGGCTTTGGCGGCCGCGGATACGCCTGCAAAGGCCGACGGCGAATCTTCGGGCCAGTGAGCCTTCGGCGGCGATGAGCGGCGAGTTCTCCTATCGGCTTCGGAACGACCTGTACGAGTTGTACCAGGGGGAGAAGTTGCTTGGCCAGCCCATGCTGGCCGTCTCATTGGCTCTCGATGAGGTAAGCGGTGCGGTGCTTCAGCACGGCAGCCCGGAGCTCGTGGAGCCGTGGGGCATGGACCGCCGCGCCAAGCTTCGAGCCGACAAGAATTCCGCGGAGGCCGAGCGCCTGGTGGTGCTCACCGGCCGAATTCCGGTGGTCGAGCTGAACCGCTGCTTCACCCAGCCTGGGCATGCAGCCGAAGTCCTGGCGCGCGCCAGGGCGGGCACCCTTGAGCCGGAGCCGACAAACAGCTAAGCGGCGTTCAGCAGATAAGTCGCGGCGCTACACGCCGGACCTATGCCCAACTCCATTGAGCCCCGCCCCGACCACCACGGTGGTGAGCATGACGCGCCAGAGCTCCTGCGAGACCGACTTGCAGCTGCTTACGACGACGAGATGCTGTTCCTGGACCCTCCAAGTCTCGACAAGGCAATCGTTGGTGTCGCCGAGCGCATCAACCTCGGGCCGGTCGTCGTATACGACCGGAACAAGCTGGTTCAGGCCTTTGCTGAGGAGGGCATGACCGAGGAAGAGGCGGACGAGTGGGTCTCGTTCAACGTCGAAGGCGCCTTCGTCGGCGAGCGAACGCCGCTTATCCTTTGCTCGGTCGACCCCCTGGCGCCATAAGCTCGGTCATCGGCTTACACCAGAGACGTCGCGCCCCCGAAAAAAGCGCCTCGAAGGTTCGGCATTGAATTTCGAGGTGGCGGTGCAGTTGGCGGGCCAGTACTGGAAGTTGCCTTGGCCGGCCTGGTTCCAAGCACCCAGGAGCGCCGGTAGGCTGGAGCATTCCGACGTGGCGTCGAGGGTTGCCATGTCGAAAACCACCGATGCGGGACCGAATAGCCTCAGGGCGGAGCGCCTCGGCCTCAATGCACCCGTTGGCATGTGTCGGCGGAAATGCCGCGTGTCCGGAAGAATGCGGAGCTTGCGAGCAAGGCAGCTTTCGTCATGCGGAAAGGTCTTTCGTCGAGAATGTACGACTTGGCATGTTGGTTGTCCTTGGTTGCCGAACGTCCTATAGCCGGCCAAGCCGACGCTCGCTAAACCGAGAAGACCATTTCTAGGAACACCATGGCAGTGAATCTTCCAGTTAGGAAGCTGGCGAAGCTTTGCAACCCCTTCTCGAACCCCTGGACGACCGGCCGCTTCTCGGCACCAGACGTGCGCCGGGCATTGGCAGAGGGTCGCCTACGCTCCGAGGCCTTCGGGATGGCCACTGTCGAGTGGACCTTGACGGAGCACATCGAGCGCATCGCCTTTCTGGTCCACTACGGCTGGTCAGAGGCGGTAGCGGTCGATGTCGGCGTCCCCAGCCTAGGCTGCGTCGTCAATTGGCCCCTGACCGACGGCAACCATCGCCTCGGTGCAGCCCTCGTTCGCGGTGATGACGTCATCGCAGCTTCGGTCGCCGGGGACATCGACTATGCCTTCAGGCTCTTCGGGGTGGACGTGCGAGAGTCGGATTTCGAGACCGTGCCGGCGTAGCGCACCCTTCGACGGACACATTTTCTTCTTTTCGATTCCTAGAGGTCCTCGCTCTTGCGGGGACCTCTTCCTTTTGCCGTCCGCGCGCATGGCTACACCATTGGCAAAACAACTTTTCCAAAGGATTTCCATGCGCCTTCATCGCTCCCTCATTTCAATCCTCGCCGCCACCGTTTTGGTCGCCGGCGCACACGCTGCTCAGGAAGGGCTGGAGTCCCAACCTCCGACGCTGCGCCTCGATGCAGCGGCGAATCTGGAGGTCGTGGAAGACACTGCATGGGCCAGCCTGACCGTCGAGCGTGAGGCGCGCGAGGCCAAGGACGCCCAGCGCCAGGCTGCAGCAGCGTTCGCGAAGGTCGTGGCACAAGCCAAGGAGACGTCCGGTCTCGATGTGCGCACGGAGAGCTTCTACACCGGCCCGGTCTACGGGCGCGACGGAAAAATCGCCAGTTGGCGCTCGCGCGGCGAGATTCGCATCGAATCCAAGAACACCAGTGCCGTTGCCCAAGCGGCCGCGGAACTGGGCACTCAAGCGCGTCTGACCGGCTCCGGCTTCTATCTCTCGACCACGGCGCGTACCCAGGCCGAGAAGGGACTCATCAGGACGGCTGTCGAAGAATTCCAGGGTAAGGCCAAGGTGACTGCCCTCGCCCTGGGGTTCCCTCAGACCGAAATCAAGGAAATTTCCATCGGCCAGAGCGGCTACAACACCCGCCCGCCGGGGCCGATGATGAAATCGATGGCAATGTCGGCCGAAATGGCATCGCGAGCGACTGAGCCGCTGCCCATGGAGCCTGGCAAGGCGACGGTGTCCGTCACGGTGTCCGGCGCGGTCACCCTAAAGCGTTGAGCCATTGTGAACTCCTGAAGCCCCGCTAGCGGGGCTTTTTCAATTCTGGCCCTTCCCTATACGTGCCAGGCGCGCGCTGTCGCCCTCCGCCTGCCCCCTCACGGGGACGGTGAATTGAGCAGCGCATTCAAGGAAAACACACCCTGAGTGCCTTCGTGCATGTCACGCGAGGCGCCTATCGGTAATGCAGGCAATCGACACGAAATGAACGTGATGGCGCTTCGCGCTCATCCACAAAGGAAAACTCATGCTTCACATCTACAACGCACAGTCCGCCAAGAAGGCGGCTCGCTCCCTCGAGAAGTTCGCTACGAGCCTGGGCTTCGAGCTCAAGCATGGCCAGGCGCTCGACGCCCTTGCCACCATGACCGGCTTCCAGAATTGGGCCGCTTTGAACGACAGCGTCTCCCAGGAGGCGATTGACGCCAAGCTGATGCCAGTCGAGCTCGACCACATCGAGGACAACCAGGACGTCACCTATGGACCGGAGTATGCGGTCATGGCCCACAACGGCTTTGAGCTGCGCTACGCCCAAGGGGACGAACCGTTGGACTACGTGCGCATCTGCGACCCACTGGGCCGCGAGATTGCCTACTGGGTCAGCGATGAGTGGCAGCAGGACCCGCAGGTGGTGATGGGCGCCATTCTTGGAGCCCTGGTTCAGGGCGGACCTCTCGAGGTCGGCGCGGCCAAGAAGCCTGCGAAGGCGTCCGGGCCGGCGCGCGAGGCGACTCGCCCGCCCACCATCATGGACCTTTACCCCTTCGACGCGGTCGCGCACGTTGTCGTTGACGGTCGTTCGTTCCCAGTGCGTTACCTCGACGGCGATGTCGCGCAGCTGCTGGAGGAACCGGCCGCCGACTTCGACGAGGAGGACGACGCAAGCCATGTCGTTCTCGACTTGCACTTCGAAGAGGACGGGCGCGACGTGGACCACCCGCTGACCGTCGCCGAGCTCCGCGAACTCCGCTGGAGCGCGAAGGAGGGCGGGTTTGTGAACAAGAAAGGGACCCTCTACGAGTTCTACATCGAGCAGAAGTTTGGAGCTTCCGCTTCCGTTGCCCCCAAGGCGGCGGAGGTGGCCAGGTCCGAGGATGGTCCGATTGAGCTTTTTGAGGTTTTCTGCCGCGCGCCTGACGGGGTTCAAGCCACATCGGGTGTTGCCCGCGTGGCGGCCAAGAGCGCACAGGGGGCCATAGCCGCCTGCCGCGCTGCTCAGCAGCGGTTCTGGAACGGACCGCAGCGGCCGCCCGTTGGCGAGTTCTCGTTCGATACGAGGAAACTGTCCAAGGACGCGTTTGGGCCCTACAACGTTTATGTTGACGGTGGCTATTACGACACGGTCGAAACCCTGACACACGCCATGGATTTGGTGGAACTCTTGCAGGGGGCAGCGACCAGCGATGTCGAGGTTCGGGATAGAGAAGCATGGACAGTTGGATTCGCAGCCGCGGACAACCAGGCGTAGTTGTCTAAACGAGCACTGACGCTCAATTTCATAGCCGCACCAGTTTCCTGGTGCGGCTTTCCTTTGCGGACGCGCCGGCGCCAGTTTTAGCGGAGGGCCGAAGGCTAGCTAGACCTTGTACAGCGGATGCTGTTTTCAACACAAGGACATCGATGCAAGCAGAAAAAATCTCGCTCTTTTACAAGGACGCCAAGTCCAACAAGGAATACCACGCCCAGTTGGAGCAGAAGGAGCCAGGGTGGGTGGTTCTGTTTCAATACGGGCCGCGTGGCGGTACGCTGACCTCGGGCGCGAAAACGAAGGCTCCGGTCGCCTACGAGGCGGCGAAGAAGACCTACGACAAGCTCGTCAGCGAGAAGGTGGGCAAGGGTTACTCGCCGGGTGAAGCCGGCAGCGCCTTTGTCAACACGTCGATGGAGGAGCGCTTCACCGGCGTCGTGCCGCAGCTGCTCAACGTCATTGATGAAGAGCAGGCTCAGCGCTTGCTGGACGACCCCGACTGGCTGATGCAGCCGAAATACGACGGACACCGTCGTCTCACTCAGCACACCGGCACCGAACTGCTGGGCATCAACCGAAAGGGCCTGGCAACGGGCCTCCCAGAGTGTGTGGCCAAGGCGCTTGCTGCGCTCGAAGGGCATGCACCCTACGTCCTGGATGGCGAGCTCATCGGTGAGACGTACTTCGTGTTCGACATCCTCGAGTGGGAAGGCATGGACATGAAGGTGCAGGAGTGCGGGTACCGGGTGAGTATGCTGCAGGCTGTGCAGGACCTCCTGAAGGCCGCCGGCGCCAAGCAAGTGGCCATCACCGGCACGGCCTACACCAGCGAAGCCAAGAGAGCGCTCTATGCGGCTGTGAAGTCCGCGTCTGGCGAAGGCCTTGTCTTCAAGCATCGAGACGCCCAGTATGTGCCTGGTCGCCCCAACTCCGGCGGCAACCAGCTCAAGCGAGTGTTCACCCATCGAGCCACCGTGATTGTCGGAGCGCAAAGCACGACCAAGCGCAGCGTGAGCATGGTGCTGCTGGACGAAGCCGGGGCCGAAGTCGATGTGGGCAACGTGACGATTCCGCCCAACCACCTCATCCCGGCCGTGCGCGCGCTGGCTGAGGTCGAGTATCTGTATGCGTTCAAGGGCGGTAGCCTGTTCCAGCCGCGGTACCAAGGCGCTCGTGACGACGTCGGCACCGACGCCTGCTCGTTGAAGCAGCTCGTGTTCAAGCCTGAAGGCGTGAGCAGCGACGAGGCTGACGAAGCCTGATTCTGAAAAGGCCGCCGAGTTACCTCGGCGGCCCTTCTTTTTGTCGAGGCACTAGTTCTGCGCAGGTGCCGCTGTTGGCGCAGGCTTGTCAGAAGTCGCCTCAAGGACCAACTCGCCGAGCGAGGTGAGCCTATTTGAGACGTGCTGGACGCCGGCTTGCGCCGCCTCACCGACCTTGGTCAGCGTGGACGCTGCAGTGTCGCTCGCTGAAGTGACGTTCTCACCGAACGAGGTGAGGGACTCCTTGACGCCATCCGCGGTACTCGTCGCAGTGACCGCCGCGCCCTCTGCGCTGGACTTTGCGGTCTCGGCAGACTGCTTCGCAGAGTGCATCGTTGTCTCGGTGGACTGTCCGAGCCGGATGAGCTGCTCCTTCAGCTGGTGAGGGCTCGAGGGCACGTTGCCATTGCAGCCAGCAAGTAGCGCAAAGGCGGCCACGAAGGGAAAAAGATTTAGATTCACGAAGGGGCTCCAAGGGTTGATACCGGGTGTAGCGGAGTGCCCTGGAGAGGCCAAGAAAAAGAGCCCTCGGAGAGGGCTCTTAAATTGCTCCCGGATAGGCCTAGCTGGCGGATGCCAGAGCCTCCTTGGCGATGGCGCTCGCGGCACTGCCGTCGTAGTTGGTGCCATGCTGTTCCTTCAGGGCCTTCATCACAGCGCCCATCTGTTTGGGTGAGCGCTCGGCCAGGCCCTGGACAATGCCAAGGATGGCCGAGGTGAGCCGCCCGTGGTCGAGCTGCTGCGGAAGGTAGGCGTTGTAGACGCTGACTTCCTGGCGCAACGCGTCGCGCGCGGCAATACGTGCGTCATCGGTTGCATTCTCAAGTACCACGATGGCTTCCTTCGCGTTCTTGATGAACTTCTTGACGGTCGCTGCGACCTCCTCGTCGGTCGTCTCGCGATTGCCGGCATTCTTGCCAATCATGGCTGCCTCGGAGTAGAGGGTGGTCAGTGTTGCCGCCTTTGCCGCCTCCTTGGCCTTGCGGGCTTGGAGAGAGTCGTCTTTGATGCGTTGAAGCAAACTCATGGGGGTCCTTTGTTGTTTAGAGGTCTACTTCCGTATAGGCGACGCCGAAGCCCGTCGTACACGTCTAGCCTTCCAAGCCTTACCGATTAGAAGGTGGACAGCCTCGATGGCCCGATTAGAACCTGGAGGGTTGGCGGGAAAGCCGCACAGTGCGGGTACCCGCCCAAAAAGCGAAACGGCCCGGTTAGGACCGGGCCGCCTGACGGTCGGAGGGGGGCTAGCGCCTACAGTGCGGCAGCCTGCGTCAGCATTTTGAGAGCGGTAGCCTCATCCAAGCGACCCTCGCGCGCCTTCAGCGCCAGCGTTTGGACCAGCGCGGTCGCGATGGGCCCGATGGTTCCCACGTCTTCCGGAATCGCAGAAGCAGCCGGCGCTGCAGCGAAACGCCGCTGCTCTGCCGAAGCCGGTGCGCGGACCGTGGCGGGAGCGGGCGCAAAATCGGCCGCCGACGGTGTGGACACGGGCGCCGATGCACCCACGGAGGCCAGCGCAGGGACTGACACGGGAGCGGGCGCGCGCGTCGGAGCGACAACACCCGTCGAGAGCCGAGGCATCTTGACATCAGCCGGCGCCAGGACACGGGTGGTGGGGCCCTTGCGAGCAGCAGGCTTGCCAGGAATGAGGCCCTGGGCAGCCTCGCGAAGGGCCTTCTTGGTACCACGAGGCTGCTTCGGGCCCGGGTCCAGCATTTTTACGACTGCAGGAGGAATGTCCTTCGCCGTCCGCGGACCATCGAACCAGTCCTTGGGAAGGTGGAGAGCAGTCGTAAACCGCTTGACCTCCGCATCGTCGAGCTTCTTGTTCCTGTGAATCCGATGGGAGATGTTGGCCGGGCTCATGCCCATGATTTCACAGAGCTTGCTCTTGGCACCAGGGGCTTCGGTCAGCACGGCCAAGTTGATGCGGCGGGTGTCGAGGATGTCCTCGCCGGGCGTGTGTGTCGTTGGAGCGGTCGCAGCGGGCGCCCGCGTCTTCTTGGCGGGCTGAGAGCTTTGTTTTTTGGCCATGTCTTCGTCCTGTCGTTGAGGTGCGGCTTCTGTGCTGGCTGGCGCTGCTTCCGGCACCGCTGCGAGCGTCAACTGGACCGGTGCCTGAACTGCCACTGCTGTTTGCGTTTCGGTTGATTCCGCTTCGTTTTCAGTCGCGTTGAAGTTTAGCGGAGATTTTAAACGATTTACAACTTCAGGTGTCAAGCGGGCGTTTACGCGGTCAAGGAACCCGCTGGGCAGCTCTAGCGTTACCTCGATGTGGTACGCAACGTCGTGGGGAAAGTTTTCGCCTCGAAGCAGCTCATTCACGCGCTGCAGTGGCATGTCCAGGGCTAGGGCGAGGTTTTCGACGGAGGTCGCGGCGTCCAGGAGAGCTTTAAAGTTTCTGACCTGGATGGCCGAGGCGAGCTGGGTGGGGTCTATCGCGGGCGGTTGATG
This sequence comes from Variovorax sp. WDL1, assembly GCF_001541225.1. GTDB lineage: Bacteria > Pseudomonadota > Gammaproteobacteria > Burkholderiales > Burkholderiaceae_C > Variovorax. The sequence goes on along the minus strand of NZ_LMTS01000025.1, from coordinate 202,530 downwards.
CCGTGGCGCATTGTTGCGCTTCTGAAACTCACCAAATTGGGGCTGTCGGTTCGACCGTGCCTGGTGTCTTCCGGGGCTTTGATACATAGGGAGACGCTCCTGAAACGAATAAAGCACGTTAAGACGGCGAGTATAGCCCATGAACACTTTCGATTGCCTGTCTTTTTATCGGTATGAAACAGGCCCTCTATACGCCCAAAGCACTTTGAAGCGGATTGAATGGACCACGATTTTGGCTACGTCTACGTACTCACCAACCCCTCGATGCCGGGGCAGGTGAAAGTGGGCATGACCAGGCGACGGCCTGAGCGTCGAGGCGCGGAGCTGTCCAGTGCCACCGGGGTTCCGCAGCAGTTTGAGCTCTTCTACGCGCGCTCGTTCGAGGACTGCGCGCTCGCCGAAAAGGTCGTGCATTCGGTCCTGGATGAGCAGGGTGCCAGGACGGCGAAGAACCGCGAATTCTTTAACCTTACGCCCGAGCAGGCTAAAGAACTGATTGACAAGGTCGCGGAAAGGCTTGCGGTACCCGAAACGGCCGATGTCTTCGCCGAAGCCTTCACCGCCCGCGCCCAGCAACACCTGACCTTACCCCGGCCTGGCGTCGCCGAGCTGGAGGAGGCTTTAACGCTCTTGGAACACGCGGCGTCTCTCGGTCACCATCTGGCGCCATATCTGGCCGGCGAAACAGCCGTTGCGCTGTCCGAGAGAAAGAAGGGTCCTGCAGGGGTCGCCGAGCGATTGGTTGCTCGGGGCCGCGAGCTCTTTCAGCTGTCCGCGGAGCGCGGAGTCAGTCGCGGCTTCGGTAGGGCCGCCGAGGCCTCTTTGCGCCTGGGAGAGACCTTTGAGTACGCCACGCTCTGGGGCCGCTACCTCGCGGCGCTTCCTCCGGACGAGCCTATTCCCGAAGAGGAGCTCGAATTCATCCTCGTTTTCGTGCACGACCACATGTTCAGCGGCGAAAAGGCATGCCCACCGGTTCATGGCTATCTCCAGGCAAACTATCGTCAGTTGCGCGCCGGCGCACGCGGGGGAGGGGCGTCCAAGGAGTTTCTTGTCTGGCTTGACGAATACGCCAGTACGCTCAGCAGCCGGCTGGTGACAAAGGCGAAGTGGCCCCTGGTCGGCCTCGCTGGTCTAGCGGCATTCTGGGCCATTCGGCCGGAGGCCTTCGTGCTCTTCCTCGCTGCAGCCTTGCTCCTCGCGGGCGTAGGTGCCGGCATCAGAAGGCGGTACCGGACACGCGCCGCTTTGAAGGCATCCAAACGTAAGCCGAAGACGGGCCGAATCGACGTTAGCGGGCGACGCTAAAGCCTTGGCGCAGGAGGATTTACCCCATCCACTGCGCTTTTCGACCCGTAGGTGTAACCGATGAAGACGAGGTTGCTATAGGTGTTTGCTGACGCTTTCTGAAGCACTCAGCGGCCTTTCATCGGCAAGCGGCGTGTCCGGACGCGCTGCTTCCCGGGGAACAAGCAACTACCGACCCACCGGGCGCGCTCGTCGCGATGGCCGGGAATCCAGAGTGGCACCAAGTGCGCCTGGGTCGTGTCGCGGGGCCGTTGAAGCGGGGAAGTTGGTCCGCTGGCTTGGCCAGTCGTTGCTTTCGTAGATTTGTCCTGACGAAACTCGGGGCTCCGCGGAAATCGAAAGAGCAATGGCGCGTGCTGGGCCGGCGGGCTGAAATCCCCTTCGCATTCGTGCGAGCGCCAGCAAAAACCAGACAGTCGGTTTGAGCCAGGCAGGAAACTGCTTGACTGGGTCCACTTGAGGTGACGTCGTCGACGGGACTCGAAGTCGTTGCCAATGGTAAGCTCTACGCTCACCAGGCCGAACGCGTTGACACAGGGCTGCCTTAGCCTAGAGACCGGTGGAGTTCGCTTCACCGCGGTACACGAGGCGGCCACCGTGGGTTTGTTGCAGGTTGCGCTATGTCTCACCAGGCCGACCATGGAATCGACCATTCAGAGGGCTCACGTACGGGAATACGGGGGCCCTTTTTTCTGCTCAGCTGCCGCCTCGCATGACATTCCCCAGGCTGATGACGTTGGAATCGACCTCATGCGGCGTCATTTCGTCCAACCCAAGGAACACCATTCCCCGGCCGGCTGGACCGTCTCCCGCGCAAATGAAAGTGCACCGGCCCGGTGCAGGCAGCGCTTCCGCGGGGCGAAGAAAGTCCACGACGAACCGCGCACGCTCTTCGGAAGCGGCGCAGAAACGATATTCCCTGCCCAGGCGCACGCCCCAGTTGCGATAGGCCGCCTGGCCGGAGAGCAGTAACGCCCTGCGCCGAGCGGCAGCCTGCTTGGCCACTGCGTTGTCGTGCAGGAGCTGCGCCTTTGACAGGGCTTCGGAAGCCAGGCCCCTCGAAAATGCATTCGACCAGACCATCTCGGCCTGGCACCGGTTCACCGAGTCCGCAAAGGAAGCTGCCTCCCGCTCGGCCTCGTCCACAACCTTCCATTGCTGGCAGGCCTGGATGTACGTGAGGTCGATTACCTGCGCTTGCATTGCTGAGGGGCCGGCCGCTTAGTGACCCGCGTCCTCGACACCCAATGGCTTCGCACCGCCGCCGATGATGCGGTAAGGCAGAAAGGCGAGCTGTACCCAAAGGCGAATGCAGCTGTCGAAGTACGCTTCCATGAAATGGTTCCCGTTGAGGTGACCGGCTGTTTAGGCAAGCGACTTAAATGTTTGCGCAACGGCATAAAAGTCAGCGCTACACGACGTCAATCCAGCCAGCCGCTGGCGTCAAGGCTCACTTCGGGAGTTTCCATGAGTCAGTTCACGATGTCGCTGTCCCTCGGCGGAACCCGCGAGATTTACAGCCCCGAAGCTGTGGTCAAAGCCATGGCCCGCTCAGAAGGAACGAACAACGCGCTCCTGATGAAAACCTACGGTCGAATGCTTGACGTCGGTGCCCAGCGCTTCATCTCCAAGCCGTCTTCCTCCGACGCGCTTGCGCCGCTCGCCCAGGCGTGCCCCAACTTCCAGGGCGTGGTCGACGACTTGCGCAAATACCTGGAGCTCGCGCTCTATGGCTCATCCCCGCTCAACTTCGTGCCAATCCTGCTGGCAGGCGAGCCTGGGGTCGGAAAGACGCACTTCGCCGCAGAACTGGCGAAGGCGCTGAACATCCCGCATCGCTTCGTCTCGATGGGCACCATGACCAGTGGCTGGGTGCTGTCCGGGAGCTCGTCGGGCTGGAGCGGTGCACGCCACGGCAAGGTGGCCCAGGCGCTGATTGAGGAGACCATCGCCAACCCGGCGTTCACCCTCGATGAGGTGGACAAGGCAGGTGGCGACCACCGCTATGACCCCTTCGGCGCGCTGCTGCAGTTGTTGGAGCCGGACACGGCCAAACACTTCACCGATGAGTTCCTCGACGTCGAAATCGACACGTCAGGCATCTTCTGGGTCGGAACCGCGAACAATCTCTCGGCCATCCCCGACTACATCCTCCAGCGAATGATGGTGTACGAGGTGCCGTCCCCGACGCGCGCCCAGGCCGCCAGCATCGCTCAAAGCATCTATTCGGGGCTTCTGGCCGCTAACGGCTGGGGTTTCGACCCGGACCTCACCGATGCCGTGCTCGAACACATGGCGGAAGTGTCCCCGCGGGAAATGAAGAAGGCCCTGCTCGACGCCATGGGGTCCGCGCGCCTGGCCAAGCGTGAGACGGTCCTTGCCGACGACGTCGGACATTCGCACGTGAAGAAGAAGACGTCGATGGGCTTTCGAGCCTGAATGCTCGCCGGCAGGATTCGGCGTGATTGAGCGAGAAACGCCGAGCTTTAGCTGGGCGTTATGGCATGAGGCGCCTGCGGCAGCTAGCCGTCGGCTTGCCGGCGGGCCGGAGCCAGGTCAGGCGGACGCGAGGGCGTTCGCCGCGCCGAGATTGGCCAGCGCATCCGCGCGTTCATTGCCTGGGTCGCCATTGTGGCCCTTAACCCAGGTCATCTTCACCTTCCGTTTCGCGAAGAGGGCATCCAGCTGCTGCCAGAGGTCGACGTTCTTGACGGCGTCGCCGCCGGCGGTACGCCAGCCCTTGCGCTTCCACCCGGGCATCCACTCGGTCAGGCCCTGAATTACGTACTTCGAGTCGGTGAAGACCTCGATGCGGGCGCCTTCCGGGACGCGGCGAAGCGTCTCAATGGCCGCCGACAGCTCCATCTTGTTGTTGGTCGTTCCAAGGGCTCCGCCGTGGCCCTCAGCAACCACGGTGCCGGTCTGGTCCCGGAGCGAGAAGCCCCAACCTCCGTTTGCTGCGGCGCCGACCTTGCCGTTGGCCTTGCAAGCACCGTCGCAATATGCGACGTAGCTGAGAGCAGCAGGAGCGGGGGCGGCGAACAGGTCGTTTTGCATTTTAGATTTTCTGTGAGTGGTGTCAGCATTGTAGCAGAAAGCGCCTGGCTCTAAAGTCTAAAACGTTTCCTCTTTCGGGGCATCGTGGATGCACCGATAGCCGCGTGCGGGCCGTTCGCTAGACCAAGCAGGACAACTTTCACTCAAGAGGACAAACCAATGAAAATCAACAGAGTTCGTCAAAGCCTGGTGCGCAATATCAATGCGGGTCTGGCGGTTCTGCTTGTTGGCGCCCCTGGCGTCGGCAAGACGGACGTCGTGCACGAAGTCGCAAGACAAACTGAGCGGGAACTGCTCGTTTCGCACCCGGTGGTCTCCGACCCGACGGACGCGAAGGGCTTGCCCTACCCGAACAAGAAGGGCGACGCAGCGCGGTTTCTGCCGTACGGTGTGATGGCTCAGGCGCTCAGCGCCACGAAGCCGACGCTCTGGTTCCTGGACGACCTTGGCCAGGCTGCCCCGGCGGTGCAAGCCGCCTTCATGCAGCTGCTGCTGGCGCGGCGCATCGACGAGCACGCTCTCCCGAACTGTGTCACCTTCGTTGCCGCCACGAATCGCAAGCAGGACCGCGCCGGCGTCTCTGGACTGCTGGAGCCCGTCAAGAGCCGCTTCGTGACCATCCTGGAGGTCGAGCCTGACCTGGATATGTGGATTGACTGGGCGCTCGCAAAGGGACTTCCTCCGGAGCTCGTCGCTTTCCTGCAGTTTCGCGGGGGCGACCTCTTTCACAAGCCCAACCCGACGACCGAGCTGGTGAACAGCCCGTCGCCACGTACCTGGCACAACCTGGCAAAGCTGCTCAAGGCTGGCGCTGCCGATGACCTCAAGGAGGACAAGGCCGGCGTACTGGAAGAGCTAAGCGGCTCTGTGGGCAAGGAAGCGGCAACCGAATTCGTCAACTTCCTGGAAGTGGCGAAGGACCTGCCGAGCCTGGACGACGTCCTGCTGTATCCGGACACCGCGCGCATCCCTGATGAGGTCTCCACTTTGTGGGTCCTGGCATCGGGGCTCGCATCGGCAGCGACGAAGACCAACTTCGGTGCGCTGAGCACCTATGCAGGACGCATGGTCCAACAAGCCTACGGCGAAGCCGCGGCCTTCATGGTCCGCAAGAGCATCGTTCTGACCCCCGGAATCACCCAAACCGCAGCCTACTCACGGCTGCTGGCTGGTGAGGTGGGCGCATTGCTGTAAACGAACAAGGAATCAATCATGGAAATCAAGAATGCAGTGCTCGTTTCGCTGAACATCAGCGTGTGGCAAGCCAACCGCCAAGATAAGAAGATTTCGGAGCAGGTCACCGACGCCCACCAGGTGACGGACCGCCGCCTCGGACGATTCTGGAAGAGCCTTCTGCCGAAGTGCCAGGTGCTGGACACGCTCTACGCGGCCCAACGGGCGGCGCGGACGTTCCACTACGAAAACACCCTGGCGTGGATGCATGACGGCCCGCGTATCTTGCCGACGGCAAACTACGAGTCCTACATGAAGGCGATGCGCGGCTTCAAGCATCAGTTTGAAGTCGCCGTGCTCGGTCTCATCGACCAGTACGACGGTATCCGCGAAGAAGCGCGCAAGGTGCTCGGCCAGCTGTACAGCGAGAGCGACTACCCTGACAAGCAGTCGCTCAAGTACAAGTACGACTTCGACATGAAGGTGATGACGATGCCGGCGTCTGAAGGGATGCTGCATCTGGGCCTGGCCGACAAGGAGGCGCAAGACCTTTGCGCCAAGCTGGAAGCCGACATGCGCGACACGTTCAAACGGGCCAACCGCCGGATGTGGGAAGACCTGCACGAGCGCCTCGAGCGCCTGTCGGCGAAGCTGATGGACGGGGACGCCTACGTGCGCGAAGAGACGATTGCAGCGGTGCGCGACCTCGCGGACCTTCTGCCTCGGCTCAACGTGACGAACGACGAAAAGCTGGACATGCTGGCAAACCGCCTGAAGGGCTCGTTGACCAACGTCAGCGCCGCGATGGTGAAAAACGACCCCAGCGCGCGCAAGCGCGTCGCGGACGAAGCCAAGACGGTGTTCAGTGTCATGCAGGCGTTCATGGGCCAGAAGCGTGCCCCGCCGGCGCCAATGGCCGCACCTGCGGTCAACGCGACGGTGATGGAGCTCAAGCGTGCAGCCTAAGTCGGCACACGTCAAGCGGGTCATGAAGGCCCGCTCCGACATGCTGGCCGACCAGCCGTTCTTCGGGTTTCTGGCGCTGCGCCTGAAACTCGCCGAGGACCCGACGTGTGCGGGCATGTGGACGGATTCGGTGACGCTGGGATTCAACCCCCGGTATATCGATACCCTGGTCGACGTTGAGCTCAAGGGCTTGATTTCGGCTACCGTCCTGCACATCGTAGCGGGCCATCCCTGGAGGCAAGACAGTCGAGAGACAGTTCTCTGGAACGAGGCGTGCGACGAGGCCATCCATCCGATGGTCCTGAAATCGGGTTTCCGACTGCCGCAAGGCATGGCAACAGGCAAGGAGCACCTCGGATTCTCCGCGGAGTTCATCTACTCGAAGCTTCTCGAAGCTCGGCCGCCGGCTCCGCCGCCCGCGCCCCCCACACCGGAAGGTGGCGGCGGGGACGCGGATGGCGGGGACGGAGGCAGCGACCCCACCCCCTCACCCGAGGGTCAGGAAGGCCCCGAGCCCCGGTCACCGGACAACGGAAGCGGGTCGGGCGAGCCAGAGACCGGCGACGAGGATGGCGAGGAGGATGGCGAGGGCGGGCAACCGCAGGCCGCGCCCGCACCGCCGCAGATGCTGGGTGAAGTCCGCCAGGCCCCCACGGAGGCCGAGAACGGCCAAGGGACCAAGAGCCTGGAGACTGAATGGCAACTTGCCGTGGAAGCGGCGACGCACATGCAGGGGGACCTGCCTGGCAACGTGATGTCACTAGTCGGTGAGGCGCTGAAAAGCAGGGTCGACTGGAAGTCGGTGCTGCAAAACTTCGTCGAAACGTCGATGCACGCCCCGGACTACACGATGGCCGTCGTCAATCGCCGCTACCTGCACCTGGGGTTCATTCTCCCAGGCCTGCGCGGGGCAAGCATGAAGACGTTGGTCGTCGCGCGGGACACCAGTGGCTCGGTGAAGAACGACTACCGGCGCCTGTTCAACGGGGAGATTCTCGACATCGTCGAGCGGCTCAAGCCAGAACGGGTTGTGGTTCTTGACATCGACACGCATATCCGCAAGGTACAGGACATGGTGGACGACGTCGCAGAGGAGCTGGACCAGACCACCTATGGTGGCGGCGGTACGCACTTCGAGCCCGCGTTCAGCTACGTCGAGGACGAGGACATCGAGTGCTGCTGCATGGTCTACCTGACCGATTTGCTGGGAACCTTTCCCTGCGAGGCACCCGACTACCCGGTTCTCTGGGCAGTCCCAGAAGGAAGCAACCGAGGAAAGCTACCGCCATTCGGCGAAATGGTTGAACTCGACGTCGACTGAAAACATCTTTTCCAATCCCGGACGCTCACGCGGTCCGGGATTTTTCTTGGGGTGCGGGTTCCGGTATAGGTCGCTAGACACAGAGCAACAGCCTTGTGCTGGGGTTGCTTCACCTCCCGTTCGCACCTCGCAAAAGGCACGGCAAACGAAGCGTCTCCCGAGCTTCGGCTCAAAGGACACCTATCTCAACACCCATGACAACTCAACCTAGCGGTTGGCATGTCGGGACAACGCGAACATCTTGAAAGCAACAGGCCAACTGCCAAACGGAGAAATCTCATGGAAGTTCAAGAACAATCGAATGTCGACCTCTTCAAGGAGTCGGCACGCCGCATGACCGAATTCTTTGCGTCCAAGGGCGTGAAGGTCAAGAACACCATCGCTCTCGAGGCGCTTTCGACCGCCCTCGGCGCGAAGAACTATCGTACGCTGCTCGCCTCGCTGAATCGGCCGGCCGCCACGCGCGCCGAGGAGGACCCGAATGCCTGGAAGCCTGGGCAGCCGCGATACACCGTGCACGCCCTCTATGAAGACAACAATCAGCGCTACTCGGACGACTTCGGGGGTGCTGACGCGCTAGAGGCCGCGGTCTGCTGTCAAGTTGACCGCAATGCGGACTTCTGCAGCGTCACCATCGCGTCTGTCATCGACCGGGTCACCGGAAAGATTGCCGACACCGGCTGGTGCGGGGACGACGAAATCGGAAAGCACGGAGCGGCGGTCCGAGCCATGCTCGACGTTGCGAAGGGTGTCCTGAGACAGGATACCAAGGTGCCAGAAGACGTGGCCGCAGCGTTTCTCTACCTGAACGTGCAAGTCGACGGAACCAGCACAGAGCTCATCGACGAGATGTCTCCGGGCGAAGGCGACATCAAGGAAAGAAAGCCGGTGACGCTCAAAGCCTACGGCCTTGAGCATGTCGTAGAGCCGGTCGAAGCCCTGGAGACCGTGGCTCGGTACATCCTGGACTGCGTGCATGTGCATGGCTGGGTCAAGCTGACCAACGAGGAGCTTCGCAGCGTGTATCACGCTTCGGCGCTCACGCGGTATTTCGAGTACGAGCTTCGTGGCGCATTATTCGACGAGAACGAGCTCGAAATCCTCGATGAAGCACTGCCTGCGGGCAATCTCGCAGGTCACCCGATGGCCCCAGTCACCTGGCTGGCCATTGCAAACGACGAGCAGGTCTTCGCGCAAGGTACGCATTACACCGTCGCCGGGTCAACTCCCGCCTGACGTCATTCGAGCCGCCATCTTCGGATGGCGGCTTTTTCTTGGCGCTGGCCACGCGCAGCTACAGGCGATACACCTTGTCCACAACGCCGCGTAAGCCGGCGCCGATGGTCGTCGGACGAACGAAGGTAATCCGGTCTGGCGCCAGGCGACGGATATGGCCGCGTCGCAGATGTTGCCGGGGCGGATTGCGCTGGCCGTCAATTTCGTAGCCGCCGGCCCGGGCGGGCCCAGCAGGCGCTTTCATGAGGTCCAAGACCCAGCTCTCGTAGAAGGGTGGTCGGCCGTTTTTGATGCGCTTCTTGTTCAGCTTGTCAGGCGCGGGCATCCGCACACGGCCCACGTTGCTGGCGTTGACCGTCAGGCAGAACCCCAGCGCCGTGCTCGCCTCGTCACGCACATCGATGGATAGACGCGCGATGGCCTGCTCCATTGAACCAGTCTCTTGGGCCATGAGGGCGACCATCTCCGGGCACAGGTTGACGGTCTGGCACTCGTACGTTGCCGTCGTTGGTTTGAGGCGCCCCTGGCTCAAGAGAAACTCGCGCTCCAACTGGTCCGAGCCTGGCAGTGGCTCCTCTGCACCTCGCCAGATGCCCGGGTTCAGTGGGATGAACGAAGCCAGGGGTGCTACGAGCCAGCGCTTCGCATCGTCGTGGTAGTACACGGACGCAACAAAAAAGCCGGGTCGGCTCATGCCTGTGGGGCACAAGGCCGGATACCGTTCGGCCAGGCTGCTGGACCAGCAAGCAGCGATTCTCCTGGAGGATGCAGTTTCCTGGAACGCACCTCCGCCGGCGTATACCTCCTTATCCTGGGGGAAGGGCGCCTCGAGCGCGACGGCATCGAACGGAAGCCGGATGAATTCCGAGAAGCTGTCCGTGGAGTTTTCCAGCGCAACGAGCTCGCCATGTTCGGGCAGGTTGAATTTCACGGCTTCGCGCAGGAGTTGGCCAAGTTGCTCATGGACCGCTGCGGTGGTGGTGAAGCCGTTACCTCGCAAGCCTGGCACGCGCGCTTCGAGTTCCTCGATGGCGGTGGTGGAGTAATTCAGGGCTGTAGGTGACACGCGCGGGCCTTTGCTGGAGTGCGTCCATTTTCTCTCATCAAAAGAAAAAGGCGCCGGGGGGCGCCTTTTGAATCATGAAGAAAGCTCAAGCGATGGACTGGTCCATGTAATTAGGCCTTCGGCATGACCGCTTCACCCACGGGACTGGATGTTACGGCTTCTGCTTCAGGCTCGACGGCGGCAGCGGATGCTACGCGACGACGACCGGCGTGAGCGGCAGTGGTTTCGACGAGCCCAAGGACGAATCCGAGGAACGCGACGAAAGAGAAGGCGAAGCACAAGATGAGGTTCAACGAGATGTTGTAGCCAAAAATCGCGTAAATCGGCCAGGGAGCGTCGACGATGAGTGAACCAAAAGCCAACGCGCACCCGAAAGTGATGAGGCGCTTCGACAGGGGAACCGATTGCTGCTTGTTGCGGGACATGGATACTCCAAAAAATGGTCTATGCGCGGTATAGCAACGGCAGGCGGCGGCCCGAGAAAGCTGAATCTAGCAAGAAAAACCCGACCTCAAAGAGGTCGGGTTGGAATGACATTACTCGATGCCGAGCTTCGCCAGGTCCGCGAGCTTGCGCTGCGGAAGCGGCAGGTCTTTCTTCTTGCACTCGTAGACGTACCTGGCCGCGGCGGTTTCAGCAAATTCGCCGACCGCCGACGTCTGCGTCACCAGCGCAAGCAAAATCTCGTCCACGCGCTCTCCGAGCGGCTCTGCGAGTGCATCGCGCAAGGCCTGCATCAGATAGCTGATGACCTTGGCCAGGCCGCCTTCGGCCGCCTTGGTGGCTTCCTTTCGACGCAGCACGAGGCTGCCATCGTCTCCGAGCCACGCGAGGTGGTCGGGCGCATCGCCGAACTCGAGGTGCAGGGCCCCCTTCGACAGCGCCAGTCCGCGGGATTCGACGAGCGAGGCAAGGTCCTTGGCGAGGTAGATGGTCGACGTCTTGAAGGCTGTTTGCGCTGCCTTCTCGGCAGGCTCCAGCTCCGAATGGGCCAGGACAATGCGGTTGCTCACCAGCGAAGGGAAGGTTGCCCGTCCGTCGGCGGTCCACACGTTATTCTCGAATCGCGCAAGGCGCGAAGGGTCCTGCACTTTCAAGCTTTCGGCGAAGACTGCCTTCAGCTGGCTCGGCTCCGTAAAGCCCCAAAGCTTGAGGGTGTCCAGGGAGACGGCCGTACCCTTGCGCAGCTTGACAATCCGCTTGCCCAGCTCGTCCCCCTTCGGGGCGAACAGAACGACCGGTGCGCGCCAGTCCGACACGAGGTCGAAGTACTTGATGCCGCGGCCGAGTACGGACGTCACCAGCTGAGGGTGGTTTTCCAGCGCGGAGAAGAGCGGTTTGGTGCCGGCCTTCACGGCATTGGCGACTTCCTTCAGCTCTTCCTCGGTGTCCTTTCGGACCTTAGGCTTGTCCTTCTCCTTCGCCACGGTTGCGGGGAAGTGCTTGGCGATGCGGGGCCAAACAGGGCAGCTCGACATGATGTCGTTGCGAGCAACGTTCAGGCTGAGCGTGAAGTCCGGCTTGGTCACGACCTCGCCGGCACAGGAGAACCGGTAGCGGCCGAAGTGGTTCACCAGCACGCCGCCGTTGTAGACATCCAGGCTGTAGCCCTTCGGGTCAAATCGGTAGTAAGCCTCGTTGGTCTCCAGGTCCCAGGCCTCGGTGGCAGGGTCCTTCGTGATGAGCTTCGCGTTCAGATAGACAGCGCCAGGCACGTAGCGCACGAGGCGCTCGAGCTCGGCTTCCAGCTGCAGCAGCTCCGCGTCGCTCAAGGCCTTGTAGAACTTCCCGAAGATGGAGGTACCTTGGCGAGCTTCAGTCTCCTGCAGCACGTAGTCGAGACCTTTGGTCTGGACATCGACGTGCATGAGGAACTCGTTGGAGTGCCAGACGTTGCTTGCGTAGGCCCATTGCTGAGCTCTCCCGAGGCCGAATTTTCCGTATATGCGGTGGTTACCTTCGTCATGCGGAAAGCCCAGGGTTTCAAACCAGGCATAAATTTCTTCGCGCGACAGAAAGCCCGAGCCGTCATCGACGATGGTGTACTCGGTGCTCGAGACGTTGATGTCGACCCGTGTGGCGCCGGCGTCGACCGAGTTCATCACGGACTCGGACAATGCCTTGCCCATCGAGCCGGCTTGCGCCTTGATGAAGGTGTGGATGGCCAGCGGATGAAGGGTCAGCTTGCGACTCTCGATAACAGTGCTCATGGTGTCCTTGAGTTGTGGGAAGACGAGCTTCCGGTTGTGATATTTCCTTGTCCGTCGTCTAGGAACCGCCAGCAGGTGGTCTGGCGCCGTCCCGTTTAGGCAGGGGCGCCGGCATAAAAAAGCCCGGCTGTGGTGACAGCCGGGCGAGAAGCGAGGAGGTGGGGCCTAGTAGTTGGTGGTCCGAGTCAGGTGGAATTTCGCGTCGCGTGCCTGGTTTCGGTTGGCCCATAGCCAGAAGTCCACCGCCTCCACAGAGCACCTGAAGTGTTCGGCAAGTTCATTGACAGCCAGGATGGTTGCCGCACGGATAGCCAGTTCCTCCTGGCTGCCTGCCTCGATGAGTTCCTGTCGGTCGATGGCCGCCGCCCACGCCGGCGAGTAGTCGAGCAGTCCCAGCGCGCGCAGGACTTTCGGCAGCTGGTAGTCGGCCGCGGCGGTCACGTCGAGTCGCACCTCCTGGCCCCCCATGCGTGCGTTCCACTCGCTGGCGGCAAACATGAGGGTGAGCTGGGCCTTCTTCAGGTAGCGGTCGCCGTACGCAAGCGGGAACATGTACGCGAGAACCTGCGCGTCCGCCCAGGCAAGTTCGCCGTTCCAGAGCACGCGCCGTGCAATGAATTCAGCCGCGGTGGTGAGCTTCGAGGGCTCCAGCACCTCGTGAAGGATGCGGGCGCGGGCTTGAGCGGCCGGGATGTCTCCGAAGATGAAGCCGACGCCTTCGTGCGCGATGCGGGAACGCAGTTGGCTGGCCACTTCGGTGCACTGCTCGTGGATGGAGCCGTGACCGCCTAGGCCGCCGAGGGCCTCGAGCCAGGCGGCGTGGAATCCTTCCTGCATTGCAAGGGCGCCGACCTTGCCATTGTGGGCATAGCGGATGAACTGGCCCTCCGCATCGACGTCCCAGAACTGGAAGTTCATCGTGTTCATGACGATGAAATACGGAACGAACATGTGCGGATGCGCAGCCAGCGGGCTGGCACCGAGGGACGAGCCCATGGCGCCGAGGTCAGAGGGTCGTTCGAGGGCGGTAATCGCCTCCGATGCGACGCGCACCATGTGCGGGGTGTAATCGGCTTCAGCGACGACGAGAACGGGGTTTCGAAGTGGGTGAGGGTGCATTCCCTGGTTTCCTTTGAGGTGTGTTGCCTCAAAGGTGTAGGGAGCCCTCTTATCGCTATGGCGGCGATACCTCGCCGTACGGTATACGTGCGCTAGGCTGCGCGGCGCGCGCGCCACTTCAGGAAGTTGACCACAGGTGCTGCGCCGCAGGGGGCGTGCGCCAAATGCGGCTGACCAAGAAGCTCAGCCATCAACAGGCGCTCGGGGCTGCCAGGAGGCTGCTGCCGCAGGTGTGTGAGGTCGGGGGCACGGAGGTCGGCGTACGGAAGGGCTTTGATGGCAAACGCCGCAAAGTCTTGCCAAGGCAGAGCGACGTAGGGCGCCCCGAGCGCCGTTTCGAGCGGCGCGGCCAGGGCGTACTGGCCTGCTCGTGTCAACCACACGCGGCCATCCGCGGCCACGAGGACCAGATGCCGAAAGGTGTTCCAGAATTCCTTGGAGGGTGACGAGGTACGCGCAGCCATCGGCTGAATCTAGCACGCGGGTTTCACATCACAAAATCCAAGAGAAAACGCGTTCTCCCCAATGACAAAGGACCGGTGGTCCGGTCCTTTGAGCTTGGGGGGGAGGGAGGCTATCAGGCGCCGGATGCGGCCTCGTCGCGCTTGCCCAGCAGCTGGAGCTCGCGGCCGACGATTTCGGTCGTGTACTTCTCCACGCCATCCTTGTCGGTGTACTTGCGCGTGCGCAGCTTGCCCTCGATGTAGACCTGGCGCCCCTTGGTGACGTATTGGGCCACCACGTCGGCCAGCTTGCCGTACACGGTCACACGGTGCCACTCCGTCTGTTCCTTGCGCTCGCCCGACTCCTTGTCGGTCCAGCGTTCGCTCGTGGCGACACTGAAGTTCGCGACGGCCTCGCCGGAAGGCAGGATGTTCATTTCCGGGTCGTTGCCAAGGTTGCCGACGATGATGACTTTGTTGATGGACATGGAAGGTTCAGTTCGAAGTGAGAGTGAGTTGTGGGAGGAGGGGGTGGGAAAGGGGTCAGTGCAGGTGCGCGCTCAGCGCGCCCGAGGCTTGAAGTTGTGTAGAGAGGCCCAAGCGTTTGAGGGTCAGGGTTGCGACGTTGAGCGCGACGTCATCAGGCCCTGAGAACCGAGCGACATCGACGGCAGCGGCGAAGGGCGGCAGGAGCGCCGCGGCGTCCTCAATGGGGAGCCCGTCATCCTCGGCAAGCGCCGCAACGAGTTGCAGGAGGTCCTCGACTTGAGCTGTTGGAAGCCCTACGCAGTGCAGCGCCTCGAGCTGACGCGCGAGAGCATCCAGGACCGGCGGGTCGAGGACGACGAGGAAAGAGCCCAGAGAAGGACGGAACCTTGTCTGGCTGCTTGCCTGTCGGTAGACACTGTAGAGGGGGAAGAACCTTCGCATTGCGGCTCATGCCCGCGGAGCTGTGATGCGACTTGTAGAAAGACGAGTTTAGCCCTCGACCTAAAACAATGCTTACGGGATGCATTTTAGGTGTGCTACAATGGCTGCGCTTTAGATTGATGAAAGCGGCTTAAAGTGATTCATTCCGCTCCCGTTCCCCTGTAGCTAAGTTGGCGAGGAAACCGCCTTGAAAATCAAACCCATGTCCAAGTCCCAAGCAATCTCTCTGGCGAAGCTCTTCGCCTTGCAAATCTCCGCCCAAGCTATGCTCGTCACCGATGGCATGACCATGGAGCGCGCCTGCCTCGCGGTCAGCGCGGTGATGTTCGTCCTGCCTTTCATCTCCCGCTCCGTTCGCAGCTTCTACCGCAGCGCGCTCGGCCCGCTGCCGGGGCTCATCCGCCCGTAACTCGCGCCCAGACCTGGCTCTCCATCCGCGCGAGGGCCATGTCCATCAAGGGATGCAGGCGCCTCGTGAGGGCACAGGGCCCAGAGAGCTGGCCGTCGACGTCGGTGCAGGCGAGCTCCGGGCCACCCATCATCTCAGGGTCGTACTCGTACGCGCAGAGCTGCACCCGTTGCTCGCCGGCGAACAGCGCAAACTGAACCCGAGTGGGGTCGACCTGGCTGAAGAGCACGCGCAGCTGTGCCTGGGCGCTGCCATCCCTTGCCGACTGCTCGTTGAGTTCGGCCAGCCCGAGCAAAACCGCGTCGACGAGGTGGGCCGACTGAGCGCCTTGCATCTCAAGGACGGCGAGCGCCTGGCTGCGGCTGAAGGGACGAGGGGTCGTGGTGGTTGTCATGGATGAAAAGTGGGTTCCTGCTCCCGTCTAGAACACGCAGCCGGAAATCTAAATCCATGGGCTATAGGTGAGGCCTCGGCCGTCGCGTGCGCCGCACGCATCCGAGGCTCCGCCTATTCGCCATGACTCAAGCTACACTCGCCTCGGTCCTTTCGTTTCTCCTGCCGTGCCTGCTGTACGCGCAGGCCATCCTGCGCCTCTTCAAGGCGGCGTCCCTCAAGCGCGCCTGGTACACCGTTGCTCCTGCCATCAGCTTTGCCTTCACGTCCCTGTGGCTTTCGAGTTCCATCCGGTCGCACTGGGCAGGCGGTCTGCCGGCGGAATCCGTACAGGCACAACTGAGCATCGGACCGCTCTTCTTCGGCTTCCTGCTGGTGCTGGTCGAGGTCCCATTCCTGGCTGCATGGCTATACACGGCACGAGCACCCAAGCGGCGCGCGTGAGTGTTTTTTGCTGACATCCAGAGAGGCCCGCTATCAATCTTCAACTTCAGACCCCTTTTCTCGACCGCATGAGCCAGCTTGCGGCAGGAATGCGTACCAACTTCATCCAGCTGCAAGGCGCCATCGAAGCGGCCCGCAGCCGTCAACTGACGCCGGGACGCTTCGTCGTGCTGAAAGACACCGACGAGTTGGCCCTTGTGCTGCGCTACAACGACGCGGAGCTCTCGCTGTACCCAGGCCACGACTACCCCGTGGTGGTGCGCACCGGCCTCGGCGAGCAGGAATGTGCGCTAGAGGACCTGCACATGAGCCCCCTCGACCAGGTTGTCGCCGTACTCGAGGACGACCGCCAAGTTTGGGTTCGCGCAGTGCAGACCGGCGCAGGCTGGGTCCTCCACGACGCTCAAGGCCGAGCGCTTGCCCTCGACCAGCTGGTCGAGTTGCACGCGGATTCGTTCTGACCTTCCTTCCAAGTCGCCCCATTGGGCGACTTTCTTTTGGCTAAACGCGCCAGCTACAGGTTGCGTCTTCGAACCCACAACACGCCATGAATCGTCGTTTCGCCCGCTTCCTCCTACTGCCCGTGTTTGGCGTGTTTCTCAGCGCCTTGATGGGGTGCACCGGGAAACCGGACCTTGACATCGTCGCTCAGTGCATTGCCGACAAGGCCACGCCAGCTGAAGTTTCGCGGTATGGCTCCCTGCTCGTGAGCGAGGGCAAGGTGACGCCGGACCGCTGGGCGAGCGTTGGTTGCAAGGGCGGGTGGGCGGTGGCCACGGACAAGGAAGCCCGCCAGAGCGTTGCGGAGAAGCTCCCTGAACTCCTGGTCCCCGACCCGGAGTTCCGAGCGGGCGCGTTCAGCGCCTTGCTGGGTGACGGCGCGACGTTAGAGCAACGTAAAGCAGTGGCGTCCCTTGGCCTCAAGCTGGAGGACTTTGCGAACTTGCGAGAAGAAGCCTTGAACTGCATCCAGGCACCGGAGGCGGTGCTCCTAATGATGGCGGAAAGCGACCTTCCATTCGCCATCGCAGTGCTCGGGAGTCGCGCTGACATCGGCGAACCCGCGCACGCGAGGGCGCTCGCTGCGGCGCTGCTGACCCAGGTCAGCCAGACCGCGAGCCTGAAACGCACCCAGCAGTGCGAGGGCGCTAAGGACACTGAATTTCGCGCGTACGCCGCGGAGCTGGAGAGCTTCATGGCGGGCACGCATCCGTGGGCGCCGGGGTGCCGCGCTGAGATGGACGACAAGGGCATGACGCTCTCGTGCCGGGGCGTCGACAAGCCGTAGGCCTATATCCGCGGGCCGCCCGGCCCGGCGGCGCTGCGCCGTTGTAGCTACACGCAGGGTATTCCACCACTAGGACACCTGCACAATGCAAATTCGCACAATCGCTCTCGACACCGAGACCACGGGCCTGGACGCCGGCGCAGACCGGCTCATCGAAATCGCAGCGCTCGACTTCGACCCCGAGACCGGCCTGCCCACCGGCAACACCTTTCACCGGTTCATCAACCCCGAACGGGAAATTCCCCTCGAGGTCTCCCGGGTGCACGGCAAGACCTGGTCCGACCTGAAGAGTGAACCTGTCTTCAAGGAGGTCGTGAAGGACTTCAAGGAGTTCATCGCCGGACAACACGTGGTCATCCACAACGCGCCCTTCGACCTGCGCTTCCTCGACGAGGAACTGCGCTTGGTCCGCGGAGGCAAGATGGATAAAATCGTCGAGCGCACGACTGACACGCTGGCGATGTCGCGGCGGCACACGACGGCCAAGGTTCACACCCTGGACGCGCTGTGCGACCGCTACGGCATCGACCGCACCAAGCGCGTGCTCCACGGGGCCTTCGTCGACTGCGAAATGCTCGCAGCCGTGTATCCACCCCTTCTGGCAGACGCCAACCAGCTTGTCGCGCGCCTCAATGCCGTGCTGCCGTTTCCCCTCGGAGATGCGGTGCCTGATTCCATTGAGGGCATGGCCAAGCGCGCGCTGTTGCTGGCCGACCTCAAGAAGGTCCTGGAAAAGGAGTACGACCGCTATACCGAGCCTGTCAAGAAGCTGACCGCCGGCAAGGACTTTGCGACCGAGCTCTTTGAGGTCACATACACCCCCAGCACCAAGACCGACTGGAAGAAGGTGCAGGCCAACCACCTCGAAGGGGTGGACCTCAAGCAGTACCAAACGCCGTCGAGTAGCATGTACATCCGCTACGTGTGATTCCCGAAACCAGCCCTTGCGGCTGGTTTTGCTTTTGCCCGATGCGGAAGGTCACAATAGAAAAGGCCCCTGACACGAATGTCAGGGGCCTCGAATGTTGATGTAGTCAGTGGCGGGGTAGGTAGCCACCGGCGAAACCGCGTTGGGGGTCGCCGTAGAGCCGAGCCAATCCACAGTTGTCCATCCATGCCTGCACCAGGTGCGCAGGCGCGCTCCTGATGCCGGCCTTGAGCTGCTTCGCATCCTGGCGCCTCACGTAGATGTAGGGCATGCCGAGACGAGCGGATGCCTCGCTCACTTCCGTGGGCGGCTCCTCGATGAACGCGACCTGCTCGCCGGCCAGCGAGATGCGTGGAGCTGCCTCCAGAAGCTTCGACGCATGGTCAATCTGGCGATGCAGTTCAACCTCGGTCAGGCCCCTGGCCCGGCAGCGACTCGCGATGCGCCAGGCGGCCAGCTCCTCAGGGGTTACGCCCGGGCATCGACCTTGGTAGGCCGAAGTCAGGCAGTGGTCCGCCGCAGCGATGACCAGCTGTTGCTGGGTGGGGTTCACGCCGATGAAGCGCAAGAACTGGCCAAGCGACGAACCCTCGAAGTACTGCTCCGGCGGCATCCCGTATCCGGGGTCGCCCTGGTGGTGATGGTCGATGATGTCGTCGGGCCTCAGCCCCATGACGGCGCACTCCACAAACACCTGGTGTGCGCCCACGGGAATGAGAGCGGTGACACCATTTGCTTGATAGGCTTCGTGCGAGTGGACGATGTTCCCGCCGACGGTTGCAAAACCGAAGGCGAGCCCGCGCTCTTCACAGATGCGGGCAATTTCCTGCATTTCGTGGTCCGGAGCGCCGAGTACGAAAAAATATGTTTTCATGTTGACTCAACGTTCAAATAGTTAAATGTTCCTGGGCCGTATAGCGAGCGGCCCGAACGTCTGCGGCGTTTAAGGGCCCGCGGGCGGAACGCGTTTAGGTACGAGAGCTCGGACTCCGCATCGACCTTCGAGGGAAGGCGCAACAGGCAGGCTGGCCAAGCTTGACGTCCACGCGGCTAAAACCGGACGCTAAATAGGCCATGACCCGTTCGTATGCAACCGACCGGCCAGCACAGCATGTTTGGCACATCACGTATTCCAGCAAGAGCGGGCAGCCGCTAGTGCCGGTTGCGGACGCCCACTTGCAGGCCGAGTCGTTGCACCTGGAGGTACTCGCGCTTCGCTTGCTGTACGCGCAGCAGCGCGAACGCATCGCGCAGCTCGAGGCGCAGTTGCAGGCCCGCTCGAGCGGGTCGATTTCCCTCACTTCCCCCCAATGACCGATTTAGCAAAGCCCGATTTCGAATACCGCGTGACGTACGCGGTTGTGCCTTCCGACTTTCCGGACCACGCTCGCGTGGCTGAGGACATGTCAAGGATTTCGCCCAAGCCGCCCAAGGGCGGGGGCTGGCAACTGGCTGGGTCGACGCCGGTTCAGAACGCGAAGGGCTGCGTCATCTTCTACCAGTGGGAGCGCCCGGCCCGCGAGCGCGCTCCGGCCGGCTGAGGCGCCATGGACGCCGAGCTCCGTTCGCTTGCGGTGGACGTGCTGTTGCCAGCCTGGGGCTGGCGCTGGGCGTTCATCATCGGGGTGGGCGTCCTGCCCTTTGCACTGCCCGCCATACTCCCCCTTCAGTGGAAGGACGTTGTCAAATCCGAGCTCCAGCACATCTGCGGTGTTGTAGGGTTGATGCTGTGCTTTCTCAGTTTTGGACTTGCTGTGGATACGGTCTTGGTCGAAGCGAGAAGCTCGCTGGCGCTTGTGGAGACGCAGTGCAAGGTTGCGCAGGCCCCTGATAGCCGGTGGAGCCGGCTGCAGTGCGACCCGGGCGGCTTCTACTTCGTTGAGAAGCCCATCGACGCCGCCCCCGGCGAGACTCTTCTGGTCACGCACCTGAGGATGTCGGGTTGGGCTCTAAAGGCTGAGCGCATCGCGCCTTAAAAAAGCCGCGGTGCCTGCAAGGCCCGAACGGCTCAAAGGCAGGCGAGGGCGAACCACCCGTCCGTGGGCCGGCCCAGGAGCCGGTCGACTGCCTGGCGAGCTTCCTCCGGCGTTCGAGCAAAGCCTGCGAGCAGCAGGGAAACGGCGCCCGCGCGGCGCGCGGCGAGAAGCTTCAGACAGGTAGTACGGCCCGGGCGGAAGGCCAGCTCGAGTGCCAGTCTCTCGACGCCCCGCTCGGCGAACAAGTCCAGGCGGCCCTCAATGACCCGTCCCTCGTGAAAGTACTCCTGTTTGGCGGTGCGAGTGACGCGTGCGCCGTTTTTCTCCAAGACCCAAACAAGGAGGTCAAGCATCCGCTCAGTCTGCTCGCGTGCGAGCCGTCGGTCTGCGCGTGCCTTGGCCCATAGGCTCGGTGCAGCATTGCGCACCAAGCGGGCGAGCGATGGCCCGACGGCCGCAGAAGCCACGTGTGCCGGAAGCAATGTGCCCTCCGGACCGGGCTCCCTGAGCGCCGGTGCGGAAGACGGGGCCTGGAGGTCGGTGTCGGAGGGCGGCATTGTGGAGCCTCAGAGAAGGTTGGTCAGCTCTTCAGATGGAGCAGGTAGATGAGGGCGCCGCCCAGGACGACGCTTAGGAGAACGCAGATTCCCGTGATGAGCTCTGCGTTTTGACGAAGCCAGCGTGTCACAGCGAGGCTCCCTGATGGGATGAATTGTGGAATGGTCCGGACATGGCAAATGGGGTTAGAAAGTTGACAGCGCGTATAGGTAGCCGCTCAATTGAACGTGTTGAGCGGTTTCGTGTTGAGGAGCGTCAGGTACGGCCGCTTGAGCTGGTTGTGCTTGCTCGCGCTGAGGTATGTCGCGCCGTAGGCCACGGGCGGGGAGGCGAACGTGCGCTTGGGACCCGGGGTTGCGACTGCGACGTCAGTGACCTCGCCCAGGACCGCTTCATAGAAGGCTTCGTCCTGCTGGACCTGGGCGGTCGAAGCGGCCGCGGGGTCTCGCTTGCGGGTCATGCGCCTGGTGATGTAGGCGTTTACGCGCTTTGCTGGCTGGAGATAGGCCATCAGCAAGCCAGCAACGCCAAAGGCGACTAGTACCCAGTTTTGAAGAAAAAGGCCTACGGCCACGGTACCTGCCGCCAGAAGCCAATCCAGGGCGCCGAGATAACGAATGAGTTTTTCCATGATTCTGTTGGGGAGGGGTCCGCCTTGTAGAGAGGTGGTTTAGCCGGAGCCGCTCGTCGCGGGCGAAGAAAAAGAGCGTCGACGAATCGACGCTCTTTGAAAATGAAGCCTTTTAGGCTTATCCCTTCAGCCAGACCTCGCCAGCTTCGGGTTCGCAGCCGGCCTTCACCCCGTAGGGACGAAGGAAGTGCTCAGCTGCATCGGTCATGACCCGTCCGATGATTTCGTTGTACTCGTCCAGCACCTCGTCGGGCACCTCGAAAAGCACTTCGTCGTGGACCTGGTTGATGATGGTGTCGAAGACCTTCGGGTACTTGCGAAACTCCTCCATCACCTTGCCCAGAATGTCGGCGCCGGTCGACTGGTCTTCGTAGCTCAGTGCCGCGTTCAAGCCGAACGCATAGATGAGCCGGTTGCCCAGCGTGTAGGAGGCGTAGACAGCCTTCTTGCCGAAGCGGCCGCCACGGTCCTTGTCCGGAATCATCACCGTTTCCTGCGGGTTCAGCTCGGTCCACTTGTGCCAGAGGTCGATTTCGACGTATGCCGCAAGCCATTGCGCGCGAACTTCCGTGGCCTCTTCCAACGTCCAGTGGATGTTGTAGTTCTTGGCAGCAGCGTCCATCAGGCCGCGTGCTTGCATCGCGTACAGGAGGGAGAGGTTGCCGACCTTGCCGGTTTGACGGACGTCGCCCAGCTCAGCCTTCCACTTCTTCAGCTCCTTGGCCACATCTTCGCCCTTCAGGCCTCCGAAGAGAGCCTTGGGGTTGCGGCCTGTCATGTCCAGCGCGGTCCACGTGTGGATGTCCATGCCTTCAATTTCGAACGCGTCGCGCAGGGAGCCCCAATCGGCGGTGCCGGCGGCGTCCGCGCGCATCCGCACTTCGGCCAAGCAGCGCTGGAAGCCCGAAAGCAGCTGCGTACGCTGCAGCTTGCGGTACTTGTCCCAGAACGCCTTGCTCGCATCTTTGCCTGCTTCCATGGCCGCTTCGCGACCCAGCTTCCACTCCTCGAAGTCCTTGACGGCCTTCAGCTCGAGCGCTCGCGCGTCTTCGTAGGTCACCCGGCCCTCAAGCACCCGGCTGATGCACAGGAACACATCGTTCTGCACCACATGGTCGCCCATGTAGGTCTCGACGATTTGCCTCTGAGCGCGAATCGCGAGCGCCGCGCCCACCCGCATGTCCAGTGCCGAATAGTCGGCGGAGACAATCTTGTGGCCAGGCCGAGCACGAACGCAATTTCGGAACTTCTGGTCCCGCGGAAACTGCTGGCAGTTCGGCTCCGACGAAGACAGGCGCCCTGTCACGGGGCCGTGCCCCGTGTTTGGATGCAGCCGCCCATCGTGCGACCGCCCCGCGTACGAGGAGACTTCCTTGGCCATGCCGCCGGCCTTCTTGGCACGGTTGAGTGCGGTCCAGGTGTCGAACAGGGCCTTGGCTTCGGGCGTGATGGCCGCGCGAACGCGCCGCAGGTCCTTTTCGCCAATCTTGAAGGCGCCGGTCTTCTCGGTCATCTCCAGCTCAATGCCGCGGCTCGTGAACGCCGTCCCGATAGCCTCTTTCAGCTTCGCGTTGACCCCGGTGGTCGGGTCGCTCAGCGCAGGCAGATAGTCCTTGAGCGCAGGCTCGAGTTCCGCCATCTTCGCAGCGTGCTCGCGCACCTTTTCCCACTGGGCCGCAACGTAGCCTTCGGATTCCTCCAGGTTCCACGGCATGCCCGTCTCGCGCATCCGCACGATGTCCCAGACCTGGGGCTCGATGATGCGCAGGGGAGCGTGCTCCTCGCGCAACTCGAAATAGCGCTCCAGCAGTTCCGCCGGGTCGTCGATTTCGAAGAACGACATCAGGAGCTCCAGGAGCACCTTCACGTCGTCCGTTGCGTAGTCGTACGCCTTCTGGGTCAGGAACGGCTCGCACCAGTTCTTCGGGCCTTGCATCTCCTTCGGAAGCACCTTGCGCAGCCGGCTGACCGCCAGGTCGGCTAGCGACCAGCCCGACTTGCCGCCCATGAACATGGACACGGCTTCGGCCTGCAACGTGGGGTCTTCGTCCTCATCCTGGCACATGCGCGCCATGACAACGGGCTGCTCGGGGTAGAGGACCCGTGCGATGAGCATCGAATCCAGGAGCAGCGACGGCTCGGTTGTCGCGTAGGTGCGGGTCCAGTAGGCGTCGAAGCCCGCGTTGTGCGCGATGACGACGTTTGTGAAGCATGCAGAGCACACGTCCACCTTCTCAGCTTCGGTGAGCTGGTCCAGGTCGAAGGATTCGACAAGGAACTTTGAGGTGACTGGAAAGCCGCAAGGCGTCGGGTAGAGAACCGACATCACCCGCAGCCGAAGCTCCGAGTCGACGCCGCGTTGATACTGCTTGCCGGAGAACTTCTGTTCCTTGCTCGCCGGGTTGAGGCCCGTTGTTTCAACGTCGATGATTTTCCACGGCGCCGCCGTGATGCGCGCCAGGAGCAGCTTTTCAGCTTTTGCCCATGGCACTGCTACGTGGGTGACCGGGTCGACGTAGTCGAGGTCGAAGCCCATTTGTTTGTTCATGAAAGTGGTTCCTTAAAAGCACGAGGTTTGGTTTCGCCACCCTCGCTGGTGGCCTCACCCGCCTATAGCGAACAGCGCCTACCGTGCTTTGCTGAGACCTTAAATCGCGCAGCTTCATGGCCGCACCCCGGGCTAAAGGGCATGGCTATCCCCCGAGACCGACCTCAATCTCGTGCTCACCGGACCTCACGCGGTTTACCTGGAGACCTGATATCGCTTCGCCCGGGCATGCGTTTGCCGTCAACTAGTCGTGCCTATACGAGCTCGTTAGGTCAACTAGAAGAAACCAGTTCTCGATATGTACAAAGCAACTTTTGAAATCCCTGCCATCGTTCAAGTCGAGGTTTACGTCGATGGCGTCACCAATCAGGTCGACGCGCTTGCCGATGCGTTCGACCGGCTCGGCGACGCCGCCGCGCGAAAAGCCACGGTCGTGTCGCTGAGCACGGACCAGGCACGCAATGTGGGCCTGGAGCGCCTGCCCGAAACAGGCGAGCGTACTTTCGCGCAGATTCCGACACCGGAGAGCGTGATTGGTGCACGCCGCGACGGGTACACGCTTCACCTATATCGCGGGGAGCTCAGAGGCATCGACCGTCCAGGCGACCTCGTCCTTGAGCATCCCGGCTACCAAGAGGCCCGCGACACGCTTGTGGACCAGGTGGAGAAGAGCGGCCGCGAGTACGGCGCTGGCCGCATCATCAACACGCTGACCGGCAACACCATGCTCACCTCACGCAACCCGCGCGGCGGGTGGGAGGTCGTAGGTCAGTCCGCGAGTGGTGAAGAGCGCCACAGCGAAAGCTGGCTCGACAAGGCAACGGCGCTCAGCACGGCCAGGAAGCTCAGCGTCCGGGACGACATCGCTGTGGTCGTCGTGAACGACTTCACGGACCGCGCTGCGGGCCCGAAGGTTTTCAAGCGAATCGCATGAAGCCAGACGTAGTCGGACAGCTGGAGCGTGACGGCAAGGTTCTGTACGCCGGCGAGCCCGTCGGAAACTTCGAACCGGATGCGTCAAACTTCACACTCACCCTAGGCATTGACGGCAACGAGGTCTCGCTGGACCTCTGCGGTCTGCGGCAAGCCAAGCTCCTCATCCAAGAAGGCGAACGTCGCTTGCTCCTGCGTCAGGAGCAAGCCATGAAACGCCGGAATCTCAGCCTCGATTTCTGACGGCCCCGGTCGCCAGCATTCCATTCAGACCCTGCATGCCAACAAGCGTGCAGGGTCTTCTCTTGGCGCGACGCCTAAACGGTTGCGCTAGACAGGGCTCACCCTCCGCCGCGAAGCCGCTTAAACCCGCCCATGTCCATTTTCCCGACCCTGCAGCAGTACGCCACTGACATCCACCTGTTCTTCACCGGAGAAATCGGCCGTGTTGCTGCGACCGTCCTTGTCATCTTGGCTGCGGTCGCGGCCCACCGGCTCAACCTGCGCTACGTGGGGATGTCGACGCGACGAGAGGGCAGCCAGGACGGGTTGCGGCACCGCGTCGTTGCCATCAAGAACGTGCTGTTCCTCGCCGCCAGTCTTGCCATCGGGACCATCTGGGCCACCAAAATCGCCGGAGTTGCGCTTTCGCTGGCTGCCTTTGCTGGCGCGCTGGTTCTGTCGGCGAAGGAGCTCATCATGTGCGCGACCGGCTATCTGCTGTTCACGGTCTCCCGGCCATACCGGGTAGGGGACTTCGTCGAGGTCGCAGGGGTGGCCGGGCGGGTGACCGATGTCGACATGCTCTGTACGACCCTTGCCGAGACCTCCTCGGCGTACCAGCTCACAGGGCGCACCGTCTTGTTTCCCAACAGCTTCCTCCTGTCCACCTCAGTGCGCAACCAGTCGGCCACCGGGGGCTTTGTCATCAACCTCCTGCGCCTTGCGGTGCCGTACAGTGCAGACATCGACGCCTACGAGTCCGCAGCGGTCCGCGCCGGCGATGCGGTGTGCGCACCTTGGCTCGGAACGGCCGACGAGCACTTCCGCCGCATCGAGAAGACCGATTTTGTCGACCTGCCCTCATCGCGGGTGCGGGTGCTCTGGGAGTCTCACGACATCAAGCAGCACTGGCTGGTCATTCGCTTCGCCTCGCCGGCCTCCGAGCGCGTCAATGCACAGCAGGCGGTGACGCGCCTCTTTTGGAAAGAGCTGGGCTCGGTGCCCACAGCCTCGCAGGACTGAGGCGACACGCCTGCGCGCAGGGACGCAGAGCCGGCCAAGAAAAAGGGCCCCGCGAGGATGCGGGGCCCTGAATGATGGTGAGCGCTTAGCTGAGCGTCTTCACCGTGTTGCCAAGACGGTCCAGAATGCGAATCTCTGCGTAGCCGGTCTCGTCATCGAGCGCGAACGCGACTGCATCCTGCACGCTGTCGAACACGCCTTCCTCGCTGGTGCCGCCGCCATGGTCGTCTTCCAGTTGAACCGTGACACCGTCGTGCTGCACGCCGTGCACCGTGAAGCCTTCCAGGTCGTCCTGGTGGGCGTCGTTGTCCAGTTCGCGGTCGCCGCGGTCGATGCCATTGCGCTCGTCGATGGTCACATCGCTCACGCGGTTCCGCAGGCGCACGGAATTCACGTCACCGTTCTCCACCACGTCCTCGAACTCGGCCGCAGCGTCCGACAAGCGGTCGAAGGCCTCGTGCTCGCGCCAGCCGGAGCCATAGTCGACCTCGACGATGAACGGCATGTCTGCCGCCACCGTCGCCGCGGTGAGAATGTTGTTGTCGGCCTTGTACGCGTCGGTCAAGTCGCGAGTCACCTCGTACCTGCACACGCGCATCTTCGTGTTGTTGTAGTCGCGGGGGATGGCCACCACGTCGGCCGGATTCACCTTGCATTCCACGATGCGGCCGTTGGCGTTCGCGAAGTGCGGCAGGTAGTCGTACGAGCACACGTGGAGACCCCGGCTGCAGGTGCGGTCCGGATTCTCGTCGACCTTGTTGCGCAGCATGGTGGGCGTCTGCCCGATGCTGTTGTCGATGCTGCGGGTGTAGATGTCGAGCCAGTCCTCGGTGATTGCCTTGTAGGCGACGAAGCAACCGTCTTCGGTCAGCGCAAGCTTGCCCACCTCGAGGAATTCGTACAGGTGTTCGACCACGCGCAGCGACGGGTTGAGCATCAGGTTTTCCAGGAAATTGGCAGACGGCGTGAGGTCGAAGCCCTCTTCCAGCATGTCGAGCATGCGTTGGACGATGACGCCGGCCACCGGTTCACCCTTGTACAGGACTTGGCCGCCCTTGACCTCGACGTTCGGCGTGAGGAGCACGGCGGCTTCGAGCCGACGCTTCTCGCCGTCCAGGATTTCAAGGATGTCTTCGGGCTTCTGTTTCTCGACCAGGGCCTTTCGGACCGCTTCATAGTGGTCGCTGTTCTTCGCGACCATGATGGGGCGACCGTCGAAGACCATGTGGATTCCGCCGGGCAGGTGCATCATGCTCATTTGCATTGGGTGTTTCTCCGTAATTAAAAAAGGTGCCTTACAGAGCGCAGAACAACCGCGCTACTGAGACCTATAGCGAGTGCGGCAGTGAGGAGGCCTATACGCGAAAAAAAAGAGCGCTCCAAATGAATGGAGCGCTCTCGAATGAGAATTTGCCGAGGGCTACGCTGCGAGTAGCATGGCTTCGGCGGTGACTTCGGCGGCAGGCTCGGGAGCACCGTCGCTGTTGGCAGCTTCGGCGGTCACATCGACTTGGGTGTCCGATGAGTCCTCGGCGACGTCCGGCTCGTCTGCATCTTCCTGCACAGCGTCTTCTGGCTCTTCGGCTTCCTCCAACTCCACCCTTTCTCCGGGCAGGGGGTCAAGCGCGAGCGCCGTCACGAGCATGGTGGCCGCCTTTTCAGGCGATTCGGCCATGACCTTCAGCAGGGCGTCGTCGTCGAAGATGCTCGATGCCAGGGGGTAGCTCTTGCCGACTGACTGACTCACCTCATACGGCGTCTTGCGCTTGCACTCGGTCACGTCGAGATACGCGCCGTCGATGTGTGACTGCAGGTACTTGAGCTCCGTTGCCAAGTCGTCGTCCCCGAGCGCTCCGTTCACCTTGAACGCAAAAGCTGCAACCTCCTCCAGCAAGGGATGCCCGGCGAGCCGAGGCTCAAGCGCTTCCCATGCAGGGGTACGCTTCAGCAGATGCATTGCCAGGATGCCTAGCAGCGAGTACTGCTTCGCGATGTAGGGCTGCGCCAGGTCTGCCTTGGGCGTGCGGTCGATGCTTGCGACCAAGCGCTTCCAGTTGCTTCCCGATTTCAGCTTGCCGACTGTCCAGGTCATCAGCGGGCGGTAGCCCAGTTCGACCAGTTTCAGCCGACGCACTGTCGCCTCGCTTTCCACCATCACGGCGCCGGCAACCTCGTGGCCGAGGCGCTTGAGCACCCGTTGCATGGTCCGCATCGTGCTGCAGAAGTCCCGCTCGCGCGGGCCAACCCAGCCGGTCGAGCCATGATTCATGAACCGGTCGCGGCGTCGGATGACGTAGAACTTCTCGGCTTCTTCCTCAATGTCGCCCAGCGTCGTCTTCGAGGTGCCACCCGCGGCAAAAGTGGTGAAGGTCACCTCTTCGCCGGCGGTCAGCTCCTCTAGCGTCATCGACTTGCGCATTCTGCGTCGTTCGAGGTCCGAGGCGTAACTCGGAGACACCGGCAGCGTCGAGGTCCCTGCACACGGCAGGCCTTCGATTCCGTCCGGACCGCAAATCCGCTCACCCAATGCCTTCGCGTGAACGGCGTCCACGCCCCGGCCAGCTACGACTAGGAAGAATGCATCGGTCGGGGAGCCCGACTGCCTCAGCGCGTAGCGGATACGCGCGTCAGCGGACTTGCTGTCCGAGTAGTAAACCCGGGTGTCCGAGAGCACCGGCACGGTGGTCAGAACCGGCTTGTCCTTGGTGAAGTCCTGATAGCCGTTGACGACTTCCTTCTTGCGGATACCGGTTTCGGTGGAGCGATACAGCCACACGCGGCAGCTGTTGTTCTGCCAGGTGGCGTCGACGACCGGATTTCCGGCGACGTCGCGAATCCAGTCGCCATCTGCATCCTTCTGGTAGGGCTGCTGCTTGCCCATGATGCCGTCGCCGACCTTGGGGAAGGTGAGCGCGCTCTCGTTTGCGACCTGTCGGATGTGCTCGATGTCGTCCTTGCCCACGCCGGCCTCCTTGAGGAAGCTGATGAGATTCATGCGGATGCTCGAGGGAAGCGTGCTCACGTAGCTATGGACCTTGCGATACCAGGCCAGCTTCGTCGGCTCCTTGGTCATCACGTCGGCGCGTACGCGCTCCGCGACTTCCTTCACCGCCTGGTCCAGCCGCGCCATGATGGCGCTGCGAGTCTTGTCGGTGTATTGAAGTGCTTCCCGCGACACGGCCATCAGAACTTCGCCGTTGTCGACAAAGAGATGGATGCCGCCGTCCAGCAGCGCCTGCATGTTCGGCGTCAGGTCGCGCAGCCGAGCCTTTTCGATGGGATAGCGCACATTGGCCATGACGACCGCGGGCACCCGGTGGAACGTTTCGCCACTGGTTCCGAAAGGAGCGCCCATATTAAAGAAGCTGCCCTCGAAATGGAACTCTGGCTTCTTGAGAGGCTTTTCCATCCCGAGGATGCGCGGGGGTACCGTGAACCACTGGAAGATTTCCTGCGCCTTGGCGTGGAATTCAGCGATGTCCCGGTCCTGGACCGGGAAGGTCACCATCACGCCGCTTTGCCAGTCCGGGTCGGCGTCGAAGACGCCCATGTCCGTCACTGCCGGCGAGCCGTTGTCGTCGAGGTGGCACACGTAGACGCGCTTCTTGCCTTCCTTGACCGCGACGACCGTGAAGCCGTCCTCGTTCTCGGGGTCGAAGAGCGTGTACGCAAAAGGCGATTTCGAGCCGAGACCGAAACCACCAGTTTGGTCGTTCGATTGCTGTTTGGTCGAGACACCGTAGACGGTGTAGATGCCTTTGACTTCCTCGTCGCTGAGCCCCGGGCCCCAGTCCTTGATGTAGAACTGAAGGTCGAGCTTCGTGGGAAGCTTGACCTCGATGGGGCGGGTGGGCATGCGCCCGAAGATGTGGGCGTCCATCGCGTTGCAGCCGACCTCGCGCTCCACGGCGCCAATCTTGTCCCCGTACAGCCCGGAGGACAGCACGTTGAACATGTGGGCGTTCTGGGCGATGCCGAAAGTGGCGGTCTGGCCGACACCTTGCTTTGCTACGACCGAAGTCGAAGAGCTTTGTGAAACCTGCATTGGGGGTCCCGTTTCCTGAGTGAGTTGATAAATGTTCCTGTGAGTCGTATAGGGAGCTCGCAGGGCCAGCTAAAGCGGCTGGCATCAAATCAGGGGAAGGGGACTAGGCCGACATCGAGCAGTCGGCGAGATGGGTCGCACGCGACCCTCCCGAGGCGGACCGCGCTCTTAGGCGGCCAGCATCGTCTCCTCGTCAAGGCTCGAAGCGTAGAAGCGCTCGATGAGGCGGAGGTTGAGTTCCTGCAGCAGTTCGCCATCGCCGAAACGAACCGGCAGATTCCATACCACGCAGTCGCTGGCCTCACGCCGAACCTCTTGCACCAGAGCATCTGCGGCTGCCTCCGCCTGGTCTAGAAGATTCATGAGCGCCGCCTCCAGGACCTCCGTTTGGACAGCCAGGCCCGCCGTGTGAACCACCGGCAGCCCAACGCGCAGGCGGGCGTAGCTGGCCTCCGGCGTCGTGACCCGCTCGGCGTGCATGGACAGGTGGACCAGGGCGACGCCCGCCACTCGTCCGCTCGGGCGCTGGACGGTTGCCACTGCGCGAACCAGAATGCCGGCTACATCGTCCTCGTTGACCGTCAGCTCGCCAGCTTGCTGGTTGGCCAGACGCCGAGCGGCCTGGGCCGTGAACGGGCCTTGCTCGGTGGCCAGCGAGTCGACCACCATCTCTGACCAGGCAAGGGCTTGCTGCTCACTGGGGAAATCGGGCAGGACCATCACCAGGTCCGGATTTCCGGGCGCAGAGGGAGAGGGCAGTTGAAGTTCGGTGCGAAAGGCGAGCACGATGGCGGTCATGATGAGGTCCGTTGTGGGTTTTTTTTGGATGTCGCGGGGCTTATTCCCCGCAGTGCCGAAAGTCTAAAAGTCATCGCTAACCATCCCAACGGCTTTCGCTACCCAGTTGTGAGCATCCTCACATCCGCCTGCAATCCGCTCGGGCTAACCCCGTGACGCATTTCACGGTTCCGAGCTGACGCTACACAAAGTAAGACCAACTAATTAACCAGAAACCATGAAGCAGGACACCAACATGCAATCTGTCAGCACCACTCT
The DNA here is from genome assembly GCF_001541225.1 of Variovorax sp. WDL1. Lineage (GTDB taxonomy): Bacteria > Pseudomonadota > Gammaproteobacteria > Burkholderiales > Burkholderiaceae_C > Variovorax. Next base: position 171,247 of record NZ_LMTS01000025.1, on the reverse strand, counting down.
GCAGGACATCCTGAAGAGCCCCGAAAACGAGCAACCGGCGCTTCTGGCGGCCGTGCTCGACAAGTTCCCGCAGCTCTTTCGCGTGTTGCGCTCCCTGAACGTCGACGAGCTGATAATTGCGCCGGCCGAGGTCCCCGAGGGCGCCGGCTTCCTGGTGGTCGCCGACACAGAGACCACCGGAACGGACAACACGACGGACGACATCATCGAGCTCGGCATGGTCGAGGTCGCCTACGACCGTGAAATCGGCTACATCTATGGCGTGACCCGCGTCTTCAACGAGCTCGAGGACCCGGGCCGGGCGATTCCGGCCCAGGCGGCCGCGGTCAACGGCATCACCGACGAGATGGTCGCCGGCAAGCGCATTTCCGACGCGGAGGTCGACGCATTCGTCAAGGACGCTGACCTGGTCATCTGCCACAACGCGAAATTCGACCGCACGATTCTCGAGCGACGTTTCCCCGTGTTTACGACGAAAGCATTCGCCTGCTCTCAAAGGCAGGTGGATTGGCAGGCCGGAGGCATCACCGGCACGAAGCTGGACTACATTGCGATGTGCCTGGGCTTCTTCTTCGAAGGTCACCGTGCCTCCGTGGACTGCCTGGCACTGGTGAAGGTGCTGAACACGCCCATGGCCGGCTTCGACGGCCAGACCCCGCTGCAGCGGATTCTCGAGACCTACAAGCTCGAGGCGCGCCGTATCTGGGCCACCGGGGCGCACTTCGACTTCAAGGACCTGCTCAAGAAGCGCGGCTACCACTGGCATGACCCCGCGAACGAACCCGGTGCCGAAAAGGCCTGGGCGATGGACGTGGCTGTCGAGGACTTCGCGGCTGAACTCGACTGGCTCAAGGCCGAATGCCTGTATGGCAAGGGGCTCAGCATGCCGGTCGACCGCATCAACGCTTACAACCGCTTTACGTCGCGGCGCACTCCGATGGAGCGCGCGTACCGCTGATTGAAAAAGGGCCGCTTCCACGCGGCCCTTTTCTTGTTCGGAGGTGACTGGAAAGGCCTCAGCCCAGCCTCAGCCTTCGGTCGAGTTCGTCCAGATGCTCGGCCGTGAGGGCAATGCGGGGGTCCGTTCTGACCAGGAACGGGCAGCTGGGCGCGAAGAGGCTGCCGTGGTAGTCCAGCGCAGCATAGGGCCCCCGGATGCGCCCGCTCTCGCGCAGGTAGCGCTCAATCTCCACTTGGCGCTGGTACCGAGTGACGTCGGGCAGGTCTGGAGTCACCCCGATGACCCGGGGGTGGAGTAGCTCGCTTGCGAAACAGTCCCGAAGCTGCGCCAGGGAGTTTTCGAGCCGCCAACTCGACGAAATCACGAGCTCGACGCTCGGTCGTGCGAGGAGCCACGCTTCGAGCAGAGGCATGCGCTCAAACGTGCCATTCATGTTGCGGTGCACGACACCATCGAAGTCGAGTAGGAGAGTGCAGTTCATTCCTCCTATAGCGCTGCGCGTCTGTCCGGCGAAAGGTGGCTAAACAACATGCCTAGATTCAGGCAAATCCAGGAGCATCGAATGCGCGTTGTCGCCCTGGCCGCACTGTCGGCCGCCCTTTTCGCCAGTCCCGCCTTCGCGTCCAACGACGCTGATGGGAAGCCGTTTACGCTCAAGGTGGAGTCCCTGGGCGTACCTGAGCGTGGCACCATTCAGACCGACCTTGCCGCCAACCTGGACGGCAGCGTGGCAACCCCGCGGTCCGCCCAGCCCCGCGTGGCAACGGCGCCGGTCACTCCTGCTCCTCTGGACGCGGCCCCCGCACCCGCGGGCCTGCCGCAGATTGCGGGCACCGTCAGTGCGCCGGGGGCGACGCCTACCCCGGCTGCTGCGCCGGTGCCGGTGCCTGCTTCCGTGGCCCAGCCTGGCGGCGGACAACCGGCCGCTGCGGCAGCTGGCCAAACTGGCCTGATTCCAGGGGAGCCCGCCAAGGTTTACACCACGCTCGCGGCTGCGGCCGAGGCGGGAGTGGACCCGTTGAACGAGCGGACGCTCACCGTGACGAAACACCGTGACGCCGAGGAAGACGAAGCCGGCTTTGATTGGCGCGACCTCAACGCCTACTTGACCTTCCTCAAAGCGAACGAGCAGCTCGCCAAGCTCGGCGGCCTTGGCGTCTTGGGCGCCATCCTGCTGCTGTGGCTTCTGCGTCGCCGTCGAGGCTGAGCAGGCCGTGCTGCTGACGCGCGACCACTTGGTCAAGCTGGGCTCTGGCGTTGCCGGCGGCGCGCTGTCGCTCGCGCTTGCGCACTTCATGGCCCCCAGCGTGGCGCTGATTCTGCCCAAGCCGCCGACGCCCGTGCGCGTGACTATGAAGGCGCCGTCCGCGGCATCAGTGGCTGCCGCCACGCCAGCGACCGCCGCGGGGCCCGGTTCGGAAAAGGAGCTGAGGCTGAAATCGGACAAGCCTGTCGAGGCACCGAAGCCCAAGGCGAAGCCGAAGCCGAAGCCCAGGCCGGCCGCCCCGAAGCCCCCGCAAAAGGTCGCGGAGGACGCTTCCTCCGCCCCCGCAGTGGTTAGTCCGTCCTCGGACCTGCCCACGCTGTCTCAGCCGGCGTTTCCGCAGGGCGCGCCGAATGCAGCCCTTCCCAATCTGCCGGCCATGGCAGCAGCTCTCGATGAAGCCCCTGAGGCGCCTCCAGAGAGCCTGCCAGAAGGTCCGCGCGCCAAGGTGTATCCAGAAGAGCAGGGCGGCAACGTGTTGGTGCTCGGGTTGCTCGTGAACGACCAGGGCGTCGTCATCGACTCCGACATCCTTGTCAGCTCATTCAAGCCACTTTCCGATATCGCCGTCGCCTGGGCGTCCATCGGCCAGACCTGGACGAACTTGCAACCTCCGCTCAACCCTGGCGAGACGCGCTGGATTGAGCTGCGCATCCCCTTTGTGCCGGACACAGACCGTCTGAAGACCCTTCCCTAAAACCAATCCGGAAAATTCATGCAACACCTCGCCGCCTCCATCGACTACCTTCTGTATGTACTTGTCGCCTTGACGTTCGCGGTCATCATTTACAAGGCCGCTATCCTCTATGGCCCAGGCTTGGCGGGCAAGACGCCTGCAAGTCGTGACAAGGCGGACATCGATGAACACGTTGAAACGCTGGAAAACGGCATGGCTCTGCTGGCTGTGATGGCCAGCGCGGCGCCGTTCGTCGGCCTCGCAGGTACCGTCCTGCACATCATGCAGGCGTTGTCGCGCCTGTCTTCGGCTGCCATCGACATCACGCTCATCAGCGGCCCCATCGCGACCGCGTTGAACTCGACCTTGGTCGGGCTATGCGCGGCCGTTCCCGCGCTTGTCGCCTACAACCTGATGCAGCGCCGCATCCAGGTGCTGCACAACCGCCTGCTGCGCGCCGCCAAAGGGGAGGCACGGTGAGCATGGCCGATACCGTCGTTCTACCTCCGGTAACCGTTGCCGGCTATGAGCTGAACTTCTTTTGCGGCTTGGCCGGGGAGGGCGCCGCGCGCGATGTCGTTGCGACCCTGCAGGCCTGGTGCCGCCTGCACCGACTCCGCGGCGCCGAGCTGGCCAAGTTGGGTGCAATGGATGAGGACGGTTGGTACGACCTGGCCCGCCAGTGGATGCTGGAAGCTCGGCGCAAGCTGACGTCGTGGAATGCCTGCGCCCAAGCCATCGCTGCGGCTCAGGCGCCCATCGACATGATGGGTGCCGCCGGCGGCCAGCTTCGCCACTTCCTCGCTACCTACGGCTGGCTTCAATTCACCCCCGCCAAATGACTGCAAACCGCAAACAGCTCGCCGCTATCAACGTCACGCCCCTGGTGGACGTGCTGCTCATCCTGCTTGTCATCATGATGCTGGCGATGCCCATGTTCGTGAAGAAGCTCCCTGTGGACCTCCCTCAGACGAGCCTGAGCGGGACCCCCTCGGTCGCGCAAAGCCTGTCGGTGTCGCTTCAGGCAGACGGCAGCCTGATGCTGGACAGCAATCCCACAACGTTGCAACAGCTGAAGGCGCGCATCACGCCCACGGTCTCAGTGGAGCTCTCGGTGGACCGCGCAACCACCTACGAGCAGATTGCAATGGTGATTTCCGAGCTTCAGGCGGCCGCGCCAAAGGACATCGCCCTCATGACCCGATGAGACATGGCCCTACCTCGCCGTCGGCGGCTTAAAGCCGAGCCGTTCCATAGGAGCGGAAAGCAGTTGCGGGGTGGACCAGTAGTCGCGCCACGGGTCCTTCGTCCTCGTTGATAGCTCGTTCGCTGCGTTTGCCACCGTCCAGTGGGCGCCACTCGTCAGAAGTGGCAGGTCGTCCCAGTCCACAGTCATCGAGACGCCCAATCCTGGCCGGGCCCTTGCCGAAAAAGCCGCTGCGGTGGTGGCCGCGCGATTGTTCCGGAGGTAGTCGACGAAGAGCCTGCCAACGCGATTGGACGGGCCACTCTTGCTCACGAAACGCGAGGGAATCGCGCGAGCAAGGTGCTCGACGATGGCTTGGGAGAAACCCTTGACAACAGCGACCTCATGGACCGGGGCGAGGGGCACGAGGAGGTGCAAGCCTTTCCCGCCACTTGTTTTCAGCCAGCTTTTCAGCCCCAGCTCCTGAAGCATCAGCCGAACCAAGGACGCGTCCTCCTGCACGTGCTCCCAGCTCGTCCCCTCACCGGGGTCGAGGTCGAAGACCATCTGGTCTGGCCGGTCGATATGGCCGCTTCGTGAATTCCAGGTGTGAAGCTCGATGACATTTGCGCGTCCAGCGCTCCACAACGCTGCCTCGCTGTTAACGACCATCAATGGGGCATGGCCTGGCCACAAGCTTGACTCGAGGAGGGTCAGCCCCCGGACTGCCGCTGTATCGGCATGCTTCTGAAAAAATAGTTCTCCAGTTACCCCTTCCGGCCCTCGAAGGAATGAGCAGGGCCGGTCTACCAGGTGGGGCAGCATCCAACGTGAAACGCGTTCGTAGTGCAGGACCAAGTCCCGCTTGGTGAGCCCTGTCACAGGGTCGATGATTCGGCCGGGATGGCTGACCGGGCCACCCCGCACCGTGGCCGCCTTTGACGCGCTCCCCGCGGCATTGGGCGAATTCGCGGCGCCCTTCAACGGCTCCCGGACGACCTCTCGAGCGGGCTTGTCGTCCCGCAGCCCGCGATAGGACGCGTGCCGGATTTGCCCGCCGGGCGTCCATTCGGCGAACTCGACCTCGGCGACCAGCTCCGGGCTCACCCAGATGACCTTTTCGTTGGACGAGTTCTTGGACCAGCGGTCTGGCTTGGGCACGCCGCCGACAAATGGAACCTTGGACGTCACCAGCTTGTTTAGTCGGGCCCGAAGTTTCACTGCCTCGTTGGCCGACCAGCCCGTTCCCACGCCTCCGGCAGACTTGAAAGTACCGTCGGGGCCGTAGACGCCAAGGAGCAGCTTGCCAACCTGAGAGGCGGCATCCGTCCTGGGTATAAAGCCGGCAATGATGAATTCCTGGCGCAGCTTGCATTTCAGCTTCAGCCAGGTATCAGTCCGGGCCGAAACATACGGGGAGTCCAGGCGCTTCGCTATGAGGCCCTCCAGTCCAAGGCCGCATGCCGATGCGAGGATTGAGTAAGGGTCGCCGGGTAGGTTCGAGCAAAGCCGCACGTGCTCCTGTTCGTTCGTCTCGAACAAAGCGGCCAAGGCCATGTATCGGTCCTCGTGGCGCGACGCTCGGAAGTCCCACCCGTTCAAGAACGGCAGCTCGAACACGAAGTACACCAGGTTGGCGGACTTTGCGCCTCGGTCAAAGGAGTTCTGGAGGGCGTTGAAATCCGGGGTGCCCTGAGCGTTCAAACTGACGACTTCGCCGTCCAGCCAGGCGCTCCCGATGTTCATTGCATCCAGCTCTGCGATGAGGGCCGGCATTTTGGCGCTCCAGTCGTGACCACCCCTCGTGAAAAGTCTTGCCCTGCCGTTTTCGACGCGCGCCATCATCCGGTAACCGTCGAGCTTGATGGAGTAGCCCCAGTAAGCCCCCGGGGGAATGCGAGCTGCGAGGGTAGCCAACTGTGGCGCCAGCGAGGGCGGAAGCTCGGAGGCAACCGCGCCTTCGATTGGCGGCCGGGCCGGCTGAGGCCTGGTTTTGCGGGCGGCGGGCATTCCGGGGATTTTCTACCCTGCGAGGTGCCCCGGGTTCACTCCTGTTGCTCGCGTCCCCGTCGGACCGCGCCTTCAACCGAGTTGGTCTTTGGCCGGCGGCACGCGCACGGCGGGCGGCCACCATGAGCAGCGGGCAGCGTGCCCGCACACTGGAGGCAAAAGATGGCTGACGACAAGACGAAGGCTGGCGGACAGGACCGCATCCGAATAAACGTGAACGAGGACTATGAGCTTCGGGACTGGTCCGCCAAGTTTGGGGTGAGCCCCGAGCAGCTGAAGGAAGCCGTGAAGGCCGTGGGCCCCATGGCCCAGGACGTGGAGCGGCACCTAAAGGGGAAGGGCGGCTAGCCGGATTTGCGCTCCCAAAAAAGAAGCCGCTCAAACCAGAAGGTTTGAGCGGCCAGCAGAATCACCTCAGGAGAGGTGTGCGCGCAGCTGCGTCAGACGCATGCGGCACATGTCGAGCAGAGGGTTGCGAACATCCCCGAACTCGCGTACCTTGTTTTCGAGGTTCGTGCGCAGCGCGAAGAGTTCACGTTGGCTCGAAAGACGAAGCTTGTCGAAAAAGTCGCCTTCTTTGGCGATTTCCTTCAGGAACGGCTCGGGTTGGCGAGCGTTGTTGTTGGCAAACGGGAATTTGGCAATGGCGTGGCTCATGGGGTCGCTCCTCAGATGTTGACAGTGGTCCTAGGGGTGACTGAAGGGGAAGTACTTCAGACAAGACCTATAGCGACCCACTTGAAACAGCTTCGGCGGCCGTTTAAACTCGCGCCCCGTTCACCAGGAAGCCCATGCTCTTTCACCGCCGCGTCTTTTCCCTCGGCTCCAACGACGGCGTTCCTGTGCTTGTGCGCCGCGCCCTTGTAGACGGCCACCTGCCGTACGTCGTGTTCAGGGAAGAGGGGGAGAGCCCGTTCCGTGGCGCGCTGCGCGCGAACTTCGAGAGCGTTGCAACGCAGTACTACCTCGAACTCATCGTCCGCGGGCAGCAGCGGCTGGGGCCGCACCTGCATTTCGTGCATGAGCGGCCGCTTTGGTCGAACGGGGTGGTGACGTTCTCAGCCGAATGGAACGAAGTCCACATGGAGCTCACCCCGACCGGCTACAGGCGCGGCCGCTGGGAACCGGTCACGCCTGAAGTACTGACTCAGCTCAGTGGAGAGCTCCAGCCACCGCGTGTCGTGAGCTGAATCTGCCGCCCGCGAACGGCAGGCCGATGCCAGCGCACATCCCCTCGACCACTCGAAGCAGTTCGGAATCCGCCTCGAAGTAGGTGAAAGGCGGAATGAGGATGATGTGCCCGTCGTCTTCGTCGGGCAGCTTGCCGACAATCTCTGCGTAGCCCGAAACGTCGAAGCGCACGCCGACCTCCACATTTCCGTAGGCCTTGCGGCCGTTGCCGAGATTGGCCTGCAGCTCCGCGAGGGCCGGGCCATTGCAGCGAAGGTGCATCTCGGTAATCGTGTGTGGAATGTGGCTCACCACCGACTCCACTTGGACACCTTGCGACACCATGGATGCCTGCACGACACGCGCAAAGGTCTCGGCCGGCCACGGCACGTTGCGGTTGAACAGAGACGTGGTGCCCACAGGCAAGCGGCAGGAAACCAGCATGAACATGGTCACGCTTCGATAGGCGTCCAACTCGGAATCCAGCATGAGCGGCAAGGGCTCGAGCCGGTCTTCACCGCTTTGCTCGGCCTGGAGGACCATTTGCCCGAGTTTTCTGGGTCCCATCACTTGGAGGTCCTCCCGCTTGAAGAGCTTGGTCGACGCGCGCAGGATGCCATGGGGGTTGCAGTAGCCGATAGCGTCCAGTTCGCTGATGAGCGCCTGAGCGTCGATAACCTGGCCCTTGAAGGACACATGCTGCGCGAGCGCCTCGGGGGCGAAGGTCACCGTGAAGGGCACCGCAAACAGCCACAGGAACTCGGGGAAGCTGCCATCCTCTGCCGGCAAAGGAATCTTGTCGTAGATGGCGCTGGTGCAGAATTCCAGCGTGCGCAACTTGCGCAGGTCGCCCTTGCTCGCCTCCAGGGCCTTCTCGACCAAACCGTCAAACCGGTCTGCCGAGTGAAGCATTTCCGTGTGCAGCGCGTCGTAGCAGGCCTTGATTGCTCCCATCTGTCGTCCCCCGTTGCGCGCCGTTGCGGCTTCATCGAGGTGGTACAGGAACTCGGGGCGGGACGAACGCATTGGTTTTTCTTTCTGATGGACTAACTGCGACGTGCATTTTAAGTCGATAGTTTAAAATCGTCAATCCGGTTTAGGCCTCTCCAGCGAGCAACGCCGCCGCGAGGCGGTCCGCGTCGTCGTTGAACGCACGCGGGACCAGCCGCACCTCGAGGTGCTGGAATTTCCCGGCCATTCTGAGCAGCTGCGCCTCCAGTACGCAAAACTTGAGAGCAAGCTTGCCCTGGAAGGCACGCAGCACGCCGAGCGCATCGACGTGCAGGCGGGCCCTGCGGATGCCCGCGGCAAGCATGGCGTCCAGGCACAGCAGTGCCGCCTCCAGTTCTGCTTCCAGTGCGTTGGTGGTGTGCGACGCCTGAGCTGCCTGGAGCGCTGGCGTTCCGACGGCGCCGTGCACGAGGTAAGCGGCCGCCGCGCGACCGCCGCGCACGGCGCCGTCGCTCCACGCAAGATGTGCAGGCTCGGCGTCGGGCGAACCAAAGCGCACAGATGGGACATTTTCGGCCGAGCGCATGCCCAGCCGTTCTCGCAGCTGCATTCGCACCAGGTGGAAGCCTTCCTTGGCCAGCGCGCGTTGGTGGCGGCCGGTGGCACCAGCTTGTCGCAGTTGAATCAGCGTGAAGGCCTGGGCGAGCTTCGCGCCCAGCACCACGGCGTCATAGGGCCTGCCCCCCGTGATGCGTTCGTACAGGTCAGTGGTGAGCTGCTCGACACTGAATTCCGTCATGCCTCGCCGGGCTGTGCGTCGGCAGGCACGGTAGGCTGACCAGACATGGGCCTGGTCGAAGTCCTTGAAACGATGTAGCTTGCCGAGGAGCTGGGCAAGTGAGTGGGCTTGAAGCGCGCGTGGGAGCCGCGCCATGGCAATCCTTGTGGATGAGAGAAAGGGCAGGGCGTTGCGCCCCTCTCGTATAGCCAGGCGTCCGAGGCGTCCAAAAGAAAAAGAGCACCAGGAGGTGCTCTTAGGAAGAAGCTCAGGCGAAAGCGTGAGCCTTGTGCTTGGCGTAGCCGCGCTTGTGCAGGGCCTTACGGTTGCGTTCAACGCGAACACCAGGCTTCATGGACATGGTCTTGGGAGAGAGACCTTGTTCACGCATGGCGGCGTCGCGGACTTGGGCTTGGGTGAGCCTGATTTGCAGTTGCATAGGGGGCCTCGGAAAACGTAGTTGAACTCAGCCCTATAGCAATGGCGTCCAAACAGGGGCGCGGGGCCAGGCGCGGCCTGTGGTGTTCTTTCGCTCGGCACCTTTGTTTCCCTATCAGGCAGAAGCGTTGATTCAGGGGCCCGCGCGGCGGCGTTCCCCCCGCTCGATGGACTGGCCCCGCTCGCAGCAGTGACCCGCAAACCGCAGGAAGCGCCGCGCCAGGAGAAAGGGAACGCCGACCGCGACCGCCAGGCCGCTCAGGACACCGAGCCCCATGCTCACGTCGGCCACGGCCGAGCTCCCAGCTGCAGTCATCCCTGCCACCAGGGTGGGCGCCAGGAAGGGCACCATGGCGGCAGCGAGGAGGATGAAGGCAGGAATGGTGAGGACCAGCCACCACAGCGACGCGGCGGTGGGGCTTCCTGACTTTGCCGCGGCCGCGCCAGGCGCGGGGCCGTAGATGCATTCCATCAGCCAATCGCGGTGGCCGAGCCAGAAGAAATGGAAGGTGCAGGCGGTGAAGGCGGTTTCCCGGGCATTCGCTTTATGGGTTTTCAACATGATGTGCAAGGCTCGCTATAGAAGTCAGGTCAACTGAAATCTTTAGCGATGAGCATTCATACCCTCAATCCAATGAACGAACGCCGATACAAAACCTTCCAAGAGCTCAAGGCGAAAGCCGACGGCGACTGGCCGTACATCCTCCAAGAGCTGGCTCCTGAGCTGGCCGACGCAATGGACAAGGCGCCGCACCACGTGTCGTGCCCTATCCACGGGGGCACGGATGGTTTTCGGTTGTTCAAGGACTACCCGAAGACTGGCGGCGGCTACTGCAACACGTGCGGCCCCCAAGCGAACGGGTTCGCCATGGTCGCATGGGTGCGAGGTATCTCGTACAAGGACGCAGTCCGTGAAGTCGCCCAACTCCTGGAAGGCGAAGCCGCGGCACCCGTCGTGGTCCGTCGCCCGCCGCCTCCGAAAATTCCCGACCTCGTCGACCCCCGAAAGGCGTATGGCCGCATCCGGCAAACCTGGATGGCCTCCACGACCCTGAAGGACACGCCGGCGGAGAAGTACCTCGCCGCGCGAGGCATCTGGTTGCAGAATATGCCAAACACGCTGCGTGCGCATCCGCGTATGCCGTACTACGACAAGGTTGCGAAGGCCATCACCGGTTGGCATCCCTGTCTCCTGGCCCCCATCAAGGACAGCCAAGGGCGCATCGCTTCGCTGCATCGAATTTTCGTCAGTCCGACAGGCGGCAAGGCCAACGTGCCCGAAGCCAAGAAGATGATGTCCGCCTGCCATCCTCTGCCCGGGGCAGCCATCAAGTTGTTCCAAGCAGGCGAAGTGCTGGGAGTCGCCGAAGGCATTGAGACCGCACTGGCAGCTCACGCCATCTCGCGCATGCCTGTGTGGGCCTGTGTGTCGGCCACGTTGATGGAATCGGTCGAAATCCCGGCGTCCGTCAGGAAGGTCGTCATCTGGGCTGACCTGGACCGCAGCGGTCGCGGCATCAAGGCTGCAGAGAAGCTGTCGGCCCGTCTGCGCACCGAAGGCAAGGAAGTCGAAATCTGCATTCCGCAGGGCCCGATTCCTGAGGGCGTCAAGGGCGTCGACTGGCTCGACGTCATGCTGACGGCCGGACTGGAAGGCTACCCACCTCGATGGCAGAAGTGGTCTCCGCCGCCGGAGTACCGCAAGGCCGCTTAATCCATTCTTCAAGAGCTCCCTCCCGGGAGCTCTTTCTTTGCCAGGCGCGGGAGCGCTTCAGGCCAGGCCGGCAGCCACTGCTGCTGCAGCCACCTCGGGGCGCAACGTCCATACCCACTCGGCGCCCTGTCGCTCGCCGTCCGCAAGCGCAAAGGTGTAAACCGGCAAGCCCTCTCGGGGGCTCTCTGGCAGGTCCGTCGGCACCTCGCCGTACAGCAGCCAGCCCAATCGCCCATAGTGAAGATTCGCTGCCTCGTGGCCCTTGTATTCAGCGGCAGCGGCAAGCTCGGTCGCGGTTATCCGGCGGTCCTTTGCCTTCACGTGCGCTCGCAGCATGGCTAGCTGACCATCATGCACGCGCGGTTCGATGCGGCGGAACGCGGCGGTGAGCTCGCCTACTTCCGGGACCAGTCCGTTGCGTGCTCGAGCCTTCTCAGCCAAGCGCTGGGACGTCCAGGCCTGTACCTGCGCGAAACAATCGTCCAGGTTGGCGCCCTTGACTGTGAGCGCTTTGGCTCCGTTGGTGTACACCACGCCGAAATACTCGCCCTCGTAGAGCAACGCAACGAGCCTGTAGGGTCCCACCTCGTCACTCTTTGCGGTCTCGTTCATGCGTAGCTCCTCTGTAAAAAACTTCTTCTGTCAGGCTATCAGGGCCTGAACCAGCCGAGCAGGTCGAACGCCTTCGCCAGTTCGTGGTGCATCACCAGCTGAAACTCCCCGCCCTTGGGCTGCATGGGGTTGGCCAGACCGATTGCACTGCTGTAGAACGGCTCGGAGCTTCCGGGATTCGGGGCAAAGCTCATCTTCAGCGACTCCCCCAGCTTGCGAGCAAGCTTGCCATAGAGCACGTTGGCCAACCGGTACGACTTACTCGTCCGTGCTCCCTCCTTGACCTGGGCGGCAGCATTGCCGAGCTCCGTGAAGGTGACCGTCCGGTTGTGCGCCCGGAAGTGCCTCTCAAGCATGGCTCGGCCCATTGCGCTGACGCCCCCTTCCTGTTCGAGCTGGAGGAGGGCTGAGGCATAGCGGTCCGCGCTGGGAACCTCGAACCTCATCACCTCGGCCTCGACCTTTTCACGGCGGGTCGCCAGTCGGAACACCTTCGAGTGGTCGGTAGGCACCCCTCGCTCTGTAAGGAACGAAGCGATTTCGCGCCAGGTGTGACCCTTCTCTCGGAGCGCTTCGATAGCTTCCAAGTAGAGCTCAAGCCCCTCCTTCGGGGCGGCGGCCAGGGCGTCGTTGAGTATGGTGGTAGGGCTGGGCATCGCGCACAGCTTACACCAGGCCGAACAGAATGCAACAGCGTAAACCAGGCTGCAACAAAATGGACTTCCCCGCGGGGCTCCCGGGCGCCCTGGGCGGAAAGCGCCAAGCACAGCCGCGCGGCTAAAGCCCGTGACTACAGGCCAGGTCCCCTCAACCGCTACCAGCCAATGCAAGTCCGTCTCATTGACGCCAACGCGCTGGGCTTTGCCCAGTATTTCATCGGGAAGAAAGCAGGCCACGACAACCAGCGCACGCACGCAGTTCGTGGCTTCCTGGAGCACGTGCGCTCCCGCCTGCACTTCTCGCAGGGCGTAGTGAACCTTCTCCTGTGGGACGGCAGGGCGCAGTGGCGCTACGACCTCCTGCCGGCGTACAAAAGCTCGCGGCACAAGACGCCTGAGCAGCGCGAGGCGCGCGAGACCTACGAGCCGCAGCGGCCGCTCATCCAACGTGCGTTGAACTACTTCCCCGTGATTCAGCTTCTGCATCCTGGCGCGGAAGCGGACGACCTGGCATTTGGCCTTGCGGGACAGCTGGCGGCGCAGGGGCATCTGGTCGACCTGTCGACCTCGGACACGGACTGGCTGAGCCTCGTGGCAAACCGGGTGCGCTGGGTGAACGCCAAGAAGTTGACGCAAGTCATCGAGCTGGATGGGTTCTTCAAGGCAACCGGCGTGAGTTCGCCCCAGCTCTACGCCCACGCAAAGGCGATGGCCGGGGACACGACCGACGACATTCCTGGCGTCGAAGACGTGGGCCTCAAGCGGGCGGCGGCGCTTCTCGCGAAATACGGAAGTCTGGAGGCCGCGCTCACCGCGGCGGAGGACCTGCTCACCTTCGGCGCGGAAGCGAAGTACTACCAGGGCCTGACCGACGCGGACGTGCGTGAGAGCGTCCGCCGCAACGTCAAGCTGGTCGACCTATCGGCCGGCCCGGTGCTCCAAGGCTCGGACATCCGAACTACGGTCGGCCAACTCGACGAAATGGAGCTCGCAGGGCTCTTCGACGAACTGGGCTTTGCAGACTACCTGACCAACTGGAGCTACTGGGGTCGCCCCCTGTCCAAAGAGCTGGAGAAGGCCGATGTACTTTCGGTTCAACGCGCCATCTCCAACATCCACTTTAGCTGGACCGCGAAAAGATAAACGGCTGGACTAGACCGTATCACCCATTACTTGCCCCTTGGAGCACACATGAAACAAATGCCCGGCTTGCTGAGCAAACTTTCCCAAATGCAAAAGCGCATGGAAGCCGCTCAAGCCGAAATTGCCGCGATGACCTTCGAAGGCACCGCAGCCAACAACCTGGTCACCGTGACCATCACCGGCGCCGGCGAGCTCAAGCGCGTGAACTATGACGCCAGCCTGAAGAGCGAAGACCTCGAGACCCTGGGCGACCTGGTCGTGGTGGCTGTGGCCAATGCCAATGCGAGGAAGGAAGAAGCGTCGAAGGCCAAGCTGGGCAGCCTGGCCGCCGGCCTGATTCCCTTTGGCATGAAGGTTCCAGGCCTGGGCTAAACCAAGGGCTAGAAGTCCTTTGAAGGCCCGCTTCGGCGGGCTTCTTCATTTGCCTGAACGAAAAGGGGAGCGCCGGAACTGCGTTATAAACCCATCCCCTTTACTAAAGACTAAACTCTACGTAAAATGCATTGGCGCATGCCGGCGTTTTAAGGTTCGATGGCCAGTCCTTCTTCTTCCCAGCCCACCGAGCAACTGAGCGGTGTGGTCAAAATCCTCACGTACGTGAACCCCGAGAACGGCTATTTCGTCGCAAAAGTCGATGTGCCGGGAAAGGGCGAGCGCACGGTGCTCGGTACCGCCCCTGTCATCAACGTGGGCGAGCTCATCAGCGTGCGCGGGGCCTGGGGAAGCTCGAAATGGGGCCCGCAGTTCAAGGCGGTGGAGGTAACCCTTTCGCAGCCCACGATGCTCGAAGGCATCGTCAAGTACATGTCCAATGCCATCCCCGGCATCGGCAAGGGGTTCGCCCAGAAGCTGGTCGACGCGTTCGGGGAAGACGTTTTTGACGTCATCGAGAACCACCCGGAACGCCTGAAGGGCGTCAAAGGCATCGGCAAAAAGCGCATCGACTCCCTCATCGAGTCGTACGCCGAGCAGAAGGCGACGCGCGAAATCATGGTTTTCCTGCACAAGGCGGGCCTGTCTACCCTGCGAGCAAAGCGCATCCTCGACAAGTACGGCGCCTCGGCGGTCGAGAAAATCAAGGCGAACCCGTACATCCTCTGTCAGGACATCTGGGGCATCGGGTTCAGAACGGCCGACGAAGCAGCCTTCAAGCAAGGGATTCCGCGGAACAGCGAGTACCGCATCCGTGCCGGCGTGCACTACGTCCTGCGCGAGGCCGAGGGGCAGGGCAGTTGCGGTCTGCCGGTGGAAGTCGTTCGCGAGAAGGCGAGCGAACTCCTGGGTGTGGACTACGACGTTCTCAGCACCTGCTTCGAGCAGGAGGTTGAATCCGAGAGCCTGATTCGCGATTTCTCAGGCGGGGTGGAGTGCCTGTTCTCCCCGCGAACCTACAAGGCCGAGAAGGCGGTGGCGGACCTACTCCTGAAGCACGCCAAGCGTCCGCTGGCCCATACGGTCAAGGACATCGACGTCTCCATCCTCTCCGTCGAGATGGACATGCACATCACGCTGGAGGACGCTCAGCGCGATGCGGTTCGTGCGGCGCTGCTGTCTCAGGTATGCGTCATCACAGGGGGTCCCGGTACCGGCAAGACGACCATCACCCGGGTCGTTATGGAGTGTCTCCAGGCGGCCGGCATGAGCCCGCTGCAGCTGTGCGCGCCCACCGGCAAGGCAGCCAAGCGCGCGGCCGAAGCCACGGGTTTCCCCGGCCAGACGGTGCACCGCACGCTGGAAGTCCAGCGGGACGGTACGTTCAAGTTCAACGAGAAGAATCCGCTCGATGCGGACGTCCTCGTGGTCGACGAATCTTCGATGGTGGACATCTACATGTTCCTGTCCATCATCCGCGCGCTCGCGCCGCACACGCGCCTCATCATCATCGGCGACGTCGACCAGCTGCCTTCCGTGGGTCCGGGCAAGGTGCTGGGCGACATCATCGACTCGGGCGTGCTGCCCACGGTGATGCTGCGCCAGGTATTCCGCCAGGCCGCGAAGAGCCAAATCATCCGGAACGCGCACGCCATCAACCGTGGCGACATGCCGGAACTGAGCTATCTCCAGGACTCGGACTTCCACTTCTCGAGCATCATGCCGCGGGACCCGAAGAGTGAAACCGACAAGGAGAAGGCGCGCTCGGACATCGAGAAGGAAATCCTTCGCCTTGCCCGCGACATGTACAAGCTCGGCTACGACCCTATCCGTGACGTCCAGATTCTGGCGCCAATGCGGCGCGGCAAGCTCGGCGTGCTGGCCCTGAACGTTCAGTTGCAGGCATTCCTGAACCCGATGCCTGAAAAGCAGGTCGAGTTCAACGGGACCAAGTGGTGCACTGGCGACAAGGTCATGCAGCTGCGCAACAACTACGACAAGAACGTCTTCAATGGCGATATCGGCTACATCTCAGACGTCGATGCCCAGACCCGAACCGTCATGGTGGAGTTCGACGCGGTTCCGGTCGTCTATAGATTCCAGGACCTGGACGAGCTGGCGCTTGCCTACGCGTTCACCATCCACAAGAGCCAAGGCTCGGAGTTTCCGGTGGTCATCATGCCGCTCGATACCAGCCACTACATGATGCTTCGACGTAACCTCGTGTACACCGGCGTGACCCGAGCACGGAAGTTGTGCGTGGTCGTCGGCCAGCCAATGGCCATGAAGCTGGCGGTGGAGCGCGCTCAGAAGGATGAGCGTTGGACGCGCCTAAAGGAATGTCTCATGAAGGGGCTGCCCGCAGAGATGCGGCGAGAAGAAGCGCTTGCTGCATAAGTTAGCTGGCTATACCGAGGGCAACTACCAGCCCGGAAATCCATGACCTCCAAGCGAAGCGGCAAGCTCAAAATCATCAACCTCTTTGGCGCACCAGGAGTGGGCAAAAGCTCCGTCGCTGCCGGCATCTTCTGGCTGATGAAGGCCCAGCACTGCAGCGTGGAACTCGTGAGCGAGTATGCGAAGTATCTGGTTCTATCCGGGCGAAAGTGGCAGTTGACCGAGGAACAGGTCTACCTGTTTGCCAAGCAACATCACAAGCAGTTCGTCATCGAGCGCTCGGGTTACGAGTTTGGGGTGACGGACAGCCCGTTGCAGCTCTGCCAGTTCTATGCCCCGAGCAAGTACTTTGGCAGTTTTGAACCCCTCGTCGACGAGGCATCGGAAGCCTTTGAAAACATCAACTTCTTCGTTACCCGCGACCTGGAAGCGGGCCATTTCGAGGAACGCGGGCGGACGCAGGGTCGCGCCGAAGCGCTAGAAGTGGAGCGACAGATGCGAGCCTTCCTGGCACGGAAGAACATCCCCTACACGGAGCTTCCTGTCGACATGCTGGCGCCGTGGCGCGTTGTGAGCAGTTTGAACATTGGCCAGCCGCCGGTGCCAGAGTTTGCCGCCTTTGGGCTGGAGACCTCTGCATGACGGAACATAAGCCGCTCTTGGTCATGACCTACCTGTTGGCTGTCGACGGGGACGGGTCGACCTGGGCCACGCTGGAGCGCTGCACCAGACGAAAGAGCGCTCAGCCGGACCGTTGGGCCGTCCGAACGCCCTGGGGCGGCTGTCTGAACAAGGACGCCATCTTCGAGTACGAGCCGTCGAGCTCGAGCCGAGATGCCGCGTTTCTCGCCCGGGCCAGGTTTGACACCCCTGAGCAAGCCTTAGACGTTTGGCTAAAACACTATGCACATGAGCGCATGCAATCCGAATATGACATCCGAGGTATCCGCCTTGTCTGACAAAAAGCCGCTCCTAGAGCGGCTCTTTTCACTCGAAAACTTCCTGCAACTGGTGGGCGTGGTCGGCGGACTATGGGGCAACTACCTAATCAACCAGACCAACGCCGCAGGATTTGTACTGTGGCTACTGTCCAACACTGCGCTCACCTGCCTTCAGTTTCGGACCCGTCTATTTGGACTGGTTGCGTTACACATGGCCTATGTTTATTTATGCTTTCAAGGTATCGCTAGTTGGGCCGAAAAAGCGCCGGCGTCCCTCTCAGCTTGGGTGCCTGCGTGGCTTATTTTCGTCTCGCGGTTTGTCGCATAGCCGCGGCGGCGATAATCTCAGGTTAAGTTGAGTTGCCGGGTACTGCCCGTTTAGAGTGTTCGCTTGCTAGGTAACATATTTGAGCCAAATATCCGCTTCGGAACTACTGCAACTGGCCCGACTAGGGCTCAGCCCGGGCCCCGAAGGTGGGCGCCAGGACGCATTCGCTCTGCTTGCAGAGTGCGTCGAAGACTTTGTTGTCAACGACCGCGACCTCGCCTATGTCGTGTTGAAGGCGCGCTCAGAAAATGTGATTCTTGCACAGTATCTCCAGCGCGTTATCCGGACGGTCTCAGCCGAGGAAAACGTCCCGGCGGCCACAGACAGCTGGCGATTGATTCTCGGCGGCATCGGCGTGCTGCTGCCGCCCGGCTTCGACTTTCAGGTCGACCAGTGGGCGAGGGCCATCGAAGGGTTGGAGTCCAGCCTTTCAACCCTGTGGGCTGACCAGACCCACAACGTGACCGTCATGCCGGAGGCGAGCCCCGTCGAAAGCTTCTACAAGCTACGGCCTAAGGCTATTCGCTCCGGCCTATTGCAACTTTTCAGTGACAAATGGGCTGACGCCTTCCACCTGGGTGACGTGGCACCTGCTGAGGCGTGGTCCGCCTTCGTGCTTCCGTTCGTTGTCGCCGTGGAAGTTGAAAGTGCCCAGAGCTTCGTACGTAACGAACTTGCGCCTCGCGCGCCGACGCTCGCGCTATCCGGGATAAAGCACCGGTTTGAATCCCATTTTGACCTTGGCTCTCCGGGCGCCAAAACCCCCTTTCTGTTGCCTCCGGTGGATTGGGCGAACCTGTTCTCCTTCGTGCGCGGGATGCACTTTCGCAAGGCCGTGCGCGAGCTGGTGACCGACCGCCCGGAGGCCTCCAACGATTGGGTGCTGAAGTTCGACGCCCCGACCCTGCGTTTAACGAACTTCAAAGCGCGGATAACCAAAGAGTTCCTTTTCCCTGAGGAAACACCGGCGGATGTTCGGCAGATTGCAGCTGCGCCTGCAAGCCAGCTAGGCATCCCGTACGTGGACGGCACCAAGGCCGACTAGCTCCGTTTAAGCACAAAAAAGCCGCGCATCTCCCGACGACAGCGCCACGGCTGCGGCCTCGGGGCGCTCAAAAACCTCAGCAGTTCTAGGCCTTTGCTCCGACCCTGGCTACACGTGTCAGGACAATAACTGGAGCAGACATGCAGACCTTTCTCGTTGGAGGCGCAGTGCGCGACCTCTTGCTCGGCCTTACTCCCAAGGACCGCGACTATGTGGTGGTCGGCGCGACCGCCGAGTACATGCTCGACTGTGGATTTCGCCCCGTCGGCAAGGACTTTCCGGTCTTTTTGCACCCCCTGACGCAGGATGAATACGCGCTCGCGCGCGTGGAGCGCAAGACGGCAGCCGGCCACACGGGCTTCACGGTCTCTACTGAGAACGTGACGCTCGAGCAGGACTTGAGCCGTCGAGACCTGACCATCAATTCGATGGCGATGGCGCTCGGGGGCGACCTCATCGACCCCTTTGGGGGCAAACGCGACCTTGAGATGAAGGTACTTCGCCACACGTCGGGCGCCTTCCTGGAAGACCCCCTGCGTGTGCTGCGCGTGGCACGATTCCAGGCTCGGTTCGGCCCCGATTGGTGTATCGAGAACAGCCTGCTCATGACGATGCATGGGATGGTCGCCGCAGGCGACCTGGCGGAACTGCCGTTCGAGCGAATCTGGGCGGAACTCAAGCGCGGCCTCATGGAGCCACATCCCGACTGCATGGTGACGACTTTGCTTGGGCTCGGGCTTCTAAGTGGCCCGAATGCGCTCAAAGGCATCAGCGTCCGGCCGGACTACGTGGAATCGCTTCGGCGCGCGGTAGCCAGCGAGGCAGCCCTCGAGGTTCGCTTCGCATGCGCCTTCCGGCTCGACAGCGACCAGGTTTCGGGCAAGCTGCCAAAAGACGTGACGGACTTGGCGCTTTGCGTGCAGCGTGCCGAGCAGGCCGAGCTTCGCCAATTCGACAGCCTAGTCGCCCAGCGCCAACTGGCGTTGCTCGAGGGGCTCGACGTGCTGCGCCGCCCGCAACGGGTGGAAGCTACGGTGCAAGCGTTGCAGTTGATGCACACGTTCGGTGCCGACGGCTTTCGCGCGTCTTGCGATGCACTCAGGAACATTGACTTCCAGGGCTTGGCCCAAGGGCTAGCCGGACCTGCAATCAAGCACCGCATCGAGCAGGAGAAGCTCGCCGTGTTGATTGCTCGCAAGGCCATGGCCGCTGCCGCCTGAAAACTCGTTCTTCGAAGCGTCCGACCCCTCCGTCGGGCGCTTTTTCTTTGCCTAGGCCAGAAAAGGCGACGCCGGTTGAGCACCGGCGTCGTTGAAAAGGGGAGAAGAGGAGAAAGGGTCTAGCCGAACAGGGACGTGCGCATTTCGAGGTCTGGCTCGCGATAAGCCGCTGACTCGCGCACCACGCCGGCGCCGAACAGGCCTGTAAGGACCTCGAACGCGACGAATCCATGGTGGTTGAAAGGGAAGCCGCTTGCCGCTGCGTAAGCCACAGTGATGCACGTGACCAGCGTCGGCAAAACGAGGCGCCGGAATACCTGCAGGCTGGGGCGTGTGAAGACGGCGCGGCCGCCCCTCAAGTAGATGAAGAGCAGGCCGACCAGCATCACGACCGTTGTGTGGCCCGATGCCTGGTAGCCGCAACATGCCGCACTAGCCCCCCACAACGCGACGGCGGGGTACCACTGTAGCCGAAGCAGCCGGCTTGCGAGCTCATACCGGGAGTGAACGGAGGCCATGCGGTCACCGCCAACCATTTCACCGGTCGCCGCGATAACAGCCAACACCGTCGCCAGTATGAGGAAGGTGCCTGGAGACAGAAATGTGTTCATCGTAAAGTTTTCGTTGAATGTTGTCCTGCACCGGTATAGCGACCGAACGGCCCACTGGCAGTTGAAAATAGTGAGCACAAACGCTTTAGAGTTTAGAGGAACGTATGCTAAAATGCAACGCACCGACGGATGGGATTTAGCTTTTTGGCTCGCCAATTCAGGCGCGCGAGCAGGGGCAGGTGGCTATACGTCGAACGCCCTCTAGGGCGGTATCCTTCAATCCGGCTCTTCCGCGTCTCATCGCCAGCAAGAGCCATCGACAGAGAGTTCCATGAACACGTCGCTCCCGACTCCCAGCAAGAAGTTCGACCTCCTGGTGCAGAGCGCCATCCTTCGAGGCGAGAAGCCTACCAAGGGCCTTGACGCCCAGCTTGCGCCCAACGAAAACCAGATGCATCGACTCACGGCTTTCATGGCCGACGGCCGCCAGGTCGTGGTCGCTCAACGTCACGGCCGAGGCGGGATGGACTTCAACAAGCTGCTGGGCGGCAAGGTTTACGCGGTGGCGGCCGACGCACTGTCGCCGGTGTTCGAGAAGGAGAACAACAAGCCGACGAAAGTTCAGAAACAGGAGGAGGGCAAACCCCTTTTCTCGTCGTCGGGCTTCTACCTGCTCTCGTCGAAAGACTATCCCGCGCTTCGAATCGCGGAGGGCTATACCCGCCTGTTTGCGGATGGAGCGAAGGTCATGCTCCTCACCGCGGAGCAGCTTGCGGCCAAGGAATCCCTCTCGATGACCTCCGACATGGACTGGGAGATGGCCCTTGCGTTCCTGGGCGCGGCTTTGGGCGACGACCGCAACATGGTCACGCCGTTTGACGTGGACATCAACCGCAAACGCCGCCGCGGCATCGAGACGGCGAAGGGCGTAGCAGAAGACGACCAGGAGACGTACACCGGCGTCGAGTTCACCGAGTTGGGCGCGAGCAAGAAGGACGGAAACCCCTTCGTCCTCTACACGTGGCGCATCGACGGCGGTGCAGCCCGGACCGGAACGCTCATGCGTGAGTTCGAGGCGACCGACGACAACGACCGACCCATCACGAAGTACGACGACGCGGACGCCACGGTCGCGCGCTTTGCGGACAGCGCCGAGGGTCGTGAGATTGCAGCCGCCTGCGAGGCAGGCAGGACCGTGGACTTTGCCTTCGTCCAGGGCCACGTGATGCGCACGAGCGTTTCGTTCCGCCGCAAGGTCGAGAACGTTCGTGCTGCGGGGAGCGACAAGCCCGCGTACGGCGACGCCGTCTACATCTGGGGCGCGCTAGGCGGTTGGGTGAAGGGCTTGGTGAGCGTGATGCAGTCGATGCACCCCAACTTCCCGGCGAAGGATTACGACGCCCACCACTACGTCGCGGCCTGTCGCCAAGCCGAGGTCGGGATGACGAAGAAGCCGGAC